>JBEULG010000027.1:0-198876 GCA_041287425.1 Anaerolineales bacterium | reverse complement strand
GTCCCGACTTCGATGAGGAAGAGCATTTGTTGAATATGCGGTGCAATCGGATAACGCATTGCTTGGGTTTCAAGTATTAAATTGTCTTCATCTAACATGTTTAGGTAGCCTAAATTTCCAGAGATGTTAGCGAAATCGATTCCATGTCCATCATCGTTTGGTAAATTATGCGGATCATTCCCTTCAATTGCCAAAAGTTGGGCGAGGAGGGGATGGTTTTGCTGGTATTCGGGGTCGCCGTATAAAGTAACTAAGGGAAAAATGGTTGGGTTCCTACTAAGTGTTTCCGTCCAATTAATTCCTGCAGATTGGATACTGATATACTCACCAGCATAGGTGGGGATGGTAAGAAAAAATTTCCAATTGGCTAAATCAGTGGGGTCGGGGTTTTGGGGGTCAAGGGGGTCAAAGTTGGCGATGTAGAAGGCAAAGTAGTCTTGGCCGTTGACTTCCACTTGAGCGCCAAAGGGCAGGATTTTCATTGTCATATTATCGTAGCGTAGGGTTTGAGCAGATTGGTCATTGCCTTTGGCCTTGAGTAAGACATATCTTCCATCGGGTTGAAGTCTAAATAACAACGAATTTCCCCCCAGATTTTGCCAGTTGCTTCGGGTGGCTTCGGGATTGATGTAGAGGATTTGTTCTAAAGTTTCGCCGTTGTCGAGCCGGTCTTGGATGGAGACAAGCAGGGACTGGAGAGCAAAACCGGATTGGATGTCTTCAATGGTATAGTGGGGGATGTTGGCGTAGGCTTCGGGGTTGAAGGTTGGGTGGTCGGTGTTGACGCCGTCGTAGATGGCCGGAAGGCTGGCGGCAACGCGGAATTCGGCGGTGTCGGGGTTCCAGATGAGGGTGACGGGGCGGCCGTCGGGGTCGGTGGCGCGGACAGTGTAGGGGGCAAGCGGGTTGTGCTGGCGCAGGGCGTCGTGGGTGTCGAAGGAGTCGGGGTCGATGGCGAAGTCGGCGGTCTGCAGTCCGCCGTCTGCCGTCCGATAGGAGGCGGTGACGAGCCATTCTCCGCCGGCGGGGTCGAAGCGGACGAGGCCGCGCGCGAAGGCCGGGTCGAAGGCGGAGGGGTGAGGGAGCGGCGTCGGGGTGAAGGTGGCGGTAGGGGTGAGCGTGCGGGTGGGCGTGACGGTGGGCGGTGGGGTCGCGGTCTGCAGTCCGCCGTCTGCCGTCTGGGATGCGCAGGCGGCGAGCAGGGTCAGGGCGAGCAAGAAAGGGACAAGCAGGCGTTTCATCGGTTTCCTCCTGGGGGAGGATTATACCCGATGCGATTCGGTTGGAAAATTCCCGGCCCCAGGCTGGCGGCCTTTCCATGGCCTGAGCAGGGGCTTGTAGCCCCGGCGGCTGGGCAGATTTCGGCATCGAATGACGCGAATGGGTCGAATTGGAGCCCGCTTTAGCGGGCTTCCACGACCTGAGCAGGGGCTTTAGGCGGGCAGCCGAAGCCGGCGGTTACGGCACGATCGATTTTGGGCTTTGTGCGGCGGTTGACCCCTATTCTCCTTCGTGTTAGACTCAATCTTTGCCTTGCGAGGGAATCGTTATGAGCGAAACTTATCTCATTGTCGGCCTGGGCAATCCCGGCCGCGAATACCGCCAGACCCGTCACAACGTCGGTTTCATGCTGCTCGACCGCCTGGCGGTGAAACTCGATGTGCGCTTTACCCGCCTGCAGGCGAAGGCACTGGTGGCCGATGGATGGTATCAGGGCCGCAAGATTCTCCTCGCCAAGCCGCAGACGTTCATGAACCTCTCCGGCCAGGCCGTTCAGGGACTGATGCGCTTCTACAAACTGCCGCTCGATCACCTGCTCGTCGCCCACGATCACCTCGATTTGCCGTTTGGCGTCTTGCGCCTCCGGCCAGATGGCGGCGCAGGCGGGCAGCGCGGCATGGAGTCGATTCTGGAGCGCCTCGGCAGCGACGATTTTCCTCGCCTGCGGCTGGGCATCGGCCGGCCGCCCGGCCAGATGGACCCGGCCGATTACGTCTTGCAGGATTTCTCGGCCGCCGAACAGACCGTTCTCTCTGAGATGCTCAATCGGGCTGCCGAAGCGGTCTTGACCTGGGTCACCGACGGTCTGGAGGCGGCGATGAACCGTTTCAACGGCAGCGCCATCTGAGGGCGGGACGATGGAGGCCATTCTCGACCGGATTCGCGCCCTTTCCCCTTATCGCGCCCTGCTCGACTCGCTGAGGGCCGGCCAGCCCGCGCCGGGCCTGGCGTTGCCGCGCTCCGCCCGTCTGCCGGTCCTGGCCGCTTTGCATGCCGATCTAGGCTGGCCGATTTTGTTGGTCACCGACCGCGCCGATCACGCCCTCCAGTTGCACGACGAACTGGCCTTCTGGACGGACGGCGCGGGGCGCTATCTCTTCCCTGAACCGAATCCCCTTTTCTACGAAGAAGCCGCCTGGGGGACGGCTACCCGCCGCGAACGCCTGCAGGCGCTCACCGTCCTGTCTGCCTATCATTTGCCGTTTGCCGCCAGGCCTTCCCCGCCACCCATCCTGGTCACCTCCGCCCGCGCCCTGATGACCCGCACCCTGCCGCGCCGCGACTTTCTCAAGGCCTCCCGTCAGTTGAAGAGCGGCCAGGTCATTGCGCCCCGCCGCTTGCTGGACGAGTGGGTGCGCCTCGGCTATCAGCCCGCCGACACCGTCCTCGAGCCGGGGCAGTTTTCCCACCGCGGCGGCCTGCTCGACATCTGGCCGCCGTGCGAATCGCATCCCGTCCGCCTGGATTTCTTCGGTGACCAAATCGAGACGCTGCGCCGCTTCGAACCGGCCGACCAGCGGACGGTCGGCGTAATCGAGGCGTTGCTCATCACGCCGGCCCGCGAATTCCTCCTCCCCGCCCCCGACGCGCAGCGGGCGGACGCGCCGCCGCTGCCGGAGACGGTGAGCGAGTTTCACCTGCCGCTCCTCCACCCCGCGCCGGCCACCCTGCTCGATTATCTGCCTCTGCCGGCACTCGTCCTGGCCGATGACCTGGCCTTGCTGAATGGGGCGGCAGCCGAGATCGAGGAACAGGCGGTTGCCCTGCGCCGCGAATCGATTGCTCAGGGGACGCTGTCGGCCGATTTCCCCCTCCCTTATGTTCCCTGGTCCGAACTGACCGATGGGTTGCAGCGCCGCGCCTGTCTCGACCTCGGTTATGCTGCCGAGGACGAGGGGACGGAAAACCGTCTGGGTGCCCATTTCGGCCCGCTCGAGCGTTTTGGCGGGCGGCTGAAGCCGTTCGTCGCTTACCTCAGCCGCCTGCGGGAGAGCGGTCAGCAGGTGATCATCGTCTCGCGCCAGGCCGGGCGGCTGGAAGAGTTGTGGATGGAACAAACCCCAGACGGCGGGTCAGGGGACGCAGAAGAAAGCCGTCCGGCGGTCGTCTTCCGCGAGGGGTCGCTTTCCGCCGGTTTTTCCCTGCCCGGCGTCGCACTCGTCAGCGACTCAGAAATCTTCGGCTGGGAACGCCCCCAGCCGCGCACCCGCCCGCGCCTGACGGCCGAGACCCCTGAGATGGCCTACGCTGACCTGCAGCCCGGCGACTGGGTCGTCCACGTGGACTACGGCATTGGCCGCTATGTCGGCCTGGTGCAGCGCACGCTCGATGGGCTGGCGCGCGAATTCCTGTGCGTCGAATATCGCAATGGCGACCAGGTCTTCGTGCCCATTCATCAAGCCGACCGCCTGACCCGCTATGTAGGTCCAGACGGCGCCCCGCCCGTCCCCGGCGCGTTGGGCAGCCAGGAATGGCCGGAGGCCAAGCGCCGCGCCCGCGAAGCCGTCCAGGAGGTGGCTGCCGAGTTGCTCGATTTGTACGCCCGCCGGCAGGTCGCCGAGGGTTACGCCTTTGAGGCCGATACGCCCTGGCAGGCTGAACTGGAGTCATCTTTTCCCTACATCGAGACCGAAGACCAGATTCGGGCGCTGGCGGAAATCAAGAAGGATATGGAAGCGCCCCGCCCGATGGACCGTTTATTGTGCGGCGACGTGGGCTATGGAAAGACCGAGGTGGCGCTGCGGGCGGCTTTCAAGGCGGTCATGAGCGGAAAACAGGCAGCCGTCCTCGTCCCCACCACCGTCCTGGCCCAGCAGCATTACGAAACCTTTCGCCAGCGGCTGGCGGCTTTCCCGGTCACGGTCGAGATGCTTTCGCGCTTCCGTACCCCGCGCGAGCAGAGTCAGATTCTCTATGGCCTGGCGACCGGTGCCATCGATATCGTCATCGGCACCCACCGCCTCATCTCGCCAGATGTTCACTTCAGAGATTTGGGGCTGGTCATCATTGACGAGGAACAACGCTTCGGCGTGACCCACAAGGAGCATTTCAAGAAACTGCGCACCGAGGTGGACGTCCTGACCCTGACGGCGACTCCCATCCCGCGCACCCTCTACATGGCCCTGACCGGCGTGCGCGATATTTCGAATCTCAACACGCCTCCTGAGGAACGCCTGCCGATTGTGACCCACATCGGCCCGTATTCGCCCCGCCTGGTGCGTCAGGCGGTGCTGCGCGAGTTGGAACGCGGCGGGCAGGTGTTCTTCGTCCACAACCGCGTCCAGACCATCGAGGCGATGCGCATGCACCTGGAAAAACTGGTGCCCGAGGCACGCATTGCCATTGCGCATGGTCAAATGCCGGAGAATGAATTGGCCGCCGTGATGCGCCGTTTCACGGCCGGCGATGTGGACATCCTGTTGTGCACCTCGATCATCGAGTCTGGCCTGGACATTCCCAACGCCAACACCCTCATTGTGGACCGGGCCGATGCGTTTGGCCTGGCGCAGTTGTACCAGTTGCGCGGCCGGGTGGGGCGCGGCGCGGCGCGCGCCTATGCCTATTTCTTTCGCCACCGCAAATTGCTTCCCACCCCTGAAGGCCAGCAGCGCCTGGAAATTATTGCCGAAAATGCCCAATTGGGGGCCGGTTATTCGATTGCCATGCGCGACCTGGAAATGCGCGGCGCCGGCGAGTTGCTGGGCACGCGTCAATCCGGGCATATCGCTGCGGTTGGCTTTCACCTGTACACGCGCCTGCTGGCGGCTGCGGTGCGCGCCCAGCGTCGGGCGCGCGGCCTGCCCGAGCCGGCCCAGCCCGCTGCCTTGCTGGCCGAAATCGGCATGCCGGTCAATGTCGACCTGCCGCTGGCGATTGGGATTCCGGCGGATTACATCGGCGACCAGAATCTGCGCCTGCGCCTCTACCGCCGCCTGGCCGACATCACCGACGAGGCTGCCCTGGATGCCCTGGCCGACGAATTCGCCGACCGCTTCGGTCCGCTGCCGGAGACGACCCGCAACCTGTTCTATCAGATGCGAGTCAAACTGCGCGCCGAAGCGGCCGGCCTGGTGGCGGTCGGCTGGGAAAACGGGCAAATTGCCCTGCGTTATCCAGCAGTGGAGGAAGAGAAGTCTGCTCGCCGCTTGCCGGATTTGGGGCGCGACGTGCGCGGCGGCAAGAATGCCTACTGGTGCACCTTTGCCAGGGAAGGCAACTGGCAGGCGCGCCTGCTCGATGTGCTTGCGCAACTGAAAAAATAGGCCTGTTTTCCGAAGAGCGCTTCTGTCGGTTGGCTCAGGCCAGGCGGCGCACGCGCACCTGGATGCCGGGTTCGTTTTTCAACAGTTTCACCAATGCATTGGCGTCTGTATTGCCGTAATGGTAGGGATAGAGAATGCGCGGCCGAAAGGCGCGCGCCGCCGCGGCGGCCATTTCGGGGGTCATCGTGTAGGGCAGATTCATCGGCAGGAAGGCAATGTCAATGGCGTGCAGGGTGCTCATTTCGGGGATGTTTTCCGTATCACCTGCCAGGTAGAGGCGCGTATCACCCAAAGTCAGGATGTAACCGTTGCCGTAGCCTTTCGGGTGGAAAGGTTCGCCGTTTTCGCGCTTGTGGACCAGGTTGTAGGCCGGTACCGCTTCGATGGGGATTCCGAGGACGGTCTGCCGATTGCCGTTGCGCATGACCAGGCCGCCCTCGACCTGGGCTGCGCCGCGCTCATTCAGGACGAGACGCGTAGCGGGGGTGCGGATGGCATTTAATGCCTCGGGGTCGAGGTGGTCGCGATGCTCATGGGTGATGAGGACAAGGTCGGCCGGCGGAAGTTTCGTGTAGTCAGCAACCCGGCTGAAGGGATCAACGTAGATGCGCTTCCCCTCGAAGGTCAGCAGCAGACTGCCGTGTCCGAGGAAGGTGATTTCCAGTTCGCCGGCCGAGGTCGGAAAGCGGTCGGTCTCGAAGTGTTCAAGAGCCTCCATTTCTGCCTCCTGATGGGTTTTTATTCATTTCCCGGCGCGCAGGGCGCGCAGGATTTGCTCGATTTCGTGCCGGGCAAGGCCGGCAACGGTCAGTTCCTGGTCGCTCTTATCGGCCAGGTGAGTGCAGTAATCTTCGAGTTGAAGGGCGGCTGCCTCGGGCAGGGGAGGGCCGCCCAGACGGTGGTAGAGGGCCGTGATCCGCCCGTCTGCTTCGGGCGGGGAGGCGGCATCGCGATTCCAGGCGGCCAGGATAGAGAAATTGAGCGCCTGGAGAAGGGCGGCGCGGCTTTCGGCGGTCAGGCCGTCTTCGGCCAGGAGTTCGGCCTCGGCGGCGAGGATGTCGGCCAGCACGCTCAGCCGCTCGGCGTCCAGCCGGCCGCCGACCGTCAGGGCGGCGAGCAGGCCGTCGTCGTCCAACTGGCGAATCAGGCGGGCGTCCAGGCCGAGCAGGATTTCCAACGCCTGATCGATTGCCTGGCGGGCTTCCTGGCGGCGGTTGGCCGCTTTCAGACCTGCCAGCCGCGCCAACACGGCCAGGGCCTGGTTGATCATGCGCAGGATGTAGTCTTCGGTGAACATGTTTCTCGCTTCCGCGCTTTCATTGTAGCACGTCGCGCTTCTGGCGTGGGTGTTGACCGGCCTATTTCGCCTACGCCACCCAGAAATCGACAGCGAACAGGTAAGCCAGGAAGCCCATCCAGAGGGCGCTGAAAATGGTCCAGGCTTTATCGAAGACCGGGTTTTTGCCCCAGCGGGCCAGCATGAAAAAGACTGCCGGCGCGCCCAGGATGTAGCGCTGAATGCCCTGCACCGGCCCGCTGCCCCACGAGATGACGAAGACGGCCAGGCTGAACCAGGCAATTTCAGGATAACGCTTGAGGCAGGCCAGGATGGTGACCAGACCGATGACCAGGCCGATGACTTCGGTCAGGAAGTAGGCGGCCCGAGCCGGGATGGGCGAGGAGAGATACTCGAAAGCCAGCGACCAGTTGTAGAAAGCGCCGCCGAAATCCAAAACCCCGCGCCCGAAGTAGGCCATCTCGACGAAATCGAAGGAGATGCCCAGCCGCGATGTTTTCCAAATCAGGAAGGCGATCAACGGTGCGAAAGCCAGGAGCATTTTGCCGGCGGAGGCCAGCACGGTGCGGATGGGGGCCATTTCCTGGCGCAGCCAGTCCCAGGATGGTTCGGAGGCCGCCGAGGGCAGGCGCAGCCGCTCGCGGCAGAACTTGCGGATGGCAATCAGGGTTCCGTGCAGGGCATGTTTCCAGAGGTAGTAAATCTGCCTCCATTCGAGGTCCACGTCCAGCCAGTCGCCGGTGCGGAACCAGGTCAGGGCCATCGGGATAATCAGCGCAACGCCGACGGCGCGCGTCAGGGTAGCGGCGGCGCCCAACAGGGCGGCGGGCAGCCATTTGCCGCGTCGCAGCATCGCCAGGCAGCCGAAGGCCAGGCCGACGAACAACCCCTCCGTATAGACCTGAGCCAGGAAAAAGCCGGTCGGGAAAATCAACAGATAGAAGACCGCCCGCATGGCGCCTTCGTGTTCGAGTTTTTCACAGGTCAGGTCGTAGAGGGCCAGCATCCCGCCCAGGGTGCCGAGGGCCGAGACGATGACGCCGGCCAGGGCGGCGGTAGCAATTTCACCCAGGCCCAACACCTTGAGCGGCCAGGAGACCAGCCATATCATCCATGGATAGAAAGGGAAGAAGGCGTAAGCCAGAGAGATGGCCTCGCCGCTGTATTGCCGGCCGCCGACCAGCATGTGATCCATGTAGTAGGTGGTCGTCCCGAAGGGGGTCAGATGGGGAATGCGCGGGTCATCGTAGCCGCCGATAGCGATGCCGAGGTAGTATTCCGAATCCCAGCAAACCTGGTCGTTCAGGAACGGGTCGAGCAGCAACGGACGGTTGACCTGGTAGCCTTCAGCGGTGTAGGTAGTCGTCCATTCCTGTGAGCGGTCGGGAAATTGAGGCTGGAGGCGGGCCGACGCCCAGGCCTGGTAACCGATCAAAATCAAGACCCAGGCCAGCCAGAGGAAGAAGATGGTGCGAAAGGCGCGTCTGTTCATCGGCGACTCACTTTTCTATGCCGGTCACGACCATATCCTGCATGAAGAAACGCTGCGCCAGGAAAAGGACGAGGATGGGGATGATCATCAGCATCAAGGCGCTGGCCTGCAGGAATTCCGGCGTGAAGCCGTAACTCTGGAACGCCTGGGCGCTGAATCCAATCGTCCGTTCCTGGCTGACGCCCAGAAACAGGCTGGCCATGCGCATCTCGTTCCAGGCGTTGAAGAAGTGCAGCAGGCCGACGGTGACAACGGTGGGAACCGCCTGCGGCAGGATGATCGAAACCAGAATGCGCAGCGGACTGGCGCCGTCAATCATGGCCGCCTCGTCGAGGTCGCGCGGGATGGCTTTGAAGTTCTGACGCAGGAGGAAAATGTAGATGGCGCTGCCGAAGAAATGCGGCAGGAGGAGGGGAATGTAATAAATGGCGCTGGTGCTGGTGAAAGAGCGCAGCCAGTCGAGCAGATTGGCGTAAATGAAGAAGGTCGGCACGAGTGTAATGCTGTCGGGAATCATGATGGTGGCAATCAGCAAAAGGAACAGGTATTTGCCGCCCGGAATGCGAAAGCGGGAAAAGCCATACGCCACCGCAATCGAAGAGGCCAGGACGCCGACCTCGCCCAGGAAGACCAGAATCAGGGTGTTGCGCAGCAGGCGCGGGTACTCTATCCGCTCCCAGAGGGTGACGAAGTTGCCGAATTCCCAGTGCGGCGAGTAAACCCGCCGCAAGGTCCGCCAGGAACCTTCCCAGCGGATCAATCCTGCTTCGGGGTCTTGGGGGTCGATGAAGAAGGCCCCGTTGCGGTCCGAGTCGATCAGGGCCAACTGGCGGGTTCCGGATTCGGTCGGCACGTAGTACACATAACGGGCGCGGCCTTCGTACTCGTACATGACCGGCCGGGCGGGCAGAATCGGGGCGCTGGAGTCGCTCAACTGCTCGCTGGTCTTGACCGAGGTGATGAACATATATGTCAGCGGCGAAAGGTAAATCAGCGCCGCCAGCCAGACGAACAGGTTGAGGAGGGCCATGCCGGTGAAATCCCACAGGCGCAGCGAGAGGGTCGAGAAGTCGCTCCGGCGGGGGCGCTTAGATTTCCACATTTTCGTCCTCCTCCGGAAAGTGCACCCAGTAACGTGCCGAACGGAAGATTGCCACGGTGATGCCCATCACGACCAGGAACATGACCCAGGCCAGGGCGCTGGCGTAGCCCAGGTTGAGAAAAGAGAACATCTGGTAACTGATGTAGGATTCCATGGGCGAAAGGCTTTGGCTGTATGGCAGGCCGCGGTCGAGCAGGGCTACGCCGCCGAACGAACTGATCATGTTGATGACCAGGCTGAAGAAGATGGCCGGGGAAATCATCGGTATCGTAATCGAGACGAAGCGCATGAGCGGCCCGGCCCCATCGACGCGCGCCGCCTCGTAGATTTCTCTGGGGATGGCCTGCATGGCTGCCAGCATAATCAAAAAGCCCGGTCCAATCGACCACAGCGCGAAGATGACCGGAAAGAGCATGTACAGGCCGGCTGGCGGCGGCAGGTCGAGCGGCTCGATGATGAGGCGGTTGATCCATCCGCTGCCGGGGTTGACCAGGCCGGAGATGATGAAATAAATCGCGATGGCGGGGATGATGCTGGGCATGAAGAACAGCGTCCGCAGCAGGCGTTTGCCGCGCAGCCAGTCACTGCTGAACAGGGCCGCCAGACCGAGCGCCGCAATCATCTCGATGGGCACCGCCAGGACGAAATAACCAACCGAACCGAACAGGCTGCTGCCGGCATCTCGGTCGTGCAGGATGTTCAGGTAATTCTGCAGCCCCACAAAGCGGATGTTTTCCGGGTGGAGCATGTTGAAACTGGTGAACGAGAAGACCAGCGCCGCCAGAATCGGTATTGCCTTGAGCAGGACGAAGCCAATGACCCAGGGCAGGATGAATAGAAAGCCGATGCGGGCCGAATGGCGGCTCAGGGCGAGACGTTTCACCGGCGCGCTCGCCTCGTTTGTGCCAGACCGAGCAGTGACCGAAAACTTCATCAGGGCCTCCCAGAAAGGACTGTGTTTGCCCCCGCACAGCCGTCGTGTTCGTTGCAGTGCAAACGCCCGAATGATACCCGAAAACGAATCGGGCGGAAAGTGTAACACACGTCAAGTTTATCCCCCTCGGCCGCCGATTTCGGCTTCATTTTCTGGGAGTTCTCGACCATCCCAGCGCCAGGCCGCCGCCGAGCGCAATCAGCCCGGCGATTGAGAAGGCATCCTGCCAGAATCGCATCGGGAACAGGCGGATGAGCGTATCCGAATACAGGAAAAGCCACGAATCGCCTTCGAAGAACAAGGCGTGGAAGATGACGAAGAATTCTGAGAAGGAAATTGCCGCGCCCAGCCCGATGAGCACTACCAGCCCCACCGTCGCCCAACCGCCGCGGCGCAGCGCGGTGCGATAGGTCGCCCACCAGCCGCCCCGGCGCGCCCAGATTCCCAGGCCGATCAGCGTCAGCCAGGCTCCGTACCCTACCCATAATGCCGGCCGGACTACATTTTTGACATCTGCCATGTGCCTGAGTTCACGCGCGTTGAAGACTTTTTCTCCGCTGGGGAATTCCAAGTCGCCGAGGAAAGTGATATCGGCATCGTTGAGCAGGTATTCCAGGGAAAGGCGGGCGTAGTGCAGCCGCTCTTCGAACGTGAAACCGTATGCATCGGGCGGGAATCCGGGCAGACGATACTCGATTTGCAGAAAAACCGGCGTCAGCAGCAGCCGAAGGGCAAGAAAAACCAATGCCGGTGGCGTCAGAGAAGCGACCAGCCAGCCGGCCGCTTTGTGGAGCGTTTTCATTGACCCAACACCTCCGTGCTGTTTTCGAGCAGAAAATTGAGAATGAGATTGTTGGTCAGCCACTCGATGGGGGCGCGGTCATCGGTGAAGACCATCGTCTGTTCGGGAGCAGGCTGCAGATTCGTCCATGCCAGCCATACCGACTCGACCAGCAGCGGGTGGACGTCTGGGCGGATGGCCAGCATATAGGCATTGGCTTCCAGCGCCGCCGCCTCGGTGGGCTGCAGGGTGGCATAAATCATCGAGTTGAACGTGCCGGGGATGTCCATCACATACAGCGACGGGAAGATCGTCCGCAGGGTCGTCGCCAGTCCGTTGATCAGGCGCCGGTCGTTGGGGGCGCGGCCGACGTTGATGACCAGGGCGCCGTCCGGTTCCAGGTGGTCGGCGGCGATTTGGAAGAATTCCTGGGTGGTCAGGTGTGGTGGAATGTAGGGCGGACGATAGGCATCCACGCAAATCAAATCGTATGTGTAGGGGCTTTGTTCCAACCCCCAGCGCCCGTCTTGCACATAGACGTTCAGGTTGGGCAGATTCATGGCGAAGTACTGACGTCCAACGCGAACAATCTCAGGGTCGATTTCCCAACCATCGATGATCACATTTGGAAAGACGGCCGCGGCCTGACGGGCGGTCGTCCCGCCGGCCAGGCCGACGATGGCGATTCGTTCGACATCCTCCGGCTGACGGCCGGTGTAGAAAAACGGTCCTGCCAGAAACTGCTGCCATGGCCCTCCGTAGTGAAGCGTTTGAGGGCTGTACTCGGAGTGAAACCCCTGGCCTTCGTTCAGACGCAGGTAGCGGGTGCCGTTGTATTCGATTACCTGAATGTAGTTGTAGGCCGACTCGGTCTCGTAAATTTGGCCGGCCGAACGCTTGATACCGCCGCGCCCACCGAAGAAGGCCAGCAGCGCCAGGGCGACCACCATCAGCAGGTAAGGCAGCATCTTTTTCACACCGGCGCTCTTTGCCAGCCCGACCAGCGCCACGCACAACAGCAACAGGCTGAACACCAGGAAGGTGCGCGTCGTCCCAATTGTCGGAATCATCACCAGGGTGGGCAGAAATGTCCCGATGAAGGAACCGATGGTCGAGATGCCGTAAATCGTCCCGGCTACGTTGCCGGCGCGGCTGGTATCCTCCAGGCTGATTCGAATCGCGAACGGCGAAATCATTCCCAGCAGGGTGATGGGCACGGTGAACAAAACCAGCACGCCGACGAATGAACCGGCCAGCACGCCCACTTGCAGCGCGTCGAAGGCGTCGGCCGCCGCTCGCAGCACCGGCGCGGCGACGTAGGGCACGACCCCCAGCGTGAACGCCCCCCAGGCCAGGATGCCGTACATCGTCTGTCCGTGCGGGGAACGGTCGGCCCAGCGCCCGCCCAGGAAGTAACCGACGGTCAGGTAAATGAGAATCAGGCCGATGATGGCTGCCCAGACCAGGTTCGAGGTCCCGAAAACGTTGCCCAGCAGGCGCGAGGCGCCGAACTCGCCCGCCAGGGTGGTCATCCCCGAAACGAAGACCGTGAAATAGAGATATTTGCGCATGGGCGAATTATAACGCCTGGCCGCTCGATTGCCCCTCTTCTCAGGCCGTTCATCAGGTTCGAATGAGGATACCTGTCATAACCGCCTCTTAGCGAGCCATGCTACAATTTTTGCAGGAGAATGGACGCCATGGATGCCACTCGCGAAATTTACTGGAACATCGGCCATGCCGCGGCGTTGCCCATGTATCTGCTCGCTGCCCTGACCGTTCTCATCGTCCTCTACGGCTTTGCGCGGCGGCTGCGCGTCTACCGCAAGGGCAAGCCGCTGGCGCGCCGCGACCAATCGCTGCGCCGGCTGGGGCGGATGATTCAGAACTTCCTCGGCCAGGCGCGGGTACTGCGCGTCCGTTTGCCGGGCCTCACCCACGCCCTGCTCTTCTGGGGTATGCTGACGCTCTTTATCGGCACCCTGCTGGTCATGCTTCAGGCCGACTTCACCGCCCCGCTCTTCGACCTGGTCTTCCTGCGCGGCGCTTTCTATAAAATCTTTTCTCTGGCACTCGATCTGGGCGGGCTGATTGCGATGCTGACCCTCTTCGGCCTCGGCGTGCGGCGTTTCATCTACCGCCCCAAAGGACTGGAAATCATCCCCGATGACTACCTGGTCCATTTCGGCCTGGCCGCCATTTTGCTGACCGGCTTCTTCATCGAAGGCGCCCGCATGGCCGCCACCGAAATGCGCACCGACCCGGCTCTGGCCTGGTTCTCGCCCGTCGGCCGGCTGGCCGCCCTGACGATGACCGGCCTGAGTGCCGAGGTCTTAAGCAGCCTGCACCGCTGGCTGTGGTGGATTCACTTTGGCCTGGCGATGGGCCTGATTGCCGCCCTGCCCTTCACCAAACTGCGCCATCTCCTGACCACCCCCGTCAACTCGCTGTTCAGCGATCTGCGCCCTAAGGGAAGCCTCGCCCCCCTCGACCTGGAAGCCGAGAACGCCGAACGCTTCGGGGCCGAGGCCGTCAGCGACCTGACCTGGAAGGACATCTACGACGCCGACGCCTGCATGGCCTGCAAACGCTGTCAGGACCGCTGCCCGGCCTGGGTGACCGGCAAGCCGCTCTCGCCGATGCGGATCGTCCAGCAAGTGGGGGCGGCGGCTTTCCTGGCCTCGCCCGCCGACCTGATTGAAATCGTCACGCCCGAGGCCTTGTGGGCCTGCACTGCCTGCCGCGCCTGCCAGGAAATCTGCCCGGCCGAAATCGAGCACGTCAACAAAATCATTGAGATGCGCCGCGCCCTGGTGCTGATGCGCGGTGACCTCCC
The DNA here is from genome assembly GCA_041287425.1 of Anaerolineales bacterium. Taxonomy (GTDB): domain Bacteria; phylum Chloroflexota; class Anaerolineae; order Anaerolineales; family Villigracilaceae; genus JAFGSI01. The sequence goes on along the minus strand of JBEULG010000027.1, from coordinate 184,891 downwards.
CGGCGCGGAGGTGGCTGCTGCCGTGCGCCAATTGGAAACGAACGGCAATCCCTTCGGCCTGGCCGCCGCCGGCCGCGCCGACTGGGCCGCCGGCCTGGAACTTTACCCGCCGGCCGAGGCCGACCTGCTCTACTTCGCCGGCTGTTTCGCCTCCTTCGACAAGCGCAACCAGGCTGTCGCCCGCGCTTTCGTCCGCCTGTGCCACGCCGCCGGCCTGCGGGTCGGCATCCTCGGCCGCGCCGAGACCTGCTGCGGCGAGCCGTTGCGCAAACTGGGCCACGAAGACCTCTACCAGATGAAAGCCGCCGAGAACATCGAACGGATGCAGGCCAGCGGCGCGCCGCGGGTTGTGACGGCCTGCCCGCACTGTTTCTACACCCTCGACCGCGATTACCGCGACCTGGGCTTCGATCTGCCGGTCGAACATGCCGTCGTCTTCCTGGCGCGCCTGGCCGAGGAGGGCCGTCTGCCCCTCCGCACCGAGCCTTTCGAGGCCGCCTATCATGATTCCTGTACCCTGGCCCGCTACTGCGACATCCTCGAACCGCCGCGCGCCCTCCTGCGCCGCGCCGGCGGGCAAATCCGCGAAATGACGCAATCGGGCTACGAGGGCTTCTGCTGTGGGGCGGGCGGGGGCCGCGTCTTGGCCGAGGAGAAACTCGGCAGCCGCATCAACGTCGCCCGCGTCCAGATGGCGCAGGCTACCGGCGCGCCTCTGCTCGTCTCTAACTGTCCCTTCTGCCTGACCATGTTCGAGGACGGAATCAAAGCCGCCTGTCAGCCGGGGGAAATGCAGGGGCGCGATTTGCTCGAAATCCTGGCAGACAGGCTGGCTGCTCCCTAGCCGCCGCAAAGTCCCGAAAAAAGTCACCTCGAGGACGGGCTTTTGCTCGTCCTCGATTCCTTTTTCCTTGTGATACACTTGGCCTGCAATTCCACTGACCAGGAGACTTTTCGACCATGTGCGGCATCTTCGGCATCGTAACGCGGGACGAGCAACCCCTCGGCCCGATTCTCATCGAGGCGGCCAAACGCCTCACTTACCGCGGCTACGACTCGGTCGGCGCGGCGACCCTTTCCGGCTCGAGAATTGATTTGCGTAAAGACGTCGGCAAAGTGGACGAGGTGGCGGCCAAATACAACTTCGCCGAGATGACCGGTTCGCGCGGCATCACCCAACTGCGCTGGGCCACCTTCGGCGAACCATCCCAGGTCAACGCCCAGCCGCACCTCGACTCGGACGGCGACCTGGTCGGCGCCCACAACGGCAACGTGGTCAACAACGTCGAATTGCGCCAGCAATTCATCGCCGAAGGACTCACCGTCCGCTCGCAGAATGACGGCGAGTCGTGCGTCCACGCTGTCGAGCGTTACCTCAACAAGGGCTACGACTTCATCGACGCCATCCGCCTGGCCTACGGCGACCTGCAGGGCGATTATGCCTTCGTCATCGGCCGCATCAATGACGACAAACTCTATGCTTTCAAGAAAGGCTCCGGCCTGGTGGCCGGCATCGGCGAGGGCTTCACCTGCGTCTCCTCCGACTTGCCATCCATCCTGCCTCTCACCCGCCGCATCGTCCGCCTGAACGACGGCGAAATCGTCATCCTGTGGGCCGACCGGCTCGAGGTCCGCTCGGTGAAAGACGGCTCGGTGGTGGAGCGCGCCGCCGAAACGGTGACCGAGTCGATGGACGCGGTTCAGAAGGGCGGCTATCCTCACTTCATGCTCAAAGAAATCCACGAGCAAAGCCAGGTGGGGCGTGAACTGCTCCACATGCTGGAGAGCAGCCCGGAGGTCGCCACCGTGCTCGAAAAGGCGCGCACGGCGCGGCATCTCTACTTCATCGGCTGCGGGACGAGTTACCACGCCTGTCTGGCCGGGGCGGTCTATTTCGCCCAAATCGCCGGGCGGGCGGTCATCCCGGTCATTGCCCCGCAATTCATGCCCCAGTATGCCCCGGCGGTCAACCACGAGGATGTCGGCCTCTTCGTCAGTCAGTCGGGTGAGACGAAGGATGTGCTCAACGCCCTCCAGGCCGCCGAAAAACGCGGCATGACTTGCTTCGGGCTGGCCAACGTCATCGGTTCGACGCTGACCAAGGCCGCCGCCTGTACCCTGCCGCTTTGCTGCGGCTACGAAATCTCCGTCCCGGCGACCAAGACGTTCACCAACCAGGTGCTGACCTTTCTCTACCTGGCCTATCGCCTGGCGGGGCGCGACCCCGCCGCCCTGACGGACGTCCCGGCCCTGATGGATGCCACCCTGGAGATGAGCGCCCCCCACGTGGAGGCCCTGGCCTCGGCCATCAACGCGTGGAACGACCTCTACTGCCTCGGCTACGGCGCGACCTACCCGATGGCGCTCGAGGGCGCTTTGAAACTCAAGGAAATCACCTATGCCCACTGCGAGGGCATGCTCTCGACCGAGTTCAAGCACGGGCCGCTTTCGGCGGTCACCCAGGATTATCCCATCCTGTTCGCCGTCCCGACGACGGACGTGCCGCTCATCGTCAGCGGCATCAACGAGGTCACCTGCCGCGGGGCGCGCGCCATCGCCATTGGCGAAGACGACCCGCGCCTGCGCGCCAACGCCAGCCAGGTCATCCCCATTCCCCACGCCAGCCCGGAGGTTTCCGCCCTGCTCACCGTCCTGCCGTTGCAACTGCTGTCCTATCACATGAGCGTCCTGCGCGGCTATGACCCGGACTTCCCCCGCAACCTGTCCAAGACCCTGACGGTGGATTGAAACGCTCGTATCGGTCTCCGGTATAATAGCGGTGTGCCTGCTGCCGACCCGCTGCAACTCGAACTCCTGCGCCGTCTGACCGCCCGCTTGGAGCGGCTGTCGGTCGATTCGCGCTGGGCGCGGCGGGCCAGCGGTCTGCGCGGCAACCTGCTCAAGGTGCTGGAAGCCGCCGAGGCGGGTGACGAAATGCCTGCCGCCCGGCTGGAACCGCTCATCCAGCGCGCCTTCGACATCCTGCGCGCTGCGGCCCAAGATATCCCCGACCTGGAGGCCCTGCGGAGGCGCGCATGAAGACCGCCGCCGGTCTGTTTGCCGCCGGCCTGTTGGCGCTGACCGCCTGCCGGCCCGCCTCTGCCCCTGCGGCCGCCGCGGCCGCCCCGCCGGCCCTGAGCCCCTCGCCCTCGCCCCGGCCGCCGTCCGAGGTGGTTCCTCCCCCGTCGCCGAGCGAAACGCCCTCCCCGGTGCCCGTCCCCACCCAAACGCCCAACCCGTACACCTACGTTTTTCCCGTCCAGCCGGCCCACCTGACCGGCTTCACGCAGGGCGGCCATCCTTACGGTGCCATCGACATCTTCGTCCAGGCCGAGGTCGAAGGTTGTTGCCGCTTCGTCGCCCCCACCAGCGGCGTGGTGGACTTCGTCCAGGCCGAAGATTTGTGGGACCCGTTCAACGATGACCCGGCCCTGCGCGGTGGCATCAGTGTGGCCATCCTCGGCGACGACGGCGTGCGCTATTACGGCTCGCACCTTTACGCCCTCGATGCGCCCATCCGCCGCGGGGCGCGGGTCGCCGCCGGCCAATTCCTGGGCTGGGTGGGGATGAGCGGCAACGCCGCCGGGACGCTCCCGCACCTGCACTTCGGCATCTCGCACCCCACCTATCCTGAGGACTGGCAAACCCGCCGCGGCGAAATTGACCCCTTTCCCTACCTGCTGCTCTGGCTGGAGGGCCGCAACGTGACCCCCGACCTGTCGCTGCTGACGCCCACGCCGTGAGTGGCAAGAGACGTTCCATCTTCGAGAGTTGTGACCATGCACCAAGAACTACAAGCCGTTCCTTCCACCATGCGGGCCATGCTGCTGGATGCCCCACACACTCCCCTGCGCTTGGCCGAAGTCCCCGTCCCCCGGCCCGGCCCCGGGCAGGTGCTGCTCAAGGTGCGCGCCTGCGGCGTCTGCCACACCGACCTGCACATCGTGGACGGGGAACTGACCCGCCCCAAACTGCCGCTCATCCTCGGCCACCAGATCGTCGGCACAGTCGTCTGGCCGGGGAAGCGTTTCCAGGCCGGGCAGCGCGTCGGCGTCCCCTGGCTGGGCTGGACCGACGGCGACTGTCCCGCCTGCCGCCGCGGCCAGGAGAATCTGTGCGTCCAGGCCAGATTCACCGGCTACGATTTGGACGGCGGTTTCGCCGAATACACCCTTGCCGATGAACGCTACTGCTTCCCCCTGCCCGACTCGTACAGCGACGCCGAGGCTGCTCCCCTGCTGTGCGCCGGGCTGATCGGTTACCGCACCTACCGCATGGCCGGCGACCAGGTCGAAGCGCTGGGCATCTACGGCTTCGGCGCCGCGGCGCACATCATCGCTCAGGTGGCCCGTTTCAAGCGTCAGCGCATCTACGCCTTCACCCGCCCCGGCGACGCCGCCGCCCAGGAATTTGCCCTCCGCCACGGCGCCGACTGGGCCGGTGATTCGACCGTCGCACCGCCCGAACCGCTCGACGCGGCGCTGATTTTCGCTCCGGTCGGGCCGCTGGTGGTCGAGGCGCTGCAACGCGTCCGCCCCGGCGGGGTGGTCGTCTGCGGCGGCATCCACATGAGCGACATTCCCTCCTTTCCTTATCGCTTGCTCTGGGAGGAGCGTCTCATCCGCTCGGTGGCCAACCTCACCCGTCAGGACGGCGAAGAATTCCTGGCCCTCGCCCCCCAGGTGCCGGTCAAGACTGCCGTGACCGTCTTCCCCCTCGAGGCGGCGGACGAGGCGCTGCAACGTCTGCGCAGCGGCCAACTGACCGGCGCGGCGGTGCTGACCATCTGACCGTCCTCGCCGCCCGACTCCGGCGGCGAATCTCTCCGCCCCAAGGGCATATTTCGGCATCGAATGACGTGAATGTATCGACTTTTCGTCATTGTTGGCGGGGAGTCCGCTTTAGCGGACTTGCACGGACTGATCCGGGGCTTCGCGTAGCCTCCCCTTAGGTTAGCCCCTGGCGGTTTCCGGCGGGGGGATAAATCCCCCGCCTCAGAACATGGAAGTCGGCCAAGGCCGACTCCGAGGGACTGTCCCAAAAGGAAAACAAAATTCCGCATTTTGCCGCCGCATATGTTGTACAATTGATTTTGTGCGCAATCCCCTTCACCGCCAAAACGCCAGGCGCCAAGCAGATTTGGAGGCCGCCGGCGGCTTTCTTAGCGACGTGAAAACCTCCTTGGTATTCTCCGTCTCATGGCGGTTATTTCGGATAAAGTTCGGAGGCAGTATGAAACCCAAGCAGCGCATTTTGCTGACATTCCTTCTTACCCTGGGGCTGGTCTTCGCTCTGCCGGGCGGCGTCCGCGCCGACGGCCCGATCTATGGCGATACGGTCGAAGCGGGCGAAGTCATCGAACGCGACCTCCTGCTGGTCGGGCGTGAGGTCTCGATTGCCGGGACGGTCAACGGCAACGTGGCCGTGCTGGGCAATCGGGTCGTCTTGACCGGCGTGGTGGATGGCAACCTGATCGTGGCTGGTCAAAACGTCCTGATTGACGGGCTGGTCACGGGGACGGTGTACACCGCCGCGCTGACGGTCGAACTCGGTCCCGGCGCGGTCATCGGCCGCGACCTGGACGCGGTCACCGTCAGTCTGACGGCGGCTGCCGGCGCCGAAATCCGCCGCGACCTCAACGCCATCGGCCTGGACGCCGGGCTGAACGGGCGCGTCGGCCGCGACCTGCACACCGTCATCGGCCCCATCCAACTGTACAATGGTCTGATGCGTTTGCTGGGCTTCGATGAATTCACCATCGAACTGCAATTCAATCTCCCCGCCCCGCCGCCCGAGGGAAATGGCCGTTGGCCGGCAGGACGCGGCCGCCTGTTGCTGCCTCCCCCTGTCGAACAGCAGCCGCCCGTCGCGTTCGACTGGGCCGGCTGGGCCGGTGACCGTCTGCGCCTGTGGGGCGTTTTGTTCGCCCTGGGCGCCATCGCTCTCTGGCGGGCGCGGACGGCTGCCGCACAGGCCTCCCGCCCTCTGCTGAGCCGCCCTGGCCAGACGCTGGCGCTCGGTCTGCTGGCCCTGGTTCTGGCCATCGGGCTGTTTGGGGTCGGCCTCCTGCTCTTTATCCTGGTCTTCGCCCTCGGGCTGGGGCTGAATTTCCTCGGCCTGTGGCAATTGACCATCGCTCTGTGGCTCGCCGCGGCTGCTTTGCTGACCTTGTTTCTGATTGCCTTGTGGGCTTTTCTGGCTTACGGCACGAAACTGATTGTCATCTATGCCCTCTCGACTTGGCTGTTCGAGAAACTCTTCCACAAAAAGGCGCTATGGCTCGACCTGTTGGCCCTGTTGAGCGGGACGCTGCTCTACACCCTGCTGGCTGCTCTCCCTTACGTCGGCTGGATCATCGTGGTGCTGGTCAGCGCGGCCGGAGCAGGCGCCGCCTGGTTGGCCTGGCAGGCGAACCGCCGCCCGGTGGCGGCCGACCTCCCCGGCGTCCCGCTGCCGGAAGCGGCCAAAAAGAGCAGACGGCGCTAGCAGGCCTTGTTCCCTGCCAGGGAACGAGTCTTGATTTCTGTTCGGGTACTAGAATTTCTGGTTTCTTCTCAGCCTGGAATGGCGATCACTCTCAACCCCTCCAGCCCGTTTCCCCTCTACGACCAGATTCGCGAGCAATTGCGCGCCCGGATCATCTCTGGCGATCTGCGGCCCGGCGATGCGCTCCCCGGGGAGGCAGAAATTTGCGCCGAGACCGGCGTCTCGCGCATGACTGCCCGCCGGGCGCTTTCGCAGTTGGCCAGTGAGGGCCTGGTGGTTCGCCAGCGCGGGCGCGGTACTTTTGTGGCCAGGCGCGTCCGGCGTACGGCCGTCTCCCCGCAGACCGCCGCCGGCAATCTACGCCAGCAGATGGCAACCCTCACCCATGAATTGTATGCCCAAGGGTTGATCACATCCACCGGCGGCAACGTCAGCGCCCGCTGCGACGACAACCCCAACCAAATCTGGATTACGCCGAGCGCCATCTTCAAGGGCGATCTGCGCCCCGATATGATGGTGCGCATTGACCTGGACGGGCGCATTTTAGGCGAGACCGAATACAGCGCATCCAGTGAACGCCGCCTCCACTGCGCCATCTACCGGAAAATGCCCGAGGCCGCCGCCATCGTCCACAGCCACGCCGCGTACGCCACGCTGATGGCCCTGACGCGGACGAAGTTCCGGCCTATCTCGGCGGATGCGGCTTTCCTGGGGGAGATTCCGGTGGTGCCGTTCATCATGCCGGGCACCGACGAACTGGCCGAGGCGGTCTCCGAGGCGATGCGCCAGCACGGGACTGCCGTCCTGATGCAGAATCATGGTCTGGTGGTGGCCGCCTCCAGCCTGCGCCGGGCAGCGGACATAACCGAAATCATCGAAATCACCGCCCACAAACTGCTTACCTGCCGGATGCTGGGCGTTGAACCTGCCTTGCTTCCCGAGGAGATCGTCAAGGCGCTCAAGGAAATGAGCGCCAGCATGGCCTGATGCAACCGTGCGCCGGGATTGTTCCTCCGTCCTGGTTTTTCCTCCATCGTTCTGGTAGTTGCTCTCTGGGTTGCCGGAGGAGGGGGGCATCATCGAAAGGGGGCGAGATTTTTCACAAATCGTCAATCAGGAATACCGTCAACTCCCCCGGCCCGTGGACGCCGATGGTGAGGGTCATCTCGATGTCGGCGGTGCGGCTGGGGCCGGTGACGATGACCCCGGCCGCGGCGGCGCGCACTTCGGGCCGCGCCAGCGCCTCGGCGACGGTGGCCACAATTTGCTCGCCGCGCAGAATCACGGCATGTACCGGCGGCAGGAGTGAAGCGGTCAGCGCCTGAGCGGCCAGGCTGGTCAGGACGACAGAGCCGGTCTCGGCGATGGCGCACAGCGCGCCGGTCACGCCCACCGGCAGGGATGGGTCGGGGTGCAGGACGGCCGCCTGGCCCAGATAGGAGGCGGCGAGGTCATCGCTCAGGGCCTGGTCGGCGCCCTTTTCGGCGAGAAAGGCTTGCAAGCGGGCGGACAGGTCAGAGGAGGCGACACGCTCCACCTTCCCGCCCAGGGCGGTCAGTTCGCGCTCGAAGCGCTCGATGAGGCCGCTTGCGGCGGAAGGGGCAGCGGAGGGGGCGGCCTGGGAGGGGGCGGCCTGGGAGGGGACAGGCTGGGAGGGGGCGGCCTGAGAGGAGAAAGCTTGAGAGGAGACAGCCTGGAAAGGCTGTCCTACGGTTTGTACGGTTTGGTGGAGGTTTTTCCAGCGGGCGCGGAAGGAACGCACCGCCAGGCGCGGGAAGTCTTTGCTGTAGCCCCAACCCGTCCAGGCGGGAAGGCGCAGGTAGGGGCGGCGCGGGGAGAGCAGTCGGCTGAAGAGGCCGCCCAGAGTCTGGAAAACGGCGAACAGGCGCGGGGTCGAGGCGACGAGGCGGAATCCCTTCAGGCCGAGTTTGACCGCCGGCGGCAGTCCCGCCCCTTCTCCAGAGGCCCGCTTGCCGGAGTCGGCAGGCGAAAATCCCGCCCGCACACGCAGCAGCAGGCCGGGCAGGTCAATGTCCACCGGGCAGGCTTCGCGGCAGGCGCCGCACAGCGAGGAGGCCTGGGCCAGGTAGTCGAACTGTGGATTCACCAGCGCGGCCGAGATGACCGAACCAATCGGGCCGGGGTAGATGCTGCCGTAGGCGTGGCCGCCCGCTTCGCGGAAGACCGGACAGGCGTTCAGGCACGCTCCGCAGCGGATGCAGGCGAGCGCCTCGGCCAGCGGGGAGGCGCGCAGGGCGGAGCGCCCGTTGTCGAGCAGAATCAGGCGGCGGCTCTGGCCGGGGAGCGGGGCATTGATGAGGCTGGTGTAAACGCTCAATTTCTGTCCGGTGGCCGAGCGCGGCAGGAGCGAGAGGAAGAGCGCCAGGTCGTCCAGGGTGGGGAGGAGGCGTTCGATGCCCATCAGGGCGATGTGCAGGCGCGGCAGGGTGGTGACCATGCGCCCGTTGCCCTCGTTGGTGACCAGGCAGAGCGTGCCGCTTTCGGCCACGCCGAAGTTGACGCCGGAGACGCCCACCTCGGCGGTCAGGAAGACTTCGCGCAGCAGGCGGCGGGCGGCGTTGGTGAGGGTGGGGATGTCTTCGGTGTAGGGCAGGCCGAGTTTTTCCTCGAAGAGGCGGCCCACGTCGCTGCGGCGCAGGTGGACGGCGGGGGTGATGATGTGGCTGGGACGCTCGCCGCGCAGTTGGACGATGTATTCGCCCAGGTCGGTTTCCACCACGCGCCAGCCGCGCTCCTCCAGGGCGTGGTTGAGTTCGATTTCTTCGCTGACCATGCTCTTGGACTTGGCTACCAGAAGCGCATCCGTCGCGACGGACGGGTGTTCGCTTTCCACGATTTCGAGGAAGATGCGGACGGCCTCGCCGGCGTCGGCGGCGCGGTGGACGCGGATGCCGTTGGCCTCGACCTGGGCGATGAACTGCGCCAGGTAGTCATCCAGGCGGGCGAGTACATCTGCTTTGACGGCGTGGGCGCGGGCGCGGCGCGCCTGAGAATCGGGCAGGGACTCGAAAGCGGCTGTCCGCCCGGCTTTGCGGCGCGCTGTGTTGGCGTCCAGAGCGGCCTGCAAGTTTTCATCGGCGAGGGAGCGGCGAATGCGTTGACGGAAGCGTTCTGTGGCCATGGCTTACCTGTGGTTCAGAACTTCGGCGATGTGCACCACCCGCTGCGGCTTGCCCCGGCGCATCAGCCCGCCCTGGAGGTGCATGAGGCAGCCCGTGTCGGCGACCACGAGAGTGGGGGCTTCGGTCTTGTCCAGGTTGGCGATTTTGCGTTTGAGAAATTCGGCGGAGAGTTCGGGGTGTTCGACCGAGAAGACGCCGCCGAAGCCGCAGCAATCTTCGCGCTCGGGCAGTTCGACCACTTCGGCGCCGCGCACGTTGGCCAGCAGCAGGCGCGGCTGACGGTCCACGCCCAGGCCGCGCAGCAGGTGACAGGAGGGGTGGTAGGTCAGACGTCCCGGCCAGTGCGCCCCCAGGTCGGCGAGGCCGCGCACGTCCACCAGGTACTCGGTGAATTCGTAGACGCGTCCGGCCAGCGTCTGCGCCCGTTGCAGCCAGGAGGGGTCATCGCGGAAGAGTTCCGCGTAGCCGTGGCGAATCATGTGGGCGCACGAGCCGGAGGGGATGAGGATGTCGCCGCGGGTGCGCTCGAAGGTCTCGATGAGGCGGCAGGCCAGGGGTCGCGCCTCCGAGCGCAGGCCGGCGTTGAAGGCCGGCTGTCCGCAGCAGGTTTGTTCGAGCGGGAATTCCACCTGCAGGCCGGCGCGGTTGAGGACGTGCACCATCGCCTCACCGATGTGCGGGAAGAAGGAGTCAATCAGGCAGGTAATGAAAAGTTGGACGGTTTCGGGCATACTTTCATTGTATCTCACTCACTCCTGATTGACAGGTGTCGGATGTGAGGGTTGCGGGGTGACGAGCGGCCTCCGAATCTCGAATCTCATGGTATGATTGCCGCCGCAAAGGAAGAGCCATGAATACGTTCCGCACCAAACTGCCCAACCATTTCGACCTGCCGCGGCGCATCGCGCGGCTGCGTGAACTGGCCTACAACCTGTGGTGGGCCTGGAATCCCACCGTCCAGCGCCTGTTCACGCGCATTGACTTTGCCCTGTGGGAAAGCGTCAACCACAACCCGTTGCGCTTCCTGCGCACCGTCAGCCGCGCTGAATTGAACGCCGCGTCCCAAAACCCGCTCTATCTCGACCTGTACGACCGCGTCTTTGCCGATTTCGATGCCTACCTCAAGGCCAGCGATACCTGGTGCGCCCGCACCTACAAAGGGCGCTGCAAGAATCAAATCGCTTACTTCTCGATGGAATTCGGTCTGCACGAAATTCTGCCGATTTACTCCGGCGGGCTGGGCGTGCTGGCCGGCGACCACCTGAAAGAGGCCAGCGACCTGGGCCTGCCGCTGGTCGGGGTGGGATTCATGTACAGCGAGGGCTACTTCTCGCAGCGCATCTCCGAAGACGGCTGGCAGGATGCCATCAACAACCCGCTCAACTTTGATGAATTGCCCGTCCTGAAAGTCCTGGACGAGGATGGCCAGCCGCTGACGGTGAAAGTGGACTTCCCCGACCGCCAGGTCAACGTCCACATTTGGGAATTGCGCGTCGGGCGTGTCCCGCTCTATCTGCTCGATACGAACATCGAAGCCAATGCCCCGGCCGACCGTCGCCTGACCACGCGCCTGTACTGGTCGGACCTCGACTTGCGCATCTTGCAGGAAATTGTGCTTGGCGTCGGCGGGGTGCGCGCCCTGCGCGCCCTGGGCTTCGAACCGAAAGTCTGGCACATGAACGAGGGCCACGCGGCTTTCCTGACCCTCGAGCGGGCGCGCGAACTGGTTGCCCAGGGGATGCCCTTCGAACAAGCCATTGCCAGGACGCGCAAGAGCAACATTTTCACCACCCACACCCCCGTTCCGGCCGGCAACGACGAATTTCCTCTCTGGCTGGTGGACAAGTACTTGGCGATGCTGTGGCCCGGCCTGGGGCTGACCGCCGATCAGTTCATCAACCTGGCCCGCAACCGCCAGCCCTGGGGCGAGACCTTCAGCATGCCCATCCTGGCCCTGCGCCTGTCGGATGGCCGCAATGCTGTCTCCGAACTGCACGGACACGTCTCGCGGGCGATGTGGCGTTTCCTGTGGCCCGAAGCCAAAGACGAAGACGATGTGCCGATTACCTACATCACCAACGGCGTCCACACTGCCAGTTGGATGGCGCGCCGCCTGCGCGTGCTCTATGACCGTTACCTGGGCGAGGACTGGCTCGAACACCTCGACGACCCGGAAACCTGGGAAAAGATTGACCTGATTCCCGACCAGGAATTGTGGGCGGTGCGCAATCATCTCAAGCGCAAACTGGCCTTCTACATTATGGACCGCGCCCGCAAGCGCTGGATGCAGGGCGGCTTCCATCCCGTCCAGGTTATCGCTTCGGGCGTGATGCTCGATCCTTATGCCCTGACCATCGGCTTTGCCCGCCGCTTTGCCACCTACAAACGCGCCAACCTGGTCCTCTCCGACCTTGACCGTCTGCTGGCGATTGTCAACAAGCCCAACCGGCCGGTGCAGATTATCTTTGCCGGCAAAGCCCATCCGGCCGACGAACCCGGCAAGATGCTCATCCAGGAGGTCTATCGGGCGGTCAAAAAGGCCGAGAACGGCGGCCGGCTGGTCTTCCTGGAAGATTACGACATGAACCTGGCCCGTTACCTGGTTCAAGGAGTGGACGTGTGGCTCAATACCCCGCGCCGTCCCAACGAGGCCTCCGGGACCTCGGGCATGAAGGCCGCCCTGAACGGCGTTCTCAACTTCTCCGTCCTCGATGGCTGGTGGCGGGAGGCCTACAACGGCGAAAACGGCTGGGCCATCGGCAGGGATGCCGGCCTCGAAGAAGACTCCGATGACGATCAGGAAGCCGAAAGCCTGTATCAGACCCTGGAAACGGAAATCGTCCCGCTCTATTACGATGAGCGCGGCGTGGACGACATGCCCCGCAAATGGGTGGCGCGCATGAAGCAGTCCATGCGCACAATCACGCCCTTATTCAGCACGCGGCGCATGCTCAAGGAGTATGTCGAGCGCTTGTACCTGCCGGCGATGAAATCCGGCTGAGAGGCGGAAGCGTTTTATGGAAACTCCCTTGTGGACTCAATTGCTCTCCCTCTCCGCCTGGCTGGGAGCGCTGGGCATCTTTGCCCTGCGCGTCACCGACATGACATTTGACACCTTGCGCATGCTCTTCGTGGTGCGCGGCCGCAAAGGAATCGCCTGGGGGCTGGGTTTCATGCAGTCGGTCATCTTCGTGATTGCCATCACCTCGGTGTTGAGCCATCTCGATAACCCTCTCAACATCTTGGGCTATGCGGCCGGCTTTGCCACCGGCAACGTGGTCGGGATGTGGATTGAGGAGCGGCTGGCCATCGGCCATGTGCAATTGAGCGTCATCAGTCCGCGGCGCGGGGCGGCTGTGGCCCAGGCGCTGCGTCAGGCCGGCTTTGCGGTGACCGAAATCCCAGCGCGCGGCCGGGACGGCATGGTCAGCCTGTTGCATTGCAGCGTCCAGCGCAAGGATGCGGCCGGGGCCGAACAGGCCGTCCGGGAAGCCGACCCGGAAGCGTTCATCACATCGGAAGATGTGCGTCCCCTGCGGCGCGGCTTCTGGCGGGCGTAACCTCCGGAGAAAACAAAAGCGCAACCCTCGCCGGGGTTGCGCTTTTCGTTTCGGGGGTGCAGGCTACAAACAGAACTCACCGTTGCGATACATGACCTCGCCATCCACCACAATCTCGGAATCGTCTTTCATTCCGCAAATCATGTCCCAGTGGATGATGGACTTGTTCTTCGAGCCGGTCTCAGGGTAGCCGGCGCCGAGCGCCATGTGGAACGAGCCGCCGATTTTCTCATCGAACAAGATGTTGTGCGAGAAGCGGTCCACTTCCATGTTGGTGCCGATGGCGAATTCGCCCACGTAGCGGGCGCCGGGGTCGGCCTCGAGCATTTCCAGCAGAAAGGCCTGATTCTTGACCGCTTTGGCCTGGACGACTTTGCCGCTGGAGAAGGTCAATTCCACGCCCTCAACCATCACGCCGCTGTAAATGGCCGGGAAGGAGAATTTCACCCAGCCGTTGAGCGAGTCTTCCACCGGGCCGGTGTAGATTTCGCCGTCGGGCATGTTGTGCGTCCCGCAGCCGTTGACGAACTTGCGGCCTTTGATGCTGAGCGTCAGGTCCACGTTCGGGCCGCGCAGGCTGACTTGATGATGGCCCTCGATGCGTTCGATGATTTTGGCCTGGGCCTCCTTGACCTTTTTCCAGTAAGCCACCGGGTCTTTCTGGTCGGCGTGACAGGCGCGGTAGACGAAATCTTCGAATTCGCGCAGGCTCATCTCAGCCTCGATGGCGTACCCTTCGGTCGGGAAGAGCGTGCTGACCCACTTGAACGCTCCCTCCGCGCCGCGCCGCATCTGGGCCTCGAGGATGGGGGCGAGGGCCTTCTGCCGCCGTCGCTGACGGGCCGGATCGACATGCGAGAGGGCGCGCGGGTTGGTGGCCGAGGCAATCCGAATGCGGCTCTCGAACTGATCGTAGGCCAGTTTGCGGAAGACGGGAATCTCGTCGAGTTGTTCGTCGCTGGCCTTGGCGAACAGGATTTCGTCCTGGTCGGTCAGGTCGAGCAGCAGGGCCGGATGGCCGCCGCGCTCAAGGACGCGGGCATAGACGGCGCGTACCAGCGGGACGGCGGCGGTGGTCGCCTCGATGGCCACCCGGTCGCCGGGTTTGATGTTGGCCGAGTAATCCACCAGGATTTCGGACAGTTTTTCAACGCGTGGGTCGCTCAAGAGAACCTCCTGTGATGGACAATGCGTAGATTATACCCACTTTGTCCTTTTTTTCACAGTCTGTCGGCTTCTGGCGGGACGTGCAGGGCCGCCAGGATTTGCGGGTGCAGCGCGGGAGGGGCGGCCAGAACCGAGCCGCTCGTCAGGTAGTCGGGCTGGCCGTCCAGGTCGGTGACCTGCGCCCCCGCTTCGGCGGCAATCAGGCCGCCGGCGGCCAGGTCCCAGGGGCTGAGTTTGAGTTCCCAATAACCGTCGAAGCGGCCGGCGGCCACATAGCACAGGTCGAGGGCCGCCGAGCCGAGACGGCGCACCCCCTGAGTCAATTTGGCCAGGCGGGCAAAGTGGTCGAAGTTGTTGCGCGGCGAGTGCAGGATGTCGTAAGGAAAGCCGGTGACGAGCAGGCTGCGCTGCAACTCGCTCACCCGTGAGACTTGCAGGCGGCGGCCGTTCAGCCGGGCGCCTCGGCCGCGTTCGGCGCTGAAGAGTTCGTCGCGCAGCGGGTCGTAAACCACACCCAGCGTCACTTCGCCGGCCGGAGCATAGGCGATGGAGACGGCGAAAATCGGCACGCCATGAGCGTAGTTGACCGTCCCATCGAGGGGATCAATGTACCACAGGCCGCCGTTGCCGGTGCCGCTTGCCCCCGATTCCTCGGCCAGGACGCGGCTGGCCGGAAAACGGCGGCCTATCTCGCCCAGGAGATAGGCTTCGGAGCGGCGGTCCACTTCGGTGACCGGGTCAATGGCGCCTTTGTATTCCACTTGCAAATCCCGCTCGTAGCCGGCGCGCAGAATCTCCCCGGCAGCGCGGGCCAGTTCTTCGAGCACGTTCAGCGTGGGCTGCATTTATTTCTGGGCGTTGCGGGTTTCTTCGAGGATGCGGTGAATTTGGGCCAGTTCCGCCTGAATCTCGTCGCGGTCGTTCTTGGCCTGTTGCAGGAGTGCCTCGAAGGCCGGTCGCTGATTGGGCGGCAGGGTGGTCAGCAGGCGTTCGGTGCGCGCAATTTGGGTGTTCTTGTGGCGCAACTTGTGCTCCAGGCGCTCGCGGTAGCCGGTGTAGAACTCGCGTTCTCCCAGCGGCTGGCGCGGCGGCTCAGGGTCGGTCGTCAGCAGTTCGGCAACCGTCAAGAGGAACTCCTCGGTGTCGATTGGCTTCTCGATGAAGCGCGCCGCTCCCAGGCTGATGGCAAAGTCTTTGTCCTCCGGCGTGACGTAGGTGGCCGAAAGGAAGATGATGGGCAGGTCCTGGGTCTGCGGATTGGAACGGATGCGGTGTGCCAGGGCGTAGCCGTCCATCTTGGGCATGAGGATGTCGGTAATCACCAGCGCCGGCCGTTCCTTTTCGATCATGATGAGGGCTTCTTGACCGTTTTTGGCCGTGACGACCGGATAGCCCTTGAAGCGCAGGGTGACTTCGAGCAGTTCCAGGACGTTGGAGACGTCTTCGACAACCAGAATGGGACCAGAAGGAATGTTCATAGCCTTTTTATTTTAGTCTTCTTTGCCCGGCAGGGCAAGAGAAACGACCTGTCAGTCTTGTCAGCCCTGCCAGGGACGGATTCCGGCGCCGACCTCATAGGGGCGGCCGCGCTTGACCACGATGCGGACCAGGTTGCTCCCAAAGCGGTAGCCCAACTGACGGTAATCGGCGACGTCCAGGATGAGCAAATCGGCTTGCTTGCCCGTCTCCAGCGAACCGATCCGGTCGGCGCGGCGGATGGCGTGGGCGGCGTTGATGGTGGAGGCGGCGATGGCCTGAGCGGGCGTCAGTTTCAGGGCGCGGCAGGCCAGGGCGATGACGAATTGCATCGACTCGTTCCAGGCCGTGCCGGGGTTGCAGTCGGTCGCCAGGGCGAGGATGCCGTCGGCGGCGAGAATGGCGGCAGCGGGGGTGTACTCGCTCTCGGCCAGGCCGAAGGGGGTGCAGGGCAGCGAAACGGCGACCGTCTCGGAGGCCCCCAGGGCGGCGATGTCGGCGGCGGAGGTCTTGACCAGGTGGTCGGCGGAGGCGGCCCCCAGCCGGACGGCGAGCGAGGCCCCACCCAGGTTGTCGAACTCGTCGGCGTGGATTTTGAGCGGGAAGCCCAGGTCGCGGGCGCGGCTCAGGATTTGTTCGCTTTGGGCCAGGTCGAAGGCGCCGGTCTCGCAGAAGACGTCCACGAAGGGCAGGGGGCGGGGCGAGGCGTGGCGCTCCTGCCACCAGCGGCGGACGGCGGGGAGCATGTCATCGCAGACGACTTTCGTGTAGCCATCGGGGTCGTTCTTGAATTCGGGAGCGATGGCGTGGGCGCCCAGGAAGGTCGGCGCGATTTCGAGCGGGCCCGCCTCGTCCAGGCGCAGGAGGGCCTCGAGCAGTTTCAGTTCGGCGGCGGTCTCCAGCCCGTAACCGGTCTTGGCTTCGGCGGTGGTGGTGCCGTGGGCGAACATGCGCAGGGCGCGCCCTCGCGTCTGGGCCAGCAGGTCGTCGAGCGGGGCGGCGCGGGTGGCGCGCACGGTGGAGAGGATGCCGCCGCCGGCGGCCAGGATGTCGAGGTAGCGGGCGCCGGCCATTTTCATCTCGAACTCGGCGGCGCGGTCGCCGGCCCAGACCAGGTGCGTATGCGGGTCAACGAAGCCGGGCAGGACGACGCAGCCGGAGGCGTCCAGGCGCGGCTCATCGGGGAAAGCGGCCAACAGGTCGCGGGTCGGGCCGACAGCGGCGATTGCCTCGCCGCGGATGAGCACGGCGCCGTCTTCGAGCAGGCCCAGGTCGCCGAGACGGCTGCCGCGCTGCGGTCCGCCGGCCAGGGTCAGGAGTTGGGAGGCGGAATGAATGAGCATGAGGGTATTTTAATCCACAAATGCGCCGTCAATATAAAAAGGGACTAAATAAGCGTGTAAAAATGGATTCTCTCGCAGGGAACGGGTTCTTCGCGGGGAGATTCTTCGCTCTCCGTCAAAACCGGGAAAGGGGAGAGGGTGTCCTCTGAATTGAAAATATGGTATTCTTGTATCATGTTCGTTTCTCATACCACTCCTGTCCTTGCAGTTCCCGAAGCCAATCTCATCCCGGTCAGCGAGCATTTGAAGCGCATGATGGACATTCCGCCCTCGCGCATGTTCCTCATCAACAAGTCTCTCAAGGTTTATCAGGAACGCAATCCCGGCGCGCAAGTCTTCGATGCCTCGCAAGGAGATGGCGGCGCGTCTCTGTCTGGTGTGCCGAGAGAGATTCTTGAGCGCGCCGCTCAGATGCAGATTGCTCACGGGACGGCTTATGACATGCCCTACGGCACGGACGCTTACCGCAAAGCGGTCGTCGAACAATACTGGAAACTCGATTCTGCGCTGGGGTACGGCCCGGCGAACATCCTCGGTGCTGCCGGCGGGCGGGATGCGCTCCTCAAGGCCTATCAGGCCATGCTGGCGCTCGGCTATGGCCGTCAGGGCGATTTGATTATGGTCTCGCGCGTCCCCTGGCTTTCGTATAACTGGGGGCCGTATGGCATTGGCGCCAATGTCCTCTGGGCGCCGGGAGATCCGGCCGAAGGCTGGGCGTATGCGGAGGACGCGATTCGGGAAAGCGTCCGCTTTGCAGCCAGCAAGGGGCGCAAACTGGCCTGCCTGGTCATCACCAATCCCGACAATCCCACCGGTCTGACGCTCTCGCCGGAGAGACAGGCCTCCCTGGCGAGAACGGCGCTGGAGGCGGGTGTGGCTTTTGTGCTGTTCGATTGGATGTATCATTACGTCACCGACGAACAGCCGATGGATTTGAACACCTTCCTGCCGCGCTTTACTCCCGAAGAACGCCGACGGCTGATTTTCATGGATGGCATTACCAAGTCGCTCGGCGCCTCGAACATTCGTAATTGTCACTTGGTCGCCGACGAGGCGGTCATCCGGTTCATGGCGGCCCGCGCTTCGCACACCGTCCTGCCTACTTTTTATGGGATGGCGGTGGCGATGGCGGCGTACGAGATGGGCTACGAGCGGGCCTCCCGTCCCATCGTCGAGCCGACCAACGCCAGCCGTAAGGTGCTGCGCGACCTGCTGGCCCAGAGCGGCCTGGCGTACATCATCGGCCAGGGCTACTACGCCTTTATCAACGTCGGCGAGTTTATTCACGCCAGGGGCTGGAACGATGGCGAACCGCTGGGGCAGTATCTGGCCGAGAACTTCGGCGTGGCGGTCGTCCCCGGCGCGTTCTTCTCCCCCTTCGGCGGCGACTGGGTGCGATTTTCCTACGCTACTCCTGTAGAAAGGACGGTCGGCGCGTTCGAACGTTTGATGGAGGGGTTACAGTCCTTGAAATGAGGAGGAACGCTATCGGCGTCTCGTCTCTCCTGGTGGCTGTCTCATGAAACGTACTCGTCCCGAGGGCATGCGCGCTTTCACGCTCATCTGGCTGGGCCAGATTGTTTCGCTGGTTGGCTCGGCGATGACCTGGTTTGCGTTTACCCTGTGGGCCTGGCAGAAGACCGGCCAGCCGACCGCCCTCTCGACCATCAGTTTCTTTACGTTTCTTCCGACCGTCCTGTTTACCCCTGTCGCCGGCGCGCTGGTGGACCGCTGGAATCGCAAGCGGGTGATGATGCTCTCGGATGCATCCGCCGCCCTGGGGACTCTGGCGGCGTTGATTCTGTACCTGACCGGCAGGCTGCAAATCTGGCATTTGTATCTGATTGGCGTCCTGGCCGGTTTTTTCATGGCTTTTCAGTATCCGGCCTATCAGGCTGCGGTGACGACCATGCTGCCTGAACGGCACTATGCCCGCGCCCAGGGCATGCTTGGCCTGGCATCGGCGCTTTCGGGCATCCTGGCGCCGGTGCTGGCGGCAGCCCTGCTCGGCGTGATGGACATGGCCGGCATCATGCTGATTGACCTGGCGACCTTTGGCGCCGCGCTTACCACCTTGTTGGTGGTCTCCATCCCGCAGCCGGCGGTCAGCGCGGCTGGGCGGGAGGGCCGCGGCAGCCTGGGGAGGGAGATTCTGTTCGGCTTCGGCTACATCCGCCGGAACGCCGCTTTGCGGGGGCTGACCTCCCTGTTCGTCTTTGCCAATTTCTTTCTGGCGATTGCCGCCACGCTGATGGCGCCGCTGGTGCTAAGCGGCTCGGGAGAAAGCCGCGCCGCCCTGGCAAGCGTGCAATCGGTCGGAGCGGTGGGCGGTGTGGTCGGCGGGGCGCTGCTCAGCGTGTGGGGCGGATTCCGGCGGCGGGTGCGTAACGTCCTGTGGGGCGGAATCGGCGCCTGCCTGCTCGGCGTGCTGACCCTCGGTCTGGGCAAGTCGGTCCTCGTCTGGGCGGTCGGCAGTTTCTTCTTCTCGTTCTTCGAGCCGTTCGTCGAGGGCGGCAATATGGCGCTCTGGCAGGCGCGCGTCGAGGCCGATGTGCAAGGACGCGTCTTCTCGGCCCGCCACCTCTTGGTGCAAATTCCCTACCTGCTGGGGGTGCTGGTTTCGGGTCCGCTGGCCGAATACGGCCTGGGCGGGCTGGCGGGGGGCGCGGCCGGCATTCGCCTGGCAGTTGTCCTGGCGGCGGCGGGCGGGTTGTCGGCCTTTGCGGGCGGGGCAGCCTGCCGTGCTGTGCGCCAGGCCGAAGAGATTTTTCGTGGAGAACCGTCATGAGCATCTACTGGGTGGTGGGCTTTCTCCTTTTCCTCCTCACCCTCTACATCTTCGTTGACCGCGAAATCTATTTCTACGAGGGCACTCATCTGGGCCCGCGCATTCAGGGCTGGTTGTACGACCGCTGGGCGAAGAAATATGACCAGGGCAAGCAGGCCAGCCAGGCGCGCGATGCCGAAATGCTGGCCCGCCCGCTCGTGACGGCGCTGCGGGAAGCGCCGGCACCTCTCGTCCTCGACCTGGCCACCGGCACCGGCCGCCTGCCGCTGGCCCTGCTGCGCGAACCCGACTTTGGCGGCCACATCGTGGCTCTCGATATCTCGCTTGGCATGCTCGAGCAGGCGGCGGTCAAACTGGCCGACTACAAGACCGGTGTGACGCTCATCCGCCAGAGCGGTTGGCCGCTGCCCTTCCCAGACGAGACTTTCGACATAGTCTGCTGTCTGGAGGCGCTGGAAGTGATGCCTGAGATGGAGACTCCGCTGGCCGAGTTGTTCCGTACCCTGCGGCCGGGCGGGCTCCTGGTGACCTCGCGTGGTACCGAAGCCTCCGGCCGGCGGGCGAAGGTCATCAGCGCCCCGGATTTCGTCCGCCTGCTCGAAAGGACAGGTTTCACCCAGGTCGAAGTGACGCCCTGGTGGAAACTGTTCGACCGTGTCCTGGCCCGCAAACCGGGGACTCTGACGCCTGCCGGTCGGCCCCGCCTCAGCGAGGTGCTGCTCTGCCCGGCTTGCAAAGAGCCATCGTTGATCGAGACGGCCGATGCCCTCCGCTGCCAGCGCTGCGGGCGGAAACTGCCGCGCACCCCGGAGGGAATCCTGCTGCTGTGAAGCGGGCACAGGCTGCCTGTTGTGGAACACTTGTCAGGCGGCGCAGGCCATAGTAAACTTGAGGCTGTGAACGCAAACCTGTCGCTCCTCCCGCTGGTGGCAATGACCATGGTCATGCGCATGGCGATGTGCAGCCGCGTCCGGGCAGCGACGGCGGGAAAGCGTTAGCGGGTTGACGCACTTCCTCACGGGCTGTCCGGCTGCGGGCGGCCCGTTTTGTTGTGACCGGCCGCGCCCCGCCCGTCATTTCAATAGGACGTACGCAGGCCGAACCGCCAGGACACGGAGAACGCCAAGAGGCTATCAAGCCGCCAGGCACACTTGGCGAACTCTGCAAAACGTTGGCGTTTTGGCGCCTTGGCGGTGAAACGAATGTCATTTTGTTCAAAAAAATGGAGTTTTCTCATGGCTGAAGACATCCTCGTGGCAATTGCCTGGCCCTACGCCAACGCCGAGATTCACGTCGGCAACATCACCGGTTCACACCTGCCGGGTGACATCGTCGCCCGCTATCATCGCCTGAAGGGCAACCGCGTCCTGATGGTTTCGGGCACCGATTCGCACGGCACCCCCGTCACCCTCAAGGCCGACGCCCTCGGCAAGCCGGTCGAGGCGGTGTATCAGGAATATCACGCCGGTTTCCTCGAACTGTTCCAGCAACTCGGCATCACCTACGACCTGTTCACCACCACCCACACCGAAAATCATTTCAAGGTGGCGCAATCGGTCTTCCTGGCGCTCAAGGAGAACGGCTTCCTCTTCACGCAGAAGTCCATGCAGTGGTATTCACCGGCGGCGCGGCGTTTCCTGCCCGACCGCTACGTGGAAGGCACCTGCTACATCTGCGGCGCGGATGGCGCCCGCTCCGATCAATGCGACGCCTGCGGCAACGTCCTCGAACCGGAGAAACTGCTCAACCCGCGCGCCCGCACCGGTGACGGCGCCCTCGAACTGCGCGAAACCGAGCATTACTACCTCGACCTCTCCAAACTGGAGCCGGAGGTCAAGGACTTCCTGCGCCAGCGCGCCGGCTGGATGCGCGAGACCGTCTTGGGCGAATCGCTCGGCAAGATCGAGGCCGAGGGACTCAAGCCGCGCCCCATCACGCGCGACCTGGACTGGGGCATCCCCGTGCCGGTCGAGGGCTGGGAGGGCAAATGCCTGTACGTCTGGTTCGAGGCGGTCATCGGCTACCTCTCGGCGCCCATCGAGTGGAGCCGCCTCAGCGGGCAGGAAAAGGCCTGGCAGGCCTGGTGGGTCAACCCGGCGGCGCGCCAGTTCTACTTCATCGGTAAGGACAACATCTTCTTCCACACCTCGCTCTGGCCGGCCGAATTGATGGGCGCCGGCGAACAATTCATGAAAATCTTCGCCGGCGAGGGCGGCCGATTGACCGTCCCCTACGATGTCCCCGCCAACCAATTCATGAATCTCGAAGGCCAGAAAATCTCCGGTTCGCGCAACTGGGCCGTCTGGGGGCGCGACGCCCTGCGTCGCTACGATCCCGACGCCCTGCGCTACTACCTGACGGTCAACATGCCCGAACTGCGCGACACCGACTGGGACTGGGCCGACTTCGTCGCCCGCAACAACAACGAACTGGTCGCCACCTGGGGCAACCTGGCCAACCGCGTCCTCTCCTTCTGCTACAAACACTGGGAAGGGCGCGTCCCGGCCGTCTCGCCGGAGGGGCTGCGCCCCGCCGACCGCCAACTGCTGGCCGTCATCGAGGCCGGTTTCGACTCGGTCGGCCGGGAACTGGAAGCGGTTCACCTGCGGGCTGCCCTGCAGGAGGCCATGCGCCTGGCCAGCGAAGTCAACAAGTACTTGGACGCCTCGGCCCCCTGGCTCCAAATCAAGACCGACAAGGATGAAGCCGCCCTGAGCATCTACACCGCCCTGCGCGCCATCGATTCCCTCAAGATCATGCTGGCGCCTTTCCTGCCCTTCACCTGTCAGCGCCTGCACGAATTCTTCGGCTACGAGAAGCCGCTCTTTGGCGAACAATACACCGAGACGGTTCAGGACGCCCTGGGCGAGCACACCGTCTTGCGCTATCGCGGCGTCGAAGCGATGCAGTGGAAACCCAGCCAATTGCCCCCCGGCGCCAAACTGAATCCGCCCGCCCCGCTCTACAAGAAACTGGACGAGAGCCTGGTCGCCGAAGAGCGGGCGCGGCTGGGGAAAGCGCCGGAAACCGATTGACGGCCGCCCGCTCAAAAACCATTCTCTGGTAGGGTGTATTCGGCCTCCTGAATCCGTATGATAGAAGCGGTAACCAGATAGCACGCCTGGGTGACCATGGAACTGATTCTCGTTATCGATCACGAGTTCCCCACCCAACGCCTGGTGCGTGACCATCTCGAACAGGCGGACTACCGCGTTCTGACGGCCTCCGACGCCGAGACCGGAATGCGGATGTTGCGCCGCGAATCCCCCGACCTGCTCGTCCTCGACGCCAGCCTGCCTCAGCAAAACGGCCTGGAACTGGCCCGCGCCATCCGCCTCGACCGCGAACTTTCCTGCCTGCCCATCCTGCTGCTCGCTCCCCAGGCGAACGACCACCTGCGCAGCGGCAGTCTTGAACTGGGCGTTGATTATTACGTCACGCGCCCGTTCGACCCGCGCGAACTGATTCAGCGCGTCAGGACCCTGCTGCGCCTCTCGAAGAACGGCAAACCCGCTCCCACCCGCATCAGCCGCGGCGACCTGACCCTCGACCTGTGCGGCCGCCGCCTGCTGCGGCGCGATGAGCCGGTCGAACTGACGCCGGCCGAGTTTTCCCTCCTGTCCACCTTCATGGAGAAACCCGGCCACATCTTCACCCGCCGGGAACTGCTCCAGGCCGCTCTCGGCCAGTGCAGCGAGAACGCCAGCCGGACGCTCGACACCCACATCCGCAATCTGCGCCACAAAATCGAAGACAATCCCCATCAGCCTGTCTATATTCAAACCGTCCACCGGGTCGGCTATCGCTTCGGCTGGCTGGGCGGCCAGGTGACCTGAGCGGCAGGACGGCGCCGGGGCGGACCCGGCGTTTTTTCTTTCCTGGGGGGAACAAAAACCTGCGCCGGGCGTCTTTGCTTCCAGGAGGTGAAAATGAAACGCTCGCTCGTCTTCTGTCTGGGCCTGCTTTTGCTGGCAGCCCTTTTCTCCGGCGCGGCCTGTTCGCCCCGCCCCGCGCCGCTCGAATCCCGCCTGAGCCGCGACCTGGCCCCGGCCGTCTTGCCCGCCGACCGTCAGACTCTGGTGGCCGGCAACAACGCCTTCGCCCTCGGCCTCTACACCGCCCTGCGCGGCCAGGACGGTAACCTGACCGCCTCGCCCTACAGCATCTCCCTGGCCCTGGCGATGACCCGCGCCGGCGCGGCAGGCGAGACCGCCCGCCAGATGGACTCGGCCCTGCATTTCGACCTGCCCCCCGAACGCCTGCACCCGGCCTTCAACGCCCTCGACCTCGAACTGGCCTCCCGCTCTCAGGCGGCCTCCGACGAGGCTCACCCCCTGCAATTGAACATCGCCAACGCTGTCTGGGCCCAGCAAGACCATCCCTTCCGCAGCGAATACTTGGATTTGCTGGCCCTCAACTACGGGGCGGCCATTTTCCCGGCCGATTTCGTCGGCCAGGCCGAACCGGCGCGCCTGGAAATCAACCGCTGGGTCAGCGATGAGACCGAGGGTAAGATTCGCGACCTGCTCGCCCCCGGCGCGCTGGACGCCTCCACCCGCATGGTGCTGGTCAACGCCATCTACTTCAAGGCCGATTGGCAGACCCCCTTCGACCCCAACGACACGTATGAGGCCCCCTTCTATCTCTTGGACGGCTCGCAGGTGCAGGTCGCAATGATGCACAACGAACTGACCCTGCCCTACCTGCGCGGCGACAATTTCCAGGCGGTGGAGTTGCCTTACGCCGGCGGGACGGCGGCAATGACCATCATCGTCCCGGATGCCGGTCAGTTCGCGGCCTTTGAAGCCGCCTTCGACCCCGCCGCTTACGAGGCCATCCTGGCGCAGATGCAGCCGACCGAGGTGCAACTCGGCCTGCCGAAGTTCACCTTCCGCAGCCAGTTCGACCTGGCCCAGACGCTGGCGGCAATGGGCATGCCGGCGGCCTTCGACCCCGGCCAGGCCGATTTCTCCGGCATGGACGGGGCGCGCGACCTCTACATCAGCAACGTCGTCCACCAGGCTTTCATCGCGGTGGATGAAAAGGGGACGGAGGCTGCCGCCGCAACAGCCGTCATCATGGCTCTTTCGGCCGTCATGCCGCAGGGAATCCCGCTGGAAATTGACCGCCCCTTCCTCTTCGTCATCCGCGATCTCCCCACCGGCCAGATTCTGTTCATCGGGCGGGTGCTGAACCCCGGCGAGTGAATCGGCGCCGGGCGGCGACTCACTCTTGAGAGAGATGGCCGCTCAAATAATCAATGGCGAACTGCAGAGCGGCGTCGGCGGAGGCCTGTTTGTTGGCCCGCCGGTCGCCGCTCCAGAGGAATTTGCGCGCCCAATCGCCGTCGGTGGCCGAGAGGCCGATCCAGGTGGTGCCGACCGGTTTGCCGGGCAAGCCGCCTCCGGGTCCGGCGATGCCGCTGACGCTGATGGACAGGTCGGCGCCCAGGATGGTGCGCACCCCGCGCGCCATTTCGATGACCGTCTCTCGGCTGACGGCCCCATGGGCGCGCAGCGTATCCCACGAGACGTGCAGCAGCGCCACTTTGGCCTCGTAGGCGTAGGCGACCACCCCGCCCACAAAGTATTCAGACGCGCCGGCGACGTCGGTGATTCGGTCGGCAATCAGGCCGCCGGTGCAGGATTCGGCCGTCGCCAGTTTCAAATTGCGCTGCCGCAGCAACGCCCCAAGACGAAATTCCAGTGAATTTTCCATAGCGCTGTCATTATACCTTCATCGTCGTTGAGCAGGGACGGTCCCACCGCTCGGCGTTTTGTACGACACATCCTGTGGACTTCGAGAAAGCCCTGTTTTCGATCGTTTTTATGATTGTTTTGTGACCAGAGGAGATGTATAATCAACATAATAATGAGTGGCGGCGTTTGTCTTGGTGTTCTTCTCCTCGCGGAGGATTTTCGCAGATCAAAAAGAGACAAAAGAAAGGAGGTTAACTTATGAAGGCAAGGAAGCACGCGATTCTTTCGTTCGTTGTCATGCTTGTTATCTTCGTTCAAATGGCGATGCCAGGCATTGCCTACGCCGACGACGGCGCGCCGCCCGAGACGCCGCCGACCGAGGAGGCGGTTGACCCCGGCGACGGCGCGCCGCCCGAGACGCCGCCGGAGGGGGAGGTGCCTCCCCTGCCTGAAATCCTGGAGCAGGCGCCGCCTGAAACGGACGTCGTCGTGCTCAACGAAGACGGCTCTGCTGAGCCTCTCGCCACCCAGCAGGCGGCCGAAATCATCGCCAACAGCGACCCGGTCTGGTGCCCGGCCGGCGAGACCCCCGCTACCGATACCGACCCCGGCACACCCGGCAATCAGAATAACTGCACGCCCAATCAGGCCAGCATCACCGATCTGATTAACTATCTCCAGGTCAATAGCATTAGCGGAGCGGGGACGATTTTCTTCCAGGAAGGCACCTATGGCGGGCCAGAGTCGCCGGTCTATTTCGATGCGGCAGGCCTTCCGCTTCTGACCGACCTTGGCCTGGAAGGCGGCTGGGACCTGGTTACGGGTGCGAAAGTGGTGAACGGCGTCACCACCTTCAACGTTCCCGTGTATATCAATTGGGCAGGCACCGTCTCCCTGACTGATATCGTCGTTGACCTGGCTCCGTATACGGGCGCTCCAATGGTGGGCCTCACCGTTGCCACCAGCGGCGGAGATATTGCCTTGGATAATGTTCAGGCCGTGAATAATTCTTCGGGACCTGGCGCCTTTCTCGATACCGTTTACGCTGTGTACGATCCCATTAACAACGAATTCGTGGCCATGGGCGCTGGCGACGTGTATGTCAACGACAGCGCGTTCTCCGATAATCAGGGAATCGGGCTGGGCATTACAGCCAATGGAAATGTGTCTCTTGCCAACGTGACCACGATGGACAATGGAGGCGTGGGGGTCTATGTGGAAACCTGTCCTGGTTTTTGGGTTGACTCATGCCACGGTGTGGGCGGTAATGTCCTCATCAATAACGGTGATAGCGAGAACAATAGCATGGGCGGCTACGTGATTTGGGCCAATGGTGATATTGGCGTCTATAATTCCTACGCCGGCTATAATGGCCACAACGGTCTCTATGCCGACAACTGTATCGTGGCGGGAGACCATTGTATTGCCACTGGCGATGTGGAAATAGACAACGGCATATTTGAAGAAAATGCCGATTCGGGCGCCTATGTCCTTTCGAGCGGAGATGTGAGCGTGAGTCAAGTGTATGCCAGTTACAACGATTGGAGCGGCATCTCGCTGATTACCTATCGGGGCACGGGCGACGTCGATCTCCAGGATGTGGCTCTCGAAGAGAATGGTGACATCGGTCTGTTGGTGGATTCGGCCGGCAACATCACCCTCCAGAATGTGTGGTCTTACTCCAACAGCACCGGCGCCCTCCTCATAAACACCACCGGGACAGGGTTTGTCGATATCGGCACGGCCGACTTCAATGATAACGTCTGGAATGGTCTGTACGTCGAATCTCATGGCGACATCACCTTGTTCGATGTATGGGCCAATGATAATGGTGTAGATGGCGCCCACCTGGTCACCGATGGGACCGCTTCCATTGACATCAGCCTGAGCGAATTCCGCGGCAATGGTGAGTATGGCCTCTACGCTCACAGCGTGGATGGCGACATTACGCTCGTAGATGTTAATGCTAGTCTCAACGGTGTCAAAGGCGCCTATCTGGAGGCCGGCTGCACCTGCCTGGGCAATATCTTCGTCCAGGACAGCACCTTCTTCGAAAACGGCGAAGTCGGCCTGTGGGCGGTGACCCAACAAGGCAATATTGAACTGACAGACGTCACAGAGGACGGCAATGGGGTAACCGGCCTGGGCGCCTTCCTGAAATCCTATGGCGGCGGCCTCATCAACGTCACCGACAGCGTTTTCGCCGACAATACCGGCCTCGGCTTCTGGATTGTCGGCACGAACGACGTTGATGTGAACAATGTCACCGCCGACGGAAACGGCAGCGACGGGGCGCTCATCGAGAGCGGCTGGACCTTCGGCTGCTTCGGCCCGCAGGGCATCAATGTAACCGTCACCGACGGCACCTACCAGAACAACGGCGGCTACGGCTTTTACGTGGCCCCCGGCCCGCTCGGCACGCTGACCCTGGCCGGGACGATCAACTTCGCCGCCAATGCGCATGGCGATTACTACCTCGACCTGATCGATCCCTGCCTGCCGCCGCCTGAGCCGCCCGAACCTCCGCAGCCTCCTACCCCGCCTCTGCCGGTCAGAACCGTCGAAGTGCCCGATACGGGTGGCACGCCGGTTGAAATCGACTGCCTCAATTACGGCGCGACGGTTCTGGTCCTGCCCAACGGCGACGAAGTGCGCTACGGCTGCCCCGGCCGCGGCATGTACCTCATCCACCGTCTCCAGGAGGGCGAACTGCCCGGTCCCATCGCGACCGGTCCGCGCTTCGTCTCGGCCATCAACATCAGCCTCGAACAGGATGGCCAGCCGGTCCTGGTTGACAAAGAAGGCGGCTACTTCGTGGTCTCCTTCAAAATCCCGGAGGGCATGGAAGACTGGCACTTCGCCATTCTGTTCTGGGACCCGAGCGCCAATAACGGCGCCGGCGACTGGGTCGAACTGCCTCCTCAGCAGGTTGGCGGCCCCATCCCGCTCCATCCCGGCAGCGACGATGGAATGCTCATCCTGCGCGGCGTGTACCGGGAAGACGGCTACGTCCGCGTCAAAGTCACCTTCACCGGCACCTTCGCCCTGATCGCTCGCTGACCTTTGCAGCCTCCGCGGGGAACCTTCGAGGGACGGCCCAGCCGTCCCTCGAAGCATGTTTGCAGATGTCGTGATACAATCCGCGGCAGAGGTTATCATCCCCTCCAGGAAGGAAAGCAATGAAAAAAATCTTGTTGCCCTTGCTCGTCTTGGTCGTTTCTTCGCTCGTTTTGTCTGCCTGCGGAGGAGAGACGGTCGAGGCGACGCCTACCCTGGCGCCCACCGCCACCCCCGACCCCTGCTCGTCTGCTATGCTGCCGACCACCCTGGCGCCGGTCAACGCGCTGATGCGCGAGTTCGATGACGCCGCCCAACTGGCCGCTCAGACGCCGCGCGACCAGTTGGTGCAGGTTATCCCCAGCCTGCAGGAGATTCGCCGGCGGGCGGAGGACCAGCAGGTACCTCCCTGCCTGGCTACCCTCAGGGCGCTCCAGATTACGCACATGAACACCGTTATCAACACCCTGATGGCCTTCCTCAGCGGGGCGGATGTAAACATCCTGGTGCAGGGCATCGCCCAGGCCCGCCTGCAGCGCGAGGATTACAACCGCGAACTGGCCCGCCTGACGGGAGTGACCTACGAACCGGCAGCGACGGCTACCCCGGCCAGCGCGACCCCTGTGGCGACCAACACCGGCGGCCAACCCGTCAGCCTGTACGCTGTCCCGGCTGCCGACACCCCGCCGGTGGGCGTTCTGGCGGCCGGTCAGGGGGCGGTGGCAGTCGGCCAGAGCGCCGATGGCCGCTGGATTCAAATCATCTCTCCTGACGACCCCAACCAGTTGGTGTGGCTCCTGGCCGAGACGGTCACACTGCTGGGCGGCGAGTCTTTGCCGGTCGTGCCGTAAAGGCGGCTTGCAATCGCCTGACGGGAGGCGCGCTGTCTCTGCTGCGCCTCCTTTTTCGGTTAAAATCCCTGCTGATGGAAATCTCGGAGCATCTCAAAGCCATCCTGGCGACCTTGCCAGCCAAACCCGGCTGCTACCTGATGAAAGACGCCGGCGGGACGGTCATCTATGTCGGCAAGGCGGTGCGCCTGAAAGACCGCGTCCGCTCCTACTTTCATGCCGATGCCAGTCACGACAACAAGACCCGCCGCCTGGTGCGCGAAGTGGCCGACATCGAATGGATTGTCGTCGGCTCGGAACTCGAGGCGCTCATCCTCGAGATGAATCTCATCAAAAAGCACCGCCCGAAATACAACGTCCGCCTGAAAGACGATAAACGTTACCCCTACATCAAAATCCACTGGCAGGAAGATTTCCCCAAGGTGACGGTGACGCGCCTGATGCAAGACGACGGGGCGCGCTACTTCGGGCCGTACACCTCCGCCTGGGCGGTGCACCAGACGCTGGACGTGCTGCGGCGCGTCTTCCCGTACCTGACCTGCGACCGGACCATCACCGGCCGGGACGCGCGCCCCTGCCTGTACTATGACATCCGCCTCTGCCTCGGCCCCTGCATCGGAGCCGTCAACCGTGACCAATACCGCCAGATGATTGCCGACTTGCAGGATTTCCTGGACGGCCATGCCGAGCCGGTCCTGAGCCGCGTCCAGCAGGAGATGGAACAGGCCGCCGAACAACTCAATTTCGAGCGCGCCGCCGCCCTGCGCGACAAAATCAAGGCCTTGCAGAGCATCGTCGCCCGCCAGAAGGTGGTCTTCCCCGCCGATTACAAGGACTCGGACGTGCTGGCCCTGGCGCGCGCCGACGACGAGGCCTGCGTGCAGGTCTTCTTTATTCGCGGCGGCAAACTCATCGGGCGCGAATATTTCGTCCTCGAGGGGACCGAAGACGCCGCCGACGCCGAAGTGATGGCCCAGTTTGTCAAGCAGTTCTACACCGAGGCGGCCCGCCTGCCCCAGCAGTTGCTGCTCCCCGAAGAAATCGAGGAAGCCCGCATCATCCAGGAATGGCTGCGCTCGCGGCGCGGCGGCGAGAAAGTCGAAATCTTCGTTCCGCAGAACGGCCAGCCGCAGGAGTTGGTCCACATGGCAGCCGAGAACGCCGCCGAAACGCTGGCCGCCCTGCGCGCCCGCTGGCAGGCCGATACCCACCGCCAGGAGCAGGCCCTGGCCGAGTTGCAGCAGGC
This sequence comes from Anaerolineales bacterium, assembly GCA_041287425.1. Lineage (GTDB taxonomy): Bacteria > Chloroflexota > Anaerolineae > Anaerolineales > Villigracilaceae > JAFGSI01. Next base: position 154,075 of record JBEULG010000027.1, on the reverse strand, counting down.
CCTGGGTCTGGCGGGGCCTCCCAACCGCATCGAGTGTTACGATATCTCCAACACCCAGGGCACAGCCTCGGTCGGCGCGATGGTTGTCTTCCGCCAGGGCGTGCCGGACAAAAAACTCTACCGTCGCTTCAACATCCAATCGGTGCGCGGCCCCGACGATTTCGCCTCGATGGAGGAGGTGTTGACGCGCCGCTTCCGGCGCTGGCAGGCGGCGGCTGAATCTGCCCTCCAGCCGGGGGCGCGCCGCGACGAGGCCTTTGCCCACCTCCCCGACCTGCTCATCGTGGACGGCGGCAAAGGGCAGTTGGGTCGGGCGGTGGCCGTCCTCGAACAGGCCGGCCTGCACGACAGGGTGGCGGTTATCGGCCTGGCCAAGCAGGAGGAGGAAATTTTCTTCCCCGGCCGCACCGACCCCCTGCGCCTGCCGCGCCACTCGCAAGGTCTCTACCTGCTCCAGCGCATTCGCGACGAGGCCCACCGCTTCGCCATCACCGCCCACCGGGCGCGCCGCTCGAAGCAGGGACTGGCCTCCGTCCTCGATTCCATCCCCGGCGTTGGCCCGGTCAAACGAAAGTCCCTCTTGAAACATTTCGGTTCTGTGGATAAGATTAGAGCAGCCACATTGGAGGAACTGACCGCTGTGCCGGGCATCACGCCCGCCCTGGCCGAAACCATCAAGGCGAGCCTGGAATGAGAACCGTCTGGATTGTGGACGATGACGAGGAGATGATTCGCGCGGTGCAGTTGATGCTCAAACTGCTCCAGTGCGAGACGCGGCACTTCCTGGGGGCGCGGCCGGCAGCCCAGGCCATCCTGGCCGGTGAGATTCCAGACCTGCTGATTTTGGACATCAACATGCCGGAGGTCAGCGGGCTGGACATGCTGGAGTTCCTGCGCCGCCGCCGGGAGACGCTCACCCTGCCGATTGTCATGCTCTCGACCGAGGCTGCCGATGTCCAGGTGGACCGGGCGCTGGCCATGGGCGCGGATGCCTACGTCACCAAACCGGTCAGCCTCGAAGAACTGGAGGCCGCCATGCAGAGAGCCCTCAAAGCCCGCGGGCGGCGCTGACTCTTCACATAACGATTATCCAAGACCGTCCTGAAGATGAGAGGACGGTTTTTCGAGAGGTGTTCCGATGTCGGAGAAAGACAAAAAAAGCCGGCTGGACCGCAAGGTGCGCCAGCGGCGCATCTACAGCGCAGTCATCATCGTTTTGTCATTGTGCATGGTCGTTTCGATGATCTTACAGTTGATTGCCAAATGAGCGGCGGGAATTCCTGATATAATCGGCGGGCGCGGCGCACGAGCCGCGCTCATTCTCGCTTGCTGGCGAAACCTGCCGCTCGAAAGGCAGTGATAAAGGATGCTCGACAAACTGGCTGCAATCGAAAGACGCTTCGATGAAATCGAACAGTCGCTGCTGGAGGTGGGCAGCGACTATCAGCGCGCCGCCGAATTGAACAAGGAACGCACCGAACTGGAGCCTATCGTGACGCGGGCGCGCCAGTATCGCCGCTCGCTGGCCCGCCTGGAGGAGGCCCGCACCCTCCTGGCGGCCGATTCGGACCCCGAACTGCGCGCCCTGGCCGAGGCCGAAATCGCCGACCTGGAGCCGCGGCTGACCGAACTGGAAGCCGAACTCAAACAGATGCTCGTCCCGAAAGACCCGCGCGATGAGAAGAATGTTTTCGTCGAGATTCGCGCCGGCACGGGCGGAGAGGAGGCGGCCATCTTCGCCGCCGATTTGTTCCGCATGTACACCCGCTACGCTGACCGGCAGGGCTGGCAGGTTGAGATTGTGGACCAGAACGCCATCGGAATCGGCGGCTTCAAGGAAATCGTCTTCCTGGTCAAGGGGAAGGGCGCTTATTCCAAACTCAAATACGAGTCGGGCGTGCACCGTGTCCAGCGCGTGCCGGTCACCGAGGCTTCGGGCCGCATCCACACCTCGACGGCCACCGTCGCCGTTCTGGCTGAGGTGGATGAGGTCGAGGTCGAAATCCCCGAGTCCGACATCACCATCGAGGTTTTCAAATCGTCTGGGGCGGGCGGGCAGAACGTCCAGAAAAACGCCACCGCCGTGCGCATTTACCACAAGCCGACCGGTATCGTAGTGGCCTGTCAGGACGAACGTTCACAGTTGCAGAACAAGTTGCGCGCTCTCTCGGTGCTGCGCGCCCGCTTGTACGAGATTGAACAGGAAAAGCGCCGCTCGGCGGAGGAGGCTGACCGCCGCGCCCAAGTCGGGACGGCGGAACGCTCCGAGAAGATTCGCACCTACAACTATCCGCAAAACCGGGTCACCGATCACCGCATCAATCTTTCAATTTACAACTTGCCGGCGGTGATGGACGGCGACATCGATCCATTCATCGAGGAACTTGCCACGCGCGACGAGGCCGAAAGGCTGGCCGCCTCTGCCCTCGAATAGGCCGGCCGGAGAAAACGCCAAACTTGCCGGAAAATGGATATGTGGGGTACAATTATCCAAATTGAGGTGTCCGGATGCTCCTGACAAGGGAACAATTGCAAGAGCGTTTGATCGCCTTGCATAAAGCCAGCCTCGAACTGATAAAAATCAAGGAAGTCAGCCTCGAGACTTTGCTGGAACGGATTGTCGCACTGGCCTGTGAACAGGCCGGGGCGCGTTACGCTGCCCTGGGGGTGCTTGATGACGAAGGGCGGCTCAAACGTTTTATTACGGTGGGAATGACCCCCGATGAAATCAAGCGCATTCCCCACCCGCCGCGCGGGCTGGGCCTGATTGGCGCGCTGATGCACAGCGAAGAAAACATCCGCCTGGCCGAAATCGCCGATGACCCGCGCAGCATCGGTTTTCCGCCTGGCCATGCCAAGATGCACTCTTTCTTGGGCGTGCCTATCCGCCTGGGCAACCGGCAATTGGGGCAGATTTACCTGACAGAGAAAAAAGATGCCCCCGAGTTCACCCCCGACGACGAGAAAATCATCGAGATGCTGGCGGCCTATGCCGGCATTGCCATCCAGAACGCGCGCTTGTACAACGAACTGCAGCAACGTGACCGCAGTCTGACCCGCCGGACGGAGGAACTGGCGCTGATCAATCACATCGGCGCGGCCCTGGCCGATTCGCTCGAACTGGACGAAATTCTGGACATGACGCTCTCGCAATTGCTCTATCACTTCAAGGTGGAGGCCGGGGAAATCTTCCTGCTCGACGAGGATGGTCACACCCTGCGGCTGATGTTGCACCGCGGCGAGGCGGCCGAAGCCTTCTGGGCCCGCAACCGTTTCAAAATCGGCGAAGGAGTGGTGGGGCACGCCGCGGCGACGCGCAAACCGGTGATCGTCACCGACCTGGAGCGGCAGGAGGATTTCACCCGCCAGGCGATTGTGGAGGCCGGTTTTCGTCAAATTGCCTGCATTCCGCTCATCGGGCGCGGCGAACTGGCCGGCGTGTTGACCATCGCCACCCGCAGCGAGAAGGTGCTCGAAGAGAACGAGGTGCAGTTGTTGACCTCGATCGCCGCCGCCGCCGGCACGGCCATCGAGAATGCCCGCCTGCACATCAACGCCCGCCGCCTGGCGGTGCTGGAGGAGCGTCAGCGCATTGGCATGGATTTGCACGATGGCGTGATCCAGTCCATTTACGGTGCGGGGCTGGCGCTCGAGAACGCTCGCCTGGCCTTGCGCGAGAACGTGGACGAGGCCGAGGAACGCATCCGCAAGGTCATAGACGACCTCAATCGCACCATTGCCGATATCCGCGCTTACATCTTGGATTTGCAACCGCGTCAGTTGGGCAGCGAGAACTTGGTGGAAGGCTTGCGGCGTCTGCTGGCCGAATTCCGCCAGAACACGCAGGCGCAGGCGGTGCTGACCAGTCCCCGCCCCAATCAGTTGCAGGGGCTGCCCCTGGCCCATGCCACCGCGCTCTTCCATATCTGCCAGGAAGCGCTGGCAAACGCCGCCAAACATGCCCGCGCCAGCAAAGTTTCCGTGGATTTGTGGTTGACCTCTGACCGGGTGCTGTTGGAGGTGCGCGACAACGGCAAAGGATTCAATGTGGAAAAAGCCCGCCGCACGGTGGGTCATGGATTGTCGAATATGATGGCGCGCGTCCACAGCGTCGGCGGCGATTTGGAGATCACCTCTGTGCTGGGGGAGGGAACGACCATTCTGGCCTGGGTGCCGCGCACGTCTGCGCCGCGCGGCGTTTGATTTCGACCTCCGGCGAGGAGCGAAACGCGATTTCTTGAGTTTCACGCCGGAGGAACCGAGCCCTGGTCAGCAGAAGAATTTTTAAGTTTAATACCCATTTCTCCACCTGACGGTCAAGTAACGGAAATTTCACCCCATAAATGGGGTGTCCTCGTCCCGCAGCCGGCATTTATGGGGGGAGAAGAAACAACGTCCTTTCGCCCAGGTCTGGCCGTTCTGCAAGTCTTTGCTTAAGATCTGCAAGACCTTAAAAATCAAAAAGTTTTTAGGATAGCGTAGGTTTGGCGTATTGGAAAGCAACGGGTCTTTCTGCTACAATAGGGGCACAATGGGCAGTAAGCCCTGCCCTCTCCCAAAGTAAGATAGCGCCTAATTCGATATTTTTTAGTCGGTACGCCCACTGCTCTGGCAGTGGGTTTCTATCCCCGTACCTCGATGCAAAAATCACAGCAATCGTGGAGGAAGAGATGAACGCCGAACATGCCTGGCAGTCTGTACTTAGCCAGCTCCAGATGGAGATGCCGCGCGCCTCATACGATACCTGGGTGCGCGATACCAAGGCCATTTCTTACGAAGACGGAATCTTCACAGTCGGCGTTCGGAATGCTTATGCCCGTGATTGGCTGGACAGCCGTCTTTCCAGCACGGTGGCTCGCCTGCTGGGGGGAGTTGTCGAGCGCGAAGTGGAGGTCCGCTTTGTGGTGATGCCCAACGGCCGCCCGGAATCGGACGCCGAGCGGACGGAGGAGATCGAACCTGGGGCCGCTCGCCAGGAAACCTCTGCCTCCAGACAGGTCTCCGATTCGCTCAACCCCCGCTACACCTTCGAAAGTTTTGTGGTCGGCCCCAACAACCGGCTGGCGCACGCTGCCTCCCTGGCGGTCGCCGAGAACCCCGCTCAAGCCTATAATCCGCTCTTCCTCTACGGCGGCGTAGGGCTGGGCAAAACCCACTTGCTGCATGCCATTGGCAATGCCTGCCAGAAGCGCAGTTTGCGCGTCCGCTATGTCTCTTCGGAAGAATTCACCAACGACCTGATTAACGCTATTCGCACCCATACCACCCCTGCCTTTCGCGAAAAATACCGCGCCGTGGATGTTTTGCTGGTGGATGACATTCAATTCATCGCCGGCAAGGAAGCCACGCAGGAGGAGTTCTTCCATACTTTTAATTGCCTGCACGGGCAGAACAAGCAAATCATCATCTCCTCCGACCGGCCGCCGAAGTCGCTCGTCACGCTGGAAGAGCGCCTGCGCTCGCGCTTCGAGTGGGGGCTGACGGCCGACATTCAACTTCCTGACATCGAGACCCGTCTCGCCATCCTGCGTTCCAAAGCCGAGAGACTCGGCCGGACGATTCCGGCCGGCATTCTGGAACTGATTGCCCGCCGCGTCCAATCCAACATCCGCGAACTGGAAGGCGCCCTCAACCGTATCATCGCCTTTTCCGACTTGAGCGGCATGGCCCTCACCCCTCAACTGGCTGAAATCGCCCTGGCCGATTTGTTGCCCCAGCGCGGCGATGTCAGGCCCGACACAGTGGTGGATGTGGTGGCGCGGGCCTTCAACCTGCCGGTTGACCGTTTGCTCTCCGCCGAGCGCTCGCGCGAGGTCGCCCTGCCGCGTCAGATTGCCATGTATCTGCTGCGCGAGAGCAATATCTCCCTCCCGCAGATCGGACAGGCGCTGGGCGGGCGCGACCACACGACCGTCATGTACGCCTGCGACAAGGTCGCCGATTTGCTCGAACGCGACGACCGCCTGCGCCGTCAGGTTGTTCAAATCCGACAACAATTATATGGCGGCGCGGCCGCCTGAGAGCCTTTTTCGCGTGGGTGTTTGGCTCAGTCAGCCGTCCCGGTTCAGGCCGGGACGGCGCGCGTTTTCCCCCTTTCGGAGCGGGTCACTCCTCCACGAACTCGCCGCCGCTGATTTGTCGGTTGACCACCCGCCGCGGCTCGTCGAAGGTCAGCACCACTTCGATTGGCTGGAAACAGGGCCCACCCCCAATCAATACTTTGCGGCAGATGTAGTAGGGCTTATCGTTGGCGTCGTATTCCAGGCTGGGGTCGTTGTAAATATTCACCTGCCCCTGGATGATTTCCCCGCAGCGCTTGCAGCGCACCGAGAATTTGTAAAATCTCCCTTTGGGGGCGGGGGCGAAGGCTTTGGCAAGTTTCTGGAAAATGTTCATAACGGGCTCTTTTCGAAAACGGTTTCGACGGGAGTTGGCAGCCCCAAGTATAGTGCAATCCACCTGGGCGCGCAATCGTCACAGACAAGAGGCGCGGCCGGAGTGCGATGGCCTTTCGCTTTTTGTGGTATACTTGGGCGGCTTCCGCAAAGAAGCGCCATTTTGCCTGGGACGGGCATCAAGCGTCCCTGAGCGGGAAAATGACCCCGCTAAACCCACTCCGCCCCGCGTCGCCAGGCGACGCTGGAGGGCGGGAAAGCAAAGGAGATAAGATGGCAGTTGTTTCTATGAAGGCGCTGCTGGAGAGCGGCGTCCACTTTGGGCACCGGACCAACAAATGGAATCCGGGCATGAAGCCGTACATTTTCACCGAACGCAACGGCATTCATATCATTGACCTGCAACAGACGGTCAAGGCCATTAACACCGCCTACAACGTCATTCGCGACACGGTGGCTGCGGGCGGTGTGGTGCTTTTCGTCGGCACCAAGCGGCAGGCGCAAGAGACGGTGCGCGAAGAGGCCATCCGCTGCGGTATGCCCTACGTCACCGAACGCTGGCTGGGCGGCATGCTCACCAACTGGCCGACGATGTACCAGCGCATCCAGGAATTGGATCGGATGGAGAGATTGTTGGCCAGCGGCGAGATTGAAAAACTGACCAAAAAGGAAGGCCTCCTCATCCAGCGGGAAGTCAATCGCCTGAACATCCGCCTTTCGGGCGTGCGTTCGATGACGCGTCTGCCGAACCTGCTCTTCGTGGTGGACGTGATGCGCGAGGCCGCCGCCGTGCATGAGGCCAATCTCCTCAACATCCCGGTCGTTGCGCTGGTGGATACCAATTGCGACCCCTCGCACGTGGACTACGTCATTCCGTCCAACGACGACGCCATTCGGGCAATCAAACTGCTGGTTGGCAAGATGGCCGATGCCGTCTTGGAGGGCAAGGCGCTGCGCAAAGATGAGGAATTGGAAACGCCGGCCGAACCCGCTGCCGAAGAAGCGGCGGCTGGCCGACGGACGGCCCGGCCGGTGGAAGAGGAAGTCGAACTTCAGGATGAAGAACTGCTCGGCGAGGCTACGCTGGCAAAACTGGCCCCAGCCCCTAGAGAAGAAGAGGAAGAAGAGGAGGCCGAGGTCGAGTATGACGACATCGAGCCGGACGAGGAAGAAGAATAATCTATCGAGGTGTATGAGAGTATGGAAATTACCACTGAAATGATCAAGGAATTGCGTGCCGCAACGAATGCCGGCGTGCTGGACTGCCGCAAAGCCCTGACCGAAGCCAACGGCGATTTTCAGAAAGCGGTGGACTACCTGCGCGAAAAGGGTTTGGCCACCGCCGCCAAGCGCGCCGACCGGGTTGCCTCCAACGGCGTCGTGGAATTGTACTCGCACGGCAACGGTCGGGTGGGAGTGATGGTGGAGGTCAACTGCGAGACGGATTTCGTCGCCCGCTCCGATACCTTCCGCAAATTCGCTCACGAGATTGCCCTGCAGATTGCCGCCGCGGCGCCGCGCTACATCCGCCCGGAGGAAATCCCGGCCGAGGAACTCGCTCACGAGACCGAGATCGCCAAAGCCCGCGCCCGCGAGGAAGGCAAGCCCGAACACATGCTCGACCGCATTGCCGAGGGCCGCGTCGAAAAATATAAGGATGAAGTCTGCCTGTTGCGCCAGATCTACATCCGCGACGAGAAAACGCCCATCGAGAAACTGCTGCTCGATCAGATCGCAGCCATCGGCGAGAATATCGTCATCCGGCGCTTTGTGCGCTGGGAATTGGGCGAAGCCAGTCAGTAACAATCGTTGAGAGGCCAACCGTACGGTTGGCCTCTTTTCTCGGAGGAAACGAAATGAGCGCCTTGAAATACAAGCGCATCCTGCTCAAACTGAGCGGCGAGTCGCTGGCCGGCGAGGACGGCTTTGGCATCGACCCGTTACAGGCCGAGGCGATTGCCGAACGCGTCCGGCGGGTTCACAGGCTGGGGGTCGAGGTGGCCATTGTCATCGGGGCGGGGAATCTCTGGCGCGGCAAACAGGGGCTGGAGCGCGGCATGGATCGCGCCACCGCCGACTACATGGGCATGTTGGCGACGATGATGAACGCTATGGCGCTGATGGATGCGCTGGAGCGGGCAGGCGTCTATACACGCGTCCAGTCGGCCATCGAGATGCGCGCCGTTGCCGAACCGTACATCCGGCGGCGGGCCATCCGCCACCTGGAAAAGCAGCGCGTCGTCATCTTCGGGGCCGGCACCGGCAACCCCTTCTTTTCGACCGACACCGCCGCCGCCCTGCGGGCGGTCGAAATCGACGCCGATGTGCTCATCAAAGCCACCAAGGTGGACGGCGTATATGACGCCGACCCGCACAAGGACCCGGCGGCCCGCAAATTCGACTCCCTCACCTACATCGATGTCCTCAACCGCCGCCTGGAAGTGATGGACAGCACGGCCATCTCCCTGTGCATGGAAAACAATTTGCCCATCCTGGTCATCAACCTGTGGGACCCCGAGGCGCTCGAGCGGGCGCTGCGCGGCGAAAAGGTCGGCACCCTCGTGCGTTGAACGACGAAACCATCATAACAACAGGCTTTGCCGGTGGATGGAATCCGGCTGCCTGCTGTTTAAGTGGCAAATTTTATGGTTTTAGGGTATCCTTAGGGCACATCCTTGTTCATCTTCGGAGGCTGACGTGATAAACGACATTCTGAAAGAAGCCCAGACTCGTATGCACGCCGCTGTTCAGAACTTGCAGGATGACTTGGCGACCATTCGCACCGGACGCGCCAGCCCGGCACTGGTGGAAAAATTGCCGGTCGAGTACTACGGCGCCTCGACTCCCTTGATCCAACTGGCTTCCATCTCTGTCCCCGAACCGCGCCAGTTGCTGATCAAACCCTTCGACCCGGCTGCCCTGCGCAGCATCGAAAAGGCGATTCTGGCCTCGGACCTTGGCCTGACCCCGAACAACGACGGCAAGCAGATCCGCCTCAACCTGCCCGCCCTGACCGAGGAGCGTCGCCGCGAACTGGTGCGCGTCGTCCACAACCGTTTGGAAGAGGCCCGTGTCGCCATCCGCAACGTGCGGCGCGACCTGCACAACGACCTGCGCGATTTCGAGCGCGAAAAACTCATCTCGGAAGACGACCTCGAACGCGGCGAAGAGGAATTGCAAAAAGTGACCGATAAGTTCATTGAAGAAGTGAACAAGATTGGGCAGCACAAAGAACAGGAGATAATGGAGGTCTAGCCGCCGCCTGCGTTGCCGCAGGCCGGCCTTGGAGTGCGGGCCTGAGCGGTCTCCTGTCCGATTATGAATTCCGAAAATTCGATTCCCCCCTCGAAAATTCCACGCCATGTCGCCATTATCATGGATGGCAATGGCCGTTGGGCGCTCCAGCGCGGCCTGCCGCGCTTGGCGGGTCATCGCGCCGGCACCGAGAATCTGCGCCGCATCATCACCGCCAGCGTCGAATTCGGCATTCAGTACCTGACCATTTACGCCTTCTCGACCGAAAACTGGGGCCGGCCGCGCGAGGAGGTCGAGGGCTTGATGCGCATCCTCGAGGATGTCATCGACCGCGAATTGGGCGAGTTACACAAAGAAGGGGTGCAATTGCGTCACATCGGGCGGTTGGAACGCCTCGACCCGGCCATCCAGGAAAAAGTCCTGGCGGCTATCGACTTGACGCGCAACAACAACCGGCTGATTCTGAGTGTGGCTTTCAATTACGGCGGACGGGATGAAATCGTGTGCGCCATCCAGAAAATGATTCGCGATGGCGTCAGGGCCGAAGAGGTGAACGACGAACTGGTCAACCGTTACCTGTTCACGGCCGGCGTCCCAGACCCCGACCTGATCATCCGCACCTCGGGCGAACTGCGGGTCTCGAACTTTCTCATCTGGCAGGCGGCTTACTCCGAGTGGTACATCACGCCGACTTACTGGCCGGATTTCGACAAAGAGGAATACCGTAAAGCGCTGGAGGCCTATGCCCGCCGCGACCGCCGTTATGGCGGCTTGTCAGGTTTCACTAAGGATTGAACCGTGCTGAAAACTCGCGTTCTGGCTGCCATTGTCCTGGCTGCGATCGGCGTCCCGGCCGTCGTCCTGGGGGGTATCCCCTATTTCCTTTTGATCGTCTTGTTTTTGAGCCTGGCCGCCTGGGAATACGTTCAGTTGTTCCGGGCGGCCGGTTTGCATGCCCACCCCTGGCTCGTCGTCGGCGGGACGGCTGCCCTGCTGGTCCTGCGGGCATATTTCCCGGAGCGGGCTGGCGGCGGCCTCTCTATTCTGGCTCTGGCGGCAATGGGCTGGCATCTGCTCGCGTACGAGGAGGGCCGCGACCAGGCGGCGACCGACTTTGCCGTTACGCTGGGCGGTTTTTTGTACCTGGGCTGGATCGGTGCCTATTTGATCGAGTTGCGCGCCCTGCCGAACGGTATGTGGTGGTTCTGGCTGATTTTGCCCTCGGTGTGGATTGCCGATTCGGCGGCTTATTTCATCGGTAAAGCGTTTGGCAGGCATCCCCTCAGCCCCCGCCTCAGCCCCAAGAAAACATGGGAAGGCTACTGGGGCGGCGTGGTTTTTGGGATGTTGGGGGGAGCGGGGCTGGCCGTCCTCGCTCAACAGGTCGGCGGGCTGGAGGTCCGCTGGTGGGAAGGCGCGGCGGTGGGGCTGGTGTTGGCTATCCTCACCACCCTCGGCGACCTGGGTGAAAGCATGATCAAGCGCCAGGCGGGCGCCAAAGATTCCAGCAATCTTATCCCGGGCCATGGCGGCTTCTTCGATCGTTTCGATACCTGGCTGTGGGGCGGGGCAATCGGCTATTTTCTCGTTACCTGGTTCTTGTTGTAAATCCATCGGGAGGCAAAGGATGAATTCCGAACCCACACGCAACTTGGCTCTCGAACTGGTGCGCGTGACGGAGGCGGCCGCCCTGGCGGCCGGTCGTCTGATGGGGCGGGGGGACAAGGAGGCTGCCGACCGCGCCGCGGTGGAGGCCATGCGGGTTGTTTTGAATTCCATTCAGATGAATGCCGTCATCGTCATCGGGGAGGGGGAGAAGGATCGGGCTCCGATGCTGTTCAACGGCGAGCGGGTGGGAACCGGCCAGGGGGTCGAGATGGACATCGCCGTGGACCCCATCGACGGGACGCGTCCACTGGCCAATGGCACCTCGAATGCGATTGCGACCGTCGCCCTGGCGCCGCGCGGGACGATGTTCGACCCTGGCCCTTTTGTGTACATGCACAAGATTGCGGTTGGCCCGCAGGCGCGCGGCTGCGTGCATATCGAGGCCTCGGTCGAGGAAAATTTGCGTGCCGTGGCCAGGGCCAAGGGCAAAGCCGTTGAAGACCTGACACTGGTCATCCTCGACCGTCCGCGGCATGCCGAATTGATTGCGGAAGTGCGCCGCCTGGGGGCGCGCATTCGTCTGCTGGCCGATGGCGACGTCGCCGGCGCCCTGATGACCTGCTGGCCCGATTCGGGCATTGACATGCTCTACGGCATCGGCGGCACGCCGGAAGGGGTTATCGCCGCTTGTGCCCTGCGGGCAATGGGCGGCGAGATTCAGGGCAAACTGTACGCCCGCAGCGAAGACGAGGTGCGCCGCGGCCGCGAGATGGGCTATGACTTCGAAAAAATTCTGACCATAGACGACTTGGTCGCCTCAGATGATGTCTTTTTTGCCGCGACCGGCATCACCAACGGCGAATTTCTTCAAGGCGTCAAATACTTTGGCAATGGCGCCCGTACCGATAGCCTGGTGGTGCGCGGCCTGACCGGCACCGTGCGCCAAATCATCGCCACCCATCGCCTGGAGAAACTCAGCCGCTTCAGCGCCATCAAGTATTGACAGACACCCCTCTTCCCTATATAATCTCGCCTGCCTTCCTCGCTAGCTCAATCGGCAGAGCGGGCGGCTGTTAACCGCTAGGTTGGAGGTTCGAGTCCTCCGCGAGGAGCCTGTTCTCAGGGACCACCCCCTGAACCCTCGCGCCCTTACCGCCGGGCGCGTTGCGTTTTCTTCGGGGCCTCTCCTTTCCTGGGGCGGGCGTACCGACGGCTTTTGCAAAAACATTTGGAAAAGGGGGTTGACTTTTCGAAAATAGGTTGTATAATGGTATTGAGAGCGCTCCCAATAAAGCAGAACAAGAAGGAGCATTTTTTTGAGCGGGTCTGGGAGCGCTCCCATAGGAGACCAGATGCCGCTTACGCTCGAAGATATTGCCAAAATGGCTTCCGTGTCCCGCTCGACGGTCTCGCGAGTCCTCAATGGGGATGAAAATGTCAACGAGGAGACCCGTAAAAAGGTCGAGGAAGTCATCCGCCGGGTTAATTTCCAGCCCAATATCGCCGCGCGCGGGCTGGCGGCTGGTCGGACGGGGATTATCGGCCTCGTCATTCCGGCGGGTGTAAGCGCCATCTTCACCGATCCCTACTTTCCCCAATTGATTCAAGGCGTGACCTCCGTTTGCAACGCAAACGATTATTCGGTCATGCTCTGGCTGGCCGAGCCGATGCAAGAACGCCGCACCATCCGCCAAATTCTTTATGGCGGCTTGTTGGATGGCGTCATTGTATCTTCTATGCTCATAGACGATCCTATCGTCCTGGCTCTCCATGAGAGTCATAAGCCTTTTGTATTGGTGGGGCGTCATCCAACGCTGGATGTCAATTATGTGGATGTGGATAACATTTACGGTGCACGAGAGGCGACCCGCCATTTACTTCGCCTGGGACGACAGCGGGTAGCGACGATTACCGGCCCTTTGAATATGATCGCCGGCCGCGATCGTTATCAGGGGTATTGTGAGGCGCTGGAATCGTTTGGACAATCGCTTCAGCAGGCGCTGGTCGTCGAGGGGGATTTTAGTGAGTTGAGCGGTTATCTGGGAATGAAAAAGTTGTTGCCTCATCGGCCCGATGCCGTCTTTGTTGCTACGGATACAATGGCCATGGGGGCTCTGCGCGCTTTGCGCGAGGCGAATGTGCGCATTCCAGACGATATCGCCCTGGTCGGCTACGATGATATGCCTATGGCATCACAGTTCAACCCACCTTTGACCACCGTGCGCCAGCCCATCGTCAAATTGGGAGCGTCGGCAATGCAAATGTTGTTGGATGTGATGCAACGCTCGGAAACGCATACGCGCCATTTGATTTTGCCAACTGAATTGGTCGTGCGTGCCTCTTGCGGTTCCATACAAGGAGGTGATTAAGAAACAGATACTTCGTTTTTCGCCCTCCGCATTGAGAAATGGCATATTTTGCCGTTTCCGTAATTCACTCACATCAAAAGGAGAAGAAATCCCATGCGTACCAAACTGTTTCAAATCCTGTCAGCCCTGATGATCGGCAGCCTGCTTCTGGTCGGCTGTGGTGGCGGCGCTGGCGAAACCGGCGGCGCTGGCGAAACCGGCGGCGCTGGCGAAACCGGCGGCGCTGGCGAAGAAACGGCGGCCGAGCCGGTCCAGATTCGCTGGTTCGTCGGTCTGGGTGCTGGCTCAGACGAGGGGACATTTGCCGGTCAACAGGCGGTCGTTGACCAGTTTAACGCCACTCATGATGACATTGAGCTGGTGCTCGAGATTGTGGACAACGATGTCGCCTACGACACCCTCGCCACTCAGATTGCTGCCGGCAACGCTCCAGACATCGTCGGCCCGGTTGGGATTCGCGGCCGCGATAGTTTCAAGGGCGCCTGGCTCGACCTGCAACCCTACATCGATGCCACCAATTACGATTTGAGCGACTTCGATCCGGCGATGGTTGAGTTTTACCATGTTCAGGAAGAGGGCCAGTTGGGCATCCCCTTTGCCATCTTCCCGTCCTTCATCATCTACAATAAAGACCTGTTTGATGAAGCCGGCCTGAATTACCCGCCAGCCAATTATGGTGAACCCTATGTCTGGCCGGACGGCACCGAGGCCGAATGGAACATGGATACGCTGCGCGAGGTGGCCATGCGGCTGACCGTCGATGCCAACGGCAATGATGCTACCAGCCCCGATTTTGACAATCAGAACATCGTCCAGTTCGGTTTCATGAACCAGTGGACCGATCCGCGCGGCATCGGCACCTTCTTCGGGCCGGGTTCTCTGGTGGCTGAGGATGGCGTCACCGCCCAGATTCCGGAAAACTGGCGCGCGGCCTGGCGATGGACGTATAATGGCTGGTGGGTTGATTACTTCATCCCGAATGGCCCCTACGGCGGCGCCGATTTCTTGCAAGGACCTGGCGGTCCGTTCTCTTCGGGCAACCTGGCGATGGTGCATCTGCACATGTGGTATGTCGCTCCCTGGGCGCTGGGCGATGTCGATTTTGACTGGAACCTGGCTGCCACGCCCTCTTACAATGGCGTTGTGACCTCCAAGATGCACGCCGACACCTTCGGCATCTTGAAGGGCTCTCAGCATCCGGAAGAGGCGTTCGAAGTGCTGACTTACCTGCTCAGCCCGGAGGTCGCCAGCCAATTGCTCAACATCTACGGCGGCATGCCGGCGCGCCTGTCGTTGCAGGACGATTACTTCGAGAATTATGGCGCGACGAACTTCCCCGGCCGGGATATCAACTGGGATGTGGTGGTTGCCAGCATGGCTTATGCCGACAATCCCAACCACGAGAGCTGGATGCCCAGTTTCCAGGAGACCACCGACCGTTACAATGAGTTCTGGAACTATCTGGCCAATACGCCTGGACTGGATGTGGACGCCGAAATTGATCGGCTGCAGGCAGACTTGCAGGTGATCTTCGATGCCGCCAACGGCAGATAATTGGTCAGATGCATACCCGATCGGCCTGGCCCGAAAGGGCCAGGCCGAAATCAACCAGGAGGAGCGGTCATGACAGTTTTAATGAAATCGAGAACGGGAAATGTCGGAACCGGAAAACCGCGCTCCAAAATGTCTTCTCTCCAGAAACGAGAAGCGCGCTGGGGCTTGATGTTCTTGAGTCCTTGGATCTTTGGTTTCCTGGCTCTGTATATTCTCCCGATGCTGGCGTCATTCTATTTCTCTCTGCTGGATTTCAATCCGGCCGTGCCCGACCAGGCGCGCTTTATCGGATTTCAAAACTGGCAGCGAGCGCTTTTCCTCGATGACGAAGTTCGCCTTTCGTTCGTCCGGACGCTTCGCTTTGCGGCGATTTCGTTGCCAATCAGCCTGCTGTTTGCCTTATTCATTGCTATTCTGTTGAACTCCAGGAATGTGATTGGCAAGAACGTTTTTCGCACCCTCTTTTATCTGCCCTCTATGATTCCGCTCGTGGCAACCGTCTTGATTTGGAACGGTGTTCTGAACGAGCAGACGGGCTGGATCAATGTGCTCATTGAGCGCCTGACGGGCATCCAGGCGACGGGGACGAATGGCCTGCGCTGGCTGGCGGATCCGCGTCTGGTTTACTATGCTTATACGATGTTTGGTTTATGGGGGGTTGGCCCGGCGATGATCATTTTCTTGGCCGGTTTGCAGGGGGTGCCGACCGAGTTGTACGAAGCGGCAGAAATCGATGGCGCCAACTGGTTGCAGCGTCTGGTGCGGATTACCATCCCGATGATAACGCCGGTCATCTTCTACCAGTTGGTGCTGGGGGTGATCGGCGCCCTGCAATATTTCTTGGCGCCCTTCGTTCTCAACCGCGGAACGGGTTTTCCCGAAGGGATGACTCGCTTTTACATGGTGTACTTCTATAAGCAATCCTTCACCTTTTTCAATATGGGTTACGGGGCTACTCTGGCCTGGCTGATGTTCGTGGTCGCCTTGATCCTGACCATCATCCTTTTCGGCACTGCCAAATATTGGGTCTATTACGCAGGAGAGGAACGATGACCGAACAAACTTTGACTGTCGATCACGGCAGAAAAATGATTATGACGCGTAAAGTCCGCACGGCGGTCAATTCCGCTCTGCTGACAGGCCTGGCGTTGGCCATTCTGTTTCTCTTCTTTATGCCGATGGTGTACGGTATCGTCACGGCGCTGAAGACCGACTCCCAGTTCTCCAAAGTCGGCGCGCCCTGGTGGCCGGCGAGCGAGGCCCAGTATGAATACGAAGGCCGCTCTTACGATGTCTATCTTGTGCCGGTGGGCGATGAAATCCATCCCTGGGCCTTGGTCCGAAAGGGGAGAACGCTCAGTTATTTCGTCGACCCTGCTAACCCAGAGGCGGGCCTGATCGAATGGGAAGGCTCGTGGCGCTCGTTAGACCGGGCCTGGGAACCCGACTTTCAGTGGGGAAATTTCATCGAGGCGTGGAACACTATCAATTTCCCCCGTCTGCTCGGCAACACCTTTATGTATGCTTCGATCACGACCGTCGGAGCGGTGACCTCGGCCGCGCTGGTGGCCTATGGCTTTGCGCGCTTCCGCATCCCGAAGAAGAACGTCTTGTTCATGCTGATGCTTTCCACGGTGATTTTACCCGGCGCAGTGACGCTCATTCCTACTTACTTCTTCTGGAACCAATTAAACCTGATTGGCACCTGGCTGCCGCTCATCTTGCCGGCCTTTTTCTCGTGGGGGACCAACGTCTTTCTGTTGAGACAGTTTTTCCTGACGATTCCGCGGGACCTGGATGAGGCGGCCATGATTGACGGCGCCGGGCCTTTTCGCATCTTTCTCCAAATCATCGTTCCTCAATCCACTTCGGCGCTTACAGCAGTTGCCCTCTTCCACTTCTTTTGGGCCTGGAACGATTTCTTTGGGCCGCTGATTTACCTGGCGGGGCATCCGGAGAAATTCCCCATCACTGTTGGCCTGACGGCTTTCAACAACCTGTATTCGCAGTCCACCAATCTCATTCAGGCCGCCTCGCTGGTCTCGGCAGTGATTCCCGTCTTGGTGTTCTTCTTTGCTCAGCGCGCTTTCATGCAGGGTGTGGTAATCACCGGTGTCGAAAAGTAAACCGTTCTCTCCTCCTCGAGTGAAGGACTCCCCTATGCCCTCCTTTCATCTTTCGTTGACCAAATTCATTCGGCTTGGGGGAGTTCTTCTCTTCCTCCTGAGCGCTTGCGGTCCCGCCTCTCCTCCGGAATGGGAGCGCGCAGGCTGGACCCTGGTCTGGCACGACGAGTTCGACGGCCAGAGTATCAACCCGGAGAATTGGACGTTCGATATCGGCGGCAATGGCTGGGGCAACAATGAATGGCAGTTCTACACCGACCGCCCGGAAAACGCCCGCATTGAGGATGGCATGCTGATCATCGAGGCGCGCCGGGAAGAATACCTCCAGCGCGACTACACTTCCGCCCGCCTCAAGACCCAGGGGCTGTATGCCTGGACGTATGGGCGCGTCGAGGCGCGGATGCGACTTCCGTATGGCAACGGCATCTGGCCGGCTTTCTGGATGCTTGGCTCAGATATCAATTCCACCGGTTGGCCGGCCTGCGGTGAAATTGACATCATGGAACATATCGGCCGCGAACCGACCCGCATCTATGGCACCGTGCATGGGCCCGGCTATTCGGGCGGCAATGGAGTAGGCGGCAGTATCAGCCTCGCTCCCGGTTCACTTTACGAGGATTTCCACGTCTATGCTATCGAATGGGATCCGGCCGAGATTCGCTGGTACCTGGACGATGAACTGTATTTCCGCGTCACCCCCAACGATCTCCCCGGCGAGTGGGTTTACGACCATCCCTTCTTCATTATCATCAACCTGGCCGTTGGCGGTAATTGGCCCGGTTATCCGGATGAAACGACCGTTTTCCCGCAAACGTTGCGGGTAGATTACGTGCGCGTCTATCAGCGTTCCGAGGCGGGGGGCGCCGATTCCGGTCGGCTCAGGACAATGCATCTGGGGGAGATTTCGGTCTCGGCTCGCGAGAACCAGGACGGCACCTGGCAGGCGGTTGCGATAATCACGGTGGTGGACGAGGACGGCGAGCCGGTCGAGGGCGCCAGTGTGACCGGCGGCTGGGTTGGGGCCATCGTCTATGGCGAAACCGAGGCGGTGACGGACGGGGCCGGGACGGTGCGGCTGGTCTCCGATCCGAGCGCGCGGTCTGGGCAGGTGACTTTCTGCGTCACCAATGTGAGCCATCCTCGCCTGATCTATGATAAGTCGGCCAATGCGCGCAATTGCGGTGCGACCGAACCTTGATGCGCATAGCCATATAAAAAAGAACCCGTTTGACCCCGCTGTCCCCTAGAGGCGATGTATGGAGACCATCGATTTCTCAATCTTTGACCATGGCCCAGATGCAATCGGCCGGATGCGTTCCATTTTGATGGAATTCGAGCGCCTTCATCATGTGCGCGTCAATCTGGAAATCATTCCCTGGCAGGAAGCCTGGTCTCGGCTGGTGCACATTGCCCTCTATAACGACGGCCCCGACCTCTCGGAGGTGGGCAGCACCTGGGTGCGGGACCTGGTGACGATGAATGCTCTTCGCCCCTTCGGCCGGGCAGAAATCGATTCTTTGGGCGGCGAGACTGCCTTTCTTCCGGCCGCCTGGAAAACGGCCAGCGCCCCCGGTGATTTGTTGCCCGCCGGCACGGCCTCATGGGCTATCCCCTGGCTGGCGGATACTCGCCTGGTTTATTATCGCAAGGATTTGTTCGCCCGTCTGGGGCTGGCTGCGCGAGAGGCGTTTGCGAATCAGGCGGAGTTAGAAGCGTGCTTGCAAGCCCTTCAGGAAGGCGGAATCGACCTTCCGCTCTCTTTGCCCACCGCCCGCTCGCGCATCATTTTGCATATCCTGGCCGGCTGGATTTGGGCCGCGGGGGCCAACTTTCTCAGCCCTGATGGTCGGCAAGCGGCTTTCGATTCGCCCGAGGCCGTGACCGCCATGCTGAATTTCTTTCGTCTGGGCCGATTCCTGCTGCCGCAGGCCCGCCAGTTGGATGAGTCGGACTCGGATGCGCTTTTCTGGCAAGGTCGGGCGGCAGTGACCATCAGCGGCCCCTGGATGTTCAATTATCCATCCGTAGAGGCGGCGCTCAAGGAGCAATTCGCGGTCGCTGTCCCGCCGGGGGTTCCGTTCGTGGGCGGGTTCCACCTGGTTATCTGGAAACATACCCGCCGCGAAGCAGCCGCTTGGCGGCTGGTTGAATTTCTGGCGGGCGCACGACCTCCGACAGATTTATTTCCTGCTTTTGCCTTGCCGGCCCGCCTCGATATTCTGAATCAGGAACGTTTTGTCGGCCATCCGGTCTATCGTGTAATGGGCGCGGCCATGCAGATGGGGCGCTCCTTCCCGTCCAGCCGGGTGTGGGGCATGATCGAGGATCGCCTCTTCAACGCCCTGCCGGCGCTTTGGCAGCAATTTTTTAGCCTCCCCGAGTCAGAGTTCCGGGCTGCTCTGGAAGTCTGTATTGACGGTCTGGCGCAGCGCATCAATCTGGCCCTGGAGGCCTGAGGTTCTCTGGCCGTGCAGTCTTTCATTCCGTTCCCGGAAATGGATTTCTCATGTCTTCGACCGGCTTCGACCGCCTGAATCGTTTCATCTTACCCGACTACGCCGCCAGGCGGCCCTTTGCGAGTTTTCTCCCCGGCATTGCCGGTTTGCAGGGCATTCCGCTGTGGGTTTTCTATGTCAATCGGGGACAGGCCATCGCTGCGTTTGGCATCGAGAGCAAGGACCACCCGCTGATGGAGTTCCAGCCCGCCAATCGGGCCTATCAGTCCACCTCCACGCTTGGCTTTCGTACTTTTCTCAAGGGTCGGCGGGGCGGGCGCGACTGGTACCACGAACCGTTTTCGCCTTGGGGCGGCCAGGACGCCGAGCGGACGATGTTCATTGGCCTGAACGAGGTCGAGATTCAGGAAACCCTCCCCCGCTTGGGATTGCGGGTGGAGGCGCTCTACTTCACTTTGCCCGGCGAACCATTTGCCGGTTTGGTCCGCCGGCTGACGATTCGCAACCTGAACGACACGCCGCTGACGGTAGAGGCCCTGGACGGCTTACCCGCTCTGATGCCCTGGGGGGTGGATAATGATGGCCTCAAACAACTCGGCCGGACGATCGAAGCCTGGATGGAGGTGACCGGCCACGAGCAGGGCTTCCCCCTCTACCGCTTGAAGGCCAGTTTTCGGGATACTGCCAGCGTGGAGACCATCCAGGCCGCCAACTATGCGGTCGCTTTTCGAGGCGGCGAACAATTGCCGGTGCTTGTCGATCCCGGCGTTGTTTTTGAGGGGCGCACCGACCTGATTCTCCCGCAGCCGTTTTGCCGCTCTGGGTTACAGGCCGTGATGAACGCTCATCAGGTCACGGAGGGGCGGACGCCTTGCGCCTTTTTTGCCTCCCGTTTCGAATTGTCTCCCCGTGAAGCAACCACGTTCTATGAACTCTACGGTTATATCGCTCATCCAGACTTATTGACGGAAAGGGTGCAGACCCTTCGCTCGGCTGATTACTTCGAACAAAAATTGGCCGAGGCCCGCAGCCTGACCGATGACTTGACCGCCGCCGTCTACACCCAATCGGCCTCTCCGCTTTTCGATGCCTATTGCCGCCAAACTTTTCTCGACAACCTGATGCGTGGCGGTTTCCCTCTATTACTGGGGGGCAAGCACGTCTATCACGTTTATTCTCGTAAACATGGCGACCTCGAACGTGATTATAATCATTTTGTCCTGGCCCCCGAATTCTATTCGCAAGGGAATGGTAACTACCGCGACATCAATCAGAATCGCCGCAACGATGTTTTCTTTCTCCCCGAAGCAGGTGAGTTCAATATCCGCTTGTTCATGAGCCTGATTCAAGCAGATGGTTACAACCCCCTGGTGGTGGAGGGCACCTCCTTTTACCTGCCGCCAGAGCGAGCGGCGCAAATGCTGCGGCGGCTGGGAAAATCCGCCGTCCTGGAGAATCTTCTTTCCCGATCGTTTACTCCCGGCCAATTGTTTGCCGCCGCGCTGCAGGCCGATCTCAAATGTGCCCCCCAGGACTTTCTCGAACAAATTCTTGCTTCGGCCGAACAGCAGGTCGAGGCGGAACACGGCGAAGGTTTTTGGACCGACCACTGGACTTACAATCTCGACCTGATCGATTCTTTTCTGGCCGTCTTTCCGGACCAGAAGCATGCTCTGCTATTCGACTCGCCCCCTCTGCCGTTTTTCGACAATGCCGTCTATGTTCGTCCGCGCCGCGAGCGTTTTGTCTTGACCGAGGAGGGGCCGCGCCAGTTGAATGCGGTTGAACATGATGCTCGTAAGGCGGCTCTGATCGCCTCTCGAAGCAGGGACGCCCATTGGGCCAGAACCGAGCATGGACGGGGGCAGGTGTTTCGTCTGCCTCTGTTTTCCAAATTAGTTTTATTGGCCCTCTTGAAGTTCTCTGCTCTTGACCCATCCGGTTACGGAGTTCAAATGGAGGCCGGTCGGCCGGGATGGTATGATGCTCTGAATGGCTTGCCGGCTCTTTTTGGTTCTTCGATGCCGGAGACTTTCGAATTGCTGCGCTTACTCGATTTTTTGAGCCAGGCCCTGATTGAGACGCCGCGGCCGGTCGAATTGCCTGTCGAGGCGCTTGGCTTGCTGGGGGCGATTCGCGCCGTGCTGGAGCAGGACGCTGCTCCGATGCGCGCCTGGCAGCGTTTGTCCACGGCCTTGGAGACCTACCGGGCTGCAGTCCACTGGGGCTTTGACGGTGCCACCGAAAAAGTCCATCTGGTCCGCGATTTGGAGCGCATGCGTTTGCGTCTGCAGAGTGGCATTGACCGCGCCCTGGCGGTCTGCGACGGTGTTCCGCCCACTTACTTTATCCACGCCGTGCGCGACTATGCTCTGACCGGCAAAACCGATTCCCACGGGCGGCCGCTCTTGCGCGTCACCGCATTCGAGGCCCGGGCTTTGCCTCTCTTCTTGGAAGGTCCTGTTCGCTGGATGAAAATCGCCCAGGCGCAGGAAGTAGGCCGTCTGCATGATCGTTTGCGCGCCGGCGAACTCTTCGACCGCCAATTGGGCATGTATCGAGTCAACGCCAGCCTGGCCGATTGGCCGCATTCCATTGGGCGGGCGCGCGCCTTTCCCCCCGGCTGGCTGGAAAATGAATCCATCTGGCTGCACATGGCTTTCAAATATTTGCTGGGCCTCTTGCGCGCCGGTTTGTATGACGAGTTCTTTGCCGGCCTGAAAAAAGGTTTACCGGCTTTCATGGACCCCGCCATCTACGGACGCAGTCCTCTGGAGAATTCTTCCTTCATCGTGAGCAGTGCTCATCCCGACGAATCTCTGCACGGTAACGGCTTCGTGGCCCGTTTGAGCGGCTCGACGGCCGAATTTCTCAGCATGTGGGTGATGATGACCGTCGGCCCGCAGCCTTTCCGGCTGGAGGACAATCGTTTGGTCATGGACTTGCGTCCCGCCCTCCCCGGCTGGCTGTTCCGCGACGATGGCCGTTTCTCTTTCCGTTTCCTCGGCAAGGTTGATATTACTTATCACAACCCGTCTCGCCGCGATACCTTCGGAGGCCTGAGAATGCGCCAGGTGGTTGTGCGCCTGCGCGACGGGCAGAGTCTTACTTTCCCCGGCGGGACTGTACCGGCGCCCTATGCCCAGATGGTGAGGACCGGCCAGGTTCTCTCTATCGAGGCGTATTTTGATGCCTGACAGAGGCAGTTTATCATACCGACAAATTTGTTTCTTACCTTAGGGAGAGTTTCTTATGGATGCCACTTCCTCTTTGCGTTTGCGCCGTCTTGGCAAAAGCAATCTGAACGTTTCTGAAATCGGTTTTGGCCTTTGGGCGGCAGGGGGCGATTACTGGGGGCCTACCGATGACCGCGCCGTGCTCGACGCCATTGATTACGCCCTCGAACAGGGAGTCAATTTCTATGATACGGCCGATGTCTATGGTTCGGGCCACAGCGAAGAGTTGCTGGGGCGGGCCATGCGCGGCCGGCGCGACAAATTTATCGTCGCGACCAAAATTGGCTGGCAAGGCTTCGATGGCGAGCGCCGGCAATCGGCCTATACCACGGTCGAAAAATTGATTGCAGGCGTCGAAAGCAATCTAAAACGCCTGGACAGCGACTATATTGACATTATCCAAGACCATATTGACTTCCGCGAGCCGACCATGGAAATTTTCCTGGAGGGGTTCCAGCGCTTGCAAAAAGAAGGCAAGGTCAGGGCTTATGGCGTCAGTACCAGCGATTTCGAATATCTCAAAGCCTTCAACGCCGACGGCGGCTGTGCGACGCTGCAGATTGATTACAGCATTCTCAATCGCACTGCCGAGGCCGAAATCCTGCCCTATTGTCAGCAGAACGACATCGGCGTCATCGTGCGCGGCGCTTTGGCGATGGGGATTCTGGCCGGCAAATTCACCCCCGAAACCCGCTTCCCCGAAGGCGATTTCCGCCGCCGCTGGCACGAAAATCCTGATGAATACCGCGTCTTCTTGAAAGACCTTGAAACGGTCGAGCGCCTGCGTACGCTTGTAGAAGGTCAGGAGAAAAGCCTGGCACAACTGGCTTTACAATTCGTTCTCCAGCATCCGGCGGTTACGACGGTCATCCCCGGAATCAAAGACGTTTCCCAAGCCCAAAAGAATATCCGGGCCGGGCAATTGCCGCCCCTCAGCGCTGCCGAAATGCAATTCATCGCTCAGGTGGTTCCTCCTGGCGGGGGACGCAAAATCTGGCCGGCCTAGTCCGGCGCGTGCCCGTCTCGATGCTCGCTTGATGAAACGCCGCTCCCTCGGGAGGCGGCGTTGTGAAGCATGCCTGTTGCAACTTCTGTCTTTACGATTCCACTTCTGATGCAAGAGAGATTCTATGACGACACCCGGCTGGCAGTTCATTGACGAAAACGGCACTTTCCAATTGCCCAACCCCGACAATAACAATTACCTCTACTTTCCCCTCTTGAATGAAGCGGGAATGATGTCCGCCATTACCCCCAACGCGCATGGTGATGCCAAGAGCGGCCAGAATAGTTTCTTGCTCCAGCCGGTTTCGGTCGAAGATTTGCATACCACCCGCCTGGCGCGCAATTTCTGGGTGAAAATTGACGACCGGTATCCCTGGTCGGCGACCGGCAACAGCGCCGACCAGACGACCCGCCGCCTGTCCGCCGATAAAGAAGAAGTCCTCTTGACTGCCGGTCTGCTGTGGCAGACGGTCAGGCGCGCCGACCCCCGCAGCGGTTTGCAGGCCGAGGTGACGAATTTCGTGCCTGCCGGCGAGCGGCATCAGGTCGAACTGATGCGTATCGTCTTGAAAAACACCGGCAATCAACGCCTCGCCTTGACGCCCACGGCTGCCATTCCCATTTACGGGCGCTCAGCCGACAATCTGCGCGACCATCGTCACGTCACATCCTTGCTGCACCGTACCCATTGCCATCGCCACGGGATACTGGTCCGCCCAACGCTTTCGTTTGATGAACGCGGCCACCTCGTCAACACACTGACCTATGCCGTGCTGGGCGCCGAAGGAAACGGCCGCCCTCCCGTCGGCTTCTTCCCCCTGCTGCAGGATTTCATTGGTGAGGGGGGGACGCTCGACTGGCCGGCCGCAGTCGTTTCCGAATCGGTCACTCTTTACCCGGCGGGCGCTTCCTTTGACGGCTACGAATCCCTTGGCGGCCTGCGTTTTGCCGATTGCGAACTGGCTGCCGGGCAGGCAATATCCTACATTCTCATTTTGGGTATTTTGCAGGAGGGCCAGTCGCCCGATGCCCTGCTGGCGGCATACGCCTCCGACGAACAATTCGAACGCGCTCTGGCCGAGACCCAGGCTTTCTGGCGGGATAAGATATCGTC
Source organism: Anaerolineales bacterium (assembly GCA_041287425.1). GTDB lineage: Bacteria > Chloroflexota > Anaerolineae > Anaerolineales > Villigracilaceae > JAFGSI01. The sequence continues at coordinate 128,957 of JBEULG010000027.1, read as the reverse complement.
CCTCGCTTTCGAAACCGGCGATGACCGCCTGGATGGCTGGCTGAAGTGGGTGGCCCTCCAGCCCGTCCTGCGCCGCATGATGGGCAATTCTTTTCTGCCCTATCACGATTACGGGCGCGGCGGACGCGGTTGGCGCGATCTCTGGCAGGATGCCCTGGCGCTGCTCTTGACCGAGAGCGGCGGCGTCGCCGAGATGCTCTGGCAAAACTTTGCCGGCGTGCGCATGGATGGCAGCAATGCCACGATTATCGGCAGCCAGCCGGGCGAATTCAAGGCAGATCGCAACGGCATCCCGCGCGTTTGGATGGACCATGGCGCCTGGCCGCTGCTGACCGTCAAATTCTATCTGGACCAGAGCGGCGATTTGGAATTCCTGCTGCGCGAACAGGTTTACTTTCGCGACCACCTCACCCACCGCTGCCACCAGACCGACCCGCGCTGGCGCCCCGAACAGGGGCTTTGGTTGCAGACCGTCGCCGGCGACCTGGCGCGCGGCTCGCTTCTCGAGCATTTGCTCGTCCAACATCTGACCGCTTTTCACCATGTGGGCCAGCACAATCTCATCCTGCTCGAAGGCGGCGATTGGAACGATGCTCTGGATATGGCCTCTCGCCAGGGCGAGAGCGTTGCCTTTAGCGCTCTCTACGCCGCCAATTTGCGCACCCTGAGCGAACTGTGCCTGCGGCTGGCGGAGAAGGAGGGGGAAGAAATCGGTCTGGCAGAAGAGTTGACTCTCTTGCTCGACCTGGATGGCCGCCCAGCCGACTATGCTTCGCCGCAGGCGAAGAGACAACGCCTGCAAGAGTATTTCGACCGTGTGGCCGGCCCCATCAGCGGCAGGAAACGGAAAGTCGCTCTGCGTGCTCTGGCGCACGATTTGCAAACAAAGGCCGATTGGCTCGCCGGTCACATCCGGCGGCAGGAATGGATTCCCGGCGCGGATGGCTTTGGCTGGTTCAACGGTTACTACGATGACGAGGGCCGGCGGGTGGAGGGGGAGCACGCCGAAGGCGTGCGCATGACGCTGACGGGCCAGGTCTTCCCTTTGATGGGCGGCATCGCCTCGCGTGAGCAGGTCGAGCAAGTCGTTCGGGCCGCTGACCGCTACTTGTACGATGAAAGTGTGGGGGGCTATCGGCTGAACACAGATTTCGGCACGAACCCGCCGCCTCTGGGGAGGATGTTTGGCTTCGCTTTTGGCCACAAGGAAAACGGCGCGATGTTCAGCCACATGGCGGTCATGTACGCTTATGCGCTCTATCGTTGCGGGCGGCCCATCGAAGCCTGGCGCATCCTGGAAGGCATGTACCGCCAGAGTCAGGATTTCGACCGCAGCCGCATCTATCCCGGCCTTCCAGAGTATTTTGACCCGCGCGGTCGAGGCAGGTATCCCTATCTGACCGGTTCGGCGGCGTGGTATCTCTTCACACTGCTCACCGAAGCATACGGCGTGCGCGGCCGCCTGGGCGACTTGTGCCTCGCCCCTCGTCTGACCCTGGCCCAGTTTGGCCAGGCGACGCGCCTGGCGGTGCACACAGTCTTTGCCGGCAAGAGGCTGGAGATTGAGTATCGCAATCCGCTGCGGCTGGAAGTCGGAGAATATGACATTGTAGCGCTGCAATTGAACGGGGAACAGGTCCCGCTTCCGGTTGGCAAGGATGGCCTGTTGTTTTGCCGCCAGGAGCTCGAGGCCTGGCCCGCGTCTAGTCGGCTGGTCATAGAACTTGGTAAAAAGGAGAGCAGGAATGATGAATAATCAAGTTGTCGAGGTTCTCGAATACGACGGCATTGGCTATAAACCGCTGGTAGATTACGGCCAATGGCGCGTCGCCTTCTTGCGCTACATTGATGAATTGAGACCGGATGCGATCCGATTTATGGAGCGTCATGTTGAGACGGACGAAGTGTTCGTTTTGCTGGAGGGGCAGGCCGTGCTTTTTCTGGGGGGAAACGAGGCGACGATTACAGAGATGACTCCCTTGGTGATGAAACCGGGCAGGCTGTACAACGTCAAGCGCAATGCCTGGCATACCGTCGTCTTGAGCGGCGACGCAACCATCCTGCTGGTCGAGAATCGCAACACCGGCCGCGAAAACACCGAATACTGCGATCTGAACCCGCAGCAGCGCGCCTTTTTGCTCGAAACTGCCCAACGCCAACAACCGGAATGGTGGTTGTAGCCGGGGGCCGCCTTCGAACGAGCAGGCCGCTTCCTTTGGCTGTTAAACGCCGCTGACGGTGGGAATCTGTCTCAGCAGATCGCGCAATTTGGACTGCAATTGGGAGGGCAGGCCGGGCAGGATGCGCCGCAGGGTGCGCACCATCATTGGCGCAGGCGTGCCGGCGAGGATTTCCTTGATGAAGTAGACTGTTTCCGTGGGGGAGAGGCGTCCCAGGATGCTCAGACATTCCTGGAGTTCGACCTGCGTCGCCGGACCGGCCGCCTCGACGGCCGGGCGCAGGATGCGGAAAACGGCCGGCAGGTTTTCGAAGTCTTCCGTCAGGAGAGGCTGCAATGCTTGCAATCCCCAAACCTGGACGCCCGAAAGGGGCGAGCGCAGCCAATCTTCGAGCAGAGCCAGAAAGACATCCGGGTTCTCGGTTCGCACCCGCCGCAAACTGTCGGTCAGCAGGGCGTGGCGCACTTCCCGGTCGGTGCTGAGGCGCAGCCAGTCGGGCAGACGGGCAAAGGCGGGCATGGCCGAGGCCGGCGGAATCGAGCCGAGCAGGTGGGCCGCCAGCAGACGCGTCTCAAGGTAACCGGCCTCCCATAGGGCGTAGGTCAGGTTTAGGGCCTGAAGCGGCTGGGTTTCGGCCAGGGGCGTCAGTTCGGCCTCGATCTGACGCAAAACCGGCGGCGGCGTGCGATAAGCGGGCAGAGACAACCGTTGCGCAGCCTGTTTTGCGTGCAGGGTGCGGTTCGTGTAGAAGTCGAGAAGTTCTGCAAGCGCACTCAAGAAAGCCGGCGGGTTGCTGAAGTTTTCCGCCAGCCGGGCGGCCTGGAGTTTGAGGCGGGCGAGGTCAATGGCGGGCATGTTGATGGTGAGTCGTCAGTCGTTAGTCGTCAGTCGTCAGTGATCAGTTATCAGTCATCGGCCGGGCGGTGAGTTCCGCGTGCAGGGATTGTATCACCGCCTGGACGCGGCCCGGCGTTTCGGCGAGCGGGACGATGACTTTTTCCTGCTCGCGGCGCAGTTTCATCTCCACCCCGCCCTGACCGAGCGCCCGTTCGCTGACGGTGAGGCGCAGCGGACAGCCGATCAGGTCGGCGTCGTTGAACTTGACGCCCGGACTCTCGTCGCGGTCGTCGTAGAGGACCTCGATGCCGGCGGCCTGCAACTCGGCGTAGAGACGCTCGGCGGTCTCCTCGGCCTGGGGCGTCCCCTTGCCGCGCAGCAGGACGAGATGCACCTGGAACGGGGCGACGCTCACCGGCCAGACCAGCCCGTGTTCGTCGTGATGTGCCTCGGCGATGCAGGCCAGCAGACGGCCGACGCCGATGCCGTAAGAGCCCATCACGACCGGCTTCGGCTGGCCGTCGCGGTCGAGGAAGGTGCAGCCGAGGGCCTCCGAGTAGCGCGTGCCGGGTTGGGAGAGGTGACCCACCTCCACGCCGCGCTCGGCGCGCAGCGGCGCGCTGCACTGCGGGCAGGCCGCGCCTTCCTCCGCCGCGGCGAGGTCGGTGACCAGGTCGGTCTGGTAGTCGCGCCCGAAATTGGTGTTGAGCAGGTGGTAATCTGCCTGGTTGGCCCCGGCGACCAGGTTGGGGGAGGAGGCAATGCTATCATCCACGACAATCAGACTATTCGACTCTTCGACTCTCAAACCCACCGGCGAGGCAAACCCCGGCTCGGCCCCAACGCGGCGGATTTCCTCCTCGGTGGCCGGCCGCAGGTCGCGGGCGCCGATGGCGTTGGCGAGTTTGGTCTCGTTCAGGTCCATGTCGCCGCGGATGACGGCGAAGACGAATTGTTCGGTGACCGTTTCCCCATCCGGGATGGTTGCCATGAAGAAGACGGCTTTGGCAGTTTTGGCCTTCGGTACGCCGAGGAAGTTCGCCAGGTCTTCGATGGTCTTGCAGGCCGGGGTCTTGACCTTTTCGATGGGGCGCGGCTCTTCGGGGGCGGCGGGCGGCTTGCGGAAGCGCGCTACCTGACGGTTGGCGGTGTAGCCGCACGCATCGCACAGCAGGAGCGTGTCCTCGCCGATGGGGGTCAGGTACATGAACTCGTGGGCGGGTTTGCCGTCCATTGTGCCGCTGGCCGATTGGACCGCGATCACGTCCAGCCCGCAGCGGCGGAAGATGTTGAAGCAGGCCTGGTAGTGGGCGCGGTACTGCCGCTCGAGGCCGTCCCGGTCGGCGTCGAGGCTGTAACTGCTGAACATCGGGAATGCGCGCATGCGCAGCAGGCCGCCGCGTGGACGCTCTTTATCGCGCCAGAGGGCGGCAAGGTGATAGACCAGCCGCGGCAATTGCTTGTACGACTGCACCTCGCGGCGGGCCAGGTCGGCGATGACCTCGTGATAGGCGGTGGCCAGGGCCAAATCGTGGCCGTTGCGGTCCTGGAAGCGGGTCAATTCCGGGCCGAATTGATACCAGCGCCCGCTTGCCTGCCAGAGTTCGGCGGGGTGGACGAACGGCAGGTCAACTTCTTGCCCGCCGAGTTTGTCCATCTCTTCGCGCAGGATGGTCTCGATTTTGCTCAGCGAGCGGCGGGCGAGGGGCAGGAAGGCGAACATTCCTGGCCCGAGCGGACGGATGAAGCCGGCCCGAATCAGGAGTTGGTGGCTGGCGACTTCCGCACCTGCACCGAGTTTTGCCGAGGTGTCGGCGGGGGCGTCGCGCAGGGTTTGGCCGAAGAGGAGACTCATTTTCATGGGGGCGGTGGTGGGTGTCAGGTGTTTGGGTGTCACGTGTCGGGTGTCAAGTGTTTGGGTGTCACGTGTCAGGTGTTTGGGTGTTGTGTGTCACGAGTCACGTGGTACTTGACACGCTAACACTTGACACAGGAACACTTGACACGCTAACACTTGACACGCTAATACGCTCTTGCGAAATACACCTTGCGCTTGGCTTCTTTGCCGCAGACGATGCACTTGCCTTTGCCCTCCTCCTGGTCGAGCGGGAGGCAGCGGGTGGTGGCTTTGGTATCTTCCTTCACCTTGGCCTCGCACTCGGCGGATTCGCACCACCAGGAATAGGCCCAGCCGTTCTGGACGGCCTCGGTCAGTTCGGTGTAGTCTTTCGGCTCGAAGATGTGGCTGTCGCGGAAGGCGGTAGCACGCTCCAGCAGGGATTTCTGGATGTCGGCCAGCAGGGCCTTGACCGTCTCGGCCAGGCCAGCCTGCGGGACGAAGGATTTGCCCTCCTTGCCGGGGCGGTCGCGGCGGGCGAGGGCAACGCTGCCCTTCTCCACGTCCTTGGGGCCAATCTCGATGCGCAGCGGCACACCGCGCAGTTCCCAGTCGTTGAACTTGAAGCCGGGCGTGACCTCGCGCCGGTCGTCCACTTTGACGCGCAGGCCGGCGGCCTTGAGTTCCGCCTCGACCCGGCGCACGGCCTCCATAACGGGAGCAGACTCGAGGTCCGATTTGAGAATCGGGACGATGACGACCTGGATGGGGGCCAGTTTGGGCGGCAGAATCAGGCCCTGGTCGTCGCCGTGCGTCATGATGATGGCGCCGATGAAACGGGTCGAGAGTCCCCAGGAGGTCGTCCAGCAGTATTGCAGGGTGTTGTTCTCGTCCAGGAATTTGATGTCGAAGGCTTTGGCGAAGTTCTGGCCGAGGAAGTGCGACGTGCCGGATTGCAGGGCGCGGGTATCCTGCATCATGGCCTCGATGGTGGTGGACATGGCCGCGCCGGCGAATTTTTCGGTCTGGCTTTTGACGCCCTTGATGACCGGCACGGCGGCGTCGTTGATGGCGAAGTCGGCGTACACGTCCAGCATGCGCAGGGTCTCCTCGCGGGCTTCGGCCTCGGTGGCGTGGGCGGTGTGACCCTCCTGCCAGTAGAATTCCAGCGTGCGCAGGAAGAGGCGGGTGCGCAGTTCCCAGCGGACGACGTTGCCCCACTGGTTGATGAGGATGGGCAGGTCGCGGTAGGACTGCACCCACTTCGAGTACATGTAGCCGATGATGGTCTCGGAGGTCGGGCGCACGACGAGCGGCTCTTCGAGTTTCTCGCCGCCGCCGATGGTGACGACGGCCAGTTCGGGCGAGAAGCCCTCGACGTGTTCCTTCTCCTTTTCGAGGAACGACATCGGGATGAAGAGCGGAAAAGCGGCGTTGACGTGGCCGGTTTCTTTGAAGCGCCGGTCGAGCGCCTGCTGGATGTTTTCCCACAGCGTCCAGCCATACGGCCGCACGACCATGCAGCCGCGCACCGGGGCGTAGTCGGCCAGTTCGGCGCGCTGGACCAGTTGGTTGTACCATTCGGAGAAGTCAACGGAGCGGGGGGTGAGTTTTTCGTCTGCCATTTGAACCTCGTTGGCGTGTCATTGCGAGGAGCGACCGCAGGGAGCGACGAAGCAATCCCCTGCGCATTTGGAGATTGCTTCGCCCCTGCGGGGCTTGCAACGACACAGAAATTAGAATTTTAGGAGAGCGACAGCCTCCTGAACATTTGTTGCAAATCGGACGTATTCGCGCTGGTTGACAGGCATATATTCGTCGAACTCCTCGAAAAAACGGTCAAAAACGGACCTCCAGCCTGCGCCGACCAGAATCAGCGGGCGCGGCGGCAGGGAGCGGATAATCAGCAGATTCCACGTCAGGGCAATCTCGGTCAGGGTGCCGGGGCCGCCGGGGAGGGCGATGGCGGCGTCCGAGCCGGTGATGATGGCCTCCAGCCGCTCGAGGAGGGTCGCCTTACGCCATTCCTCTTTGACCCAGCGGTTGGGGGCGACCGGCCGCCAGCGCTCGATCTCCTCGCAGGTGACGCCGATGACGTGTCCGCCCGCCTCGGCTGCCCCCCGGCTGACGGCCTCCATCGTGCCGATGTAGCCGCCGGTCAGGACGGTGTGGCCGCCCTCGGCGAGGAGACGGCCGAGTTCGTAGGCTTCGGCATAGGCCGGGTTGCCTTCTGTGGGTTGAGCGCCGCCAAACACTGCAATGTTCATGGTCCAGTCCTGGGCGTCAAAAAGTCGAAGGTCAAAGATCGGACGGCTTTCGACTTTCGACCTTTGAGTCTCTTTGTTCCCATTGCCTGCTTGCATTTTGCTCGAGTTTTTTCAAAATCGCCTCTTCCAAATCCATCCCGGAGAGAGAGGCCAGTTGCAGCAAGTATAACGCCACATCGGCCAGTTCGCCTGCCAGTTCGTCGTTGTCTTTGGGCTGGTCGCCCCACTGGAAATGTTCCAGCACTTCGTTGGCTTCGAGCGAGAGCGAGATGGCCAGATTGCGCGGCGTCTGCGGGCGCGGACTCTCGGCCTCGTACCAGCCCTGCGAGCGGACGAAGGCGTGCATGCGGGCGGTCAGTTCCTGCAGGCTCAGTCCCGGCGGGGCGGGCTTCTCCGGTTTGCCGAGGAACTTTCGGTAGGCAACGATGCGCTCGCATTCCTCGAAGCCCAGCGAGAGATGCGCTTGCTGGCTGATTTCGTTCTCCAGCCAGGTGTCGGAGGCCAGTTCGGCGTAACCGTGTTCCCGCGCCCAGGCTTCCATCGCTTCCACCAGCCGACGGCCAACTCCCTGCCGCCGCAGGTCTTCGTCCACGTACCAGCCTTCGATGTAGGCTACCGGGCTGGTGTCGCAGCCTTCGGCGTAGCGGCGCAGGCCGCCCTCCAGGAAGCCGCCCAGTTTCCCGTTCTCGCGCTCGGCCACAAAGACCGGCGTGAGCGGGTTTTCGAGCATCGCGCCCATCTCGGCGCGCAGTTCATCGGCGGGGTCATCGTCCCAGAGCGCCTGCCGCATGCGCAGCCATTCGGCAAAATCGGCCGGGGCGATGGGGCGGATTCGGATAGCGTCCATGCAGGTACTCCCAAAGAAAAGCGGCTCCTCAGGTCTGGGAGCCGCCGATTTGCATGACGAACTGAACCTAACCAGACCTGGCAGGGAGACGAGTCGCAGGGGCCGGGAGTGGATTCAGTCTGGACTGCATACACTAAATTATACCCGATTATGGCGGCGCAGACGGCGTTTTGCTGATGGAAATGAATCTGGGGTACAATTTCCCCATGCACGTCATCCTGACCCACGAACAGGCCGATTTCGACGCGATTGCCTCGCTGCTGGGGGCGGCGCTCCTCGAAGAGGGCGCGCTGCCCATCCTGCCGCGCCGCGTCAACCGCAACGTGCGCTCGTTCCTGACCCTCTACGGGGCCGACCTGCCCTTCGTAGATGCCCGCGACCTGCCCGCCGGCGCGGTCGAAGCCGTGACGCTGGTGGACACCCAGTCGCTGGTCACGCTCAAAGGCATGGGCGCGGCGACGCGCGTCCGCGTCCTCGACCATCATCCCCTGCGCCCCGGCCTGCCCGCCGACTGGGAAGTGCGCGCCGAGGAAATCGGCGCGGCGACCACCCTGCTGGTCGAGCAACTCGGTGAAAACGGCTGCGACCTGACCGCCCTGCAGGCCACCCTGCTCCTGCTGGGCGTGTACGAGGACACCGGCTCGCTGACCTACGTCCGCACCACTGCCCGCGATGCCCGCGCCGCCGCCTGGCTGCTGGAGGCTGGCGCCGACCTGCGCATCGTCACCCGCTTCCTCAACCCGCCGCTCTCGCTCGAACAGCGGGCCGTCTATGACCGCCTGCTGGCCAACGCTCACACGCACCACATTCACGGCTACCGCGTCGTCGTTGCCACCGCCGACGCCTCCGGCGTGGTCGAGGAAATCTCCAGCCTGACGCACAAACTGCGCGACCTGCTCGACCCCGACGCCCTCTTCGTGCTGGTGACCACCCTCGAAGGGACGCGCCTGGTGGCGCGCTCGGCTGTGGATGGCATTGACGTTTCGGCGATTGCCGCTCACTTCGGCGGGGGCGGACACGACCGGGCCGCCGCCGCCCTCGTCCGGGCCGCCGGGCAGCCCCCCGGTCCCGAAACGCTCGCCGCCCTGGAGGCCGAACTGCTCCAGATTTTGCCGCGCTACATCCGCCCCTCGGTCACCGTTGCGCAGATTATGTCCGGCCGGCCGCGCCTGCTCGACCCGGCCACGCCCGTCCACGAGGCCGCCCGCCTGATGCAGAAATACGGCTACGAGGGCTTCCCGGTGGTGCAGGAGGGACGCGTCGTCGGCCTGCTCACCCGCCGCGCCGTGGACCGCGCCCTGGCGCACAAACTCAACCTGACTGCCGCCAGCCTGATGGAGGCCGGCGAGGTGACCGTCCGCCCGACCGATTCCATCCAGCACCTGCAGGCGGTGATGACCGATTCCGGCTGGGGGCAGGTGCCGGTGGTGGACGAGACCGGCCGCGTGGTCGGCATCGTCACCCGCACCGACCTGCTCAAAACGCTTGCCCCCCGTCCGCCCGCCGCCCGGACCCGCAGCCTGGCCGCCCAACTGGAGCAGGCCCTGCCCCCGGAGCGGCTGACCCTGCTGCGAGCCGTCATTGCCGCGGCTGCCGAGCAGAACGCCGCCCTCTACATCGTCGGCGGCTTCGTGCGCGACCTGCTGCTCGACCGCCCCGGCCTGGACTTCGACCTGGTGGTGGAGGGTGACGCCATCGCCCTGGCGAAGGCCCTCGCCCATCGCTACGGCGGGCGGGTCACCGGTCACAGCCGCTTCGGCACGGCCAAATGGTTCCTGCACGATGGCTTCCACGCCTCCCGCCTGGGCCTCTCCGGCCGGGCCAATCTGCCCCCCTTCCTCGACTTCATTTCCGCCCGCACCGAATTCTACGAACGCCCGACCGCCCTGCCGACCGTCGAGCGCGGCTCCATCAAACTCGACCTGCACCGCCGCGATTTCACCATCAACACCCTCGCCCTGCGCCTGGATGGCCGTCACTACGGCGAACTGCTCGATTACTGGGGCGGCCTGGCCGACCTGCGCGCCGGCCTGGTGCGCGTGCTGCACTCGCTCTCCTTCGTGGACGACCCGACCCGCATGCTGCGCGCCGTCCGCTTCGAGCAGCGTTTCGGCTTCCGCATCGAAACCCGCACCCTGCAACTGATGGACGAGGCCCGCCCGCTGCTGGAGAAACTCTCGCCGGAACGCGTCGGCCACGAACTCGACCTCATCCTCGACGAACCGGCGGCCGTCTCGATGCTGGCCCGCCTGGACGAACTCGGCCTGCTCAAAGCCATCCACCCGGCCCTGCCCTGGGACGAAACCCTGCGGGCGCGGCTGGCCTCCGGCCTCGACCAATCGCCGCCGGCCGAATGGGGGTCGCTGCCGGACCTGCGGCAGGTTCCCCGCCGCCGGGCGATGGGCTACCTCCTTTGGCTTTCTGACCTGCCCCCGGCGCAGATTCACGCCGTCTGCACCCGCCTGCGCCTGCCGGTGACTCTGCGCGCTGCCCTGCTGGCGGCCCGCGACCTGCGCGCCGACTTGCCCGCTCTGCGGGAGGCCAAACCGAGCGCGGTCGTTGCCCGCCTGGAGGAGGTCCCGCCGCTGGCGGTCTTTGCTGTCTGGCTCTCGGCGGAGGCCGAGGCGCGCCCCCCGCTCGAAGGCTACCTGGCCCGCTGGCGGCGAATCCGCCCGCAGACGACCGGCCACACGCTGAAAGCGCGCGGCCTGCCGCCCGGCCCCCAATTCCGCAAGATTCTGCGCCGTCTGCGCGATGCCTGGCTGGATGGGGAGGTGACAGACGAAGCCGGCGAGCAGGCGTTGTTGGAGAGACTGCTTACGTAGGTCGGACTGTCAGTCCGACCTGCGTTTCCAGGAGCAAATTGTATGACCGATTGGCAGCCCTACCTCGACTTCCTCACCCAAACCGCCTACCGCGCCGGGCGAATCACGCTTGGCTATTACCAGACCGGCCTGCGGCCGGATTTCAAGCCCGATGACACCCCCGTCACCGCCGCCGACCGCGCCGCCGAGGAATTCATCCGCGCCGAAATCGAGCGGCAGTTTCCCGGCCACGCCATCGTGGGCGAGGAGTTCGGCGAACGCGCCGGGGAGGGGAATCCTTTCCGCTGGCTCATTGACCCGATTGACGGCACCAAGTCCTTCGTGCGCGGCGTGCCGCTCTACGCGGTCTTGATTGGGCTGGAGGTGGAGGGCCTCGTCCGCGCCGGGGCGGCCTATTTCCCCGCCCTGGACGAGATGCTCTGCGCCGCCGATGGCCTCGGCTGCTGGTGGAACGGGCGGCGGGCGCGCGTCTCGGACGTGGCCCGGCTGGAAGAGGCTTACGTTTGCTTCACGAATGTCCGCAACATGGCGAAATACGGACGCCAGGCGGCTTTTGAGCGTTTCAATGCCCGCGCCTTTGCCCTGCGCGGCTGGAGCGACGCCTACGGCTACCTGCTGGTGGCTACCGGCCGCGCCGAGGTGATGCTCGACCCGGTGATGCACGTCTGGGATTGCGGCCCGTTCCCGCCCATTTTCCGCGAGGCGGGCGGCTATTTCGGCAGTTGGCGCGGCGAGGCGGGGCACCTGCATGGGGAGGCGATGGCCTGCAACGCGGCGCTCCTGCCGGAGGTGCTGGAGATGTGCGGGTAGGTCAAGGACCTAGCGGTTTTCCAGGGCGTCCAACAGCGCCGCGCCGTGCAATGCCTCTCCCAGCGCCGCTTCGGCTTCCGGCCAGGGGAAGCGCAAGCGCAATTCCCCCGCTTGTGCTGCAAACGTGAGGGCGATGATGCCGGGCTGCGGTCCCGGCGTCGCCTGGACGGGGAAGCCGTTCAGCAGGACGAGCAGGATCGACTCGGCCAGTTCCCCCAGCCTTTCCCGGTCGGTGAGGTCTTCGACATGGACGGTGATGTAGAAGTCGGTCTCCCTGGCCGCGAAATAGGCGACCGCGTTGGTCCGGCCGTCGAGGCAATTTTCGCCGAAGGCTTCGGCGCGGGCCTCCAGGGGAAAAGCGATGACTCCCTGCAGAGCGTCTTCGAGGTCGGCAGAGAGTTCTGGAAGCGGTTGGGTGGCCCAATTCCAGGCGCACTGGGTGTAACTCAGGGTGGCGCTTGGCGTGGGGGAGGGGACGGGCGTTGCGGATTGTGTGGGCGCAAGCGTGGGGGGCGGAGAAGGAGGGGCAACTTGCCTGTGACAAGCCGCTTGGGTCAGCAGCAGGCTGCAGGCCAGCAGGAGAAAAAGCGTTGTTCTCATGTCTGAAACCCAGATGAAGGCAAATGTCCCATTTCTCGCAGGCTTTCCAGTGGCAGGGCGTCAATTGTCCCCCGATAGCCGCGCATGGCAACGGCCATGCACAGGGAGTTGTAAATGGCCTCCTCGGTCGCTTCGATGGCGGCCAGGAAGAGCGGAGAGAGCAGAGCGTTGGGCAGTTCTGGATAGGCGTGAACGGCAGCGCGGCGTTCGGGCGTCCGGCGGACGGCTTCGGCGGTGGAGAAGGCCAGGGCGTAGTCGCCGGAACCGTCGCTGAAGGCCGCGCCGGTGCGGGCCAGGCCGGCGAAGGCCCGCCGCGCCAGACGGGTCAGGTTGCGGTCTGAAAGCGGGGCGTCGGTGGCCAGGACGATCATAATCGAGCCGTCGGCCTGGGACAGTTCATCCTGGAGGAAATAGCGGCCGAGTCGCTGGCCGAGCGGCTGTCCGCAAATGTGCAGGACGCCGCCGAAATTGGTCTGGACCAAGGCCCCGACGGTGTGGCCGCCCAGGCGGTCTGGCAGGCGGCGCGAACTGGAGCCGATGCCGCCCTTCCAGCCGAAGCAGATGGTGCCGGTGCCTGCGCCGACCGCGCCCTCGGCGACCGGCCCATCGGAGGCGGCCTGGATGGCCTGGCGCATGTGGTCTGTAGTCAGGGCTCGTTTGCGGATGTTGTTGAGCCAGCCGTCGTTCGTCTCGCCGACGACGGCATTGACCGAGCGGACGGCGGCGTTGCCGGGCTGAGCCAGCGTCCAGTCGAGGCTGGCTTCGACGGCGCGGCCGACCGCCAGGGTGTTGGTCAGCAGGATGGGGGTCTCGATTTCGCCCAGTTCGATGATTTGCGTGTAGCCAACCATTTTGCCGAAGCCGTTGGCAACCGCCGCGCCGGCGGGGACTTTTTCCTGGAACAGATTGCCGCCGTGAGGCAGGATGGCCGTCGCGCCGGTGCGGATGTCGTCCCCTGCGCATAGGGTCAAATGCCCGACCCGCACGCCGGCAACGTCGCTGAGGTCGTTGCGCGGCCCGGTCGGCAGGATGCCGGGGACGAGGCCCAGGTGGCGCAGGCGGCAGCGGGTGGACGAATCGGAGGGGGAGGAGGTCATGGCTGCGAAACAGGCGAGGGGGCGGCGCGGCCGGGGCGGGCCTCGTAGAAGCGGAGCAGGAGCACGCCGCTCAGGATGAGCAGACTGCCTCCAATTTGCAGCCAGGTCAGGCGTTCCTCCAGCCAGGCGTAGGCAATCAGGGCGGTGAAGACCGGCTCGCTGGAGACAATCAGGTTGGCGATGCTGGCCGGCAGCAGACGCAGGCTGACGTTGTAGAGGCCGAAACCCGCCAGGGTGGGGCCGGCGGCCAGCAGCAACAATATTCCCCAGCCGCTCCACGCCTTCCCCAGCCAGAAGAAGTCGGCCGGGCGGTCGATGGTGCCGGGGATGAGAGGGCCGGGGAAGAAGTTGAAGAGAATCAGAAAGAGCGCCGCGCCGCCGAACGTGTAGAGGAGGCTGGTCCAGGGGTTCAGGCCGCGCTCCGAAGCGGTGCGCCCCATCAGGCTGTAGGCGGCGTAGCCGAGGCCTGAGAGGATGCCGCTGAGCAGGCCGACCGGGTTCAGAGTCCAGGCGGCGGCGTTGAGGGCGTCGGAGACCATGACGCAGCCGGCCAGGATGAGGACGACGGCTGCCAGTTTGGGCAGGGTGAGAGGCTCGTTCAACAGCCAGCGGGCGAGCAGGGCGGTGAAGGCCGCCGAGCAATAGACCAGCACGGTGGCGACTGCCGCGCCGTTGAGCGCGACCGAGAGAGTCCACAGGGCGTTGAAGACGGCCAGCACAAAGCCGTAGCCGATGAGGAAGGGCAGGTGCCGGCGCTCGATCCGCATCAGGGCGGGGCGGACGAGGCCCAGGATGGGCAAGAGCGTCAGGACGACGAAGGCATCGCGCCAGACGGCCAGAACCAGAGCGGGCAGGCGGTAGGTCTCGGTCAGGTGGCGGATGAAGATGCCGGTCAGCGAGAGGATGGCGGCGCTGGCCAGGGCGATGGCGTAGCCGTGATTGAGCGGGGGAGCGATGGGGCGAGGCTTGGACATGGCTCGATTATACCGGTTCGGGCGGAGGAACGCTGAAATGGGCCGGATAACGGTCTCCCCCGGCCTGGCAGCGGCCGGGGGGAGGCAATCTCACTTCTCTTTTTTCTTCTCTTTCTTCAACTTTCTCTTCTCTTTGGGATCCAGTTTGGGTTTCTTTTTGGGTTCCCGGCGAGCCTTGTCGCGACTTCCTTTATCTGGCATAGGTTCCTCCTCATTCTGGGTGGTTGAAAAGGCACTGTATGGTGAGCAGCGCCGTCCTCCATGAGGCGGCTTCTTAATGATAGCACGAAAGCGGTGGCTGGGGCGTCTGAATTTCGGGGCTGGTGTCCTCTCTGAGACGCTGGTTTGCTGGGCGTTATGACGCCGAAACGGCGCGCAGCACTGCGCCCAGTTCCTGCTCCAGCCGCCGGACGATGCGGGTGCGGATGCCGGCCACATCGCGGTCGCTCAGGGTTTTATCGGGGGCCTGGTAGGTGATGCGATAGGCCAGGCTTTTCTTGCCGGCGCCGATCTGCTCGCCGCGGTAGACGTCGAACAGGCGCACCTCGGCGACGACCTTGCCGCCGGTCTGGCGAATCAATTCGGCGACGCGCCCGGCCGGCAGGGCCTCGTCCACGATGACGGCCAGGTCCTCCAGCACGGGCGGGTATTCCGGCACGGGGGCGACCGGGTAGAGGGCGGGGATGCGCGCCAGAATCAGGTCGAGATCGAGGTCGGCGGCCAGGATGGGGAAGCGGGCGTAGGCGGCCGGCCAATCGTAGCGGTCGCGCACCAGGGGGTGCAGTTCGCCGAAGATGCCCAGCGTCTCGCCGCCGCTCGTCAGGCGGGCGCATTTGCCGGGGTGGAAGGTCGGATGTTCGGCCGGTTCGCAGGTGACCTGCGGCAGGTGCAGGCCGTCGCCCAGGGCCGAGAGGATGCCTTTCAAATCGTAAAAGTCCAGCGGGGCGGAGTCGGCGGGCTGCCAGGTGGGCAGGGCGCGCGGCCCGGCGAGGACGATGGCCAGGCGCTGGCGTTCATCGGGCAGGCCGCTGGGGTCATCGCCGGCCAGGAAAATCGGGCCGATTTCGAACAGGGCCAGGCGCTCGCGAACGCGGGCGTTGCGCTCGGCCACCTCCAGCACGCTGGCCAGCACACTATGACGCAGGACGGTTTTGTCGGTCGAGATGGGGTTGACCAGCCGCAGGTAGGGCGCCTCGTCGGGCGGCGAATCGGGGCGCAGGCGGCGGGCTTCCCGTTCGGGCGTGGTCAGGCGGTAACTGATGATTTCCTGCAAACCCTGCACCACAAGCAGGTCGCGGATGCGCTCCTCCTTCTCGAGGGTCGGGTTGCCCAGTTGGGGCGGCAGGCGGTCGGCCATGCGCGTCTCGGGGATGCGGTCGTAGCCGTAGATGCGGGCGACCTCCTCGACCAGGTCGGCCACGCCGGTGATGCCCTCGCCGATGTCCAGGCGGTGGTCGGGGGTGGTCACCCGCAGGCGGTCCTCGCCGAGCGGCTGGCAGTCGAATTCGAGCCGTTCCAGGCAGCGGCGAATCTCGGCGGGCGGGATGGAAATGCCCAGCCAGCGTTCGACCTCCGCGGCGCTCAGTTCGATGACCGGGTCTTTGGGCGGCAGAGGGTAGGCGTCCACCAGGTTGGCGGCCACCGTCCCGCCTGCCCATTGGCGCATGCGTTCCAGGCCGGCCAGCAGGCCGCGTTCGGCCATCGCCGGATGGACGCCGCGCGAGAAGCGGTAGGAGGCCTCGGAGGGCAGATTTTGGGCGCGAGCCGTCTTGCGGATGTTGATGAAGTTCCAGGCCGCGCCCTCCAGCAGGATGTTGCGGGTCGCGGCGCTGACCTCGGACTCGCGCCCGCCCATCACTCCGGCGATAGACAACGCCCCGGCCGTATCGCACACCAGGACGGTGTTCTCGTCCAGGCTGCGCTCGACGTCGTCGAGGGTGACCAGCCTCTCGCCTTTTCTGGCGGTGCGGGTGATGATTTTCACCGGCCGCCCCTGGGCGCGCTTTGCCAGCACATCGTAGTCGAAGGCGTGCAGCGGCTCGCCGATTTCCAGCATCACGTAGTTGGTGGCGTCCACCACGTTGTTGATGGGCCGCATGCCGGCCAGTTTCAGGCGCAGTTGCACGATGTAGGGGCTGGGGCCGATGTGGACGTTGCGAATCAGACCGAGGACGAAGCGCGGGTTCAGTTCAGGGTTGGTAATCTCGATTTCGGCCTCGAAGGGCGGGCCTTCCCGCACGGCCTCGAAGCGCGGCGTCCGCAGGGGATGGTCGAGGATGGCGGCCACCTCGCGGGCGATTCCCAGGATGCTGGCGCAGCGGGCCATGTTGGGCAGGAGCGAGACCTCCAGGACGGCGTCGCCGATGTAATCGGCCAACGGCGCGCCGACCGGGGCGTCGTCGTCGAAGAGGATGATGCCCTCGTGATCGTCGCTGATGCCCAGTTCTTTCTCCGAGCAGGCCATCGAGTACGAATCCACGCCGCGGATTTTGGCCCGCTTCAACGTGACCAGCACCTGACCGGGCTGATGGCCGTCGTAGATTTGGGCGCCCTCTTTGGCGTAGGCCACCTTGAGCGGCTTGGGCAGCGGACCTTTGCCCTTGTACTCGAACAGATTCGGCGCGCCGGTCAGGACGATGTGTTCCTGTTGGCCGTCGAACAGCCGGCACAGCACCAGGCGGTCGGCGTTGGGGTGCGGCATGACCTCCTGGATGGCGGCGACGACGATTTTCTCGCGGTCCCAGGCCAGGCCGCTGATTTTGGTGTCGGCGCGGGCCGCCTCGGCCGGCATGGGCAGGCCCACGTAGCGGATTTCTTCCACCTCCAGCCCGGCCATGGTCATCTTGTAGGCCAGTTCAGGCAGGGGCAGGTCGATGTCAACGAACTCTTTGAGCCAGGAAATGGGGACTTTCATGACGGACTCCTAAAATTGTTCCAGGAAGCGCAGGTCGTTTTGCCAGAAGTAGCGGATGTCTTCGATGTGGTGGCGCAGCATGGCGATGCGCTGCGGGCCGAGGCCGAAGGCGAAGCCGGTGTAGCGGGCCGGGTCGTAGCCGCCGTTTTGCAAGACGACCGGGTGAACCATGCCGCAGCCGCCGATTTCCAGCCAGCCGGCGCCCTTGCACACGTTGCAGCCGGCGCCGCTGCACAGGAAGCATTCGACGTCGAACTCGGCGCTTGGTTCGGTGAAGGGGAAGTAGGAGGCGCGGAAGCGGGTGCGGACGCGCTGCCCGAACATGCGCCGGGCGAAGTCGGCCAGCGTACCTTTCAGGTCGCTGAAGGTGATGCCCGGCCCGACGGCCAGCCCTTCCACCTGGTCGAATTGCGTCTCGTGGCGGGTGGTGACCTGCTCGTAGCGGTAACACATGCCGGGCAGGATGATGCGCACGGGGGGCGGGTCGGCCGGGTTCATGGCCGAGAAGGCGCGCATCGAGCGAATCTGGCCGGGGGAGGTGTGGGTGCGCAGCAGGAGGGGGTTGTCGCCGCGCCCTTCGGCCGCGATGAAGTAGGTGTCCTGCATATCGCGCGCCGGGTGACCGATGGGAAAGTTGAGCAACTGGTAGTTGTACTCGTCGGTCTCGACCTCGCGGGCGCGGTAGACCTGGAAGCCCATCTCGCCGAAGACGCGGTAGATTTCGCGCAGCGTCTGCGTATCGGGGTGCAGGCGGCCGCGTGGCAGCGGACGGCCGGGCAGGCTGACATCCAGCCGTTCGCCCGCCAGGGAGCGCTGCAGGGCGGCTTCTTTCAGCGCGGCGCGGCGCGCCTCCAGGGCCGATTCGAGCGCCTTCTTGACGGCGTTGGCCGCCTGGCCGATGAGCGGACGTTCCTCCTTCGAGAGGGTGCCCAGCGCGCCGAAGAGGTTCATCAGCGCCGAGGAGCGGCCCAGGTAGGTGACGCGCCAGGCCTCCAGGGCGGCTTCGTCCTGGACGGTTTCGAGGGCTGCCAGGGCTGTGGTTTCGATTTCCTTCAGTTTCTCTTGCATACATGCCTCCAAAAATGTGGCCGTTCGCCTTTGTGGTTAACAAAGAATCTCCCGTCCATTCTGGGACGGGAGGGGATTTCCCGCGGTACCACCCAACTTGACCTCCCGGCGCGCAAGCGCCGGGGCAGGTCCACTCAGCGCCGACCATCATCGGCTGCCCCGTTAACGCTGGGAGTGCGGCTCCAACTACTGACGGCTTGCGCCGCGTTCCCCGGAGCGGCTCAGGAGGGAACTTCGGCCAGGTTCGCGGCGGGCGGGGGTCTCAGTCTGCGCCCCGGCCTCCCTGTCGTCCTCTGCTGGCCTACTTTTCTCCGTCATCGCCGTTGGGCAAATGGGTTGGTGGTTATTATCCGCAGTTTTGGGCGTCTGTCAAGGGCAGGTCGAATCGATTCTATTTTTGACCGGGGCTGCCTATGGGCTGACGCGGCGATACTCGATGGGAGCGACATTCGGAACGCCGCTCACCGGCGGCCACATGGTCAGCGTATTCCCAGAGCAGGTATAGCGCGTCGGGAGCGGCGCGCCGGCGGGGAAATCCTCCGGACGAATCGGGAGGGTGTTCGTCCCCATGAATTGATTGTTGACGTAGGTGTCCACGGTGACGACAATCCCTGTGCCGGGGCCCGAACCGGTGATGTTTGTCCCGTCGGCCGTGTACCTGCCGCTGGAGGTGCCGCTGAACGAGATGAACATATCGGTTTCAATGGCTGGGCCGCCCAGGACTCCGCTGCCGGTCACCACCTGATGGACGACCAGGTTGTCGTAGCCGGCCACTGCCATGCCGTCGGTCCGGAATTCTGCCACCATCGCCCCAGAGACTTCTTCTACGTAAACAGAGGCCGAGCCGTCGCCGGTTTGGGCGATGATGGAGCGGAAGTAGGCCAGTACGCTTTCCGGCGTGGAGCGCCATTGACCGACCACGCATCGGTCGCAGGGGTGCTCTGTCGGCGGGGCGACGGTCACCGTTTCGGTGCGCTCGGCGCCGACGGTCGTGGTGAGCGTGTAAACCAGATAGCCCGCCTCGCCGCATGCGGCAATCGTTGCCGGCAGCGGCAGCCAGGGGTCACGCGTGCCACTGAGCCGGGCCGCCGACCTTCCCGGACCGGCCGTGGTTACGCTGACGGGGAATTCCTGCTCTTCAGTAAAGATGAGCCTGTGACGCGCCAGCACGAAAGGTTTGCCGCTCAGGGTTGTGCTGCCGGCTTCGGCGAACCTGAATTCGGTGGTGTAACTGAGGGGGATATTTGCCACCGAACCGTCGCTGTCCAAGAGGGTGGCGTCGAACAGGGCGCGTGCGAATTCCTCCCAGGTATCCTCTATCCCCGGCACGCCGGAAAGCGCGCTCAGTTGGTGGTCTATGCCGGAGACGACCGGCATCTGGCGCAGGAAAGCAATCACGCCGGCCGGGCCGGAGCGGTTGCCCAGAAATTGGAAGAAAGCGAAGTTCTCATAGGTCATGCTGGTCAGCGGTTCCGTATTCGAGCGGCTCGAAAGACTGGCAGCGAAGCGGTACTCGTAGTTCACCGAGGGATAGACCACATTGCTGAAATATTCAGCCGCGCCTTCTACCCACCATTTGGAGGAGGTGTAACCGGCCCCAATGCCCTGGTCGCGCAGGTTCCAGGCTTCGAAGCAGTGGAAGATCTCGTGGGCAATTATCTGTTGGAACTCGGGGCGGTGCAACTCAAACGCCCGTGGGTAGATAATCACCGGGCAGGCTTCACCCGGCTGAAAGTGAGACCATGAGGCGACTGCCAGGGTGGTGACAGGATTCTCGATGTGGTCTCGCTGGGTGAAGACGAAATAAATCGGCCGAATCTCGCCATAAGCACGATAGGTATTGAGCGAGGCCGCAGCGGCATCGAGCGTGATTTCATAGTAGCCTATCAATCTCGCATCGTCGCGCCACTCCAGGGGATAATAGACACGAAATTGCTGACCGGCGACCTCTCCCCCGCCGTGCATAAAGCAACGGAAGGAGGGGTCACGGTTATCGGGGAAACCGTTTGCCCATAAGGTGGCGCAGTTCAGTTCCTGGCGGAGGGGGGCGGCGACGCCGGGAGGGCGGCGGCTGGCCTGCTCGGCGGGAATCGAATACTGGTCGAGGACGGCCTGGGATGGGACGAGAATGTTCAACAGGCGGGTGATTTCGGCTTTGACCGCCTGGTCTGTGCCGGTTTGCAAGTATTCGATTGCCAGGTCGAGTACTCCGCTGCCCTCGGCTTCGAGGACGCCCGGCCCCAGCGAGGCCTCGGCCGCTTGAATCTCGCCGGCGAAGAGTTTGAGCAAAATGACCAGCCCTTCTTCGTAGGTCCACTCACCGGAGGCGACCTTGGCCTCGAGCAAGTCGGTGAAGCCGGTCGGGAGCGTCTCCGGGGCCGGCACTTCGGTCGAGGCTGGCTCGGCCGGGGTAGGAGTGACCGGTTCGGGGGTCGTCGCGTTGGGCAGGCGGCAGGCCGTCAGGATGAGGATGAGGACAACAGATAAAGAGGCCAGTTTGAATAAAGCGCTTTTCATGAGTTTTCCTCCTTGATATTTTTGGGCATATACTACCTAAATAGTGATATTAAGTCAATCAAAAAATTTGACTCATTAGTACTACCGGCGACCTTGCCAGCGGCGGACAGGCGCGCCGGAGGCTCGGATTCTGTCGTAAAATTGGACCTGGACTTCAATCTCAGGAGGGAATTGCATGAACGTTTCGGCACCTCGACCCGTTTACCGCATTGCCGATTTGCCTGCTTCCGACCGGCCGCGCGAGCGCCTGGCCAGTTTGGGGCCTCAGGCGCTGAGCAGCGCCGAATTGCTGGCCATCCTGCTGCGGGTGGGCGTGGCGGGGGAAAGCGCCGTCCAGATGGGACAGCGGCTGCTGGCGGCGTTTGGCGGGCTGACGGGCCTGCACCGCGCCCCTTTCGAGGATTTGTGCAACCAGCATGGGGTTGGGGCAGCCAAGGCGGCCCAGATCAAGGCGGCGATTGAACTTGGCCGCCGCCTGACGCTCGAGGCGCCGGAGGAACGTCCCGTCATCAACAGCCCGGCCGACGCCGCGGCGCTGGTGTCTTATGAAATGTCTGCCTTCGAGCAGGAACACTTGCGCGTCTTGCTGCTCGACACGCGCAACCGGTTGCTGGACATCGTGGAGGTGTATAAAGGCTCGGTCAACAGCGCCCAAGTCCATGTGGGCGAGGTCTTCAAGGCCGCCATCCGGCGCGGGGCGGCGGCCATTCTGGTGGCGCACAACCATCCGAGCGGCGATCCGACCCCCAGCCCGGACGATGTGGCCGTGACGCGCGCCATCGTCCAGGCCGGGCGGCTGCTGGACGTGGATGTGCTCGATCACCTGGTCATCGGCCAGGGGCGCTGGGTTTCGCTCAAGGAAAGGGGGCTGGGGTTTGCCTGAGGCGGCAGGTCAGGGGGTGCTGGCGTCGGGGTCGTCGAAGCGGCCGGTGGGGGTTTCCCATTCGATGGAATGTTTCTCGACGCGGGCGGCGCGCGGCCCGGCGACCACGATTTCGGCGAATTTTTCCAGGACGGGCCGGGGGCCTTCGGCGGCGATTTCGACCCGGTCGTAGCCGACGTTGCGCGCCCAGGCTTTCAGCCCCAGCCGAAAGGCGTTTTGAATCACGAAGGCGCGGAATCCCACGCCCTGGACGAGGCCCTGTACCCAGATGTGCAGGCGGGTCTTAGCGTTTGGGTCTGACATCTTGTCCTTTCTCGCGGCGGGCGCCGATGCGCCACAGCGGGATGGCCAGCATGAGGGCCAGGAGGATGAAATAAGGGGCCAGGTTTTGCCAGGCCACGCTGGCGACGTCTTCGCCGAGGACGGCCTGCCGCCAGCGCAGGTCCAGTTGAGAGAGCGGCAGGCCGAGGGCGCGCATGGCGCCCCGCTCGCAGTCCAGGCCGTCGGCGTAGGCGTCCAGCAGGGCGTGCAGGCCGGAGGCGCCGTAGGTCTGGCGCAGGTAGCCGACGAACGAACCGGACTGGGCGTAAGCCAGCATGGCGCCGGACACATCGGCCGGGAAGGGGCCGCACAGGTTGGCGATTGGAATCAGGGTGTCGTTCTGGCTGGCGACCGAGAGGATGTAGTTGTAGTCGGCGTTGGGGTAGAGTTCGGCCTGGGTGGCCAGGCCCTCGATCAGCCAGGTGGGCAGGTTCTCGTAGGCGCTGCCGGTGTACTGGTAGAGCAGGATGTGGGCCAGTTCGTGTGGAATCTGGCGTTCCATTTCGATGTTTTGGGCTTCGCCGGGGGCGATGGAGACGAGCAGCACGCCCAGGGCGGGGTCAGCGTGGCCGGCGACCCACGATTCGCCGCCCAGCCCCAGGGTCTGCTGGACGTCGGCGGCGGTGGGGTAGATGTAGATGTCGATGGGGTGCGCCGGGTTCACGGGGAGCAGGTCGGCGACGGACTGCAGGCCGCGGTGGGCGGTGTCGAAGGCGGCCTGGCCGAAGGGGGTGTCGCCGGTGTACCAGTGCAGGCGAATCTGGTCGTCCTGGAGGGTTTGCCAGGGAGGGCGGTTGTCTTCGTATTTGAAGTTGTAGGGCGGGCTGGTGTAGACCTGGGCGCCGCTCAATTCGAGCCGAAACCAGAAGGTGACGACGGCGAAGGGGCGCAGGAGGCCTGCGGTGATGTGGTGCGTGTAGGCAACCGTCCCGTCGCCGGCGATGGTCAGCGGGACGACGCGGGCGATGGGGTCGCCCTCTGCCTGGAAGATGAGGTAGGCGGCCTGGATGGGGACTGCCGCGCGGAGGCGCGCCGAGAAGATGATTTCTTCCCCGTAGAGATACGTGACGCCGACATCTTCGATGACAACGTCACTTTGCGCCTGGGCCGAGGGGGCGAGGCCCAAGATCAGCCCGCAGAGCAGCAGGGAATGTAGAACGCAACGCATCTCAGCCTCCCAGGAGGAACAGGAGCGGGGTGAGCGTGAGGGGACTCAAAATGGTGCTGAAGAAGACGATGGCAGTCACCAGGTGCGGCTCGAGGTTGTATTCGGAGGCCAGGACGGTGGTGATGACGGCGGTGGGCATGGCGGTCTGGGTGACGCCTGCCTGGCGGGCAGCGCCCTCCAGGCCAAAGAGGGGGGCCAGGCGGCCGCCGACCAGCGGACCGGCCAGCAGGCGCAGGGCGAGGCTGACGGCGATGGCCGAGATGTGCTTGCTCCAGGCGAAGCGGGACAGTTCCAGGCCGAGCAGAATCAACATGCTGGGGACGGCCGCGCCGGCCAGGAGGCCGATGGTGCGGTCGAGCGGCGCGGGGATGACCCAGCCGGTGCGGATGAAGAGGAGGGCGATTCCAACGGCGTAGAGCATAGGCACCTTGAGCAGGCCGAGCAGCGCCTGTTTGAGAGTCATGCGGCCCAGCGAGGCCCACAACACGCCGACCGTGTTGGTCAGGACGGCGATGGCGATGTAATAGAGGCTGGCGTAGGCCATAGCCTCTTCGCCGAAGGCGAAGGCGATTAGCGGCAGGCCGTAGTTGCCATTGTTGGAGATGGCCACGGTCAGCACGACAGCCGTCAGGATGGGGCGCGGCAGTTTCAGCAGGCGGCCGGTCAGATATGCCAGGCCGCCCATGAGGAAGAAGACGGCGGAGGTAAAGCCCAGCATTTGGGCCAGGCGTCCGATTTCGAGCCGGTTGTCGGTCAACAGCCGAAAAATGAGCACGGGGCTGAAGATGTTAAAGGTCACCCGGCCGATGGTGCGGGGTTCGACCTGAGTCGTCCGACCGAGGGCGAAGCCGCAGGCGGCGATGAGCAGGATGGGCAGCAGGTTGTTGGCAAAGACGGCGAGCAAGGCGGCCACGGTGTGTCTCGTCAGAGGTCGTCTTCGGTTTCGAAATCGAACATGTCGAAGAGGCTCTTGTCTTCGGTGAAGGCCAGGTTGGAAAGGGCCTCTTCCAGGAATTCAGCCTCCTCGTCGTCTTCTTCGGCGTCGGCGGCGTCGGCAAGTTCCTCCAGGCGTTCGCGCACGCCCTCGCCGCCGATTTGCGAGAGCGCCCAGATGATTTCGTGCCGCACCAAGAGGTCTTCTTCGTCTTCCAGTTGGTCGAGCAGGGCAGAGCGGGCGGCGGTGAGGCCCAATTCACCGGCGGCCTGCACGGCCTCGGTGCGGATGGCCTGGTTGGGGTGATTCAATTTGGAAAGAATCTGTTTGCTCCAGCGCAGGTCGCCCGAACGCCCCATGGCGAACAAAGCGCTGACGATCCAATCGGGGTCTTCCTGATGATAAGCGGCTTCGATGAGAGCAGGCAATTCGGGGCGTGACGAGGCGCCGAGCGCCTCCAGCGAACGCCGCCGGACGAGGGGATAGGCGTCGCGGGTGGCGGTCAGCAAGTGGTCTTCGATTTCCCGCAGGGTGGCGGCCGGGATTTTTTCGAGTTCACCGAGGTAGATGAATTGCCCCAAGACAACCGCCGCAGCGGCGCGCACTTCGGGTTCGTCGTCGGCGTTGAGCAGGTCGAGCAGGTCGGGGACGAGGTGGGTGTCCTCGCATTCGACGAGCAGGCGCAGGGCGCCGGCGCGCACGGACGGCTCCGGGTCTTTCAGGCGGGCGCGAGCGAAGGCTTCGAAGGAGACCAGGGTGTCATCCTCGGCCAGGTCTTGTAAATCTTCGAGCAGGGCTACTTTGCGCGCCAGCGGCACCCGCGGCCAGATTTCGGCCAGGGCCTCCAGTTGAGCCGGTTCGAGGTCCGAGAAGCGCGCCAGGTAGCGGGCGGGAAAGGTCTGCGATTCGTTCAGCAGGGCTTCGAGCACAGACTGGAATGAGTTCTTTTCCGACATAGGTTCTTTCAAGGCAGTTTGATGACCAGCGGGTTGAGCAGGTCTGCGATGTAGAAGTAGCCCATCAGCGAGAGGGCCAGGACGAAGCCGATGGTGTGGACGGCGGTCTCCAGGCGGGGCGGGACGCGCCGCCGGAAGATGAGTTCGATCAGCGAGAAGAAGATGCGGCCGCCGTCCAGGGCCGGGAGGGGCAGCAGGTTGAAGACGCCGACCGTGATGGTCAGGGAGATGATGACGGACAAGGTGTAATTGGTCGGGGCGGACGGTTCGCCGGCGGCGGCCTGCTGACGGCTTTCCACATCCCGCGCCACCGATTGCTGGAAGAGGTTCCAGATGCTGCGCGGCCCGGCGATTTGGGCCTGTTCGGGGGCGAGGCTCCCGGCAATCAGGCGGATGGGAAGCGACAGGATTTCGCGCACGCTCTGGCCGGTGGCCTGGAGGCTGTAGCCGAGGGTCTCGAAGATGGATTTCATCGGCCGCATTTCCTGATAGGTGAGGACGCCCATGCGTCCCTGCCCTTCGGGCGGGTTTTGGCGCGGGACGATGGGGACGACCAGGGTCTGGTCGCCGCGCAGGAGGGTCACCTGGACTTCCTGGCCGGCGTGCTGGGCGGTGTAGAGTTGCAATTCGGAGATGCGGTGAATTTCCTGGTCGTCAACGGCCAGGATGAAATCGCCGGGCAGCATGCCGGCGGTTTCGGCCGGAGAGGCGGGGGCGACTTCTTCTATCCGCACTCTATCGGGGGCGCCGGCCTGGTGGAAGAGAATGGCGTACACGACCACGGCGGTCAGCAAGTTCATGGCTGCGCCGCTCAGCAGCACAAGAATGCGCTGCCAGGGTTTGGCGGCGGCCAGCCCGCCGGGGACGGTCGGGTCGTCCTCGCCCTTGGGCCGGACGAAGCCGCCCAGCGGAATCCAGTTGAGCGTAAAGAGCGTCCCCTGATGAATCTCTTTGAGGCGGCCGTGCAATTTCAGGCTGCCGTCGGGGGCTTCGAGAACGGTAGGGGTCGGGTCGGCTTGCCCGTCTTCGGTGTCCGCCAGCGCGATGCTGCGCAGGACGAGTTCCTGGCCTCGGCGCAGGGCGGTCGCCTCTACCACGCGCCCCTCGGCTTCGAGGGGGTTGAAGGGCAGGGTGGTATTGGCGGGGATGTTCAGGCGCGTCCGACCGATGACCAGCCAGCCCTTGGTCCGCCAGAGGCGCAGCAGACGCGGCGGGATGCCGATGCCAAATTCTTCAATTTCGATGCGCAGCAGGCGGGCAACGGCGAAGTGTCCGATTTCGTGCAGGATGATGATGCCGGCCAGAACCAGAAGGAAGGTCAGACCGCCCAAAAAACCAGTGTCCATGTTTTGCCTTTCAACGATAAACGCGCGCCTCCATCGAGGCGTTTTTTTCGATTATATCTCTATTCCACGCAGGGAGATTTAGAGAAGTGTAAGAGTTTTAAGCCGCTCAGTCCATGCCGATCAGCCGCGCCGCCCCGCCGACCCGGGCGCGCAGCACCTGCCGGACCCCCGGCAGGCCGGCGAGTCGGGCGGCGGTCTCGTCCGCCGCGCCGGCCTCGCAGATGACGTGGACGTTGGGGCCGGCGTCCACCGTGTAGCAGACGGGCAGGCCGCCGGCGCGGGCGGCGCGCACGGCCTGCATGACGGCCAGGGTGGCAGGCTGCCAGTAGAACAGCGGCGGGGTGGAGGTCATCATCACGGCGTGCATCAGGTCCGAGTCCAGTTCGGCGACGGCGGCCAGGGCTTCGAAGTCGCGGCGCAGGATGGCGGCGCGGCACAGGTCGAGGCGGCGGGGGGCGTCGGCCAGCCGGGCAGCCTGCAGGGGCGAGGTGGCCGCCAGGGCGCTGCCGCGCGCCGAGCCGGTCGCTTTGTGTTCGCGGCTGACGACGGCGATGCAATCGGCCAGGTCCCAGTGCTCCGGCGGGGCAAGCGAGACGGCGTAGGAGTCGGCGTCGCCTGTTCCGGGCAGCCACTCGACGAAGCCGCCGGGAATGGAGCGGCAGGCCGAACCGGAGCCGCGCCGCGCCAGGCGCGAGAGTTCGCCTTCGCTCAGGTGCAGGCCGGCGGCGCGAGTCGCCGCCAGGGCCAGGGCGGCGAAGGCCGAGGCCGAGGAGGCGATGCCCGTGCCCATCGGGAAATTGTTCTCGCTGACCACCGCGGCGCGCCAATCGAAGCCCGCCATCCGGCGGACAAGGTCGAGGAAGGCCGAGACGCGCTCCAGGGCTTCGCCGCTGACAAGGCTGCCGTTCAGGGTCAACGAATCGGGGCCTGTCCTCCGCTTCGTCTCCCACGTCACGGTGGTGCGCGTGTGCAGGCCGTCCAGGTTCATGGAAATCGAGCCGCTGGCGGGCAGGCGCAGGGCGTCGTCGCGGTTGCCCCAGTACTTGATGAATGCGATGTTGGGATGGGCGAGGGCGGTGGCAGAATGGGCGTTCATCGGCTAGAGTTTACCACACAGGGAGGGCCGGGGCTGAAGCCCCTGCTCAGGTCGTGGAAGTCCGCTAAAAGCGGACTCGGAGTCGGCCTTGGCCGGCTGGCGGGTACTGAAGTTCTTTTCCGGGAGACAGAGCCGCCGGGGCTGAAGCCCCTGCTCAGGTCGTGGAAGTCCGCTCAAGCGGACTCGGGGTCGGCCTTGGCTGGCTGGTGTGTATCGCCTGCACCTGCTACAGGTGAGGCGGGGGTTCGCAAAGCATCCCCGCAGGGCGGAGGCCCTGCCGAAGCCGGTTGCACAGAGATGCAGTCGCCCACCGGGTGTCTATTGACAGACAACCTGCGCTGGATACAATAAAATAAACCCTACCGCGCAAACCGGCGAGGCCTTAGTTGGTTATGCGGTCGTAGCGCCTGGCAGTTAATCTGAATGCGGAACTTTCGTGCTACCTGCCTTAACTCGCTGTAAATGGTTGATGTTTGGGAAACAAAGATCGTGCACATATGAGAACAAAATGCAAACAACCCTTAACGCACCGACTTTGATGCGGCCCCCCTTCGGAGGGCATGAAAAATTCACCTTTCGTCATGGCTGGCTCAAAAAAGGACTAGATGCCATCCTTGAAGATCCTCTTGTCTTCAGCCGAGAAGACGCCTTTGTTACACTGGGAGTGGGGAAGAACATGGCTGCCTCGATACGCTATTGGGAACTGGCGTTAGGATTGCTTCAACCCGTAAGCGATCATCTACGAGTACTGACCCCATCGGTATTTGGAAAAGCACTACTTGCCGAAGGTGGCTGGGATCCCTACCTGGAAGATATTGGCTCGCTTTGGCTACTGCATTGGCAACTTGCCAGCAACCAAGAGCGTGGACTGGTATGGTACCTGGTCTTTTCCCATTACTACGATGTAGAATTCCGTAAGCCAACCCTCATTGATTTTCTGAAAACACAATTGACTCGGCGAGGAATAGAAACCACAGAGGGAATGGTCGAGCGGGAATTCGATGTGTTTATTTACACCTATATCCCAGCGCAAAGCCGCAAAGGGGATGGTGAAGAGACCTTGAGCTGCCCGTTGGTTGATTTGAATCTGATACGTTTCTCTCCAACCGATAGTGTGTATCGCTTTGACGTCGGTGCGAAATCTTCCTTGCCAGCAGCCATCTTCGGATATGCGCTACTAGAGTTCTTGGCTCAAAAAGCAACCCACCAGCGCACAATTACATTGGATGAGTGCGTTTACTCGCCGGGCAGTCCGGGACAAATTTTCAAGATAGACGAGAACAGCGCCATGGGGTATCTGGAAGACCTGGAAGCGCTCACTGAAGGGAACTTGCGTATTCAAGAAACCGCCGGTCTGCGACAGGTTTATTTACGCGATACATCACATGAATTGAGGTGGGACTTATTGAGGAAATACTATGCCTAAATCCCTGTTGAGCGACATTATCCGGGTTCGTACTAGTCATCTGCGAGCCGTGCGATTGGAAGATGACCTGCAAAGTAACAACCTTTTGGGCGGATATACTCTCACGGCCCAGGCATTGGCCGCACTAGAGCGCATTGCAGACGGCTTGACCAACCACGCCAGGGCGTGGACACTGACCGGTCCTTACGGTTCGGGCAAATCTTTCTTTGCTTTGTTTCTGGCTCATTTGCTCGATAGATGCCGCCCTGGACACACGCTTGCCTGGAAGTTGGTCATACAAGCCGATCCGTCCTTGACGGAACGGTTGTCGCAGGTTCTCGGTGAACGCGGCAGCCTGCAAACCATCGCTGTAACTGGCTCCCGCACCCCGCTGCAGGAATGCCTGGCACGCGGGTTCCAACAGGTTCTAGAAAGCAGCGGCTTCCCCGCCGAGTGGCAGGAGAAACTGGAGATTGCCCGACGCCAAGATAGCCGCGCCTTTGTGAGATGGGTAGAAATGTTCCTCGAAGCGGCAAGCAGGCCTGGGTCCGGTGCGAATGGACTGCTGATTGTCTTCGATGAAATGGGGAAAGCGCTAGAACATGCTGCTTCTCATCCGCAGGAAAGCGACGTATATCTATTGCAGGAATTGGCAGAACTTGCCGCGCATAGCAATAAGCATCCCCTCGTGTTCATCGGGATTCTACATCAGGCTTTCGACGGTTACGCGGCCCTGCTCGACCGGGCAACGCAACGCGAGTGGGCTAAAGTGCAGGGACGTTTCGAGGACATTCCTTTTCAGGAGCCGGCAGTTCAACAAATGCGCCTGCTGGCAAACGCATTTGTAGAATCGGACTTTGATTTCCCTGTGCACGTACCGACAGCGACTCTTCAGGAGTGGTGTCCGGCCACGCTAAGCGATGAGGAATTCGAGGCACTCTGCCGCCGCGTCTATCCGCTCCATCCGAGCGCTTTCGTCTCTTTGCCCCACATTTTCCGCCGCCTGGCGCAAAACGAGCGTTCCATCTTTGCTTACCTTTCATCCCAGGAACCTTTTGGCTTTCAAGAATTTTTAGCCACCCATAGGCGAGGCGAACTGTTACACCTGTCAGATATATTCGATTACCTGGCCGCTAATTACCAAAGTCGGATTTATGCCTCAGGACGAGCGCGCCCGCTCACCGAAACGCTGGAACGGCTGGAAAACACGCCTTCACTGAAGAAAATTGAACAAGATTTATTGAAGACCATCGGACTGTTGAACTGGCTGGGAGAAATCAGTCCGCTCCAGGCACACGAGAAGATGATTGTGAGCGCCCTGACGCCGGCGTACGGAGAAACCGATTTACGCACCGCACTGACCTCGCTTCAGCGCCGCTCGTTGATTGTTTTTCGCCGCTTTAACGAGACCTACGCCGTTTGGCAGGGCAGCGACGTGGATATCGAGGAACGTCTGCAGGCTGCTCGCGCCGCGCTAGGGACAACACTCAGCGTGGCCGAAATCTTGCAAGGTTACTTGCCATCCCGTCCACTGTTGGCGCGCCGCTATAGTTATCAGACCGGCTCACTGCGTTTCTTCGATGTGCGCTATGTGGACAGCCAGAATCGGGACATGATTCCATCAGCCCCATCAACAAACGCCAGCGGCTTGGTGTTGCTTTGCCTGCCTGCCACACTGGAAGAAGTAGAGCAATTCGAACGTTGGGCGCGCAGCGAGCATCTGGCGTCACAGCGCAACCTGGTCATCGGGGTGTCTGGGCGGGCTATACGGTTGAAGGAACTGGCTCAGGAGTTACGCGGCCTGCACTGGGTGCGCGAGAACACGCCCGAACTGCGCGATGATCCGGTTGCGCGCCGCGAGTGGCGGACACGACTGGCAGCCATCGAACAGACCATCCGCACCGAGTTGGACGAAGCCTTCAATCTTCACCAAATCTCAGCTCTGCATGGCTGTCAGTGGTTCCACAGCGGGCGAGACGTGTCGCCCAAAGTACGGCGCGGGCTTTCCGCACTACTCTCGGAGATTTGCGACGCGCTCTATCCCGACTCGCCCCGGTTATGGAACGAATTGCTCAACCGCCGCGAGCTGACCTCACAAGGTGCGGCGGCGCGGCGTACGCTCATCGAGGGAATTCTCACTCGCGCTGAGCAGCCCCTGTTAGGGATTCAAAAATTTCCGCCAGAGCGCAGCATGTATGAGGCGCTTTTGCGCCGTGGCAGACTGCATCGCCAAAAAGGAGAAGCCTGGTTCATTGCGCCGCCATCTAAAGATAATCCGCTCCGCCTCCGTCCGGCTTGGGAAGTCATAACCGACTTTGTCTTTAGTGGGTTGCCTGAACCGCGCCCTGTCACCGATCTGTACACCCGTTTGTTCGCGCCGCCCTACGGCGTCACGGCAGGGCTAGCGCCTGTCCTTCTTGCTCTCTTTTATAAAGTTCACGAAAATGAGATAACGCTGTATAAGGAAGGCACGCTACTGGCAGAACCAGGGGTAGCCGATTGGGAAGTCTTGCTGCGCCGCCCTGAGTTGTTTGCAGTGGCCGGTTGCCGCGTGACGGGGTTGCGCGCCGCCGTTCTCGAACGCATGGCGCGTGGGTTACAGGTGCCATCGTATGTGATGCCGGTCGTCCGCTCGTTGATTGGGCGCCTGAAAGCCCTGCCCGAACACGCCTGGCGCACGCGCAAACTGCCTGAAACCGCCATCCACTTACGCCGCGCAGTAGAGATAGCGCGCTCGCCGGAGCGGTTTCTCTTCGTCGAAGTCCCTGAAGCGCTTGGCTTGCTGCCTTTCGAAGATGGGGAATTTGACTCACATCAGTTTGAGGCTTTCTTCGAGCGGTTAAATCAGGCGCTTGATGCGCTTGCCAATGCAACCCCCCGCCTGCTCATTTGGGCGCGCGACGTTTGGCTGACGGCTTGTGGGTTGCCTGCAAGCGAAAGCGGGTGGGAGGAATTCCGCCAGCAGTCCATTGAACTCGCCCGACGGGTGACAAACCCCACTCTGCTACCATTGCTGAAACGCGCCGTCGAAGCCGCCGATTCGCGCGCCGCTCTCGAAAGCGTTTTAGCCTTTATCGCCAGCCGCCCGCCGCGAACTTGGACCGATACGGACGCCGAGCGCTTCGAGGCGCAGGCTGCCTACCTGGGCGACCTGTGGCGCGCCGAGCGAGCCGAAGGGGACCTTCGGGCTGCTCTTTCGCCCGAAATGCGCGCTCGCGCCCTAGCACTGGCCGAGCGGCTGGAAGATTCGCTGCGCCAAAGCGGGGAACCACCTGAAGCGCTGCGCGCCGCCTTGCAATTGCTGCTGGAACGACTGAAAGGATAGTGTGCTATAATCTTATTACCATATCAGTTCGTTCGCGAGGTGTAAGATGGAAGCAGTCACAATTTCTTCCAAGTTTCAAATCGTCATTCCGGCAGCCATTCGGAAGAGATATGATGTCAAGCCGGGGTACAAAGCGGTTTTCATCCCCTTCGAAGGCGGTTTACGGGTGTTGTTTGTGCCGCCTCTCGAACAGGCACAAGGCATTTTCCCCGGTCTGGACACCGACCCACAGCGCGAAGAAGAGAACGAAGAACGATGAATGTAGTCGATTCTTCCGGCTGGCTGGAATATTTTGCTAACGGCGCACATGCAAATTTCTATGCACCGGTGATTGCGCAGGAAGATAAGTTGCTGGTTCCCGTCGTCTGCTTGTACGAAGTTTTCAGACGGCTCCATCAGCAATTTGGCAAAGAGGCTGCGTTGCAAGGCATCAGCCGGTTGTATCGCGGTCAGATTGTCGCGATCAGCGACGAAATTGCCCTCCTGGCTGCCGACCTGTCGCTCGAACACCATCTCCCCATGGCCGATAGTTTCATTCTCGCGACTGCCCGCCTCCACGACGCTACGCTCTGGACGCAAGACGCACACTTTGCCGGGCTGGAAAATGTGAAATACATCCCGAAATAGCCTTGATTGGTATCTGAAACCCTATGTCCGAAGAACCTATCCGTCACATCGTCTCCCTCTCCGGCGGCAAGGACAGCACCGCCCTGGCCATCTACCTGCGCGACCGTATCCCCAACCTCGAGTACGTCTTTTGCGATACCGGCGAAGAGTTGCGAGAAACCTATAGATATTTGGAAAAACTGGAAGCCTTCTTGGGAAAAGAAATAAAAAAGCTCAAGGCGCGTCAGTCTTTTGAAGATATGCTCAAGGCGCGTGGCGGCTTTTTACCGTCGGGCCAAGTACGATGGTGCACAGAATATCTCAAAATAAAGCCGTTTGAAGAATACGTAGGAGAAAGCCCTTGTTACACCTACATTGGGATTCGGGCAGATGAAATCCATCGCAAAGGGTATATTTCCACTAGACCAAATATCATCGCCCGTTATCCATTTATAGAAGATGGGATAAGAAGGGAAGATGTTTTTCGAATATTGGATGAGAGCGGCTTAGGGCTACCTGAATATTATCAATGGCGTTCCCGATCTGGATGTTACTTTTGTTTTTTTCAGCAAAAAAATGAATGGTTAGGGTTATTACAACATCATCCTGATTTATATGCAAAAGCAGAATCATATGAGAAAGAAGATCCAGAAACAGGCGAACGATACACGTGGTCTCAGCAGGAAAGTCTCAAAGAATTGCGTTTGCCTGAACGCCAAAAGGCGATTTTAGAAGAATACGAACGACGCAAGAAACGTCAACAACAGTCAAAAACTAATTTGACGCTAGTCAACATATTCGCGGTAGAGGAAAGTGAAAAAAGTGAAAGTTGCTTAATATGTCATTTATAACAAAACAAAAGGACGGGAACATGAGATTAACTTTTCATCGAACCTTTTCCTTATCACGTTCATCAATTGCTAAAGTACTGCACCTCGCTCAAGGAAGGCCTGGATTTAGGAAGACAGATTTAGCCCAATATACAGACTTAGGAACAATTTACCAAGAGGCAATGCCTCGCTACGCCTATCGAGCGGGGCTGTTGGACGAAAAAAATCATCTCACCCTCTTTGGGCGCTTTGCAGCCGAATATGACCCAGCGCTGGAAAAACCGGGCACGCAATGGCTGATGCACTATCACCTTGCCGCGCCGCACGGACCAACCGCCTTTTGGCATTCTCTGGTTCGGCGGCGTTTTTTGCCGGGCAACACGTTTACCGCCGCCGACTTGACCGCCGACCTGACCAACCTGCTGCGCGGCGAAGCAGGCAAAGACCCCGCTCCCCGCTCGGTGCGCAGCACGGTCACGGTCTTCACCGGCACGTATCTCAAAACCGACGGGCTCAGCCGTCTTGGTTTGCTCGAAGAAATCGAGAAAGAACGCTATCGCGTGCCTGCCGTCTCCGCCCCGCCGGTTTGGGCGCTGGGCTATGCCCTGGCGGAGTATTGGCAGGCGCGTTATGGGAAACGCCTGACGGTCAACCTTGATGAGTTCGCTGGCGAAAACTTTGCCGGCGTCTTCCTGTTGGGCGAGAGCGGCCTGACCGACCTGCTGATTCAACTCAAGCAAGAAGGCATGATAGACCTGCACCGCATTGCCCAACCCTATCAGGTTGTTCTGCTCCAGCCGGACCCCGAATTTGCACTGCAAAGATTGTACGCATAAGCAAGCGGAGGCGCTTTCAATGGACGCGCACACCTTGGTTCAACAACTCCGGCAACCCGGCGCGCGCAACGGAGTAGGCGTTTGGCTTCTGCCGCGCGAATACTTGGGAAAAGAAGAAACGCTTGCCGCGCGGCTCAATTTGCAGCCGCTCGACGCGCGGCAGGCATACCTCGACCGGCTGCCCGCCGGCGCCCGCTTCTCCGGTCTTACCCGCCCGGATGGTCACCAGAAATTGCTCGACCTGCTGCGCGCTCTGGCAAATGGAGTTCATCACCGCGATTGTTTGCTTGTCCATACGCTGGATTTGCTTCTATTGGGTTTGGAGGTGGATGAGCGCGAGCGCTTCTGGCGCGGCGCGCTGGAGGGAATTCCCTACCCGCGCGCCAAACTGGTCTTGAGCCTGCCCGAACACGCCCATGAACTCTTCCCGCTCGAACTCGTTCAACGCTATTCCGCCCTGGTTGCCCAGGGAGACCCCTAAATCAGCGTTTCCAGGAGGGCCTCATGCTCATCAAAGACTTGGTCCATATTGACGAACACGGCGCCTTTCGTTCCGATGTGCAGTTGAGCGATTACGACAATTCCCAACTCAACCGCGACTTGCTGCGCAACTACATTTTTACGGTCAGCGCTCCAGCCACCAGTGGCGCCGGGCGAGATGTCTCAGCCAGAGATGTGCTGGAAACGCTCAAAACTGCCTTTACGCTCAACCGCTACGAAAATCGCATCGTACTGACAGCCAACTACGGACGCGGCAAAAGTCACCTGGCGCTCACGCTCGCCAACTTCTTCTCCCGTCCAGCAGAGTCCGATGAAGTTCGCATCATTTTCGAGCGTTTAGGGCAAGCACTCAATAACCCCGCGGCGCTCAGCGGCTACCGCGAGTTCAAGCAGAGCAAAGGCGAATTTTTGGTCATCCGTCTGCGAGGCGACGGATTCGATGATTTGCAAGAAGGCTTCCTGCTGGCGTTGGAACAGGCTCTCAAAGAACACGATTGTACAAGCGACATTGAGATCCCCCTCTGGCACAAGCCCGCTCAAGCCTGGTTGGATAACCTCAATGGCGAACCTCGTCAGAAAGCAGAAGCGTTTCTCGCCAGTCATAACACAGACTTGGCTTCTTTGCGCCAGGACTTACGCAAAAGCGGGGCCTATGAACTCGTGCGCGAAACGTTCAAACACCTGACAGGGGCGTATCCTGATTTTGGACGCGAAATCAGTCTGAAAGACTTGGTGTTATGGGCAGTAGATGAAGTTTGTGTGCCGAACAAGATGGGCGGTTTGCTGGTCCTGTTCGATGAATTCAGCCTGTTCTTGCAAAAATATGTCGCATCGCGCGCCGCAGGCAAATTGCAAGATTTACTTAATGGAATCAGCGACCGACAAGGCAAAAGCGCCTTCCTGGCTTTTACCCAAATTGAACTGGAAAGCGTGCTGGAAACATATGCCCAGGGCACACGGCGCGATGACGTCAGAAAAGAACTCGACCGCTTGCCGCAAGACAAACGCGCCCGATTGTTCTCGCTGATGGAGGGCGTGCTGGATTCTTACTTAAAACAAGATGAAAAAGCCTGGGCAGCCTGGCTGCAACACCAACCCATCCGCGCGGCTATGTCCCGCAATCGCGAAACACTCACCGACTATTTTTCCCAACGGTATGACGACACCCTACGATGGGGAAATGAACAGAAACTACAAACAGTTGTTAAAGGTTGCTTTCCGCTTCATCCTCTAACAACCGCCATCCTTTCCAACCACACCTTTGAAGCCGGAACGGGCGAAAATGCGCGCACTGCTTTGCATTTTGTCCGCGACCGCTGGGAAAAGGGGTTGCCTGAACAATCCGCCGAACGCGGCGATGGAGAGCCTAATTTCGTCTTTGCGATTGAACTGGTAGATTTCTTCGGCGAACAAATCTCTAAAAAATGGTATGAAGCCTATCGCGCCGCACTCGAAAACGCGCGCCTTCCGCTCGACGAAGAACATCGCGCCGCGCTCAAAGCCTTGTTACTACAACAAGCGGTCAGCGCCTTGGATAGAAAAAAAGCAACTGGCTCCGATCAAATACAGTTACTCAGCGCCCTCTCGGGTTTATCCGAGACCCGCTTGAAAGTCATTTTACGAGAACTAAGCAACAATCGCGTTATTGAATTTGACCCCTACCGCCAGGTCTCTTCACTACTTCCAACCGGGGTGCGCTCGCTGGAAACCGATAAAATTATCGAAGAAGCCGTTCAAAAAACCCCCGCTGACCGCGCTCTGCTGGATGAAGTTGCAAAATCAATCCCGCGGCTGGAATTGAAGCAGAACTTTGGTGCCGCCGACGATTGGGCACCAAAGCAAGTCATCCTGACCGAAGAATTCTTTACGCCCGAAACAATCAAAACGCTGCTTTCTCCTTATCGCGCGGGAGCGGCTGGCATTGAGGAGGGCGCGCGTGGCTTAATCATCTGGCTTTTGGCGAAAACCGAAGAAGAAAAAATTCGCCTGCGCCAAAATGCTCAAAAAATTTTAGACGACGCCTTAGGCGCAAATCCGCATCCCTTGCCGGTCATTGTCGTCTTGCCCAGCCATGCTCAGCCCGGTTTGCTTGAATCCGCTAGGCGCAAAAAAGCCTTAGAATCCCTGGGGCGCAACGAACGAGAAAAAATTGGCTCGATTGGTTATGAAAACGAAACCAAACGCGCCCGCAGCGAGTTTGACGTCAATTTCATAATCTTTTTTGACCCCGACCATTACGCTGACCTGCCCAGAAAATTGCATGAATACGCTTTGCCGAAAATATGTCGGGCGGTAATTGAAACGACCAATAATGCGTCATTAAAAGACGTAGCCAGCGCCATTTATCGCCGGGCTTATCAGCATCGGATTGAATTTTATACTCAATATGCGGTTGGCGGAAAAGGTCCAAACAAATTACGGGAAGCGGTTCAAAAAGTTGCCCGGGGATTATTCAGCGACGAAGTTGCAGGCAGCCTTCCGAGCTTGGGAAAACAAGACATTCAAGCCTACATCACCAAAAACTATCTTCCTGTGCAATGGGGATTGCTTTCTGCGAAAGATCACACGATTCAACCGCCAACTTCACTGGCTTTACGCGAATCTTGGAACCGGTTAGAAGACACCTTCTCGCCTGGTTGTAAGGAAATCCGCGTCCGCGAGGTGTTGCTAAATCTACTCAATCCACCCTACGGTCACGACTACAATACCCTCACGCTTTTGCTGGCGGCATGGATTGGCTATCGCCGCCACGAAATCCGCATTTCCATGAGCGGACAGCTCGTATCGCTCGAAAAGTTTAAAAACTACTTCGACGAAACCAAAAGCCCTAAAGACTTTCTCGACCGGCTGATAGTGACTAGCCCAATGGCAATTAGCCGCATCAATGCTGACGAAATGTTTGCCGAAGTGGATTCTATCCTGGAACAGATTCGTCAAAACCGGCCCTTCAACCTGTCACAAGCAGAGCAAGCACTTGCTAAACTGGAACAGACACAAGAAAATCCCAGTCTATCTTCTGACCGCCGGCAAGCAATTGCAGACCTTGCGCCGCGCCTCGAAGAAGCGATAGCCCAAGCCAAAGAATACGATGAACAGGTTGCTGGCTGGATAAGGGATTTCTCGAACGCCGATTTCGATAAATTATTCGCCCTGCGTGCTCAACTTAACTATCTCAATCCACCTGCGCTTGTTTCGCCGTCTCAACCATCAGCAGAAGCCTTGCTCAAAGATTTAGTATCTCGCTTGGAAGGCGAAACCAAGACTTACTGTAGCCGCTATGCCCAATTGAGCGAATTGAGCGAATACAAAGTACATGAAGAGCAATTAAACAAAGCCTTGCGCGCTCTCAAAGAGTATCCTGCTCTCCGCTCTGTGGCAGAAAATGCACTGAAAGATCTCAAATCCCGTCGAGATGAACTCAGGCAAGCAGAAGAAGAAAAGCCTATTCTAGCTGAAATCAACGGCATGGCCGTATCTGCTGGGTTGGCTGACCTGTATCAATACAGAAAAAAACTCGCCACATTCCAGAACCTCTCTTCACAGACCGAGAAACTACGACAGGAAAAAACGGAGCAAATAGAGCGTCGCATCAAGCAATTTGAACAACTAGTCCAGGCATTACGACAAACCATAGAAAATGCAGACTCGCTGCAAGCGATTCGCCAACAAAAGGACCTTCTGCTTCGCAACCTTGAGCAGACGCGAGAGACATCGCTTTACCAAACTCTGTCTAATCTCCAACAAACGCTGGAAAAATTAGAAGAATTCTTTGAGCGGATTCAAACATTGAGCGTATTGCCAAAAGATACGCCGGAAGAGTTGGCAAACATTGACACCAAAATTACAGCCGCCGAAACTGAATTCTCCGTCTGGCTGAGTCCGGCGCAAGTTAACCTTTTACGCCAGACAAAGCAAGATGTTGATGCCCTGCGTCAACAAAAAACAAAGGAGGCAGCTCAATGGATACTTGACTTGGAAAGTCGTCATAAGTCAGGAGAAAAACCGGATGAATTGTTGCGTCTAGTACAAAAACCACCCTCTTTTCTCTCCGCTGAAGACCAATCTCGTCTCGAAAAACTCCGGCAAATTCTTCAAAAGGAGATTGACCAAGATCGTCTACTCAAAATCGAGTCGCTGTTCAAAGAACTTGATCGCCAAACACGGCACGAATGTCTTGAGCGTTTGAAAGTATTGGTAGACACACCATGACCACCAAAATCCTGCTCGACCCTGAAGGTGATTTATCTGCTCCAACAGGTGTTCAAGTCGTTGAGAACGAAGTAGATTTTCTGCGCCTGGCATTGTTGCAATCCCCGTTGCTGATTCGTGGAACGCGACTTTGTGCCTGGGCCGAAGCGTTCTATGCCTTACGCGGTTTACCGGTGCAAGTGGTCGAGTCGCCCGTATCCGTTTTGCGGAGGGTTTTCCCGGCGCTTTCATCCGAGCAAGCCCAGCAACTCGCCAGGAAAATTGGTAAAGAACATTTATCAGAAGAAGAAATGTCTCCCACTTTTGTTCTCAACGCTTGTTTTTCGGATGATTATGCTCTGTGGCAGGAAAATCCCTCACCACAACAGGCTGCCCGGTGGTTGCTCTGGCTACTCAAAAACCATCCCAACGAAGCCGAGATGGTCGTCCTGAGAAAATTCGCGGAGGAAATGCAATGCCGCGCCGCCAACACGCCGTTAGTAGAACTCTATCGTGCTCAAAACGCTGAACAAGCCCAAATCTTACTCTTCCGTTGGTTAGGCGCGGAGAAAAAAGAACAGCCGGCTTGGGGCGAGTTCCCGCTAGAATTGCCATCCTCACTTCTGGCGCAAATCAAAGAAGCCTGGATGAAGCGCATTATCGCGACCAAGGGAAACTTTTTTTCTGAAATGCTCTCTTTCCCCTTATCGCTGTCATTGCGACAAGAATTGGCAATCCTGACAGCGGAGTATTATCGACAGAATGCCCATAAACTCAGCCGCGCTGTGCTTCAACAGCTCTACCGCTATCTCGATCAGCAAAGCCTGTCCGCGCTCGAAGAAATCATCCCGCCTCCTGAGCCATCTTCTCTACCCGAAGGCGAAAAAGCCGTGCTGGAGTGGTTCGAGCATCAATATCTGCCCTATCGCCGCTGGCAAGCTGCCTTTGGGGACGACTTTGCCCGTCAGACCATTATCACACGCGCGCAGGATTTTGCCCGCTGGCTGCTAGCACACTACCCCCGTTGGCTTTTATCAGGCGATTATTTGGTTTTTCAAAAATCCGCCCGGCTGGAAACTTCCAATGCTCTAACTTTGTGCATCCTTCTGGATGGACTGCCTGCCTGGGACGCGGAAAAAATGGTAAGAGAAATCTCCGCCCATATTCCACGGCTGACGCTTTTGCAAAAGACCTATTGCTTCACTGCCTTGCCCACTGTTACTGAGTTTGCTAAAGAAGCGCTGCTCAAGGGCGTGCCGCCACGTTATGCACCACAAGCTCAAATGTTAGGTTATATCCTGCCCGATAAATGCCCTCCACATAAACATTTGAAAGAAGCGCAACACGGACAAGTTTGGTTCTGGCGCGTTGAGCAGCCCGATAAAGCCTACCATTTTGAGCAAGAAGACAAGTGCGACAGGCAAGTGCGCGCAGAATTGCAAGTCATTGTGGACGAGATACAGAAACTCGTCGATACAATACCAGAGATCATTCACCTGAACATCCTGCTTACCAGCGACCACGGACGGTTGATGAACCCCCATACACCGCGCCAATCACAACCTGGCCCGGGCATGAAAACGCACGGACGCGCTGCATGGGGGAAAGTCGAACGCACCTTTCCCGAAAATGGCTTCGTGATAAACGAGAATGCCGGATGGGTTGAACTTTTCGGCGAGCGGTTCGGCGTGGAACATGACCTTTGTTTAGCATGGAACGAGATCACTTTTTCAAATATTAGCGGAACGGATGCCTACCCGCATGGCGGTCTGTTTCCTGAGGAGGTGATTGTTCCTTGGTTTATTTTTGAACGTGATGCCCAATTACCCAAACTTGAAATTAAAGTGACGGGCAAAGGCGAAGCAGAGATGAGCGGCGAAGTAGCGATTGAGATAATCAATAACAGCCCTCTGAAACTCGAATGTCAAAAAGTTACTTTTTCACATGGCGCCGAGCTTCCTGATGTGAACTGGGAAATTGCGCCTCTAAACCAATTTACTACAAAGGCAACTCTTACCCCTTGGCCAAACAAATCAAAGGCAAGCAATCTTACTGTTACCTTCATGTTTGTTCAACCAAATGGCGCAGTCTTCATACAACCACTTGAGGCCGTTCTGCAAGTGGAAACGCTTTACGAGCGCTCCGATGATGACTTACTCAAGGATTTAAATCTATGAGTGAACCCTTTACCACCGAGTCTTTAAATCAGAAAGTTAGCCAAGTATTTGGTCGTCTGGCAATCGACAAACGTCGGCTTCCAAGTAGCCAGTTGAACCGCCGCAATGTTCCTGCTTATGTAGCGGAATGGGTGTTGGAAAGTCTGGCTCCCGGAGAGGGTCCCGTTACTACAGCCGAGTTGAAACAAATCCAAACCTGGTCTGACCGCTTTCTACCTTTGCCCGATGAATCTAAAATTATTAAGAATCGTCTTCTCAATGGCGAGGTTGTTAAGGTCTTAACACCAGTTGAAGTAGAAATTGTTCTTACAAAACGGACAAAAGAACGAGTTGCGCAGCTTAAGCTCTTAGGTCTCTCCGAAGTAAATATAAATGACGGAATAGTAGAAACGTATCCCGACCTGCTCAAACAAGGAATGTGGGGAGTCGTAGAACTGACAGACACAGAGGAAGGGGTGGCGATTACATCTTTTAAACCTATGCAGGCTTCAGTCAATCTAGACTTGTTCAAAGAAAAACGAAGCGCTTTCACTCTAGATGAGTGGCGTGCCTTGCTTCTAACATCTATGGGATACAATCCCTGGGCATTTAACGAGTACGAGAAAACTTATCTACTGTGTCGCTTATTGCCGCTTGTAGAGAAAAACCTGCACTTGCTTGAACTCGCTCCCAAAGGGACAGGAAAGAGTTACCTGTACGAAAATATCAATCCACGTGTGCGTTTGGTCAGCGGTGGCAACATCTCTCCAGCGGTGCTTTTTGTAAACAACGCCAGCGGGCAATGGGGATTACTGGCGCGTTTTGCAGTTGTGGTACTGGATGAGGTTCAGACACTTAAATTTGAGAAGCCCCAGGAAATCGTAGGTGGACTAAAAGGTTTTCTAGCCAACGGCCGCTTGACCCGAGGCGGTCTGTACGA
This sequence comes from Anaerolineales bacterium, assembly GCA_041287425.1. GTDB lineage: Bacteria > Chloroflexota > Anaerolineae > Anaerolineales > Villigracilaceae > JAFGSI01. The sequence goes on along the minus strand of JBEULG010000027.1, from coordinate 86,693 downwards.
AACAGCCAGTCCTTGCAGTCTAGTTATGTTAGCAAACATTTTGCTTGACAATGAGCAACACCCAATCAATTTTCCGCTCGTGAAGGAGTTGCCCGAATTTTTACGTGAAACGGCGTTTCTCGACCGTTTGCGCGGTATCTTGCCTGGCTGGAAGGTGCGAAAATTAGGCGGCGACTCATTTGCACAAGGTGTAGGACTGAAATCAGATTTCTTCGGTGATGCTCTTTTGTCCTTGCGTGAAGATGTAACTGCAAACCAATATGTCCAGAAGGTCATTACCCTAAAAGGTAAAAAACGCTATAAGCGTAACGAAGATGCGGTGCGTCTGCTTGCAAGTGGCCTGATGAAATTGCAATTTCCACATGGACAGGTCTCACCTGAAGAGTTCGAAATTTATTGCTTGCGCCCGGCAATCGAAATGCGCCAATTGGTATGGGAACAGTTATATATTTTGGATGCCGAGTATCGGCAGTATGATGAAGAAATCGAATGCGAATTACACTAGTCGCCATGAATGAACCCATCTATCTCGACTACAATGCTACCACCCCTTGTGATCCACGCGTCATACAGGCCATGTTGCCATATTTTAGCGAAATCTATGGTAACCCAGCAAATGGATTGCATGTTTTAGGGCGCAAGGCAGACTTGGCGATAGAAACTGCTCGTGAACAGGTTGCTGCACTTTTAGGTGCGCGCCCCGGGGAGATTTTCTTCACATCAGGTGCAACGGAAAGCAATCATCTTGCTATATTAGGAGTAGCCGAATACGCCCCTACTTCACGTCGCAAGATCGTCACCTGCGCAATCGAACACAAAGCTGTGCTTGCCCCTTGTAAACGCTTGGCAGAACGTGGTTTCCAAGTAATCATCCTTCCAGTAGATGAAAACGGCCTGGTTCGTCTGTCAGACTTGGAAAATGCCCTGAGCGATGATACTTTTCTTGTTTCCATCCAGGCTGCGAATAACGAAATCGGTACGTTGCAAAGGATAGAGGAAATTACCGTCCTCTCCCATCGCCATAGCGTGCTTGTTCACACGGACGCAGCTCAAGCAGTAGGCAAAATTCCAGTGAATGTAAACAGTTGGAATGTGGATTTACTCTCTTTCAGTGCTCACAAGATGTATGGGCCGAAGGGAATCGGGGGACTTTACGTGCGCGGCGGCAAGCAGCGAATCCCTATCTATCCATTGCTGGAGGGCGGCGGCCAGGAAAACGGTTTGCGGGCAGGAACATCGAACGTGCCAGGCATTGTCGGGCTAGGTGCAGCGTGCCAGTTTGTCGCCACTGAACTCTCTACTGAAAGCATGCGTCTCTGCGCCATGCGAGACAAATTGGAAGACAGCCTGTTGAGTACCATTCCAGGTGCACGCATCAACGCGCGTTCTTCACCTCGCCTGCCCAATACCATAAGCCTGACTATCGAAGGGATGGAGGCCGATGCGCTTCTACTCCGTTTGCCCAGCCTAATGATGAGTACCGGCGCTGCTTGTAACACTGGTGCCCTAGAGCCTTCGCACGTCCTCCAGGCTCTCGGCTTGACCCGCGAACAGGCTTCCTCCACCATCCGCATCTCGCTGGGGCGGATGACAGAAGACAGTCATTTGCCAACCATTGTGGAACGGATTGCTACGGCAGTTAAAGAATTATCCTCTTAAGAAGTGCGGTCTCCCTACTCAAAGGCAGCGTGGAACTCACCAAAAGCGCGGCCGGGGAACTCGGAAAGAAACTTTCCACCGAGGCCGCCGGGGCTGAAGCCCCTGCTCAGGTCGTGGAAGTCCGCTAAAAGCGGACCCGGAGTCGGCCTTGGCCGGCTGGTGTGTACAGAGGCGGGGCTACTCCCTCATTCGATACATTCGTGTCATTCGATGCTGAAATTTCTACAACACCCAGCCCAGAGCCGGCTTTCAGACAGCGCCGATTGGATGCTACAATTGGGGCGAGTCCAGCCTGTAGGACATGCTCATGTCTCTGCGCGACTATTTGAACAAACTCGATTCTCAGGGGCGGCTGCTGCGCGTCGAGGCGCCCATCTCGAAGCACCTGGAAATCGCCGGGGTGTTGAAGGAGGTCGAGCCGCGCCCGGCCCTGTTTGAGCGCGTCCGCGAATCGGAGTTCGCCGTCGTCGGCAACCTGTTCTGCTCGAAGGCGGCCTTTGCCGAGTATTTCGGCATCCGCCCGGCAGACATCATCCCCTTCCTGACCGCCGCCATCGAGAACCGCTGTCCGCCGGAAGTGGTGGGCGCGGCCCCCTGTCAGGAGGTCGTGGACCTGACCCCCGACCTCGACCGCCTGCCGATTCTCTTTCACTGCGAGCAGGATGGCGGCAATTACATCAGTTCGGGCGTGGTGCTGGCGCGCCATCCGGTCTACGGGCAGAACGCCGACTTCCACCGCTGCATGCAGTTCTCGAAGACCGAAATGGCCGTGCGTGTGGTGGGCGGCCGCCACTTCGACCGTTTCCTGCGCGACCTGGGGCGGCTGGACGTGGCCATCTGCATTGGCAACGCCCCCAACATTCTGGCGGCGGCGGCCACCTCGGTCGAGTTGGGCGTGGACGAACTGGAAATCGCCAACGCCATGCAGCCGTTTCGCGTAGTCAAAGCCGTGACCAGCGACCTGCTCGTCCCGGCCGAGAGCGAATTCGTCCTCGAGGGGACGGTCTATCTCGACCGGCGGCACGCCGAAGGCCCGTTCGTGGACCTGACCGAGACCTACGATGTGGTCCGCCAGGAGCCGGTGCTGGAGGTCAAGGCCGTCACCCACCGCCGCGACGCTCTCTGGCACGCCCTGCTGCCCGGCGGGCTGGAGCACAAACTGCTGATGGGCATGCCGCGCGAACCGACCATCTTCCGCAAGGTCAACGAAGTCGTCCGCTGCCTGGACGTGCACATCAACCCCGGCGGCTGTTCCTGGCTGCACGCCATCGTCCAAATCCACAAGCGGGCCGAGGACGACGGGCGCAAGGCCATCGAGGCGGCTTTCGCCGGCCACAGTTCCTGCAAACACGTCTTCGTGGTGGATGAGGACATTGACATTTACGACCCGCTGTCGGTGGAGTGGGCGATGGCGACCCGCTTCCAGGGCGACCGCGACCTGATTGTCTATCCGCGCGCCCCCGGCTCCAGCCTCGACCCCTCCGCCGAGGCCGGGACGCATCTCACCACCCGTCTGGGCTTCGACCTGACCGCTCCGCTGGAGACGGCCGGCAAGTCTTTCCGCAAGGCGGTCTTCCCGAAGGCGGAAGAGAAGTTTTTGGATAAACACAAAGGACACGAAAGTTGACACAACGGGCACGAAGATAAAGAAAGATTTTGTGAACCGCCCGCTGGCCTTTTGGTATTATGGCGTAGCAGGTTGGATTGCCAATCTGTCCTGTATCTTCCTCTTGATTTTTTCCTCTTTTTGATAAATAATGGAGCCAGATATCGGCTCTAAGACCACCAGCAATCATTTAGGCACGGTGTCGGGGGAGATTGAGGCGCCCAAGCGGCTCTTCTGCCGGCGGCCAGTTTGTGAAAGGACAACCAAAGACCTTTCCACAATACGAAAAATTTAGTCGTCTTAGGGCGGCGCCGGCTTGGCGGCAAGGACGATCAGAGAAACCCAAGCCATACAAATGACGCCACTCTTCCCGATTTTAGATGCCGGACGTTTGGCATCTATATGCAAAAGGGGATATGGCCAATGAATACAAAATTGTTTGGAATTTTTATCTTCCTCTGTATTCTTCTCTTGGCCGCGATGGCTTGTGGTACGATCGCCTCGACTCCATCTCCTACCGAATCGGTCAGCGACTCTCCGCCCATCGGCGACTCGGAACATACCCTGATGGTCGGTGGGCTGGAACGCTCCTACGTCCTGCACATTCCCCCCACCTACGATCCATCCCGTCCCACGCCGCTTGTCTTGGCCTTTCACGGCATCACCCTGGACGCCTACGAGATGATGCGCATCAGCGGCCTGAATGCCCAGTCCGATGCGGCCGGGTTCATCGTTGTCTATCCCAACGCTTATGGCGAGCAGAGGTCGTGGAACGGCGGTCATTGTTGCGGCGAGGCCGCCCGCGCCGGCACCGATGATGTCGGCTTCGTGCGCGCCCTGCTCGAGGAACTCGATTCGCACCTGAACCTCGACCGCGGCCGCATCTACGCCACCGGTTTTTCCAACGGCGCCATCCTGACCTACCGCCTGGGCTGTGAAATGGCCGACCAGATCGCTGCCATCGCCCCCGTCAGTGCGACCCAGGCCCAGGAGGACAAAGAGGCCTGCCACCCGTCGCGTCCGCTGCCGGTCATCCACTTTCACGGCACTGCTGACGAACCGAACCCCTATGAGGGCGGCGTCACCCCTGGCGGTGTTCATTTCATTTCCGTGAGCGACCAGATTGTGTTTTGGGTTTCTGCCAATGGCTGTCCCACTCAGGCGCAGCAAACGGTTTCGGGGAGTATCGTTCACGATGTTTTCGCGCCCTGCCAGGGCGGCGCGACGGTCGAGTTGTATACCATCGTAGGCGGCAGGCACGCCTGGCCGGGGGGCCAGGCCGTCAGCCTGCGGATGGGACAGCCAACCATGGAAATTTCAGCCACTGCATTGATGTGGGAGTTTTTCACCGCGCACCCCATGCCGTAAATCGCTTGTTTTTCATTTTACCGAAAGGAGAAAAGCCATGTCTGATAACCGTCATTCTCTCTCGCGGCGAGATTTTCTCAAACTCGCCGCGATTGGCGCGGGGGGTGCGCTCCTGGCCGGTTGCAGGCGCGGTGTCGAACTGACCCCCGTCCCGGCTCCCACCGTGCCGGTTGCGCCCACCTTTCCCGCCGGGACGATGGCCGATCTGATCCTGACCAACGGCAAGGTCCTGACCGTGGACGCGGCCAACACCGTGGCGCAGGCCGTCGCCGTTGCCGGGGACAAGATTCTGGCCACCGGCACGGATGAGTCCGTCCGCGCTTTGGCAGCGCCGGGCGCGCAAGAGATAGACTTGAGGGGCCGGGTCGTCACGCCTGGTCTGATCGATCCGCACCTTCACTTCCGTGCCGTCGGGTTGAACAATACGTATTACACGCCCTTCCTGCCGCCCGATGTGGTAGATATTGCCTCGCTCCAACGCGCCCTGGCCGATGCGCTCAGGGGCAGGCAGCCCGGCGAATGGCTCATGGGGTACTACATGATATTGGCCGATAAGCCCATCCCCACCAAGGAAGACCTGGATGTTGTTTCACCCGACAACCCGGTTTTCATCATGCACATCGGCGGCCACTGGGGCACGGCTAACAGCGTTGCCTTGCAGATTGCTGATATTACTGCCAATACCCCCGACCCGGAGGGAGGCATCGTCGAGAAGAGGGACGGCGAGCCGACCGGCGTCTTTTACAACCATCGCGCCATGGACTTGGTGCGCCATTTCGCCCCGCCCATCACCGACGATCTGGTCCGCCAATCCATCATTGATACGCAGTTCCTTCTCGCCTCCTGTGGCGTGACCACCTTCCACGATAACAACATTCGCTCCCTGGACGATCTGCGCGCCTACCAGGAACTTTCGCTGGATGGAAGACTCTATCTGCGCAACGATTTGTATCTCACCCTGGAATACCCTTCTGACCTCGAAAAGGTGGATCAGGTCGAACACATTGACAACGGTGTGACGCGCTTCCGCGGTTTCAAATTCTTGATTGACGGGCAGGGGCCGACGGCCTACTGTCACGAACCGCATAATGGCGTGGAATGGCGGCTGACCACCTGGAATCACATGTCCTTCAGAAATGCTATTCGCACCTTGCACGATACCGGCTTGCAGATTTGCGTTCACTGTATCGGCGATGCCGCCGCCGACCTGACGCTCGACGTTTATGAGGCCGCCATGAACGCCAACCCGCGTTCGGACCCGCGCCATCGCATCGAACATGCCATCCTGACCACGCCCCAAGCCACGCAGAAGATGAAAGACCTGGGCGTCGTCGTCAGCACGCAGCCCGCGTTCATCTACCTCTTCGGCGAGGCTTATAACTTTCTCTATGGCGCCGAACGGCTGGATCGTATCATCGTCACCCAAGAATGGCGTCAGGCCGGAGTCCACGTCGCGCTCGGCTCCGATGCCCCCTCCACGCCGTTCTACCAACCACAAGCGACCCTGGCCGGGGCGATGACCCGCTACACTTTCAGGCAGAACACCATCGGCACCGACCAAATTATGTCCTTCACCGAAGCCTTGCGGGCGCACACCTACGAGGGCGCCTATGCCGGGCATCAGGAAAACGTCAAAGGCACGCTGGAGCCGGGCAAGTTCGCCGACATGGCCGTCTGGACTACCGACCCCACCACCCTCTCGCCCGAAGACCTGTTCGCCGCCACCGTGGACATGACCCTGGTGGGCGGTAGAGTGGTTTACCAGGCAGGATGAAAACAGGAGGCCAGAAAGAGAGGCGCGCAAGACTACAAAAGAATTGAGAAGACCTTTGTGAATCCTGGCATACGCAGGTCGGATTGGCCATCCGACCTGCTTGTAAATCTGGTATCCTTGGGCTGAATCGCCTATGGAATTAACCCCTGAAGAACGTGAGATGCTTGCCGGCGAACACGGCCCGGCGACGCAGAAGGCAATGGAAATCCTGCTCGCCCTGGGCACGATTTATGGCGCCGAGCGGATGGTGCCGGTCGCCTCGGTCCAGATTTCCGGCGTCAGTTTCGATAACCTGGGCGAGGCCGGCCTGGAATTCCTGACCGAAATGGCCGAAGGCGGCGGGCGGGTCCGCGCCCTGACCACCCTCAACCCGGCCGGCATGGACATCGAGAACTGGCAGGCGCTGGGCATCGCCCCCGACTTCGCCCGCAATCAGGAGCGCGTCCTGGCGGCCTACGCCCGCATGGGCGTGGTGACGACCTGCTCCTGCACGCCCTATCTCTTCGGCAACCTGCCGCGCTTTGGCGAGCACATCGCCTGGGCCGAGTCCAGCGCCGTCTGCTACGCCAACGCCGTGCTGGGAGCGCGCACCAACCGCGAAGGCGGCCCCTCGGCCCTGGCCGCCGCGCTGACCGGCCGCACTCCCGCCTACGGCCTGCACCTGGACGAGAACCGCCGTCCCGGCCTGACGGTGCGCGTGGAGGCAGACCTGGGCGGCACGCGCGACTTCGGCGCGCTGGGCGTCGCCGTCGGGCGGGCAGTCGAGGCGCGGCCGGGCAAACCGATTCCGTACCTGCGCGGCGTGGAAGCGGCGGGCGTGGACGAACTCAAGTCCTTTTGCGCCAGCCTGGCCACCTACGGCGGCCTGGCGATGTTCCACATGGAGGCCATCACGCCCGAAAGCAGCCTGCACGCCCCGCCCCCCGCAACGCTGACCATCACCCGCCGCGGCCTGGACGAGGCCATCCGCTCGTTGGATTCGGCCGAAGGGGAGGCCGATTTCGTCAGTTTGGGCTGCCCGCATCTCTCGCTGGACGAGGTGCGCCGTCTGGCCGAGCGGCTGGCGGGGCGGCGCGTCCGCAAGACGTTCTGGATCACCACCTCGCGGCCGGTCAAGCGCCTGGCCGACGAGATGGGCTACACGGCGCTCATCGAGGCCGCCGGGGCGGTCTTCGCCGTGGACACCTGCTGCGTGGTGGCTCCCATCCGCGGCCGTTTCCGCACCCTGGTCACCGACAGCGCCAAGGCCTGTTACTACGCCGCCTCTAAGAACGGCTTCGCCACCCGTTTCCTGCCCTTCGAGGACGTCATCGAGGAGGCGTTGAGATAGGTTGGATGGAAGTGGTTGGTGTGAGGCTGAAATGATTCTCAATGGTCGAAAAATCTCCCCCGGCGCGGCGTCTGGCGAGGCGCTGGTCACCACGATGGGCATCTCCTTCTACGGCGGCGTGGACGCCGAGACCGGGCGCGTGGTCGAGAAGGGCCACGAACTGGAGGGCCAGTCGGTGGCCGGCAAGGTGCTGGTCTTCCCGACCGGCAAAGGCTCGACGGTCGGTTCGTACACGCTCTACCGGCTGAAGAAGGCCGGGCTGGCGCCGGCGGCGGTCGTCAACGCCGAGGCCGAGCCGATTACCGCCGTCGGCTGCATCATCGCCGGGATTCCCTGCGTGGACCACGTCCCCATCGAGGAACTCCGCAGCGGTATGCGCCTGCGCGTGGACGGCGAGCGCGGCGTGGTGGAGGCCGAATGAAGCGCATCCTCCTGGCCATCAGCGGGGCGAGCGGGGCGATTCTGGGCGTCCGTACCCTCGAATTGCTGCGCGCCGCTCAGGCCGAGACGCATCTCATCGTCAGTCCGGCGGCCCGGCGGACGCTCGCCGTCGAAACCGGCTGCTCGCCGGAACAGGTCGAGGCGCTGGCGACGTTTTGCTACGCTTACGATGACATCGGGGCGCGCCCGGCTTCCGGCTCCTTCGCTGCCGACGGGATGCTGGTGGTGCCCTGTTCCATCAAAACTCTCTCGGCGATTGCCCATTCCTACGCCGACAATCTCATCGTGCGGGCTGCCGATGTCTGCCTGAAGGAGGGCCGCCCGCTGCTGCTGGCAGTGCGCGAGACGCCCCTGCACCGCGGTCACCTGCGGCTGATGGACCTGGCCGCCCGCGCCGGGGCGGTCATCTTCCCGCCCATCCCGGCCTTCTACGGCGGCCCGCAGACGCTGGACGACCTGGTGACGGCCCTGGCCGGGCGGATGCTGCTGCGGCTGGGAATCGAAACCGACGCCTACCCGCGCTGGGGAGGGGAGGCGTCGGCGGACGCAGAACGATAGCGCCGTTTCTGTCAATGTTGATTCAAGCCGTGCTGGATGGCGATGACCGCTGCCTGGGTGCGGTCGCTGACCCCCAGTTTGCTCAGGATGGCGCTGACGTGGTTGCGCACCGTCCCCTCGGAAAGCGCTAATCGCTCGGCGATGTCGGCGTTGGTCAGGCCGCGGGCGATGAGACGCAGCACATCCACCTCGCGCTCGGTCAATTTTTCGGTCAGGAGCGTCTCCGGCCGGATGCCTCTGCCGGCGGCCTGGGCCAGTACTTTGCCGGCCACACCGGGGTCGAGGAAGGTCTGGCCGGTGATTGTGCCGCGGATGGCGCGCACGATATCTTCGCGCCGCGTATCTTTGAGCAGATAACCGTGGGCGCCGGCGCGCAGGGCGTCGAAGAGCCATTCATCGTCGTCATACGTGGTCAGGACGAGGACTTTGACCTGGGGATGGCGCGCCCGAATCTGACGGGTGGCCTCGATGCCGTTCATGCCCGGCATTTTCAAGTCCATCAGCACCAGGTCGGGCTGGCGGGAGGCGACCATCTCCAGCGCCTCGGCCCCATCGCTGGCCGCGCCGACCACCTCGAAATCGCGTTCCAGTTTCAGGAGCAATTCCAGCCCGTCGCGGACCACTGCCTGGTCATCACAAATCAGGATTTTCATAGTGCCGTTCCCAAGAGGAGAGTGATGGTGGTTCCCTGGCCGGGGCTGCTCTCGATCCGCAGATCGCCGCCGGCCAGGCGGGCGCGCTCGCGCATCCCCACCAGACCGAAACGGCCGCGCTGCTCGGCGGCGGCCACCTCGAAGCCCTGGCCGTCATCCTGGATTCTCAGGCAGATGGCCTGGCCGGCTTGTTCCAGGCGGAGCGTCAGCCGCCTGGCGGAGGCGTGGTTGACGACGTTTTCGATGGCCTCCTGGGCGACCCGGTAGAGGCATTGTTCGACGTCGGGGGAGAGGGCGGGGAGACGGTCGGGGAGGACCAGTTCGAGGTCCAGGCCGGCGCGGGCGGCGGCCGATTCGGCCAGTTGACGCAGCGCCAGCAGCAGGCCGAGTTCCTCCAGCGGCGAGGCGCGCAGCGCTTTCAGCGCCCGGCGCGTCTCCTCCAGGCCGGAACGGGTGGCGGCCAGGGATTGTTCCAGCAGGTCACGCGCTTTGGCGCGATTCTTGTTCCAGTAGGCGCGGGCGGTCTCCAGTTGCACCGAGATGGCCGTCAGCGAGTGGGCCAGGGTGTCGTGCAGTTCGTGCGCCAGGCGGTTGCGCTCGCGGCTGACGGTCAGGCTTTCGAGGGTCGAGGCGTGATGAGCCAGCCGGGCGTTGGCCTCCTGCAGGGATTTTTGCTGCTGGTGGAGGCGCCCGATCAACTGGCTGACGAACACGCCGACGGCGACGAAACTGATCGTGCGGACGACGGCCAGAATCAGGAAGACGTTGATTCTTTGAAGCGGGACGGGCGCGAAGGGCTGCGGCAGAGCGGGTTGAGGGGAAAGGAGAAAACGCACCCCGGGGACGAGCAGAACGACGGTCAGGAGTTCGAGCAGGGCGGTCGCGCCGCTGAACAGCAGGACGCCCGCCAGCCGGTACTGCCAGACAGTGATGATCAGGGCGATAAACAAGACGGGCAACTGGCGCAAGGCCATGCCCTCGGCGTTGGACAAAGGCCCCGGCGGCAGGCGCGGCAGGAGCAGATGGTTGCCCACCAGAGGCAGGGCCGAGAGCAGGAGCAGCATCCATGGCAGGTAGACTGCTCCCAGCCAGCGGCGCGGGCCGTCCCAGTAGGCCAGCAGGAGGAAGAGCAGCGCCGCGCAGCCGTTGAGGAAGTAGTAGATGAGCAGAAAGTCGAGGCGCGGGTACAACCAGCGGTCAATGAGCAGGATGGCCAGCAGGTAGCCCAGCCACATCCAGGCGGCGGCGCGCAGCAGACGGGCAGTATCGGCGTCGGTGTACAGGTTCACGCTTCTATCATATCACGGACGAGAGAGGACTGTCGCCTGTCTCCTGTCATCCTTTTTGCGCGCCTCCCATGACAGCCGTCATGAGGAAAGAGCGAGAATCGTGACCGCAGGCACTTTGGCACCTGCCGGCATGGCGATAAACTAAACAAGAGAGCCATTGTGCCGCTTTTTGCCGGCCGTTTGTAAAGTGCAACATAAATCCTGGTCGGTATACTTGAGGAGAACCCTATGACTGCCGAATCCCTTCCCACTCAACCTTCTGCCTCGAAGGTTTCCTGGCTCGATCGCCTGCTGTGGAAACGCTTGACCCCGGCAACCCTGATTCTGATTGCCATCATGCTGCTCTCTGCCGGTCTGCACTTCTATAACATCGCGGCTATCGGCGATTCGAACGCTTACTATACGGCGGCGGTCAAGTCCATGCTGCAATCCTGGCACAATTTCTTCTTCGTCGCCGCCGAGCCGGGCGGCTCGGTGACGGTGGACAAGCCTCCGCTCGGCCTGTGGATCGAGGCCGCCTTCGCGGCCGTCTTGGGTGTGAGTGGATTCTCGGTCAGCCTGCCGAACATCCTGGCCGGCATCTTCAGCGTTCCGCTTCTCTACCACCTCGTCAAAAAGCACCTGGGCACGCTGGCCGGGCTGGTCGCCGCCCTGGTTTTGGCCCTCACCCCGACCGTGACCGGCACCGACCGCAACAGCACCATGGACGGGATGCTGGCCTTCTGTCTCCTGCTGGCCGCCTGGGCGTTCATCGCCGCGGCCGAGACCGGCCGACTGGGCTGGCTGCTGCTGGGTGCCTTCCTGGTCGGCCTGGGCTTCAACATCAAAATGCTGCAGGCTTTCCTGCCCCTGCCGGCCTTCTACGCCCTGTATTTCTTCGGCGCAAAGACAAAATGGTGGCGGAAACTCGCCCACCTGGCCGCGGCGACCGTTCTCCTGTTGGCCGTTTCCCTTGCCTGGGCAATTGCCGTGGACCTGACGCCGCCCGAAGCGCGCCCGTACGTGGGCAGCAGCGAGAACAACACCGTGATGGAGTTGATCGTCGGCCACAACGGTCTTGAGCGTTTGCTGGGCGGGCAGCGCAATCGGGGTGCCCAACCACTGGCGGGTGCGGATGGCCCCGGCGGATTCAACCGCAACCAATCGCCCGACAATCCCGGCCAGAGCGACCTCCCGCTCGGCCAGCCTGTGCAACCCCCGGCCGGTCAGCAGGCACAACCGCCTCGGCAGGCCGTCGAAGCCTGCCGCGACTTGACTGTCGGCGCGGCTTGCGCCATCCGCCTGCCCAACGGCGGAACAGACGCCGGCACCTGCGCCCGCGTGCAGGGGACCCTGGCCTGCGTCACAGCGAACGCCCCGCGCCTGCCGGGGCCGGCAAACCAGAACGTGCTGCCTGCGGGTCAGGCCAATGGCGGGGCGGGCGGGGCTTTCTCGAACGAGGTCGGCGTCCCCTCGGCGGTACGCCTGTTCATCCCGCCGCTGGCCAAGGAGATGTCGTGGCTGCTGCCATTTGCGCTGATCGGGCTGACGCTGCTGGTCGTCTCTGTTCGCCCGGCCTGGCCGCTGGCCGCCGAACACAAGGCCTTTCTGCTATGGGGAGGCTGGCTGCTCACCTGCGTGGTCTTCTTCAGCGTGGCGGAATTCTTTCACGATTACTACATGATTATGCTGGCCCCGCCGCTCGGCGCAGCCGTCGGTGGAGGGGTGGCAGTGCTTTGGCGCAGGCGCGCACAGGCCTGGACCGCCTGGACCCTGGCGCTATCGGCCATCGGGACTCTGGCTTTCGAATGGTGGCTGGCCGTCCAGTATGGGCAGGATGCCTGGTGGCTGCGCCTGGCGGCAGTCTTGCTTGCGGCCGGTCTGGCCGCCCTGCTGACCGGGCGGCGTCTTGCCCGGCGGGTGGTCCTGTCCCTGGCTTTTGCCCTGATTCTTGCCGCCTTGCTGGTCACCCCCCTGGCCTGGTCTGTTCTGACGGTGGCGGAGCAAAGCCCGGATGTCAACCTGCCGGGAGCCTACGGCGGACAATCCGGCGGCGCGCCCCGCGCCCTGGCCGGCAACCTGCCCCAGAACGCTCATCCCGACCCCAACCGCGCCGCTGCCGATTCCGCTTTGGTGGAGTTTTTGCAGGCCAATACCCAGGGCGTCGAGTACCTGGTCGCTGTGCCGAATGCTCAGGCGGGCGCGCCGCTCGTCCTGGCGACCGGGCGGCCGGTGCTGTATATGGGCGGTTTCAGCGGCGGCGATCCGGTCGTCGACGCGGCCGGGCTGGAGCAAATGGTGAGGGATGGCCGTCTGCGCTTCGTTCTCGCCGACGGCAACCGCGGCCCCAACCAGGAAATTGCCCGCTGGCTGGAGGCGAATTGCGCGCTCGTGCCGCGTTTCAGCCAGGGCGGGCGGCAGTTGTACGCCTGCGGCTGGAAAGTCCATTCCCCTTAACGCTTCTCTTCTCCTCCTTGTTGCTGTGGAAGAACCCGTTCCCTCCCCGGAACGGGTTCTTCCATACGCCCAAACTGATTTTTGTAATCTACTTGCAGGTTATTTGACATGTAACCGGTTTCATAAAAAGTGCTATAATTGGACTATCGGCCTGGCTGATTGGCAGGGTCGTGATTTCTCTCCTGCATGGCGGAGACGTTTATGCAATTCGGTTACTTCGATGACGACCGCCGGGAATATGTGATCACCCGGCCTGACACGCCCCTCCCCTGGATCAATTATCTGGGCTGCGAATCGTTCTTCGGTTTGATTTCCAACACGGCAGGCGGGTATTCTTTTTATCGGGATGCCCGCCTGCGCCGTCTGACGCGCTATCGCTACAACAACGCGCCGCTCGATATGGGCGGGCGGTATCTCTATCTGCGCGATGAGGCCGATGGTTTCTTTTGGTCTCCCACCTGGATGCCCGTCCGCCGCCCGCTGGACGAGTACACCTGCCGTCACGGCCAGGGCTACACCGTCATTGCCTCGGCGCTGCGCGGCATTGCCGCGCAGATTCGTTATTTCGTCCCGCCGGGCGAGACGCTGGAGATTTGGGAACTGACTCTGACCAACCGGCGCGACCAAGAGGCCCATCTCTCGCTCTTCTCGGCGGTCGAGTTCTGTCTCTGGGATGCCTGGGACGACGCCACCAACTTTCAGCGCAATTTCAACACCGGCGAGGTGGAGATTGCGGAGGGGGTGATTTACCACAAGACCGAGTATCGCGAGCGGCGGGATCATTTTGCCTATTTTGCGTGTTCCGAACCGTTGGCCGGTTATGACACCCAGCGCGAGGCCTTCCTGGGCCCCTACCGGGGCTGGGACGCGCCTCAGGCGGTCGAGGCCGGCCGGACGTCCGATTCGGTAGCACACGGCTGGCAGCCGGTCGGGGTGCATCACATCCGGCTCTCGCTGGCGGCCGGGGCGCAGAAAAAGGTCATTTTTCTGCTCGGTTACCACGAGAATCGGCGCGACCAGAAGTTCGACCCACCCGGCTCGCAGACCATCAACAAACGGACAGTTTTGCCGGTCATCCATAAGTATTTGCAGCCGGCACAGACGGAGGCCGCTTTTCAGGCCCTTCGTCAGGTGTGGGATCGCCTGCTGGGTGTCCTTCAGGTTCGCACGCCCGAGGTGCATGTCAACCGGATGGTCAACATCTGGAATGCGTATCAGTGCATGGTGACCTTCAACATGTCGCGCTCGGCCTCCTACTTCGAGTCGGGGATTGGGCGCGGCATGGGGTTTCGCGATTCGGCCCAGGATTTGCTGGGTTTCGTCCACATGATTCCGGAGCGGGCGCGCGAGCGGCTTCTCGATTTGGCTGCCACGCAGTTGCCGACCGGCGGCGCGTTTCATCAGTATCAGCCGCTGACCAAGCGCGGCAACGACGATATCGGTTCGGGGTTCAACGACGATCCGCTCTGGCTGGTGCTGGCCGTGGCGGCTTACCTCAAGGAGACCGGCGACTGGAGCATTCTGGATGAACAGGTGCCTTATGCCAATCAGGCCGGCAGCGAGCGGCCGCTGGTTGAGCACCTCCAGCGGGCGCTGCAATATACCCTTGAGCGGCTGGGGCCGCACGGCCTGCCGCTCATCGGCCGCGCCGACTGGAACGATTGTCTCAACCTGAATTGTTTTTCCGATACGCCGGGCCAATCCTTCCAGACCACGACCAACAAGGACGGCAAGGTGGCCGAAAGCGTTTTCATCGCCGGCCTGTTCGTCCTGGCGGCCAGGGAGATGGCCGAGATGGTCGAGCGGCTGGACTGGCCGAAGGAGGCGACGCGTTATCGTGAGGCCGCCCGTCAGATGAGCGAGGTGATTTTGCTGCACGGCTGGGACGGCGAATGGTTCCGGCGCGCCTACGACGACGCCGGACGGCCGGTCGGTTCGCAGCAATGCGAAGAGGGCCAGATTTTCATCGAGCCGCAAGGGATTTGCGTCCTGGCCGGAATTGGACTGGAAAGCGGCGAGGCGCAAAAAGCGCTCGATTCGGTCGGCGCTCGCCTGGCGACCGAACATGGCATCCTGCTTCTCCAGCCGGCGTATAGCCGCTATTATCTGAACCTGGGCGAGATTTCCTCGTACCCTCCCGGCTACAAGGAAAATGGCAGCATTTTCTGTCACACCAATCCATGGATTATCCTGGCCGAGGCCCTGCTCGGGCGCGGCGACCGGGCGCTCGATTACTACCTGCGCATCAACCCGTCGCGGCGCGAAGCCATCAGCGAGGTGCATCGCTGCGAACCCTACGTTTACGCCCAAATGATTGCCGGGCGGGATGCCGCCACTTACGGCGAGGCCAAGAATTCCTGGCTGACCGGCACGGCGGCCTGGAATTACGTCGCCGTCACGCAGGGCATTCTGGGGATTCGCCCCGCTTACGAGGGCCTGGAGGTTCGGCCGGCGCTGCCGTCCACGTGGGATGGCTTCGAGGCCTGGCGCGAGTTCCGCGGCGTTCGTTACCACATTCGGGTCGAGCGGTGCGGACCCGGCAGCCGCGTCCGGCTGGAGGTCGAGGGGCGGCCCGTCGAGGGCTGCCTCGTCCCCCCGCCCCCGCCAGAGGTTCAGGAAGTTCACGTCAAGGTATGGGTCGAATAGCAACTATGGAAAAAACATCTTTGCGGGCCGGTGTGAATCTGGGCGGCTGGCTTTCCCAGTATCCCGCCTACGATCACCAGCATTTCAAGACCTTCATCGTTGCGGACGACATCCGCCGAATCGCCGACTGGGGGTTCGACCACGTCCGCCTGCCGGTGGATTATCCCGTCCTGGCCGATGAGGCGCGTCCGGGCATCTATCTTAGCAGCGGCTTCGATTACCTCCTGCAGGCGCTAGAGTGGTGCCAGGAGGCCGGCCTGCGGGTCGTCCTCGACCTGCACCGCGCCCCCGGTTACCGCTTCGACGCCCCGGCGGAGAATACGCTCTTCAGCGATGCTGCCAGGCAGGAACAATTCATCGCTCTGTGGGGCGTGCTGGCCGAACGCCTGGAGGAGGTCAGCGCCGAGTGGCTGGCTTTCGAATTGCTCAACGAGGTGGTCCTGCCCGAAAGCGGGCCGTGGAACTGGCTGGCACAGGCGGCGCTGACGCGCATCCGCCAGGTGGACCGAGGGCGGCTCGTCATCATCGGCGCCAACCGTTATGCCAGCCCCGACGAATTGCAGCACCTGGATATTTTGCCCGACCCTCATGTGTTGTACACGTTTCATTTTTACGAGCCGCTGCTGGTCACCCACCAGCGGGCGTACTGGGTGCCCTGGCTGCTGGAATTCGACCGGGCGGTCGAGTACCCCGGCTGCGTTCCCGATCCGCAGCGGCTGATGAGTCTGCGGCCGGAGATGGCTGCTTTCGTCGAGAAATACAGCCGCCAGCCGATGGACAGCGAATTGCTGCGTCACTACCTCCGTCCGGCGCTGGATTTCGTCCGCCGAAGCGGCCAGACGGTTTACTGTGGCGAGTACGGCGTCATTGACCGCGCCTCGCCGGCGACCCGCATCCGTTGGACGGGCGATTTCGTCGAATTGCTGCGCGAATATAACATCGGCCGGGCGCTGTGGTCCTACAAGGCGATGGATTTCGGCCTGGTGGACGGCGCCGGCAACGTGGTCAGCGAGGAACTCATTCGCATTACCAGTCAACCCTGAGGTGAGTCATGCAATACGGCTATTTCGATTCCGAACACCGGGAATACGTCATCACCGACCCTCACACGCCGGTCAAGTGGATTAACTACATTGGCACGTTGAGTTTTGGCGGCTTTGTGGACCACACCGGCGGGGCGTTGATTTGCAAGAACGACCCCACCTACAACCGGATCACGAAGTACATTCAGCAGATGCCCGCCTCGGAATTCAAGGGCGAGACGCTCTACCTGCGCATCCATCAGGGGCGCGACCGAATCGTTTTCTCGCCTTTCTACGTGCCGACTCTCGACGCCTTCGACCGTTACGAGTGTCACGTTGGACTCGGTTACACCCGAATCATCTCCGAGTTCTACGGCCTGCGTACCGATGTGACCATCTTCGTGCCGATGGGCGAAAGCCGTGAAGTTCGCGACATCCGCATCACGAACATTTCCAACCGCCCGCAAGAGGTGGACGCCATCCCGGTGGTCGAATACACCCACCCCAACGCCCTCCAGCAGTTCACCAACGCCGACTGGGTCCCGCAGACGATGCAGAGCCGCGCCATCAGCGAACCGAGCGGGTTGAAGGTCTTGTTGCAATACCCCTTCATGTTCCGCGACCTGAAGGTCAATTATTTCACTTCCAACCGTCCGGCCTCCTCCTTCGAGACGGTGCGGGCGCGTTTCCTGGGCAATCATGAGTATGGGACGTGGGCCAATCCGCTCAGTCTGCGTCAGCCCGAACTGAGCAACACCGAGGCGCTGCGCGGCGACAACATTGCCGCCCTCCTGCACCATTTGGGCAAAATCAGGCCGGGCGAGACGGTGCGCCTGATCACCCAACTCGGTCAGGAAGCGAACCTTGAGGCGGCCCGGCCGGGAATCGAAAAGTTCCGCCGCCCCGAATCGGTGGACGCCGCCCTGGCCGAACTCTCGGCATTTTGGGATGCCTACCTGACGGCGCTGCAGGTCGAGACGCCCGACCGGCTGATGAACATCATGCTCAACGTCCACAATCCGCATCAGTGCTACATGACCAAGACCTGGTCACGCTATCTTTCTTATTACCAACTGGGTCTGGGGTCGCGCGGCATCGGGATACGCGATAGTTCCCAGGATGTCATGGCGGTGCTGGCCTCCATCCCGGATGAGGGCCGGGCGTTCATCCGTCTGCTGCTTTCGATGCAGCGCCGCGATGGCTCGGCCTATCATCAATTCAATCCGCTCACGCTGGAGGCCAGCGAGGGCGATTCGCTGGAGCGCGACGACCGGCCGCATTATTACAGCGACGACCATCTCTGGCTGGTGCTGGCGACGACGGCCTATCTCAAAGAGACCGGCGACTTTGCCTTTTTGAGGGAGAAGGTTCCTTTCTATGACAAGGATAGAAAAGGCAGACCGCTCGAAAGCGCACCGGTCCTCGAACATCTGGAGCGGGCGTTGGCCTTTACCCGCCAGGATGTCGGTCAGCATGGCTTGCCGCTGCTCGGCTTTGCCGACTGGAACGACACCGTCAATCTGCCGCCGGGCGCCGAATCGCTGTTTACGGCCAATTTGTATGGGAAAGCCCTGCTCGAAATGATTGCTCTGCTGCAACACCTGGGGGAGAGTCAACAGATTGCCGAGTATTTGAACGCCTACAATGAAATGCATACGCGGGTCGAGCAATTGGCCTGGGATGGGGAATGGTACGTCCGTTACTTCGACCACACCGGCAAGCCGCTGGGTTCGCGCCGCAATGCGCATGGTCAAATCTATGTCAACGGGCAGTCATGGCCGGTTATTTCCGGCTTTGCCTCCCGCGCCCGCGGCGAGAAAGCGATGGATTCGGTCTATCAGCGCCTGAATACCCGCTTTGGCATCAAACTCAGCGCGCCGGGGTATAACGGTTTCGACGGCAAAATCGGCGGCATTTCGACCTATCCGCCGGGCGCCAAGGAGAACGGCGGCATTTTCCTGCACGCCAACCCATGGGCAATCATTGCCGAGACCATTTTGGGGCGCGGCGACCGCGCCTATCAGTATTATGCCCAAATCAACCCGGCCGCCAAAAACGAAATCATCGAGGTTTACGAGTGCGAGCCGTATGTGTATCCGCAGAATATCCTGGGCGACGAACATCCTCAGTTTGGGCTGGCGCGCAACTCCTGGCTGTCGGGTACGGCCTCGTGGGCCTATCAGGCGGCGACGCAGTGGATTCTGGGAGTGCGGCCCGATTACGGCGGTCTGCGCATTGACCCCTGCATTCCGGCCGATTGGGATGGTTTCAAGATGGTGCGCCGCTTCCGCGGCCACGTGTATTCCATCGAGGTCCATAATCCCAAGCACGTTTGCCAGGGGGTGGCGCAAATCATCGTGGACGGCAGCAAGATTCGGGGCGAGGTCGTGCCGGTCGAGTTGCGCGGCTTCCAGCATAAGGTCGAGGTCTGGCTGGGAAAGTAGGAGGTCACATGGACGAGAGATTGGTGCAGGTGCGCGAATATGACGGAGCGGGCTATCAGCCCCTGATTGATTACGGCGCCTGGCGGGTGGCCATTCTGAACTACCTGGAGGGACTTCACCCCGAGCGGATCGATTCGGTCGAGCGTCACACCCAGACCGATGAGGTCTTTGTCCTCCTGAAAGGAGAGGCTGTACTTTTTGTCGGGGAGGGCGAGCCGCAGGTCGAGAGGCTGGAGCCAATCGTCATGCAGGCGGGTAAAATTTACAATGTCCGCAAGAACGTCTGGCACACGATTGTGCTCAGCCGCGACGCCTCGGTGCTGATTGTCGAGAACTGTGACACCGGTCAGCACAATTCGGAATTTTCTCCGCTGCCAATGGCGCAGCGGGCCCTGATCCTCGAAACGGCCCGGCGCGAACAACCAACCTGGTGGAAGTAGCATGGAAGAAATTACGCTGTCCGTCTTCAACCATGGCCCGGCCGCGACGGAAAACATGCGCGGCCTGCTCAAGGAATTCGAACAGAAGGAGGGGATTCACGTCCGCCTGGAGATGATTCCCTGGGGGACGGCCTGGGCGCGGCTGGTCGAGATCGCTTTGTATCACACCGGCCCAGACGTTTCGCAGGTCGGCAGCACCTGGGTGGGCGATCTGGTGCGGATGGGGGCGCTGCGCCCCTTCGGCGAGGGCGAGGTCAGGCGTCTCAAGGGGACGGAGGTCGTCTTCGACAGCGTCTGGGTACGCGGTTTCTCAGACGATGCCGATCCCGGGGCGTATTATTCCATCCCGTGGACGGGCGATGCTCGCGTGGTGTATTATCGCCGCGATTTGCTCTACCGGGCGGGCGTTGACGAGCGGACGGCTTTTTCCAGCCCCCAACAGTTTGAACGCACGTTGGCGCGTTTGCGGGAAAAGGGCGGCCTCATCCCGTTTGTGCTTCCGACCCGCCGCTCGCGCATGGCGGTGCACAATCTGGCTTCCTGGGTGTGGGGGGCGGGCGGCGATTTCCTCAGCCCGGATGGAAAGCGAGTGCTCTTCCACCAGCCGCAGGCCCTGGAGGGATTCAAGGCTTATTTTCGCCTGGGGCGTTATCTGGACCGCGAACATCATTTCATCGAAGAAACCGATGCCGATCGTCTCTTCTACTCCGGTCAGGCGGCTGTTCTTATCAGCGGCAACTGGGTACTCCATCTCCCCGACCAGACGGCTGAGGTGCGCAAGAATTTGGCGACCGTGCCGGTGCCTGGAGTGCCGTTTGTCGGTGGACACCACCTGGTCATCTGGCGGCACAGCCGTAACGAACAGGCAGCCCGCAAACTGGTGGCTTTTCTATCTGGCGAGCGCGCCAATCAGGTCTTGTATCCGCTCTATGGGCTGCCCATCAGCGAAAGCGGCTGGAATCGTCCGCCTTTCGACCTGGAGCCGTATCAAGCCTTCAAACAGGCTTTCGTCCGCGGGCGCACCTTCCCGGGTCAGCATTTGTGGGGTCTGGTCGAGAAACGTCTGGTTGATGTTTTGGCTCAGGCCTGGGAGGAGGTGTTGGCCGCGCCCGAGTCGCAGTGGGATTCGATTGTGGAGCAGTGCATCACCAGCCTGGGTGATCGCTTGCAACTCTCGCTCCAATGAGAACAGCAGCAGCCCACAGAAACCCAGACCGGCAGCCTGTGCTGCCGGTCGGCCATTATTTACCCGTTAACTTGTTGTCTGTTTGTCCGATTTACTCGTACCTCAGCGCCTCCACCACCTGCAGCCGCGCCGCCTGACGCGCCGGGACGACCGCCGCCAGCGCGCCAAACAGCAGGCCAACGGCGATGCCGGCCAGGATGCCCGCCAGGGGGAAGTGATAGGTCATCGGGAACATCGTCCCGATGCCGGAGACGATGACGTAGCCCAGATATAGCCCGGCCAGGAGGCCAAAGGCCGTGCCGACCGCCGCCAGGAGCAGCGCTTCGGCCACCACCAGACGGCGCACCTGTTTGCGGGTGGCGCCTACGGCGCGCACCATGCCGATTTCGCGCGTCCGCTCGATGACGTTGATGGCCAGCGTGTTCATCATCGCAATCAGCGAGGGGATGGCCAGGAAGATGAGCAGGAAGAACATAGCCGCCCAGACGGCGTTCATGTACTGCATCATGTCGTCAATGTACTTCTTGCCGGCCATGACGGTGAACTGCGGGTAATCGGCAGCGATGGCCTTGATTTGGGCGTCCACGTCTTCGAGTGCCACGCCGGGCTTCAGGTTGAGCATGATGAAGACATCATCCGTGCGGCCAAAGTCGGCGGCGAGATTGGCGTGCGAGATGTAGGCCGTGACCACCTTGGCGTTGAGCAAATCCACTGCCTCGGCGACGATGGTGTACGGGCGCGGACCGTTCGGCGTGGTCATCTCGACCGTATCGCCGACCTTCGCGCCCAGGGTAGCCAGGAACGCGCCGTTGACGATCATGCTGCGCCCGGAAGCGAGCGCGGCGTAGGCTTCGGCCTCGTTCCCCTCGGTGAAATCCAAGCCGGCGACCTGCGGATAGGTTCGCGGGTCGAGGGCTAGCACCGAGACGGCCTGCCCGTTGACGGCGCCCGAGGCGAAGCGCAGGCTGGTGACGGCCTCCACGCCCTCCACCTGCCGCAGGCGCTCAGCGAACTCCGGGCTGGCGCCCATGTCGCTGTTCCAGACGGCCACCGAGGGCGGGATGAAGAGGTAATCGCTGCCGAGAGTCTTGTGCAGCAGGTCGTCCATCATGCCGGTCAGGCTGGTGGTCATACCGCCCAGGGCAACGATGATGGCCAGGCCGATGAGGGTGGCGCTGGCAGTGACGGTGACGCGCCCCGGCTGGCGGGTGAGGTTCCCCTGCGCCAGGTCGGCGATGCCTTGCCGGGCGTAGAACCAGGCCAGCAGGCGACCGAACGCCCAGGCAATCGGTCGCAGAAGCGCTGGCGCGACCAGAATCAGCCCGCCCAGGAAGAGCAATCCGCCCAGGGCAATCAGTCCCATGTTGCCGCTGACCAGGCCGATGAGCGCGATGCCAATCATCACCAGGCCGGCGATGAAACTGGCCCCGGCGCGGCGTTTGTACTCCACCTCGGCCACCGAAGGGCGCAGGGCGTCCATCGGCGTGACGCGGCTGGCGCTGCGCGCCGGCAGGAGGGTCGAGAGCAGGGTCACGCCCACGCCCAGCAGGAAGGAGGTGATGAGCAGCGCCGGCGAAACGACCGGCTTGCCCATGGTGATGTTCAGGAAGGATTTCATCGGTTCGGCGGCCAGACGGACGACGAAGGCGCCGAAGAGATACCCCAGCACGATGCCGATGACCGAGCCGAGCACACCCTGCACCAGGCCTTCGGTCAGGATGGCGCCGGTGATGGTGCGGCGGGTGGCGCCCAGGGCGCGCAGCATACCGATATCGCGCCGCCGCTCGGCAACTACGGTGCGGAAGGTGTTGAAGATGATGAATCCGCCCATGAAGAGGGCGAGCACGCCAAACATGTTGAAGGCCGCCTGACCCAGTTTGAGGCTGGCGAACATCTCCGAACCGGGGTCGAGCGAACCAATCTGGTAATCGCTTCCCAGAGCGGCTTCGATGGCGGCAACTGCTTCGGCGCGCGCAGCCTCGTCCACGCTGGTCAGCGCGATGCGGATGGTGTTGATTTGTTCTGGCTGACCGGTCATCGCCTGCGCCTGGGCCAGGGTCACCAGCACTTCCTCGTTGCCGGGGCGGGTGAGCGGCGGCAGGATGCCGACGATGGTCAGGTCGGTCAGGCCGTCCACCGAGGGCAGAGAGATGGTCTCGCCGAGGCGCACGCTCCAGGCGTCGGCCAGGGATTGGGAGATGACGGCGGCGTTCGTATCGTCGGGTTGGAGGAAACGGCCCGGTTCGTCAATCATATAGACCTGCAGGCTGCGCGCCGCCTCCGGTTCGACGCCGACCAGGTTGACGGCGCTGATGCGGTCGGGGCGGGCGGGGTCGCCGTCCACGAAATCGGGCGGCAGGTTGATGGTCCGCTCCAGCGAGGCGGAGTAGGCGCGGATGGCGGCGATGTCGTCGAGTTTGTGGGCGACTTCAGCCGGGAACGCGCCGCCGCTGACGTGCGTCACGGTCACGTCCACTACGCCGCCGGCGGCCATCATGTTGGCTTTGAAGCCTTCCATCATCGTCGGCAGGACGATATTCATGCCGAAGATGACCAGCACGCCGAAGATGACGGCGAAGGTGGTCAGGGTGGTGCGCAGGACGCGTCCGGTCAAGTAACGCCAGGCAAGGGTAAGTTGGAGGTTCATAGGCCACTTCCTCGGAACGTCAATTGCTCAAGGAACTCATCTTATCGGCCAGCACCTGGGCGTTGTCTTTGTTCTTGCGCTCCAGGTTGGTCTCGTCCACCACTTTGCCGTCCTTGAGGAAGATGATGCGGTCGGCGTAGGCGGCGATGCGTGGATCGTGGGTAACCATGACGACGGTGCGGCCGTACTTCTTGGTGACGTCGCGCAGGAGCGAGGCAATCTCGTCGCCGGAGCGGGTGTCGAGGTTGCCGGTTGGTTCGTCGGCCAGGATGAGCGCCGGTTCGGAGACCAGGGCGCGGGCGATGGCAACGCGCTGCTGCTGTCCGCCGGAGAGTTGGTCGGGGCGGGCAGCGAGACGGTCGCCCAGCCCGAAGCGGGTCAACCACTCGGCGGCGCGCTTCTTCGCCTCGGCGGGCCGGACGCCATCCAGCGTAACCGGCAGGGCGGCGTTCTCGACGGCGGTCAGGACGGGGATGAGGTTGAAGAACTGAAAGACGAAGCCGATTTTCTGGCGGCGCAGTTTGGTCAGGGCGTCGTCGTTCATCTCAGCCAGGGCCACGCCCTCGATGCGGACGTTGCCTTCGGTGGGGCGGTCGAGGCCGCCGATGAGATGCAGCAGGGTGGACTTGCCGCAGCCGCTGGGGCCCATCACGGCGACAAACTCGCCTGCGTTGACGGCGATGTTGACGTGGTCGAGGGCGGTGACGGCGGTTTCGCCCGTGCCATAGATTTTGGTCAGGTTTTCGGTTTGGATGAGAGACATAGGGACTCCGTTTCGATTGACGATTTACGATTGACGATTGGCGATTACGATTGGCGATTTGAGGAGGGCTCACCGGGATGGCGGTGGGTGGGTTGAGCCTTTATCGTCTTTGGGAGGACGGCCTCTGCGGCGCAGTTCCGGTTCGGGCAGGGGCTGGCGGCGGACTTCCTCCAGGCGTTGCTCGGCGATGTCCAGCCAGCGCAGGTCGGCCTCCAGGTGCATGATGGCCTTGTCGAGGAGTAGGATTTGTGCCATCTCGGTCTGCGGGTTGCAGGCCTCGCGGCGGGTGGTCAGGTCGTGCAATTCCTGATAGAGGCGGCCGCGCTGGGTTTGGATGAGATGTGCCGGGTCCGATTCGCCGCTGGCCAGCGCCACAATCAGTTTGACGAAGAACTCATCGCGCTGATGGGCAGGGGCCACGCCCTCGCTGAGCCACTCCGATAATACCTGCCGACCGGCTTCGGCCAGGGCGTAGATGCGGCGGGCGGGTTCCTCGCCCTCGCCCAGGTCCGAGACGCAGGTCACCAGCCCGGCTTCCTCCAGCCGCTCGAGGGTGGTGTAGATTTGGGCCGGTTTCACCTCCCAGGCTGCCTCCCCGCCGACAACCGCCTCAAAGGCGGCGCGCAATTCGTAGCCGTGACGGGGCTTTTGGGCAAGAAGGCCGAGGATGGCGTGACGGACGGACATGGGGACGGAGAGTCAAATAGTCAGATAGAGTTGTGCGCGCAAATGTTGTTTTTAGGGCCGGGCAGCGGGGCTGAAAATCCCTGGCCCAGGATACAGGGCCTGAGGCCATGAGTCGGCTTCAGCCGACTTGCCTGTGCTGAGGCGGGGGATTCTATCCCCCCGCCGGTGCTGGGCAGGCGGTTACGTTTGTAAGACAATTGCCGGGAATTGTCCTGCCGGAAAATAGTAAACGGGTTGTTATTTTTCCGGCGGCGGAAAAGAATAAACGAGTTAGTATTTTTTGTCAAGGGATTTTTTCCTTAAATCACCGTTGCCGTCCGCCAATCTCGGTAGGCCGGGAACTCAGTCTCTTGGTATTTGTTGTACAATATGCTTGAGCCATTGCTGCGGAGGAAGCCCATGCCCAAACCGCCTAGAACCTTCATCCTTGACGACCTGCCTACCGAAACCGACACGCTCGACTTTCAGCCCTATGTGGATACGCTGGTGGACATTGCTCAGAGCGGCAGCACGCCGCTGACCATCGGCGTCTTTGGCACCTGGGGCTCCGGCAAGACCTCGCTCATGAAGATGGTGAAGAAGGGGCTGCCAAAAGATTTCACCATCGCCTGGTTCGACGCCTGGAAATACGACAAGGAAGAGACGCTCTGGCGCGCTTTCCTGCTGAGCATTCTTTCGGCCCTGCATCTTTCCAAAAAACTCAGCGACGATGAACTCGGCAAACTGACCGCCATGCTCTACCGCGCCCTCGACCTGGAGAAATCCGGCGGGGTGACGATTGACCTCGCCAAACTGGGCGCAAAAGTGGCCCAGGGCGCGGTGCAGATTGGCCTCTCGTTCATCCCGGGCGGGGCGGCGCTGGGCAAACTGGTCGAGGAGTTGCAAAAGTCCGGGGCGCAGAACCTGAGCGAAACGGCTTTCGACGCCATCCAGCGCGAGCGGACGAAAATCCACATCGAGCAGGTGCGCTTCCTCGAGCAGTTCCAGCAGCAATTCTCCCGGCTGGTGCAGGACCGCATCGTGGCCGAAGGCGGGCGGCTGGTGGTCTTCGTGGACGACCTCGACCGCTGCCTGCCGGAGAAGGCCATCGAGGTGCTGGAAGCCATCAAGTTGTTTGTGGACGCGCCCGGCTGCGTCTTTCTGCTCGGCCTCGACCAGGGGGTCATCGCCCGCGGCATTGAAATCAAGTACCGCGAGTTGAAACAGGACGGCGGCGAGGGCAAAGCGCCGCGCTGCGTCATTGACGGGGCGCGCTATCTGGAAAAAATCATCCAATTGCCCTTTCAGATTCCGCCCGTCGAGCGCACCGACATGGGCGAATTCGTCGCCGGTCTGACCGCCGAGTGGCCGCACCCCGAATGCCCAAACGTCTTTGCCGAAGGGCTGGGCGACAACCCGCGTCAAATCAAGCGCACGGTCAATGTTTTCCTGATGCTCTGGAAACTGGCCGAAAAGCGTGAAAAGAAACTGCAGGGGCGCATCAAACCGATCCGCCTGGCCAAGGTGGTGGCCATCCAGACCATCTACCCCGAACTGTACACCCTGCTCAAAGAGACGCCGCGCTACCTGCGTGAACTGGAGGAATATTATCGTTCTGAAAGCCGCCTCGGCGGTGAAACGGCCGAGGACGACCCTTCGGCAGGCTCAGGGCAGACCCTGCCTCCCCGGCGCGGGGCCGAAAAGGGGGCAGCGCCGCCGACCGCCAAAGCCGAACCGCCCCCGGCCCTGGCCGCCTACATCTCGCGTCAGGCGGTGCGCCGCATCCTGACCATGCACCCACCCGACCTGCCCGAGGCGAATTTCAGCGGCCTGCCGCCCGACGAATTGCGCCTGTATTTCACCCTCACCCGCCGCGCCGAAGCCCCACAGGCTGCTTCCGCCGAAGCGCCGCGCCAGGCCTTCGAGCCGCAGATGGTGCGCATCCCGGCCGGGAAATTTTTGATGGGCACCACGCCGGAACAGGCGGCGCAAGTCCTTGCCGAGGCGCCGGAGGGTAGCAAAAAGGATTGGCAGGAATGGCTGACTTGGGAACAGCCGCAGCACGAGGTCGAACTTTCCGAATATTTCATCGGCAAGTACCCGGTCACCAACCGCGAATACCAGTTCTTTGTGAAAGAAACCGGTTACAGGCCGCCCGAGGGCTGGGATGACGGCCAGTACCCGCCCGAAAAGGGCGACCACCCGGTCGTGAACGTTTCATGGAACGATGCCCAGGAATATTGCAGATGGCTGCGTGAAAAGACGGGCAAGCCCTACCGCCTGCCGACCGAGGCCGAGTGGGAAAAGGCTGCCCGCGGGACAGATGGGCGCATCTACCCCTGGGGCGACGACTTCGACCCGCAGAAATGCAACATGGCCGAAACCGGCCTCGGCGGCACCTCGCCCGTCGGCCAGTTCTCCCCCCAGGGCGATTCTCCCTACGGCTGCGCCGACATGGCCGGCAACGTTTGGGAATGGTGTCTGGATGGATTCGATGAGCAGGCGTACAAAAAACGCGCCGGCGGCGTCAAGGACCCGCTTGGGCCGGAAGAAGCAGGCGCTCGCGTCCTGCGCGGCGGGTCGTTCCTCAATGATCGCCAGATTGTGCGCTGTGCCGCCCGCGGCAGGAACCTCCCGTACAACTTCGGCGGGGACGGGGGTTTTCGGGTGGTCGTCTTCCCTATCAATACATCTGCACTCTGAATCTCTGTTCTCCGAATCTCTGACTCGGTTTTTCAGTTTACCGGCAGAGCGGTGCCGGTAAATCATTTCCAAAAGAGGAGGCAAGGATGAATCTGCAAGAAGAGGTATGCCGGTGGGAAAATCTGCGGCTGGCGTATCAGAATGCCGCCCGAGGCAAACGCGGCACAGCGCCAGTGGCTGCCTTTGAGCCTTTGCTGGCTGACCATTTGCTTGAATTGGAGAGCGAACTCTCCAACCGCTCTTACCGGCCAGGGGTATACCAGAGCTTCTATATCCACGAGCCAAAGCGGCGCTTGATTTCTGCGGCTTCTTTCCGCGACCGGGTGGTGCACCATGCCTTTGCGCCGCGCTGGGGAACTGCGCAGGAACCAGACTGAAGCCGAAGCGCGTCTCTGGGCGCGGTTGCGCGCCCACCGGCTGGGAGATGTCCACTTTCGTCGCGCGGGGTAAAATAGGCTATAACTACCTGCCCCCCTTGGCCGGGGATTGAAAATCCCCGGCTCAGTGCATGGAAGTCCGCTCAAGCGGACTCAGAGTCGGCTTCGAGCCGACTTTTTGGCTCTGAGGCAGGACTTTAGTCCGCCGAATCGGAATGCGCCGCTGTGGGTAATCACCCACAGCACCCTCCCTGTAACAGGATTTGAAAAATCTGGGCCAATCTGTGAAATCGGTGGCAGGAAAACGATGGAGAAAGCCTTGCTATCATGCTTTGAGCATCGGCCGGGTTAGAGTACAATTCCGGCATTCTCATTCAGAGGTTAAGTCCTATGGAACTCTTCACCCTCGAAAACGCCATCGCTCTAGTCACCCTCGCCGTCCTCGAAATCGTCCTGGGCATAGACAACATCGTCTTCATCTCCATCCTCGCCGACCGCCTGCCCGCTTCGCAGCAGGGCACGGCGCGGCGGCTGGGATTGGGCGCGGCGCTGGTCACCCGCATCCTGCTGCTCCTGTCGCTCAGTTGGATTATCCGCCTGACCGAGCCGATTTTCAGCCTGTGGGGCTTCGAGGTCTCCGGCCGCGACCTGATTCTGCTCGGCGGCGGCCTGTTCCTGCTCTACAAAAGCACCCACGAGATTCACGAGAAACTGGAAGGCAAAGAAGGCCAACGCAAAGGCAAAGCCGCCGCTACCCTGGCCGGGGTGGTGCTGCAAATCGGCCTGCTCGACATCATCTTCTCGCTCGACTCGGTCATCACTGCCGTCGGCATGGCCAACGAACTGGCCGTGATGATTGCCGCCATCGTCATCGCGGTCGGCGTCATGCTGTACGCCTCCGGCCCCATCAGCGACTTCGTCGGCCGCCATCCCACGCTCAAGATTCTGGCGCTCTCCTTCCTGCTGCTGATCGGCATGTCGCTGGTGGTCGAGGCGCTGCACGCCCACATCCCCAAAGGCTACATCTACTTCGCCATGGGCTTCTCGGTCTTCGTCGAGATGCTCAACCTGCGGCTGACCTCCGGCGGCGAACCGGTCAAACTGCACCAGCCCTACCTGCCGGCCGCGGCGCGAACCCCCAATCCGCTGGGCATCCCCCAGCCCCGGCAGCGCGTGAAAAAGTAACGCCGCCGCGATGGGCCTCGACCGTTTGCTCGACCGCTGGCGCGCCGACCCGCAGACCGGGCCGCACTTTGCCGCCTGGCGCTCCCTCCCGCCCCGTCCCGCGGACCTGCGGCCTGTCCCTGCCGATTTGCCCGCCGCGCTGACCGAGATGCTCCGCCGGCGCGGCCTCGAGCGCCTCTACAGCCACCAGGTCGAGGCCTGGGAAGCGGCCCGCCGCGGCGAGAACCTCGTCCTCTCCACCGGCACGGCCTCCGGCAAGACGCTGGCCTACAACCTGCCCGTCCTGGCGGCCCTGCTCGAAGACCCGCAGGCGCGGGCGCTGTATCTCTTCCCCACCAAAGCCCTGGCGCAGGACCAGTCATCCATCCTCAGTGGTCAGTTATCGGTGATTCGCTCACCGATGACTGAACACTGTTCACTGAACACCGGCATTTACGACGGCGACACCCCCCAGGGCGAGCGCAAATCCATCCGCGAGCGCGCCCGCCTCGTCTTCACCAACCCCGACATGCTCCACACCGGCATCCTGCCGCATCACACCAACTGGGAGGATTTTTTCCGTCATCTGCGCTTCGTGGTGATTGACGAAATGCACACCTACCGCGGCGTCTTCGGCTCGCACGTGGCGAACGTCCTGCGGCGTTTGAAGCGGGTGGCGCAGTTCTACGGGGCCAGCCCGCAATTTATCCTCACCTCGGCCACCATCGGCAACCCGCGCCAACTGGCCGAGCGGCTCATCGAGGCCCCCGTCCGTCTCATTGACCGCGACGGCTCCGGCCGCGGCCCGCGTCACTTCCTCATCTACAACCCGCCGGTCGTGGACCCAGCCCTCGGCCTGCGCAAGAGCGCCCTGCTGGAAAGCGTCCGCCTCTCGCAGGAGATTCACGCCGAGGGCCTCCAGCAGGTCGTCTTTGTCCGCTCGCGGCGGAGTGTCGAGTTGCTGTTGACGTATTTGCAACAAGAGGGCGAACGGAAAACGGGGCATGGAAATCAACCCATCAACCACAACCCATCAACCATTAACCATCCTCCATCAACCCTCCGAGGCTACCGCTCTGGCTACCTGCCCTCCCAACGCCGCGAAATCGAACGCGGCCTGCGCGACGGCTCGGTGCGGACGGTGGTGGCCACCAACGCCCTCGAACTGGGCATAGACATCGGCGGGCTGGAGGTGGCGCTCCTGGTCGGCTATCCGGGGACGGTCGCCAGCGCGCGGCAGCAGGCCGGGCGCGCCGGCCGCGGGTCCGCGCCCGCCGCGGCGCTGCTGGTCGCCTCGTCCGGCCCGATTGACCAGTACCTGGCCCGTTATCCCGACTACCTCTTCGACCGTTCCCCGGAGCAGGCGCTCATCAACCCCGACCACCTGCTCATCCTGCTCGCCCACCTGCGCTGCGCCATGTTCGAGTTGCCGTTTACGGCGGGCGAGACCTTCGGCGCGCTGAACGTGGACGAGTTCCTCGAGTTCCTGGTGGCCAACCGCGAGGCGCACCGTTCGCAGGGAAAATACTACTGGATGGCCGATTCCTACCCGGCGGCGACTATCTCCCTGCGCTCGGCCTCGCCGGAGACATTCGTGCTGCAGGCGGCAGACGGCGGACGCCAGACGGCAGACGGCCGGCCGCAGACGGTCGGCGTGGTGGACGGCGAATCGGCGCTCTGGATGGCGCATCCGGGGGCGGTCTATCTGCACGAGGCGCAGCCGTACCTGGTTGAGCGCCTCGACCTGGAGCAGAAGGTCGCCCGCCTGCGCCCCTTCGACGGCGATTACTTCACCGAGCCGCTCAAACAGACCACGATTCAGGTTCTCTCGGTCGGCGGGCAGGAGGTGCTTCTGCGGCCCAACTCAGACGAAATCACGCATGCCAAAGGCTGGGGCGAGTTGCAGGTCACCACGCAGGTGGTCGGCTTTCGCAAACTGCGCTGGTACAGCCGCGAGAACCTGGGCGAGGAGGCGCTCGACCTGCCGCCCTCCGACCTGCAGACCACCGGCTACTGGCTTTCGATTTCCGAGGCGACGGTCGAACGCCTGAGCCGCGCCGGCCTGTGGACGAACGCCCCCAACGACTACGGTCCCGGCTGGAGCCGCATCCGCGACGCCGTGCGGGCGCGGGACGGCTACCGCTGTCAGGTCTGCGGACGCCCCGAAGAGGGCCGCCGGCACGATGTGCATCACAAGATTCCCTTCCGCATGTTCCGCGATGAAGCCGGGCGCATCCTGCGCGAGAAGGCCAACGACCCCGCCAACCTGGTGACCCTCTGCCCGGAATGCCACCGCCAGGCGGAGGCCAACGTCCGCATCCGCAGCGGACTGGCCGGGCTGGCCTATGTCCTCGGCAACCTGGCCCCGCTCTTCCTGATGTGCGACCCCGGCGACCTGGGAACGCACATCGAGCCGACCGCTTCTGCCGCCTTCCCCCAGCCGACGGTCGTCCTCTACGACCTCGTGCCGGCGGGAATCGGCTTCAGCCAGAGTCTCTACGAGATGCACACCGACCTGCTGGGGCGCGCCCTCGACCTGGTGGAGGCCTGTCCCTGCGAGGACGGCTGTCCCTCCTGCGTCGGCCCGGGCGGGGAGAACGGGGCCGGAGGAAAACAAGAGACGGTCGCTTTGCTCAGGATACTGATTCGTTCCTGAGGTCAGGGTTCATTTATTTTCGCAGTATCCTGCCGGCAGTTGATTCGGGGGGGCGGCGTGCCACTGGCAGGCAGGGTTGGCCAGGCAGGATTGGGGGTCCTGATACTGCGAACAGTTGACGGTCGTTGCCGACGGGGTTTCGGTCAGGCTCGGTTCGAGGGTGACCAGCGGCGGGGCTTCGACGATTTCGACTCCACTGAGGTCGCCTTCGACATCCACCTGTTCCGCCCACACCCAGCAGCGTGCCTCGCGCCCCGGGCTGGTGATCAGCCACCAGTTGCCGTCGGCGCTGCGCCCCTCGATGGGGGCCTGTTCTCCGGCGTAGAAAGCGTCCTCGATGGGATAGTCGGGAGAAGGCCCCAGCCGGCAGTTCAGATCGAGGCGGGCGATGGCGATGGGGGGAATGGAAGGAGGGTTCAAGTTGCCCGGCGGGCACAAAATCCCCTCCGGCTGGACAAAGAAGGTTCGGGTTTCAGAAAAAGGTTCTTCGGCCGGGCCGGCCGGATCGGTCTTGATGCGCCAGTAGTAGCGGGTGCAGTTTTGCAGGCCTTCCGTCCCGATTTCTGCCGGTGTAGTGGTGTAAACGGTTTGCAGGATGGGGATTCCGTAGCGGCCGTAAAAATCGGGATTGTCGGCGATCGAGATCTCGAATAGTCCATTCACCAAGCAGGGGGTCGGATCGTCCCAGGCGAAGGTGATTTCCTCGTCGGGGGCAACGGTGATGTCATCTGGCGGGCTGATGAGATTGACGGGCTGCATCTCTGTGCCTGCGGCACAGATCGGGCCAGTGAAGAAATATCCCCGCGCGCTGGGGCCGTCCACATCTGAGCCTGGACCGGTCTCCAGCCCGGCATAGACTCGCCAGTAATAGGTGTTGCCCGGCTGTAAGGGAATCCCCCAGGGCATGTGCCAGCGGCCCGGGGAAGAGCGGTTGTCGTAATTGACCCGGCCGGTCATGCCTGGAGTCTCTGGTTCCGGGCCGGTCCATACATACGCCTCGAAAAAATCAGGATGGCAGGGGCTCGTGGGGTAACCCCATTCGAGAATGAGCGGGTCGGTTGGGTCGAGGATGGCCGATTCGCCGTTGGGGCTGACAGGGATGGGCGCCTGCAACTGTTCGCGGGTGCAGGGAGGAGTTTCGGTAGGCAGGCTGCAGGCGGCCAAATTCATGAGAAGGGCGGCGACTGCCAGACAGGAGAAGTGGAAGAGTCTGTTCATGCTGACCTCCACGCGGACAATAAACCGGTCGAACCGGTGGTCAAAACCTGCAATAGAGTCTCGATGCTTTTCTAACCCCTCTCATCCACTATTATTTTACGTGTTTAGGGTCGGGTAATCAATATGACTTTAGGGTGTTTTTCTCAAGCGCCTTGCGCTGAAAAGGCATCCTCAAGGTTCTTGCTACTTCTTACTGTCTTGCCCGATAAGCCCTTCATCGAGCAATTCTCCCAATGGGCGCGGATTGTTTTTCAACCAATTGCTTGGGATATTCAGGATTTTATCCCTGCTCGAGTTCAAAACAACCGCTCTTGATGGGCGCGTGGCGAGGGCAGCGCTTCTCCACCGGCGACGCGGTGTGCCCAGCGGGTCGGTTCGGGCAGGCGAAAGCCCCGGCAGCAGTCCAAGACGAATGAAACGGCATGTGCGAGGTCAATGAGATGACCAGGAGAGACATAGAGCGGGCGGGTGTTCTCTTTTGTCCGCAGTACAGCCCCGATGACCCGACCGCGTTCATCGAGCAGATCGGTGTAGTGACCGCGAAGGGTGGCCGGTGCAGCGTGCCGGCCATAAAGGCGGGATTTGGCGACGCCAATGGTTGGGCATTCCAGCCAGAGTCCCATCTGCGAGGCGATACCCAGACCGCGCGGGTGAGCAATCCCCTGCCCATCGAACATGACCAAATCGGGGATGCGCTGGAGCCTTTCCCAGGCTGCCAGCACCGCCGGGCCCTCGCGGAAAGCCAGCAGGCCGGGGATGTATGGAAAGGTCAGGGTAACCTCGGCAACGGCCGCCTCAACCGGCTCCAGGTCTGGATAGGTGAGCAGAACGATGGCGCAGATGCTCGTCTCGGCGCGAACGCTGACATCCACGCCGGCGATCAGAGAGACGGCTTTTTCGTCCCAGGAAAGAATCAGGCGCTCTCGCAATTCGGTCTGGAGATGGGCGGCTTCATCGGGGGACAGCGTCCAGGAATGCAGAGATTTCATCGGTATCTCGCACAAGGATAGCACAGACGGCGTTCCAAACTACAGGCAGCCTGATTTTATCGAAAAAACTCCCCGCCTGGAGGCGGGGAGTGGAAGGGGCTTGCAGGCTCAATGAGTCGTCTCAGCAGCCAGATTGCGCGCTGGCGCGTGCCTGGCTCGGAGTGCAGTCACCACGCCGCTCAGGAGGAGCGCGGCGCCAATGGTTGTCAGCGTGACATGCCAGGCGTCGGCCCAGTTGACGCCGCCGATGGTGTGGGTGGGGGCCATCAGGTATGGGATGGTCAGGGTCAGCAGGCCGGTCAGCGCCAGGGCGATGGCGGCGGCGTGTTTGCCGGTCTCTTTCTCTTCGGCGGGTTTCTCGTAGTTCACGCCTTGCCAGATGGGAGGCAGGCGGAAGAGCAGGAAGACGATCAGCGTGAGGACGTTCGTGTAGAGGACGGCGTCCACGGGCATGGAGGCGCCGCGCAGGGCGCGCGAGGCGAAGACGTGAATCAGGTTCAGCCCCGTGCCGAGCAGGAGGGCGGTGAGCGCGACGCGGTAGGCGTTTGGCCGGCCGCGCACCAGCAGGACAGCGGCGCGCACGCCCAGGATTCCGGCGGCGATGCCCACCAGCACGAACAGAATCCACAGCCACTGGAACGGCGCCAGGGCGTCGAACTTGCCGTCCCAGCCGGTCGGGTTGAGGGCAACGCAGGCCGTCCCCGCCCCGCCCATCAGGGTGAAGGCGGCGGTCAGGCTCATCAGGACGATGCCCAAAATGCGAAGGGTTTTGGCCCACCAGGTGTTGCGCATGGTATTCTCTCCTTTTGGAAAAACGTTTGCACGTTTGAACGTTGGCACGTTTGTACTTAACGGGCGTATGAAAACCCGGCGACGAAGGCAGCGGTCATCAACAGCAGCAGTGCCGGCAGGATGCGGAGTATCGTCTCGCGCGGGACGATGGGGCGGCCGGCTTTCAAGAACGAGAGCAGCAGCCCGCCCAGGCCGATCAGCGCGCCGCCCAGGCCGACCAGCGCGAAGCCGGGGCGCGTCACTCCCTGCGCGGCGAGGACGCTCGGCAGGAGGAAGATGGTCATCCCGGCCACGCCGTGGACGACCGCCAGCAGGATGACCGGCAGACGGTTCTTCAGCGGCAGGGAGCGGGTGACGAGAATCGCCAGGAATCCGCCCAGGGCGAAGAGCAAGTACGGGGTCCGCCAGGCGGCGAGATGCTCCCAGACCAGTCCCAGCGAGAGGCTGAGCGGGATGACGGTCGAGACGACCACCACGACCGGGCTTTCCAGCACCTCCAGCCCGAGGATGATGAGCAGCAGACAGGCCACCAGCAAGACGCCGAACCCGACCGTGTAGGCCAGGACGGGGATGCGTTCCAGCCCTTCGATGCCGATGGCCACCTGCCAGGCGGCGAGCAGGGCGGCGAGGAAGAGAAAAACGCGGGAGAGAGGGGATGTCTTCATGCTTTCTGCTGGCTTTCCTTCTCCAGCGTTTCGGCCAGGGCGAGGTATTTCTCGTGCACGCCTTCGCCGGTCTCCTCATGTTCGATGCGCTCGAAATCCTCGGCAACTTTTTCGTGCCGGTCGGTGGGGATGACGCGCTCGGCCATTGGGAAGAGGATGTTGTCCTCTTTGTAGATATGCTGACGGAGCAGGGCGACATAACCGAGGGCGTTTTGGACGACGGCGCCCAGGGCCGATTGGTCGCCTTTGTCCCACTGTTCGGCGGCATCGCGCATTTCGCGGGTGAAAGCGCGTCCCTGTTCGTGTTCGGCCAGCATGACGGCAATCGGCCCACCTTCAAGCGGCATGCCGGCTTCGGTCATGGCCTGAAAGAGAACGCCCTCCTCTTTTTTGTGATGACAGCCATCAGCAAAATTTTTGATGAACAAGGCGGCATTGATGAAGAAAGCGGGACGGATATGTTCTCCGGCGTTAGCGCGTTGTGCGGCCCGTTCCAGGGCGGTCAGCACGCGCTCAATGACGCGGTGTTCTTCCATCAGGATTTGGGTAGCTTTCATGGGTGAACTCCTTGGACGGCAGACTGTGGTCCGCCGTCCGCGGTCTACGGTCTATAACGCCAGCAAAATCATCGAAGCCAGCATGTACAGCGAGGCATACTTGAACAGACTGTAATTGACCCGCTCCGAGGGGCGGAAGACGGTGGCAAACGAAAGCACCAGCAGCCCGGCGGAGAGGACGGCCATCAGGCGCAGGAAACCGGCCTGGACGCCGATCATCACGCCGGCCACGCCCATGCTGGCGGCGGCGATGATGGCCGAGAGCGCAATCACGGCGCGGGTCGTCTCGAAGCCGTAGGTGGAGGGGAAGGTCGGGATGCGCGCGGCCTGATAATCGGCAAAGTAACGCATGGAGAAGGTCAGGATGTGGGTCGGAATCCAAAAGAGGACGGCCATGCTGAGCAAGACGCCAACGAGGTCAATTTGCCCGGTCGCCATGACGCGCCCGGCCAGGATGGGCATGCCGCCCGAAATCCCGCCCCAGACGATGCTCCAGCAGGTGCGACGTTTGAGCCAGAGGGTATAGATGACCACGTCGAAGAACAGCCCGGCAAAGACGACCAGCCCGTAGAGCGGATTCATCGCCACAGCCCAGCCCACGCCCAGGGCGGAGAGAATCAATCCCAGGCGCAGGGCTTCGTTTGGCGTGACGCGGCCGTCGGCCAGCGGGCGGTGATGGGTGCGGTTCATGACGGCGTCAATGTCGCGGTCGTACCACATGTTGAGCACGGTCGAGCCGCTGATGGCCAGGAAGAGACTGCCAGCCACGCCGAGCAGAACCAGGCCGGAGGGCGCGGTGTGCGCGCTGAGGTATCCCGCAAGGCCGGTGGCCAGCAGCAGGCCGGTCTGGAGGGTCTTGATGAGAGGGAGGTAGAGGCGGAGTTTGGATAACATTCGTTGTATGGTTGTTAGAGAATAGAGAGGAGAGGATAGGGTAGGGAGATAGGAGAGGATAGGGGGATAGGGGGATAGGGAGGTAGGGAATAGGGGATAGGGGAGGATAGGAAGGAGTTAGGGTTTGCCGAGGTTTTTGCGGTGAGAGGAGATGAGGTTTGAAATCATGGCAATCAATTGGCCGGTGAGGGCGGCGCGGCGTTCAATGAGTTCGGCGGATAGCACCTGGCGGGAGCGGGAATACCAGCCGCGCGTCTCGCGTGCTTCGCCGAGAGCGATTCGCATCACGCGAATGTAATCCGGAGTTCCCACGCCGCGTCCGTAGGCTTCCTCGAGATTCGCTCCGACACCTCCGGCGCTGCGCACCAATTGGCTGACGATTTCACGGCCGCGATAGTCCTTTTTGAGGAGTTCACAATCTTGCCAGACAAGGTCATAAAGATACATCGCCTTTCGGTAATAGCCCGATTCCCACAATGGGTCGTCTTTCATCCACTCAGGAACGGTCTTGAGCCATTCATCGAAACTCAATTCCTCCACGCCGGCCTCCAAACATTTTCCGGCGATTTTACCATCTCTGATGCCTGCCTTCTACCCTCTCATCCTACCCTCCTCTCATCCTATCTTCCTATCCTCCTACCCTCCTATCCTCTACCGTCGCGCGCACCTGAATCCCACCGCCGGGCCGTAATACATCGGCGGGGCGGAGTTGCGTACCCAGATGCGCAGGTCCATATCGTAGGTGTTGCGCGAGCCGCCGTGCATGAGACGGTCGCTGAAGCCTTCCTGCGGCTGGACATCGCCTACCCACTGCCAGACGTTGCCGGCCATGTCGTAGAGGCCGTAGGGCGAGGCGGCGTTGATGGTTTGGAAGCCGTCGTAGGCGTTGCCGTTGTAGAAGCCGACCGGCGTGGTCAGCGAGCCGTAGGAGGACATGTCCTCGAAGGGGTCGCGGCTGGCGTAGAAATTGGCGTGCTGACGGGTGATTTCGTAGCCCCAGGGGAAGGGGCGGTCGTCGTCGGACCCGCGGGCGGCCTTCTCCCATTCGAGTTCGGTCGGCAGGCGCCAGCCGTAGTAGCCGCAGTAGGCCCAGGCGCCAAACCAGGAGACGTTGGTCATCGGGTGATTCTCCCAGCCCGGCTTGACGGCGAAGGTTTGCCCGTCGAAGGTGAAGCGCGAGGCCGGGTCGTGGAGCGGGACGAGCAGGTAGTTGCCGGGGTCAATGCGCAGTTCGTGCTTCTTGCCGTGGAATGGGTCGCCGGGATAGAAGGCAACGGCGTACTCGCCCTCGAGGAGGACGCTGCCATCGGCCAGGGCGGCGTTGAGGAAGTCCACGTATTGGGCAACCGTGACCGGCGTGACCATAATTTCGTAGTCGTAGGCAATCTCTTCGAGTTCGGCTTCCTGCCCGTGGTAGAAGGGGCCGGCCGGGACGCGCACCCAGGCCGCGGGGTCCACGCCCGTCTCGTAGACGGGGATGACCGGGTCGAGGTCCACCGGGGCGCAGGCGGCCAGGAGCATGACGAACAGGATGATGGTCCAGAAAGCGCGTTTCATTTCGCCACCTCCTCCGCCAGTTCATGAGTCGCCTCTTCGGTCCAGCGGCCTTTCTTCTTGAACAGGTCGGTCAGCCGCCAGACCATGACGATGGCGAGCAGGACGAGCATCAGGCCGAGACCAAAGTCAATGGCGTACATCAAGACGTTGACCAGCGGCTGCTGTTCTGCTTCACTGATGAACAGGCGCTTCATCTCGAAGACCGTCACCGCGCCGAGGGCGAGGTCGGAGAGGAAGATGATGGCCCAGCCGTAGAGTTGACGGATTTTGCCTTTCAGCCCAATCATGTCGCCGTAGTAGAAGAGGATGATGGTGGCGATGATGGCCGAGAGGGCGTGCCAGTGACCGGTCAGTTCGATGCGCTCTTCGCGGGCCGGCCATAGGCGGAAGATGTCGTCGAGTTTGATGGCCATGAAGATGCCGATGCCGCTGGTGGTGAAGTTCATGAAGAGCATTTGCCAGGTGGGGCCGAATTTGAGCGGGTCACGCAACAGGGCGGCTAGTTTTTGCAGGAAGGTCGGTTTGGTCAGGCCAGCCGTGCCGCTGCGGATGAGTTCGCCCCAACTCCAGATGAGCAGGAAGAGCGCCGCCAGCATGGACGGGGTCGCGCCGACGTAGATAATCATGTGGGCGATGGGTTCGAGCGGGGTGACCACGCCCCACACGCCCAGGTTCAGCACGATGCAGCCGAGAATCATCAGCGGCATGGCTATCTTGTGCCACAGGCCGCGGAAGTTGAGCCAGCGCCCGATGATGAGCGTAATCATGATGGCAATCAGCGCCAGCATGATGTGCAGGTGGCCGATGATGGAATATTCCATCGTCGTCTTTTCGGGCAAGCGAATGATGTTTTCGGCCAGGAAGACCTCGAAGCCGTTGCCGAAATAGGAGCCGGGCACCGCCCCAAAGATGGCCGAGATGACCGTCGTCAGCGCGGTGGTGAAGAAGGCGGCACGCTCCAGGTCGAGGCCGCTTTTGGTGCGGGCGTAGGCCGGGTCGGGCTGGTAGTAGGCCTTGTCCCACGGCCAGAGGGCGATGGTCAGCAGGACGCCGGCAAAGAAGATGAGCGAGAGGCCGGTGATGTAGAGGCCGTGAAAGACCCAGATGTGTCCCCAGTAGGCGAACAGCAGGCCGAAAATCATCGTCGTCAGGTAGCCGACGGTGATGAGGACGCGCACGGCCTTCTTGTAGAACTCGCGCATGGCCAGCAGACCGGTAATCATGTAGGTCTCGATAGCGACTACGGCCATGGCAATCGAGTGGTACAGGATGATGATGCGTCCCTCGCGCTCGGCCTGCTCCAGGTCCATGTGCAGGGTGCGGACGATGACATCCCGCACGCCCATCTCGGCCATCGGGCCGGAGAGCATGCCGAAGAGTGCCGTCACCATCGCAATCATGGCAATCGCCACCAGGATGAGGCCTTTGGTCGTTCCGAAGAGGTAGTTGAAGCGTTGTTTGATGAATTGCATGACACTCTCCAAATTTTACGTTGAAACGTTTGCAGGTTGGAACGTTGGCAAGTTCGTGTGTGATGAGCAACGTTCCAACCTATCAACTTGCCAACGCTCTACTTCCGAATATCCTTCACAAACCCAAACGTAAACGCCAGCGTCATGAGCAGCAGGAGCGGGGTCAGGATGGTCATAACGAACTGCGGGCTGAAGAAGAGCAGTTGCGAACCCAGCGAGATGAAAGCCAGCGCAATCCCGCCCAGGCCGATGAGCAGGCCGCCGATGCCGACCCACCAGAAGCCCTTCGCCGCGCCCTTGGCGAGGAACGGCCCGATGAAGATGACCAGCCCGGCCACGCCGTGGAAGAGCGGCACGGCAATCTTGCGCAGCAGGTCCATGCCGCCGAAACTGGCGACCGCAATCGCCACGAAGCCAACCAGGGCGAACCACTTGAAGGCCTTCTTCCATTGCGGGAAGTACTGCTCCATGATGCCCATCGAAATGCCCAGCGGGATGAGCGAGGCCACCGTCAGCACGGCCGGTTTGCCCAGAATGCCCAGCCCGAGGAAGATGAGCAGCAGCCCGGAGACCAGCAGGACGAGGAAGCCCATCATGTAGTACACATCGTAGAGGGCCTTGCCCTTGCTCCAGCGGGTGTAGAAACGCCAGAGCAGGTAGATGGCCGTCAGGCCGGTCAGCAAGAGGAACAGGTTGTCGAGGGTGAACAGGTTCATGGCATTCTCCTTTTCTGGAGGGGAACAACCTCCATGGATTCAAACCCGCACTCCCCGCGCGGGTTCTTTGTGTGAATTATTGCACATGAACCAGTGCGATTCTGTGATAAATGTCACAGTTCCGCCTCTTCCCGGACCCTCAGCCTGCTGACCGTTTCTCGAGCAGAGTGCGCCCCGCCGGCAGCAGCAAGTAAATGAGCAGTCCCGTGCTGATGAGCGGAGCAGGCAGGAACATGGAGAAGCGTCCCAGCCGCAGCACGTCGCTGACGCCGAGCGGGAAGCCGCCCAGCATGGACATCAGCGCCGCGAAGACACCCAGCGGCAGCGCCCATTCCTTGCGTTTCAGGACGGCGAGGATGAACACCGCCCAGGCAGCCGCGCCCCACCAGTTGACCATCTGCGTCACCGCGTAGACGCCGTGCAGAAAGGCGTCCGGCACGGTCTGGTAGCGGGAGATGCTGGCGACGCCGTCCATGAATGTCAACACGTAGGCCAGACCGGCCACAAAAGTCAGGGCGATGTGCTGCCAGGCCACGCCGCCGACAATCAACATGCCGAACCACAGGATGGCAGCCAGGCCGAAGGTCGGGGCGGTGGGGGAGGGCAATCCCACACTGGCGGGTGGAATGATGGGGAAGAACGCCGTCAGCATGTAGATGGTGGCCGCGGCTGTCCCCCAGAACCAGGCCCAGGGCTGCCGGCGGGCGAATCCGTAGGCCGAGACGCCCATCAGCGCCGCGCCGGCCAGAGTCAGCCAGCCCAGGATGGCGAAGACAATCTGGACGGTGATGCCCTCGTCGGGCCGCCCTTCGGCGACCTTCCCGTCAATCGTGGATTGGTAGATGCTGGCAATCTGATAGGCCAGCAACAGGCCGGTCAACAAACCGAGCAGAGCCAGCGCCAGGCCGAGTTTTTGATTGTTTTTCATGGCCGCCTCCTTATGCGTTTTCGTCCGTCAGCGCCCGCCGGAACTTCGGGAACAGCAGCGTGAATAACAGCCCAACGATGACCGGCAGGCCGTAGGAGTAATCCCATGAAGTGGACTGGGCGATGACCAGGCGGATGATTTGCATCGGCACGTCTATCGTCACCAGCGACACGACCGCCAGCAGCGCCAGCCGCCAGCCCCAGGTTTTGCGCCCCGCCAGCAGGTAGATGGCGACAAAGAGCAGGACGACGCAAATCCATTGGATGGGCTGCGACCAGGACAGCACCCACCAGCCGATGCCGTCATAGAGCGGCTTGTCGGGACGGGTCAGCAGGGTGCGCAGGTTGCCGGTCCCGACGATGAAGGCGTGCGTGGTCAGCATGCCGGCAAAGGTCAGCGCCAGGAACTGCCCCCACTTCAACCACTTATCCACCCGGCGCAGCAGGATGAGCGACCAGAAGAAAATCAGGCCGACGAAGGAGACGACCATCGGCAGCGGGAAGCCGTCCACAAATGAGACGTAGGGCATGAACATGAACATCCCGCCCGCCGAAGGGAAGGCCGAGGCCAGCAGCGCGGCGGGGAAAGTCCACTCTTTGCCGTCGGCGATGGCTTTGGCCAGCAACAGCAGGGCGATGCCGCCGATGAAAATCAGCCCCCGGTAGAGCGGGAAAGCATACGAGAAAATCAGTATCCCGCTGGCGTAGGCCGGCTTCTCCTGCGAGACCACCATCAGCGCCGAAATGACCCGCTCCAGCGAGGTCTGGATGATAAACGGCGCGATGGCCACCATGAACAGGCCGACCAGGACGGCCAGGGCGGCCAAAAGGAAACGAATGTTTTTGGGTGTGTTTTCCATGAACCTCTCCTTTCGAATTTTCATCAAAGCAACCGTAGAGCGAAATTTATTTCGCCCGCAGAAATTTAGTTCGCTCTATGTGATATGTATCACAAAACGAGATCAGGGTCTTTGATTTAAGTCAAATCCCCGCAAATCAAATATAATCGAGGCATGGCGACCGAAGTACTCGCACTTCTGAAGGCGCACCCGGTCTTTTCTTGCCTGGATGAGGCAAGCCTGTTGTCGCTGGCCGAACTGGCGCTTGTGCGGCGCTGCGCGGCCGATGAATTCCTCGTCTTTGCCGGCGACCGCTGGCCGTACCTTTTCCTGGTCGCTGAGGGCAGCATCCTGGCTTTGAAAGAGTCGAGCGAGGGCCGTAGTTTGATTGTCGCAGAAATTGGGGCTGGGGAAGTGTTCTGGGGGGTGGCTTTTTTCGAGACGGAAATGCCCAATCCGGTGACTTTGCGCTGCCGGGAGATGACCAAGTTATATCTCTGGCAGGGCGAAGAGATTCGGCCTCTGTTGCTGGCAAACGGCCGCCTGACCTGGGAACTGGCCCGCGCCATGGTGCGGCGCATGCTGCGCGCCAGCGAGGTCATTGAAGGTCTGGCTTTCCAGCCTGTTGCCGGACGCCTGGCGCGTCTCCTGCTCGAACAGGCGCCTCCCGACCGACAGTCGCTGCCTCGCTCTCTTACCCTGGACGAACTGGCCGCCCGTTTGGGGACCAGCCGCGAAGTGGTTTGCCGCACCCTGTATCGTTTTGCCGGCGAGGGGCTGATCAACATCACCCGCACCGAATTCACTCTCACCGACCGCGACGGCCTGGCGCGTTTGTTGGAGCGGACCTGAAGCGGTTAACTTTTCGCACAGGAGGATATCCAATGTCTCAAATCGTTGTCATCGGCGCAGGCATCGCCGGGCTGACGGCGGCCTATCGGCTGCAAAAGGCCGGCCATTCGGTCATCGTGCTCGAAGCGGCCGACCACGTCGGCGGGCGGATGATCACCATCGAGTGGAACGGCTGGAAAATCGACCCCGGCGCCAAGTTCGTCACCGGCGGGGATAAATACCTGCTCGAAATGGTCGCCGACCTCGGCCTGCAAAATCATCTGTACTCGATGTACAGCGACGGCGTCCCCACCGTCATCTTGCGCGATGGCCAGATGCACGCCGTCAACTTCGTCTCGATTGGCTCCTACCTGCGCTGGACGGGCGTCTCCCGAAAAGCGCGCCTGGCGATGGTTAAGTTGATTCCTTATTTCATCAAGACGGCTTTGCAAATCAAGCACATGTACCGCATGGAGCAGGTCCCCGGTCCGGATGGCGAGACGCTGGAGGAGTTCTTCCGTCGGCACATCAGCGCCGAAATGTACGAGTATTGGGCCTTTCCCACCTTCGAGACGTATTGCAGTTACGGCCCGGGCGACATCTCGCGCAAAGCGTTTCTCTCTTTGTTGATGAGTTATCTGAACACGAAGAGCCTGGGCCTGCGCCCCGGCATTGGCGTGCTGCCCGAGGCGCTCGCCAGCCGCCTGGATGTGCGCTTGAAGACGGCGGCAAAGCGGCTGGAGTTCACCGCCGACGGCGTGCGCGTCCTCTATGATCAGGCCGGCAAGCAAGAGCAACTCGCCGCCGACCTGGCGGTGGTGGCTGTCCCCGGCGATCAGGTGCCGGACCTCGTAGCGGCCCCGCGCCCGGCCTGGCAGGATTTCT
This sequence comes from Anaerolineales bacterium, assembly GCA_041287425.1. Taxonomy (GTDB): domain Bacteria; phylum Chloroflexota; class Anaerolineae; order Anaerolineales; family Villigracilaceae; genus JAFGSI01. The sequence continues at coordinate 42,523 of JBEULG010000027.1, read as the reverse complement.
TCCCCTTCGTCCACTACAGCGAGACGGTTTCGATTTTCCCGCAAGTCGAAGGCGATTTCGATCCGGGAGGCCCCGGCGTGATGATCCCCCGTTCGGAGGGGATGTACATCTGCTCGATTGGGGTTGACCAGAAACGGCCCGGTCAGACGCTGCTGCTCGTGGACGCCTCGGTCGCTCAGTATGACCCCGCCGAATCGGACGAGGCCATCATCCGCAAAAGCAAGGCCGACGTGGAGAAAATCTATCCGGAACTCGCCGGGCGGCTGGGGGATACACTGGTCTATCGCTGGCCGCGCAAGGTGCCGACCTTCCGCCCCGGTTACCTGGAGGCGCTGGCCCGTTTCCGGGCCGATATGCAGGAGCATCCGGTCTATTTCTGCGGCGATTACTTTTCCGGCCCCAGCACGGGCGCTGCCCTCTACAGCGGCTGGGAATGCGCCGACCGCATCCTGAGCCGGCAGAGGTGAGTTCCGGGTAAAGCCGTCCTGCAGGAGCGTGTAAAAACGGCCGCCATGCGCTAGAATGGTTTTGTCTTTTGCCCGATTTCCGGGCGTTCGAACCGCACCCCAATGGGCGAGTAGGTCCTCGCATTTTCTCCGACTTGAAAAAGGATGCTTTTGATGAAATCCATCCAACCCCTCGGCGAAAGATTGATCGCCAATCTGGAAAAGGTGATCGTCGGCAAGCGCGCCACCATCGAGTTGATCGTCGTCAGCCTGCTGTGTCAGGGACATGTGCTGATCGAGGATGTGCCCGGCGTCGGCAAGACGGTCCTTGCCCGCAGCCTGGCGAAGTCGTTGGGCTGTTCTTTCAACCGCCTGCAATTCACGCCCGATATGCTTCCCAGCGATGTGACCGGCGTGTCCATCTATAACCAGGCGAACAAGAAGTTCGAGTTTCGCAAGGGGCCGATCTTCGCCCAGGTGGTGCTGGTGGACGAAATCAACCGCGCCACACCCAAGACCCAGGCTGCTTTGCTCGAGGCGATGGAAGAACGCCAGGTGACGGTGGATGGCGTAACCCATGCCTTGCCGCATCCTTTCATGGTCTTGGCTACCCAGAATCCCATCGAATACGAGGGCACTTTTCCGCTCCCTGAAGCGCAACTCGACCGTTTCCTGTTGCGCGTCCGCCTCGGTTATCCCAACCTGACCGAGGAAATCGAAGTGTTGGAGCGTCAGCAGATGCAGCACCCCATCGAGACCCTGCAGCCGGTCGTCAAGGTTCGGGAATTGTTGGAGGCCATCGAAGCCATCAAGAGCGTCTTCGTTTCCAATCCGGTCAAGCGCTACGTGGTCGAACTCATCCAGCGCACCCGTCAGAACGCCGACGTCTATCTGGGTGCCAGCCCGCGCGGCTCGCTGGCGCTCTTTCGCACCGGTCAGGCCTTAGCGGCGCTGGCCGGACGCGACTATGTCTTGCCCGATGACATCAAACGCCTGGCTGTTCCGGTGTTGGCGCACCGCGTCATCGTCAGCCCGGCGGCCCGCTTACGGGAGTTGAGCGCCGAGAAGATCGTTCAGGAGATTGTCAACACCCTGCCCGTTCCCGGCGGCGATTTCGAGGCCCTCGGCCGCGACCAAAAGAAATGAGGCCGCCCTCTCGTCTCCGCTGGCTGCTGCTTATCTTGATTGGGTTCAGCCTGTTCGGCTGGGCGGTGACCGGTTCGACAGTCTACCTCCGCCTGGTGTATGCCTTTGTTCTCCTCCTGGGAGGCGGATACCTGTGGGCTGTCCTGGCCCTGCGCGGCATTCGAATCCGGCGTACTTCCCGCTTGCAACGCCTCAGTGTGGGGGATTTGTTCGAGGAGCAGTTCGAGATCATCAACACCTCCCGCCAGCCTTGTCTGTGGCTGGAGGTGGAGAACGCTTCCCCGCTGCCCAACGCCGAGGGTTCGCGTCTGCTCACCGCTATCAGCGGACGGGAACGGCGTTCCTATGTGGCCCGCACCTGGCTCATCCGGCGCGGCGCATTTTCGCTTGGCCCGACCCGGCTTGCATCGGGCGACCCGTTTGGCCTGTTCGTCTCCCGCAAAGAGATTGCAGCCGACGACTCGCTCATCGTCTTGCCGATGAGCGTGGCGATTCAGACCTTTCCGCCGCCGCCCGGAATCCTGCCGGGAGGGAGGGCCATCCGCCGCAAGACGATGGACGTGACCCCTCACGCCTCCGGTGTGCGCGAGTACGTCCCCGGCGACCCGATGAAACGCATTCACTGGCCCAGCACCGTGCGGCGCGGCCGTTTCATGGTCAAAGAGTTCGAACAGGACCCACAGTCGGATCTCTGGCTGTTTTTGGACGCCCACGCCGCCGCTCATATCCGCCAGCCGGCCCAGGAAGACCTGACCTTCAAGGTGGATCAATGGCTGCAAAAGCGGCCGCAGGTGCGGCTGCCCTGTGATACATTTGAGTATGCCGTCAGCGCCGCGGCTTCCCTGGCGCAACATTTCCTCCGTCAGCAGCGCGCTGTGGGGCTGGCCTGCGCGGCCGGGCGGCTGACGGTGGTCCCCGCCGAGCGGGGCGACCGCCAACTGGGCAAAATCATGGACGTCCTGGCGTTCCTCGAACCGCTGGGCGCTCTGCCGCTCCTCGGCCTGGTACAATTACAGGCCCGTCTGCTGCCGCTGGGGAGCAGCGTGATTCTTATCACCTCGGCCGCCCGCCCCGATTTGCTCCTGGCGGTCGAGGATTTACAGCGCCGCAGTCTGCATCCGTTCGTCCTCTTGATTGCTCCGGAAACCTTCGGCGGCGAACAGAGTCAAACGCTGGCGGACGGCTTGCTCAACCGGAATGTACCCCTGGCCAGGGTCACCTATGGCGGCGACCTGGCCTCCCAACTGGCTGTGCCGGCCCTGTACTTCGAACGCCCTTGGCGGCCCCATCCGACCGATTTTGTCTATCCCTCTTGACCGAGCATCCGATGCCCGCAGTCATTCCTCTCGACCTGAATTTCCAAAACACGCCCCAGGCCATTGCCTGCTATCTTGTTCCTCATGCGGAAGGGGCTGCGTTGATTGACCCTGGGCCTGCTTCCACGCTGACGGCCCTGCAGCGCGGCCTGCGCCTCCACGGCCTCGACCTGGAGCAGGTCACCCACGTCCTGATTACCCACATTCACCTCGACCATGTGAGCGCGGCCGGCGTGCTGGCACAGCGGGGGGCGCAGGTCCTCGTCCATCCGCGCGGCGCGCCGCATCTCCTCGACCCGTCCAAATTGATTGCCAGCGCGGCGCGCCTGTACGGCGAGCGCATGGACGAACTGTGGGGGGCGTTCCAGCCCATCCCTTCGGAACACCTGCTCGAGGTCGGCGACGGCGAGGAAATTCAAGTGGGCGGACTGCGCTTTGTCGCCCTCCACACGCCCGGTCACGCCGACCATCACGTTGCCTATTTGCTCGAAGAAACTGCCTTCTGCGGCGACGTCGGCGGCGTGCGCCTGCCGGGGCCGCTCTATCTGCGGCTTCCCTTCGTCCCGCCCGAAACGCATCTGGAGAAATGGGCGCGCAGCCTGGAGCGGATTCGCGCCAGCGGAGTCCGGCGGATCGCGGTCACCCACTTTGGCCTTTACGACGACGCACCCGCTCATCTGACCTTTGGCCTGAACCTGCTCGAGGAGACGGCCGCCTGGCTCGAACAGGTTATGCCCTCCGCCCCGACAACCGACGAACTGACGGCCCAATTCCGCGCCTGGATGTGGGCGCGCGGCCGGGCGCTCGGCGTGGCCGAGGAGGTGCTTTCGGCCTACGAGGCCGGCAACCCGGCCTCCTTCTGTGCCAAAGGGTTGATGCGCTACTGGTATAAGGTGCGATTGGGCGATTCCTCAATGTGATAAAATTCACGCAATGTCAGGCGGGTTTGCACTTGACGACAACTCCCGGCGCGCCGATACTTAGCCTGTGAATTTTTACTGGAGGCTTGTTTCATGAAACATTTCTTGGCTGTTTCAGATTTCTCTTCGGATGAAATCCAGGATTTGCTCGACCTGGCGGTTCGTCTCAAGAAAGAATATTTCAAGAAAGGCAATCGCCCCCTGTTCAAGGGCAAGGTGCTGGGGATGATTTTCCAGAAACCCAGCCTGCGGACGCGCGTCTCGTTCGATATGGCCATGCGTCACATGGGCGGCGACGCGTTGTACCTCTCGCCCAATGAAATCGGGCTGGGCAAGCGCGAGTCGATTGCCGATGTCGCCCGTGTCCTGTCAGGCTATGTCCATGCTCTGATGGCGCGGGTCTTCGATCATGCCCACGTGCTCGAACTGGCGCGCTGGGCGTCCATCCCGGTCATCAATGGGTTGAGCGATTACAATCACCCCTGCCAGGCGATGGCCGACGCGCTGACCATTCAGGAACGTTTTGGGCGGGTCAAGGGGCTGAATATTGCTTATGTGGGCGATGCCAACAACGTAGCGGTTTCACTCTTCCACGTCTCGGTCAAACTTGGCTGGAATTTCACCATCGCCAACCCCGAAGGGTACGATATGAATCCTCAGGCGGTGGAAATCGGCAGGAAAATCGCGGCCGAGACGGGCTCGAAGGTCACCTTCTTGCGCGACCCGCACGAGGCGGTGCGCGGCGCCCACGTCATCTACACCGATACCTGGACGAGCATGGGCCAGGAGGAGGAGGCGGCCAAGCGCGAGGCGGTCTTTCCGCCCTATCAGGTCAATGCCCAACTGGTCAGCGAGGCCGACCGGGATGTCATCGTCATGCACTGTCTGCCCGCCCATCGCAATCACGAATTGACCGATGAGGTGGCCGACGGCCCGCATTCGGTCATCTTCCCGCAGGCGCACAACCGCCTGCATGCGCAGAAGGCAATTTTGGCGCGGCTGTTTGGGGTCGCGTAGTCATCTATCTTCAAGCCTCTCGACTGCGTGGCGCTCGGGGCTGAACCAATCAATCGAACAGGTGAAACCATGAACACGCAGGATTACATTCGGCTCGAAGAGCAGTATGGGGCCCACAACTACCATCCCCTGGATGTGGTCATTGCCAGGGCAGAAGGGGTGTGGGTCTATGATGTGGAAGGAAAGAAATATCTGGATTGCCTGAGCGCCTACTCGGCTGTCAACCAGGGACATGTGCATCCCAAAATCCTGGCAGCCCTGATTGAACAGGCCCAGAAGGTGACGCTGACCTCGCGCGCTTTCCGCAACGACCAATTGCCTCTGCTTTACAAAGAACTGGCCGACCTGACCGGCTATGAGATGTCGTTGCCGATGAACTCAGGGGCCGAGGCGGTCGAAACAGCCCTCAAACTGGCCCGCAAATGGGCTTATCGGGTCAAGGGAGTCAAACGCTACCAGGCCGAAATCATCACCTGCGCCGGCAATTTTCATGGCCGGACGATCAGCATCGTGACCTTCTCGAGCGAGCCGCTCTATCGCGACGACTTTGGCCCCTTCACGCCGGGCTTTGTCAGTGTCCCCTACGGCGATGCAGCGGCGATCGAGAAGGCCATTTCGCCGAACACGGCGGCCGTCCTCATCGAACCCATCCAGGGCGAGGGCGGTGTGATTGTCCCGCCGGCCGGTTATCTGAAGCAGGTGGCCGAGATTTGCAAACGGAACAACGTCTTGCTCATCGCCGACGAGATTCAAACCGGCCTGGGCCGGACCGGCAAATTGTTTGCCTGCCAGCATGAGGACGTGCGCCCCGACATGATTGTCATCGGCAAGGCACTGTCGGGCGGGTTCTACCCCGTCTCGGCCGTCCTGGCCGACGCCGACTTGCTGGGGCTGTTCGCCCCCGGCGAGCACGGTTCGACCTTTGGCGGCAATCCGCTGGCGGCGGCGGTGGCGCGGGCGGCGCTGGCCGTCCTGCGCGACGAAAACCTGGCCGAACGGGCGGCTCGTTTGGGCGATTACTTCATCGAGCAGTTGAGCGAGATTCCCAGCCCGCATGTCAAAGAGGTGCGCGGCCGCGGCCTGCTGATCGGCGTTGAGTTGAAACCAGAAGCGGGCGGGGCGCGGCGCTTTTGCGAGGCCTTGCAGGGGCGCGGCATTCTGGCAAAAGAGACGCATGAACACGTGATTCGTTTCGCCCCGCCGCTGGTCATCGAAAAAGAGACGATTGACTGGGCATTACCCTTGATTCGAGATGTTCTGAATATGCCATAGTTATCGAACGGCTTCTGCCAGGAGCGGCGGAGGCCGATTTTCACGAGGAGGTAGGCAAACCATGAATATAGGCGTGCCAAAGGAGCGCAGGCCGTTCGAGTTCCGAGTCGGACTCTCGCCGACCGGCGTCGAATTGCTCTGTCAGAACGGTCACACCGTCTTTATCGAGCATGACGCCGGCATGGGGGCGGGATTCCCCGACCAGGAATATGAACGCGCCGGGGCTCGGATTGTGTATTCGGTCGAAGAGGTTTATGGACGGGCAGAATTTTTGCTCAAAATTGGCCGTCCGATGGACGATGAACTTGAATGGCTCCAACCGGACTGCACCATTGCCGGGCTGCTACACCTCGCCTCGACCCGTCAGAATAAGATTGACCTTCTGCTCAAGAAAAAAGTGACCTCCATCGCTTACGAGCAGATCGAGTTGCCGGATGGCTCCCTGCCGGTCTTGCGGCCGTTTAGTCAGATTGGCGGCGCAATGGCGGCGGAGGTGGCCTCGCGTCTGCTGCAGAACAATTTTGGCGGCAAAGGCGTGCTGTTGGGAGGCATTCCGGGCGTTCCGCCGGCCGAGGTGGTTATTCTGGGAGCCGGCGTGGTCGGCACCTTCGCGGCGCGGGCTTTCTGTGGTCTCGGCGCCCACGTGACCGTCTTGGACAAGAGCATGGATGCTCTGACGCGGCTCTCGCAGCACACGCCGAATGTGGTCACGATGATGGCGACTGAGCGCAACATCGAGCGGGTTTGTTCGTTTGCCGATGTGCTGGTCGGGGCGGTGCTGGTGCCGGGTGAACGGGCGCCCATGCTGGTCTCGCGGGACCTGGTGCGCGGCATGAAACCGCGCTCGGTCATCATCGATATCAGCATTGACCAGGGCGGCTGTGTGGAGACCTCGCGCCCGACTACGCATGACCATCCCACTTACGTGGACGAAGGCATCATTCATTACTGTGTGCCCAATATGCCGGGCGTTGTGGCGCGCACGGCGACGAACGGCTTTGTCAACGCTGCCATTGATTACATTCTCGAAATTGCCAATCTGGGTGTGGATAAGGCCATTGCAGAAGACCCGGCCCTGGCTGCCGGCGTTACCACCTACAAGGGTGAACTTCGCAACCTTACCCGCCTATCCCACTAAGGAGTCGACTATGGACTGGATTAACATCTACAAACCCCGCATCTGCACGGCAGAAGAGGCGGTAAGGACAATCAAGTCAGGCAATCGTGTGTTCATGACCGGCAATGTCTCGGTGCCGCAAAAACTGTTGGCGGCCTTGGTAGAGTACGCTCCTCAAGTAGAAAACGTCGAAATTTGCCAGGCACTTTCGGTCGGCCCGGCCGATTACGTCAAGCCGGAGATGGAAGGCCACCTGCGGGTCAACACGATGTTCATCAGCGCCAATGTGCGCAAGGCGGTTTGGGAGGGCCGTGCCGATTTCACACCGGTGCTGCTCTCGGAATTCACCTTGCTTTTCAAGAACAAGGTCCTGCCGGTGGATGTGGCCATGATTCACGTCTCGCCGCCGGATGAACACGGATTCTGCTCGCTGGGCGTGGAGGTTGGCTTGACCAAGTCGCCGGCCGAATCGGCCAAGATTATCATCGCCGAGGTCAACGAGCAGATGCCGCGCACGCTGGGCGATTCGTTCATCCATGTCAGCCGCCTGACCCACATGGTGCCGGTCGATTACCCCATTGCCGAATTGCCGATGGGCGGCGAAGGCGATGATCAAATCAGCCAGAAAATCGCCGGTTACATCGCCGACCTGATTCCCGATGGGGCCACCCTTCAGATGGGAATCGGCGCCATTCCCGACGCGGTTCTCAATTTCCTGGACCACAAGCACGACCTCGGTATTCACACCGAAATGTTCTCGGACGGCGTCATCCCACTGGTAGAAAAAGGCGTCATCAACAATGCCCGCAAGACCCTCCATCCTGGAAAAATCGTGGCCGGCTTCATTCTCGGCACGCAGAAACTCTATCAATGGGTGGATGACAACCCCCTGTGTGAATTTCACCGCCAGGAGTACATCAACGACCCATTCGTGATTGCCCAAAATGAACGCATGGTGGCCATCAACTCGGCTATCGAGGTGGATTTGACCGGCCAGGTGTGCGCCGACAGCATCGGCCCCAAATTCTTCAGCGGCGTCGGCGGCCAACTGGACTTCATCTACGGCTCTTCGCGTTCCAGAGGCGGCGTACCTGTGATTGCCATGCCGGCCACGGCGACGATGAAGGACGGCACGGTCATCAGCAAAATCGTTCCCATGCTCAAGCCGGGTGCCGGCGTGGTCACAAGTCGCAACCATGTCCACTACGTGGTGACCGAATATGGCGTCGCCGACCTGTATGGCAAGACCATCCGTCAGCGCGCCCGGGCGTTAATCAATATCGCCCATCCCGACTTCCGCGCCGACCTCGAAAAGCAGGCCAAAGAACTGTGCTGGCTCTAGCCGGCCAAGGCGGATTTCCCGAAGCATGAGGCGAGGCGGCCAAACGGCCGCCTCGCGCGGTTATAATGGGGGCTATGGAACGCAGGGCCAAAATTGTGGCCACCATTGGCCCGGCCAGCGAAGACGAAAGCGTCATCGAAAAACTTCTGCTGGCCGGGGTGAATGTGGCCCGCCTGAACTTCTCGCACGGCAGTCATAGCGAACACGCTGCCCGGGTTGCCAGCCTGCGCCGCCTCGCCGAACGGCTGGGGCGGCCGCTGGGAATTTTGCAGGATTTGCAGGGGCCGAAGATTCGCGTCGGCGTCTTGCCGGAACCGCTACGTTTGCAGGCCGGGGAGACGGTCACCCTGTACCCGGCAGACGGCGGTTTGCCGGCGGCCAACTCGAAGTCCATCCCGGTCGATTTCCCCGAATTGTTTACCAGCGCGACGGCCGGAGGGCGCATCCTGCTCGACGATGGCCGCCTGGAATTGAACGTCATCAAAATCGAGAAAGGGATGGCGCTGGCCGAGGTGCGCCTGGGAGGGCTGCTTTCGTCCAACAAGGGCATCAACCTGCCCGGCGTGCCTCTGGATATCCCGGCTTTCACCGCCAAAGACGCCGCCGACCTGGAATTCGGCCTGTCGCTCGGCGTAGACGCGGTGGCCATCTCCTTCGTCCGCCGCGCCGCGGATGTGCAGCAGGTGCGAGAAGCCATTGCCTGCCAGTCGCCGCGCTGTCTGCCGCTGCTGATCGCCAAACTGGAACGGCCCGAGGCCCTGGAGAACCTCGACGCCATCCTGGACGCTTCGGACGGCGTGATGGTGGCGCGCGGCGACCTGGGGGTCGAGATGGCGCCCGAGGAGGTGCCTGCCGCCCAGAAGCGCATCATCCAGGCGGCCAACCACAGGGGCAAACTGGTCATCACCGCTACCCAGATGCTCGAGTCGATGATTGAGAATCCGCTGCCGACCCGCGCCGAGGCCTCCGACGTGGCCAATGCTATCTATGACGGCAGCGACGCGCTCATGCTCTCCGGCGAGACGGCGGTCGGCCGCTACCCGGTCGAGTCGGTCGCCCTGATGGACCGCATCATCCGCCGGGCCGAGGCCGAATTCGGCGCCTGGGGGCACGCCGAGCCGATGGAGGTCGGCCGCGATGACGCCACCGCGCTGGCCTTTGCGGCGCGTGAACTGGCCCACGACCGCGACGTGACGGCGATTGCCGTCTTCACCCGCACGGGGCGCTCGGCGTTGTTGATGGCCAAGGTGCGGCCGCGCGTGCCGATTCTGGCGTTCACCCCTGAGCCGGCGACCTACACCCGCCTGGCCTTGGCCTGGGGCGTGCAGGCCCACCTCGTCCCCTTTGCCGAGAGCGTCGAGAGGATGATCGGGCATGTCGAGGCGGCGATGAAAGCCGCGGGGCTGGTCGAGGCGGGGGACCAGGTGGTCCTGGTGGCGGGGTACCCGCTTGGGGAGATTCGCCCGCCGAACATGGCTTTTCTTCACACGGTTGGGTAAATCATTCCCGGCTGGCAATCACCAGGCCGGCGGCAATCAGCGCACCCCCTGCCAGAAAGAGGGGGGTGATTTTGTCTCCCAGGAAAATGGCTCCCAGCGCCGCTCCCACCACCGGCTGGGCAAAGAAGGTCAGGGCGGCCACGCCTGCTTCCAGGCGGGCGAATGCGGTGTTCCACAGAAACATGGCCAGGGCGGTGGAGATGATTCCCAGAAAGAGTACCCCGGCGATGACCCCCGGCGTGATTGCCCCATAGCCGATGACCGCCGCCTCCCAAATTCCCAACGGCAGGCAGACGGGCAGCCCGCCAGCAAAGGCGATCAGGCTGGTGGTCAGGACATCCACGGCGCGGGTGGCGCGGCGCACCAGCACCGAGTACAGCGCCCAGGTCAGCGCCGCGGCGACCAGGCTCAGGTTGCCCCAGAAGAGTTGCGGCGACAGTTGGGCGGCGCGCGGGTCGATGACGGCCAGGACGCCCACAGTCGCCAAAATCAGCGCCAGCAGGCGGCGGAGGCTGATTCTTTCTTTCAGAATCAGCGCCGCAAAGAGCAGGACAAAGGCCGGGGTAGCCGAAGTGACCAGGGCGCCGTTGGCCGCCGTCGAGAGATTCGTGCCGACGAATTGAAAACCGAGTGAAACCCCATAGCCGACCAGCCCGGCCAGGAAGATGTCGCGAAACTGACGAGCGGTGATTCTCCGCGCTTTGCGAGTCGGCAGCACGAGCGCCAGGCTGAGCATGCCCAGCGTCAGCCGCAAAAAGATGAGCGAGAAGGGCGGGATGACGGCCATGACCGCCTTGCTGACCACGTACATGCCGCCCCAAATGGCGGTGGCGCTCAGGCCGGCCAGGATGCCGGTCAGGGAAGCGTGTTTCATCGTGGTTATCCTCGCTCCAAATTTTTGGTGAAACCCGCCAGGCCGCAGGTTGGCGGCCTCGCATTGCCCAAGATATATCGGCGGGCTATTCTTCCTCTGATTTCATCTGGCGCAGGCGCTTGACGGCGGCGCGGCGCTTCTTGGCCGCCAGCCGGCGGGCGCGGGCGGCCGCGCTCGGTCGGGTGGGACGGCGCGGCCTGGTGGGCTGCGCGGCCCGTCGAATCAGGTCGTTCAGGCGGCGCAGCGCCTCGGCGCGGTTTTGTTCCTGGGTGCGGTAGCGCCTGGCTACGATGATGAGGAGGCCGTCGCCGGTCACCCTTCTGCCGCCCAGGCGAATCAGTCGCTCCTTGACCTCCTCCGGCAGCGATGGCGAATTGCGCACGTCGAAGCGCAACTGGACGGCGCTGGCGACTTTGTTGACGTTCTGTCCGCCGGGGCCGGCGGCGCGAATGAAGTCGAAGACGATTTCGTCTTCGCGGATGGCGAGGAGCGGGGTGGGCAGCATGAAGATATTTTACTACCATAAGGACCCGTTCCCTCCCAGGAAACGGGTCCTTACACGACGCTGGGTGCGGCGGCGCTAGAACATCATGGCGTTGATTTGCTCGAGCGTCTCGCGCTTTGGCCGCAGGTCGGCTTCGCTCAGGCGGTTGAGCGGCGTTTCGGGCAGATGGTGCATTTCGGTCAGGGTTGGCTTGTTCGGGTCAATGTAGATGAGGCCGGTCAGCAGCCAGTTGTTCTTTTGGGCTTCCTCCAGCACCTGGAAGGCGCGCGCCCGGTCGGTCGGGTCGTAATCTTTTTCGAGTTTCTTCAGGATGACGGTCGAGCCATCGTGCATGGTCACTTCGCGGACGCTGCCTTCCTCGAACTCGTCCTCCAGTTGGATTTCGGCCAGTTTGGGGACGAAGGCGATTTCATGGAGCGGGGCCTCGTGGTCTTTGCCCCAGGTGTAGGAATGAAAGGCATTTTCCTGATTGTTGAAGGTGACGCACGGGCTGATGATGTCGAGCACGGCGATGCCCTTGTGGGCGAAAGCGACTTTGATGAGTTCCTTGACCTGTTTCGGGTCGCCGGCGAAGGAACGGGCGACGAAAGTCGCCTGGGCGGCCAGGGCTTCCAGGCAGATGTCCACCGGCATGTACTGGTTGACGCCCTGGTGCTTGAGCTGCAACCCTTCCTCGGCGGTGGCCGAGAATTGGCCCTTGGTCAGGCCGTAGACGCCGTTGTTCTCGACGATGTAAATCATCGGCACGTTGCGGCGCACGGCGTGCTTGAAGCCGCCCATGCCGATGGAGGCCGTGTCGCCGTCGCCGGAGACGCCCAGGGCGCGCACCGAGAGGTCGGCGAAGATGGCGCCGGTCGCCAGGGGGGGCATCCGTCCGTGCAGGCCGTTGAAGCCGAACGAGCGGTTGAGGAAATAGGTGGGACTCTTCGATGAGCAGCCAATGCCGCTGAATTTCATCACCTTTTCGGGGACGATGTCCATTTCGTAGCAGGCGGCGATGATTTGGCTGGCAATCGAATTGTGGCCGCAGCCCTGGCAGAGCGTGCTGGGCGCGCCTTTGTAATCGAGTTTGGTCAGGCCGGCTTTGTTGGTTTGCGCGGCGGCAGGGGTAGCCATCATTTCACCTCCTGAGCGAGGATGGCTTGTTTGACCCAGCGGGCGGTCAGCGGCAGGCCGTCGGTGTGACAGGCCGAGCGCAGTTTGGTCGCCTGGTCGGGCAGAGCGACGGTCAGAATCTGGTGCAGTTGGCCGTCGCGGTTGGACTCGACCACGTAGACGCGCTCGTGGTTCTCGATGAACTGCCGGACGGCCGGGGTGCAGGGCAGGGCGCGCAGGCGCAGGAAGTCGGTTTTCAGACCCGCCTCCTGGGTCAACAAGACCCGCGCTTCCTCCACCGCCGGACTTGAGGAGCCGAAGGCGATGAGACCGACGTGGGCGCCCTCGGTCGTCTCGATGACGGGCGGCGGCACCAGACGGCGGGCGGTCTCGTACTTCTTTTTCAGGCGGGCCAGGTTGGATTCCCAGTTGTCCGGTTCTTCCGAGTAACGGGCGTTCTCGTCATGACCGGTGCCGCGGGTGAAATAGGCCGCTGCCGGGTGACGGTTGCCGGGCACGGTGCGGTAGGGGATGCCGTCGCCGTCCACGTCTTTGTAGCGCGCCCAGATGCCGTTCAATTTTTCCAAATCTTCTTCCCACAGCACCTTGCCGCGGTCCATGGGGGCGTCGGGGTACTCGAAGGGCTTGCTCATCCACTGATTCATGCCCAGGTCGAGGTCTGACATGACGAAGACCGGCATCTGCAGGCGTTCTGCCAGGTCGAAGGCCTTCCAGCCGAACTCGAAGCATTCCTGGACCGAGCCAGGCAGGAGCATGACCTGATTGGTGTCGCCGTGGCCGAGGAAATAGACCTGGGTCAGGTCGCCCTGGGCGGTGCGGGTGGGCAGGCCGGTCGAGGGGCCGACGCGCTGGACATCCCAGACGACGATCGGCACTTCGGCAAAGTAAGCCAGGCCGGCGTACTCGGTCATCAGGCTGATGCCCGGCCCGGAGGTGGAGGTCATCGCCCGCAGGCCGGCCCAGCCGGCGCCGACGGCCATGCCGATGGCGGCCAGTTCGTCCTCGGCCTGCAGGACGGCGTAGGTTTGCTTGCCGTCGGCAGTCTTGCGCAGTTTCGGCAGGTACACGTTGAGCGCCTCGGCCAGCGAGGAGGCCGGCGTGATGGGGTACCAGGCGGCAAACTGCACGCCGCCGTAGATGGCGCCCAGCGCCGCGGCGGTGTTGCCGTCGGTCATGATGTAGCCGGCGGTGGCGTCCATCGGTTCGATCGCGTAGGGGTCCGATTTCGTCAGGTTTTGAGCGGCCCAGTCGAAGGCAGCCTGGATGACGCCCATATTCGACTTAATGGGCGCCTCTTTCCCCTTGAAGTGGAAGGAGAGCGCCTGTTCGATTTTTTCCAGTTCGATGCCCAGGATTTGGGCCAGCACGCCCACATAGACCATGTTGGCGATGTAGTCGCGCAGGTTGGGGGTGACATCCGCGGCGCGCGCCAGCGCCTTGACCGGCATGGGATAGACGGTGATGTCTTTGCGTTCGATGGGCAGTTTGATGTCGTCGGCGTAGAAAAAGGCCCCGCCCGGCAGGACCTCGGCCAGGTCGCGGCTGAAGGTGGTGGGGTTCATGGCGACGACGATTTCGTGTTCGTCGCGGCGGGCGGTGAAGCCATCTTTGTTGACCCGGATGGTGTACCAGGTGGGCAGTCCCTGAATGTTGGAGGGGAACAGGTTTTTGCCCGAAACCGGAATGCCCATCTTGAACAGCGCTCGCAGCAGCGTCACGTTGGCGGTCTGCGAGCCGGAACCGTTGATGGTGCCGATGGTGATAGAAAAATCGTTGATGACTTTGGGTGGCATGGAGTCTCCTGCAAGTTAGATGCCAATTCTGACAAAAAGAGGCCGAATGATGATAAATCAAACGGGCAGCGAGGTCAAGGGCGGAGCGGAATGTTCCGGCTAGAAGGCGGTCAAGCGGCCGGGAGGAAAGCGAAGCCGGTCGGGCGACGGGCGCTCGTCAGGCCGGTTTTTTCAGCAGGTCGGCCACCACAGCCGCCATCAGCGCCGCGGCGCGTGGCAGGGCCTGCTCGTCGAAGTCGAAGCAGGGGTGGTGATGGCCGGCATCCAGGTTCTTTTCCTTGTTGGCCGAGCCGACGAAGAAGAAGCAGCCGGGGACTTTCTCCATCATGAAAGCCATGTCTTCTGAGCCCATGGTGATGTTGTGGGCGGTGTCGATATTGGCGTCGGGGAAGAGGCGGCGGGCAACCGCCTCGACCCGCGCTGCGCTGGCGGCGTCGTTGATGACGGCCGGCGTCAGGCGGGTCAACTCGATCTCGGCCGTGCAGCCGAAGGTCTCGGCCAGGCCGTAGGTGATGATTTCGAAGCGTTCGAGCACCTTTTCGCGCACCTCCGGTTCGAAGGTACGAATCGTGCCGCTCAGTTCGACCTGCTGCGGGATGATGTTGAAGGCCTCGCCGCCGTGGATGGTGCAGACGCTGACCACGGCCGATTGCAGGGGCGCGATGTTGCGGGCGACGATGGTCTGCAGGGCGTTGACGATCTGGCTGGCGGCCAGGACGGGGTCGTGAGTCTGATGCGGGGCGGCGCCGTGGCCGCCCTTGCCGCGCACCTTGACCTTGAAGATTTCGGCCCCGGCCATGGCGGCCCCGCGGGCGACGCCGATCCAACCGAGCGGCTGGTCGTTCCACAGATGCAGGGCCAGGGTCACAGCCGGGCGCGGATTTTCGAGCACGCCCGCCTCGACCATGCGGGCCGCGCCGCCCAGGCCCTCCTCGGCGGGCTGAAAGACCAGTTTGACGGTCCCGGCCAGGTCGGCGCGATGGGCGTGCAGCAGTCTGGCGACCGTCAGCAGGATGGCGGTGTGGCCGTCATGGCCGCAGGCGTGCATCACGCCGGGGGTTTGGGAGGCGTAGGGGGCGCCGGTCTCTTCGTTGATGGGCAAGGCATCCATGTCGGCGCGCACCAGCACGACCGGGCCGGGCTGACCGCCCTCCAGCAGGGCGACGACGCCGGTCTCGGCCACGCCGGTTTGGACGTTCAGGCCGAGGGCGCTCAATTCCCTGGCGACGATTCCGGCTGTGCGCTTCTCCTGGAAGCCCAGTTCAGGGTGCATGTGGAAATCGCGCCGCAAGGATTGCGTGTATTCAAATAGGGAGTTGGCTTCGGAAAACCAGTCGGTCATATCAGCCTCAAATCTGTTTGAGAAATGTGGGATTTGCCTGCGCAAAGTGGAGATTTGCGCCGCGGTTCGTTTTTCTTTTTCTACACCTTTACCGGATTCCCGTGGGCGGGATAGAGGCAGGTGGGTCGGCGCGCAAAGATTCTCTCCCAACTGGCCCGCAATTCGGGCTGGGCGGGGTCTATCAGAGTGTGGGGCGGCAGGTCGCCGGTGAAGGCCCAGCCGTTGTCGAGGACGAGGCTCACGTGGTCGGGGCTGTGGGCGGGGGTGGGGAGAATTTCCCCCGCCAGGCCGAGGCCGGCCAGAAAGGCGCGGCTTTCGGGGAATTCGAGCAGCCGGTTGCCCTCCGGTTGGATTTCGAGGAAGCCGCTGTTTTTGGGGCGCAGGAAATCGGCCAGTTGTTCAGGGTAGCCAATCTGGCTGGGCATCAGGAGAAGTGTCGCGCCCAGGTTTTTGAATTCCTGCACCAGGCCGGCGTGGTCCATGTGGAAGTGGGTGGCCAGCACGTAGCGGATGGATTGAGGGGCCACCCCCTTGCGCCGGAAGACGGCCAGGAACTCGCCCATTTTGCCGGGCCAGCCGCAGTCCACGAGCAGCCTGCCCTCATTGAGGTCGAGGGCATAATAGTGGGTGGAGCGGAAGCCCAGGTCGAGCGGGTTCATGAGCGGAATTGGATGACGCGGAAGCGTTCTTCGTAGCGCGGGGCCTCGTCACTGCTATCTTCGGTGTGGCGGGCGCGCATGCGTTTTTCGAATTCGGCCGGGTCGCCGATTTGGGATTTGTGTTCTTTGAGGGCTTGCAGTTTGATGTCCCACGTGTCGGTGACGTCGAAGACAATGGTGGGCTGGGCGGGCAAGGCGAGCCAGACCTCGCGCGGGGTGTGCGGCTGGAGGCCCTCGGCGAGCAGTTCGGGGAAGTAGTGGGGGTTGCCGGCGGCGGGAAAGACGGCGTCCAGCACCACCTGTCCGGCGGCGCGGTGATCGGGGTGATTCAGGCCGTAGCCGCTGAAGGGGAACAGGTTGGTGGGGTCGCAGGAGACCAGGATGTCGGGCCGCTCCTGGCGCAGGACGCGCACCACCTGGCGGCGCAGGTCGAGGGTCGGGACGAGGTAGCCGTCTTCGTGGTCGAGGAAGCGAATCTCGCCGACGCCGATGACATCGGCGGCGCGGCGTTGTTCCTGGCGGCGGTCGGTGCACAATTCCTGAGGGGTGACGTCCATGCCGCCGCCCTTGTCGCCGCAGGTCAGCAGGCAGTAGTGGATGCTGTGGCCGGCGCGCGCCCAGCGGGCGAGGGTCGCGCCGCAGAAAAATTCGGGGTCGTCGGGGTGAGCCAGGATGACGAGAATCTTTTGCGGTTCGGTCCAGACGCCGGGCGATTCCTGGTTCATGTTTTTTCTCTTTCGGAGCAGTTTTCGCAGGGTTGTTGGGCTTTGCGCCGCAGGGCTTCGAGTTCGTCCCACGGCTGGAGTTCATCGCGGTGAAATTCGCGGGCGCCGATTTCGGGCAGTTCGACCCACACGCGCAGTTGCAGCGGCGAGACGTCGATGACTTTGCCTTCGCCGAGCGGGGTGACGACGCGCTTGTTGCGCTTGGGCAGTTCTTTGCGGGCGGCGGCGTATTGCTCGTACTCGTAGACCAGACAGCAGCGCAGGCGGCCGCACATGCCGGTGATTTCATCAGGCGTCAGCGAAATGCCCTGCTCTTTGGCCATTTTGATAGAGATGGGGCTGAAGTCGGTCAGGAATTTCGAGCAACAGCGCGTCTCCAGGCCGCAGGCGCCCATCCCGCCCAACAGTTTGGCGACGTCGCGCGGCCCTATCTGGCGCAATTCCACCTGGGCGGGGGCGAATTTCTTTTGCAGGTCGCTGCGCAGGGACTTGAGGTCAACCTTTTCCTCGGTCTCAGTGCTGAACATGATGGCCAGGCGGGTGCCGTCGAAGGAGTACTCGGCGGCCACAATTTTGACGCCGGGCAGTTTCAATTGGGCGGCGCGCTCACGGCTGTCAATCAGGGCCTCGATTTCTTTCTGCTGCCAGAGTCGGCGCAGGACGAGGTCGCGCGGGGTGGCGCGGCGCTCGACCGGCTTCCAGCCCTCGGGCGGCTTGACGGGGTCTTCGATGATGGCAGTCACCTCGCCCAGTTGCTTGCCGCGCGTCGTCTCGACCACGACATGGTCACCGGGGCGCAGGTCGGGGATGGCCGAGGCGTCGAAATGGTAGACTTTTCCGATTTGGGCGAAACGGACGCCAACGATGAGCGGTTGCATGGCGGGAATTATACCGTAACCTTGCGGTCGGCTGCCTCTCCCGGCTGGTCAGGGCGCATTTCAGACCACGTTGATGGTGGGGGCGTTGTTCTGGCGCATAGCCTCCACGCTCAGGCGGGCGGCGACCTGTTCGGCGATCGCCCGCAGCGCCTGAGCGGCTGCCGAATCTGGCTGGGCGACGACGACCGGCTGGCCGCTGTCGCCGCTGACGCGCACGCTCGCTTCCATCGGCACCGCGCCCAGGAAGGGGACCTTGGCGATGCGCGCCAGGTCTTCGCCGCCGCCGGCCCCGAAGAATTCGCCGCGCATGTTCTCGACCACGCCCAGGATGGGCACTTCCAGGGTCTGGAACATGTTCAGGCCGCGCGAGGCGTCTTCGAGGGAAACGCTCTGCGGGATGGTGACGATGACCACGCCGGAGAGCGGCAGGGTCTGGGCCAGCGAAAGCGCCGCGTCACCGGTGCCGGGCGGCAGGTCAACGATGAGATAGTCCAGTTCGCCCCATTCCACGTCGGCCAGGAACTGGCGGATGGCCGAGTTCAACATCGGGCCGCGCCAGATGAGCGGCTGGCCGGGCTTGACCAGGAAGCCCATCGACATCAGTTTCACGCCGTAGGCCTCGGCCGGAAGCAGTTTGTTTTCTTTGGCGCCGGGGATTTCCCGAATGCCCATCATGGTCGGGATGTTGGGGCCGTAGATGTCGGCGTCCATCAGGCCGACCCGCGCCCCGCTCTGTGCCAGGGCGACGGCCAGGTTGACGCTGACGGTGGATTTGCCGACGCCGCCCTTGCCGGAGGCGACGGCGACGGCGTTGCGGACGGGCAGTTGCATCAGCCCGCGCATGCGCCCATCGTTGGGGACGCTGGCGTCCATCTTGATGGTCACCGTCTTGACGCCGGGGATGCTCAGGACGGCCTGACGGGCGGCTTGCTCGATGCTGCCTTTGAGCGGACAGGCCGGCGTGGTCAGCACAATCGTAAAAGAGACGCGGTCGCCTTCGATTTGCAGGTCTCGAATCATGTTCAGGCTGACCAGGTCTTTGTGCAGTTCGGGTTCCTGCACCTTGCTCAGCGCCGCCAGGACAGCTTCGGGGGAGATGTTTTTGCTCATGATTTATCCATTTCCATGCGCGCGGGGCGCGAGGAGAGAGTTTGTGTTTGGGTCAGATGAGAATCGACTTCGCGGCAGGCGGCTTCAAAGGCGCGCAGGAGGTCCTCGTCTGAGCCGCGAAAGCGTTTCAGCGTTTGTTGTGAACAGACCAGGCAGCCCTGCATGGCGCGGTACGAATCGGCGTTGCAGGAGACGCAGCCGTTCAGCCGCACCATCATCAGGACGAAGGCCGCCTGCTCGAGCGGGTTGGCCTCGGCCGCGACCACGCGTTGGACCAGCGCCCGCCAGTCGGCAGAACGCAGGTTGGCCAGGAGCGGGATGAGGCGGTCGGGAAAGAGCAGGTCGGTGTCGTTGGGGCGCATGGTTGCCGGCATCGGCTTGGGGACCAGGCTCAGGATTCGGGTTTGGCGCTTGCGGCGAAACGGGCTGCCTCTTTCGCGGCCCGGGCGGCGTTCTCGCGGGCGGCGTTGCGCGGGCGGATGCTTTCGTAGTAAGAAGCCGGTTTTGCCAGTTTTTCTTTGTCGTACACACTGCGCCCGAAGGACGCCAGTTCGTAATCGTGATCCATTTTGATGGCGTCGAACGGGCAGAACTCGGCGCACAGGCCGCAATTCATGCAGATGTCAACGTCAATGTAGAATTCGGCCGGGTCGGGGATCGGGCGTCCGGTCTCCGGGTCGGTGGTGCGCACGATCCAAATGCACTGCGGCGGACAAACCCGCGAGCAGATACCGCACGAGGTGCAACGCATCACCTTCTCGCCGTTTGGCCCCTCCTCGTAGACCAGGAAGGGGACGAAGCGGAATTCCTCCGGCACCGGCAGTTTTTCCTCCGGATATTGCACGGTGAAGATGCCGCGCGCGTTCTTGCTGGCCCGATGGGCGATTCCTTCGGGCGAGCGATAGCGCCGCTCGCCGCGCGTCACCTGCCGGAACAGCCAGATTGCGTCTTCCCAGTAGGTGTCCCAGAAACGTTTGAGCGTGACGCCGAGGCCTTTCAGAATACCTTTTCCGTACATTTCGCTCATAGATGGCTCCTCGTCAGCGGTCGCATTCGCCCAGCACGATGTCGATCGAACCCAGGATGGCGACCAGGTCGGCGATTTTCTGGCCGACGCACATCGGCCCGAAGGCGGTCAGGTTGATGAAGGAAGGGGCGCGGACGTGATAGCGCCAGGGGCTGGATTTGCCGGTCGAGATGATATAGAAACCGAGTTCGCCCTTCGGACCCTCGACTCGTCCATACGCTTCGCCCGGCGGGACGCGCACCTGATAGGCCGGTTTGACGGCCATGATGGGGCCGGCGGGAATCTGCTTGACGGTCTGCTGGATGATGCGCAGGCTTTGGCGGATTTCGTCGAAGCGAATCATCATCCGGTCATAGATATCGCCGTTCGGGCGGCAGGCGACCTCGAACTCCAGGCGGTCGTAGATGCTGTACGGTTCGGCCCGCCGCACGTCGTAGGGAATGCCCGAGGCGCGCAGCAGCGGCCCGGAGGCCGAATAGCGGATGGCGTCCTCGGCCGTCAGCACGCCCTGGCCGATGCCGCGCGAGCGGACGATTTCGTTCTCGGCCAGCAGGTCTTCCAATTCGTCCACTTTGCGCGGCAGCCGCTCGAAGGCCAGGTCGCGGATTTTTTCCAGCACGCCTTCGGGCAGGTCGCGGGCCACGCCGCCGAAGCGGAAGTAATTGCACATCATGCGCGAGCCGGAGACCGCCTCGAAGATGTCCAGAATCAGTTCGCGTTCTTCCTGGGCGTAGAGCATGGGGGTGAAGTAAGCGCCCAGGTCGTTGAGCAGGAAGCCGATCGCCCAGACGTGGTTGGAGATACGGGTCAGTTCGGCCATCATCACCCGGATGTACTCGGCGCGCTCGGGCGGGGTGATGCCCATCAGTTTTTCCACTGCCAGGGCGTAGCCAAAGTTGTTGCTCATCGA
This sequence comes from Anaerolineales bacterium, assembly GCA_041287425.1. Classification (GTDB taxonomy): domain Bacteria; phylum Chloroflexota; class Anaerolineae; order Anaerolineales; family Villigracilaceae; genus JAFGSI01. Next base: position 21,509 of record JBEULG010000027.1, on the reverse strand, counting down.
GGTCAGGTAATCCAGCCGGTCGGTGTAGGGCATGTTCATCAGGAAGGTGTTGCGTTCGCCGATTTTCTCGTGGTTGCGGTGCAGGTAGCCCATCACCGGCTTGAGGTTGACGATGGTTTCGCCGTCCAGGATGACGGCGACGCGGAAGACGCCGTGCGTGGAGGGATGATGCGGGCCGATGTTGACCAGCAGGTGTTCGGTCTCCAGGCCGGTTTCGGCCTTTTGGTAGGCGCGGAGCGCCTCGTAGAGCGCCTTTTCCGGGTCGAATTCGGCTTTCTGTTTGGGGTCGAATCCGGCCGGGAAGGTGAGGTTGTCACCCAGGCGGGCCTTCTCTTCGGCCATCTGGAATTTGCCTTCCGGCCAGCGCGACTTGAAAGGCTTGAACTCCTCTTCGAAGTAAGGTTCGCGCCAGTCTTTGCGCAGCGGATGGCCGGCGAAATCTTCCCACATCAAAATCCGGCGCAGGTCGGGGTGGCCGGTGAATTTGATGCCCAGCAGGTCCCAGGCCTCGCGCTCCTGGAACTCCGCCCCGGGGTAGATGGACACCAGCGAAGGCACTTCCACCGGGTCCTGGCGCGCCGTCTGGACCTTGAAGACGATTCCCGGACCGCCGGTCGTTTTGTAGGCGTGATAGACCACTTCCATCTTGCCTTCGGGCAGATAGTCTACGCCGGTGACGGAGGAGAGGTAATCGTAGCCGAGTTCGTCGCGCAGGGTGCGGGCGAAATCGAGCAATTTGTCTTTGGCGACGATCCAGCCGGAGTAGCCGGGGCGAGTGTCGGCGGTCACCCAGCCGGGGAAGCGGGCGGCCAAGTCGAGGGTTTCGACGGGAGCAGGAACGGCCATCTCACGCCTCGCTTTCTGCCAGCCGGCGGCTGTATTCTTCGACCTTGCGCGGGTCGATCAGGTCCGGCCCCAGGATGGGAATCGGAATCTCGGCCTGGTCTCGCCCTTTTTGATACCAGCGCGAATGGCGCCAGTGCTCGCCGGAGATTTTTTCCTGGATTTTCATCAGGCCGTTGAGCAGGGCTTGCGGGGTGGGCGGGCAGCCGGGGACGTACACGTCCACCGGGATGAATTTGTCGATTCCGGAGACCACGTTGTAGCCTTCTTTGAATGGCCCGCCGCCGGAGGCGCAGGCGCCCATGGCCAGGACGTATTTAGGTTCGGGCATCTGGTTGTACAGGCGGACGATGATGGGCACCATCTTCTTGGTCACCGTGCCTGAGACGATCATCAGGTCGCTCTGGCGCGGGCTGGGGCGCATGATTTCCATCCCGAAGCGCGCCAGGTCGAAGCGGCTGGCGGCGGTGCAAATCATCTCGATGGCGCAGCAGGCCAGGCCGAACATCATCGGCCAGACGGAGGCGCGCCGTCCCCAGTTGTAGATACGGTCGAGGGTGGTGATGGCTACCTGTCCCTGCAATTCGGGTGGGATGTCGTAGCCCGGAGCGGTCAATTCATTCGTGTCCATCGCTTCTCCTTAATCCGGCATTGGAAACGGGGCGATTATAGCCTCGGGTAGGCATTCAGTCAACCAAATTAAGAAAATATATATTTGCGTAATTTGGGGAAGATGACTATAATGTGACAAATGACACCCGTTTCCCCTTCTTCTCGTTTGCCGACCCGCCTGCGGATTCTCGATTACCTGCGCCGGCATCAAGCGGCCAGCGCCCTGGAACTCAGCCGGGCGCTGCGCATGACGGTCGCCAATGTCCGCCATCATCTGGCCGTGCTGGTATCCAACGATGTGCTGCAGGTGGTCGGGCAGCAGCGGGAAGGGCGCGGTCGTCCGAAACAAGTTTATGGCCTTTCGCGCCGCCTGCTCGGCGACGGACTGGATGAACTTGCGAGTCAGTTGTTGTCCGAGTGGCTGGGAGGGCTGGCCGAGGAGCGGCGCGAACAGGCGCTGCGCAGGCTGGCGCTTCGGCTGGCGGGTGCGGAGACGGGGGCTGGCGGCGCGCTGCCAGCGCGGCTCGCGCGCCTCGTCCAGCGCCTGGAGGCGCTTCACTACCAGGCGCGCTGGGAGGCGGGCGCGGCAGGGGCGCGCCTCATCCTGGGGCATTGTCCCTACGCGGCGGTCATCGCCGAGCACCCCGAACTGTGCCGCATGGACGCTTTTCTGATCGAGGCCTTCCTGCAACAGGCGGTGACGCAGACGGCCAAACGGGAGCGGGCCGCCTCCGGCCTGCCGCAGTGCGTCTTCGTGGCGCGCTGACGCCCTTTGCGAAGCGGAGGAAAATCGGGTATAGTTAGGGCGTCGTCGGGACCCGCTTTCTTCAAGAAAGCGGGTCTCTGGAGGCAAGAGATTTTATCCTTTGAGGAGCCGCCATGACACTTCACATTCTGACCGACAGCACAGCCGATCTGGGCAGCGATTTGGCCGCCGAGTTTGGCGTGGATGTCATTCCCCTGACGGTGACATTGGGCGAAAACGCCTATCTGGACGGCGTCGAAATTGACCAGCAGAAACTCTTCGATCTGGTCGCTCAGGTTGGAACGTTGCCGAAGACAGCCGCCCCATCGGTGGGCGAGTTCGCCCGTTTCTTTGAGCGGGATGGCGAGAGCATTTTTATCGGCATTTCATCCAATCTCTCGGCGACCATTCAAAATGCGCGCCTGGCGGCGGCCGAAAAGGGGGAGGGCCGCGTGCGCGTGATCGACTCGCTCAACCTTTCAACCGGCATCGGATTGCTGGTCTTGCGCGCCGCTGAACTGCGCGCCGCCGGCCGCTCGGCTGCCGAAATCGAACAGGACATTCTAGCCTGCGTGCCGAAAGTACGCACCTCGTTCATCATTGATACGATGGAGTATCTCTACAAAGGCGGGCGCTGCTCGGCGTTGCAGGCGCTGGCCGGCAGCGTGCTCAAGATTCATCCCATCATCGAGGTGCGCGCCGACGGGACGCTGGGAGTCAAAGGCAAAGCGCGCGGCTCGCGCGAGAGGGGATTGCAGATGATGCTGGACGACTTCGCCGCCGACCTGGAGCGGCTCGACCGCCGCCGCGTCTTCATTACTCACACCGCCTGCCCGCAGGACGCCGAATTTCTGAAGCAGGAAATCCTCCGCCTGGCCGCGCCCGACGAAGTGCGCATTACCCTGGCCGGCAGTGTCATCTCCAGCCACTGCGGGCCGGCGACGATAGGCATTCTCTACATGCTGAAGTAAGCGAATCAGGTCTCGCCAGAGACCCGATTTTCGAGCAGAGGCTGGTATGTCTTGGGCAGTCTTGATTCATGCGCTTGTTTTTCTGGCTTTTTGGCTGACCAATCTGACCTTTCGCGACGCCCTCAATCGTTTCCTCGCCGAGGTGACCGGCCTGCAGATGAATTACTTGTCGGTCTTCTTGGCCTGCGCCGCCGCCATGGCTCTTTGGAGCGCGGCGCGCCTGGTCTTTCGTCGCGCTGACCCCAGGTCTGGCTGGCACCGGCTCGACCGCGTTCTGGATGTCTTCTTCCTGCTTTTCTTTTACGGCAGTTTTGCGGCCCTTTTCCTCAAGAATCCCATCCAGCTGGCCCGTCTGGGGCAACTGCTCCAGTATTTCCGGCTTGTGGTGGACTTCGGCCTTTTGCTCCTCCTGGCCTGGGGCTTGCGCCGGTGGGTGAAAGAGAGGACGACCACTCGGAAGATTTTGTCTCCTCTTATTTTGCTCTTCCTCTGGTCTCTTCCTCTCCTCTGGCCGCCTGGCAACGTCTATCACCGCGCTCTGCCGGAGAAGCCGCGCCTGATTGCCCATCGCGGCGCCTCGACTCTGGCTCCGGAGAATACCCTGGCGGCCATGCGAGCAGCGGCGGCCCTTCCCGTCTATGGGCTGGAGACGGACATCCGCATCACCCGCGACGGGGTGTTGTTTCTCATGCACGATGCCACCCTGCGCCGCACCACGAATGTGGCCGAGGTCTTCCCAGGCCGCGCCGACGAGCCGGCCGAGTCGTTTGCCTGGGAGGAACTCTCCCGGCTGGACGCCGGCAGTTGGTTTGCCGGAACGACTGCTTTTCGAGGCGAACCCATCCCGACCCTGGAGGAGATGCTTGCGCTCGTCGCTGAGCATGACTTGGTGTTCATCTACGATTTGCGCATTCCAGTCGCTGGCCACCCCTACGCGGCCCAGGCGCTTGACCTGTGCCTGCAGAAGATCGAGGCGGCTGGCGTTGCTCCCCGAACCTGGATTTTGACCCGCCGCGAGGAAATTGCCCACATTCGAAACGCTCTGCCGGAAGCGGTTTTGGCCACGGGGGTGAACTACTGGCATCCCCCTTCGCCTGCCGACCTGAAGGCGGATGGCTATCAAGTGGTCAACAGCGAGTATGGCCTTTCGACACGGGCCATTCGGGCTTATCGTCAGGCAGGGCTGTGGGTGAATCTGTGGACGGTGGATGAAGCCTGGCAATATTCCCGCTTGTGGCTGGCGGGCGCGGACTCGGTGACGAGCAACCGCGTCCAGGTGTTTGCGTCCATGCCGCGGCCTCTTGCCGCGCTGGCGTATCCCGCCTATCTGCTGGTCTGGGGCGGCCTGGGCTTGTTGGCGTTGGGGGTTCTCTTGATCAAGAAGCGCGTTGCTGTTTAGCGTCGAATCGAGGCGAGATTCTCAGCCCATCTCGACTACCACTTCGTTGACCGTGCCGGCCGGCTGAGGCGGAATCGGACCCGTCAGCGGCTGGCCGTTCAACGTCATCGCTCGGACGCCCTTCTCGACCCGGCGCGGGTTGTGCACCCGGATGTGGTACGTGGCCCCGCGCCACTGACGGGTGACCTCGAACTCCTGCCAGTCGGGCGGGATGCACGGGTCAATGGTCAGGCCGTCGAAGCCGGGGCGCACGCCCAGCATCCAGTGGGTGACGGCGTGGTACATCCAGCCGGCCGAGCCGGTCAGCCAGGGATGGCGCGCCCGGCCGAAGGCGGTGTGGTCGCGTCCCATGATGAATTGACAGTACGAATAAGGTTCGGCCTGACGGATTTCGATGAGGTCGTTCTGGTTGTAGGGCAGGAGGGCGTCGTAGAATTTCATCGCCCGCGCCCCGCGCCCCAGTTTGCACTCGGCGACGATGGCCCAGGGGTTGGGGTGGCTGAAGATGGCGGCGTTCTCCTTGATGCCCTTGTAGACGCGCGTCACGTAGCCGATGTCGTCGTCGGGCTTGGAGAAGGCCGGCCAGAGCAGGTGGATGCCGTACTGCGAGTAGAGGTACCTGTCCACCGCGTCCATGCACTGCCGGCCGCGTTCCGGGCTGGCGGCCTCGGAGAGGACGGCCAGCGAGTTGCTTTCCAGGAAGATTTTGCCCTCCTCGTTCTCCCGCGAGCCGATTTTGAGTCCTTTTTTCGTGAAGCCGCGCAGGTACCATTCGCCGTCCCACAGGTTCGTCTCGCAGGCCTGGCGGACTTTCTCGGCCAGAGCGGAGTATTTTTCCACATCCTGGCGGCGGCCGAGGAATTGAGCTGCCTCGATGAAGTTGCGCAGCGCCCAATAGTGCAGGAAGGAGACCATGGCCGATTCGCCGCCGCCCAGGTTCAGGCAGTCGTTCCAGTCGGCGCGCAGCCCCAGGCAGATGCCGCTCCGCCCCACCTGTTCGGCGGAGAAGTCGAGGGCGCGCTTGAGATGCTCGTAGACGCTCGCCTCGCCCTCGTCGGCAAAGGGGATGACCTGGTCGAAGAAGGCCGTATCGCCCGTCTCCTTCACGTACTCGCAGGTGGAGGCCACGAGCCACAGATGGTCGTCGGAGCAGGTGTCTTTCAGACCGTGGATGATGTCCTTCGGGCTGGGGGTGGGGACGACGGTCGGCAGTTTGACGCCGGGCAGGCGGTCTTCTTGGGGTTTGAAGACTTCCGGGTCGAAGAGATGCAGGCCGTAGCCCTGGCTGACCTGCCCGTGGAAGAGTTCCTCGAGCCGCTGCCGGACCTTGGCCGGGTGGGTGTGCGGGACGCTCATCACGTCCTGGGCGGTGTCGCGGTAGCCCAGGCCGGTGCGCCCGCCGACTTCGATGAACGAGGCGAAGCGCGACCAGACCACGCAGGTCTCGGCCTGGTAGAGAGTCCAGATATTGGTCATCGTGTCGAGGCCAGGGTGGGGGGTTTTGCACTGGAACTTGTCGAGTTTGCGCTGCCAGTAGGTTTTGAGGTCGGCGAAGGCGGCGTCGCGGGCGGCCGGGTCGGCGTATTTCTGGCGCATTGCCAGGCCCTGTTTGCGCGGCCCGACGCCGAGCAGGAAGGCCAGGCGCGCCTCCTCGCCGGGGGCGAGGCTCAAGCGTTTGTGCAGGGCGCCGCAGTGATTGCCGCCCAGTTCGGCCGAGTTCGAGCAGAATCCGCGCGCTACCGCCTGGGGGTCGGTTTCGGTGCGGTAGTTGCCCAGGAAGGCGTCGCGCACGCAGTCGTAGGAATCCGGCTCGAAGTCGGCGGTCATGTAGTGAAAGGTCCAGGGTTCGTAGAAGAAGTCGTACTCGATGACGCCGTCGGCGTAACTCGAACCGCTGGCGTAGAGCGACATTTGCAGGTTCTGGTTGTCGATTTCGATGTGGTGGAAGGAGAATTCCACGTAGGAGAAGACGCTCACTTTGCGCGGCCGCTCCGAGGTGTTGCGCAGGCGCACGTCCCAGAGTTCGACGTCGTCTTCGACGGGGATGAAAATCAACTGGCTGGCCTGGAGGCCCTGGTAATCGCAGGAGAATTTGGAGTAGGAGAGGCCGTGACGGCACTCGTATTTGGCCCGGGTCAGGTCTTTGCCGGTCGGCTGCCAGGAAATCGTCCAGAATTCGCCGGTCTCGTCGTCTCGCAGGTAAACATAGTGGCCGGGCCGGTCGAGGGGGACGCCGTTCTGGCGGAAGCGGGTGATGCGGCCGTGTTCGGCGGACTTGTAGAAGGCGTAGCCGCCGGCGTTGTGCGAGAGGACGGCGCACAGGTCCCGGACGCCGATGTAGTTGGTCCACGAGACGGGGATGTCGGGCCGCTCGATGACGTATTCTCTGTTGTTGTTGTCGAAGTAACCGTAGCGCATTTCGCCTCCATTCAGTTTCTCGTTTGCCGTCCGCCGTCTGTGGTTCAGGGCTTACCCCTGGGCGCAGAATCGTTTCAGCCAGTTAATCAGTTCCTCGGCCTTTTCGGGGCTGTCGGCCTCGACCATCAGGCGCAGGACCGGTTCGGTGCCGGAGAAGCGCAGCAGCGCCCAGTTGTCGTTTTCGAGCAGGACTTTGGTGCCGTCGTAGTGGCTGACGTTCACGACCGGGTAGGGGCCGATGGCGGTGATGGGCGTCTCTTTCAAGCGGCGGGGGATGTCAATCCGCATTTCGGGCGTGGCGGGCAGGTTTTCGTCGCGGCTGTAGAGGCGCCCGGCGATGTTCCAGACCTCTTGCTGGATTTCGGAGATGCGCTTGCCGGTGCGAGCCAGCATTTCGACCACCAGGGCGCAGGCGAAGATGCCGTCCTTGCCGAGGATGTGACCGCGCACGGTCAGGCCGCCGCTCGATTCGCCGCCCAGCAGGGCATCGTGTGCGACCATGCCGGCGGCGATGTGCTTGAAGCCGACCGGCACCTCGTAACTCTTCTCGCCGAAACGGGCCGCCATGCGGTCGAGCATGTGGGTGGTGGCCAGGTTGCGCACCACGCCGCCGCGCTGCCCCTTGACTTCGTGCAGATACCAGTAGACCAGGCAGAGCAGGTCGTTGGTGGAAATGTAACGGCCTTTTTCGTCAATGATGGCGATGCGGTCGGCGTCGCCGTCGGTGGCCAGGCCGAGGTCATAGCGGCCCTCCTGGAGTTCGTTGATGAGCAGGCGCAGGGCCTCCAGGTCGGGGGCCGGGGAGCGGCCGCCGAAGAGCGGGTTGCGCCGCTCGTGGATGAAGGTGACGCGGCAGCGCGCCTCGGTCAGGATGATGCCGAGGGTCAGTTGGCCGACGCCGTACATCGGGTCCACGATGACGCGCAGATTGGCCTTGCGGATGGCCTCCATGTCAATCAATTTCTCGACCGCGTCGACGTAGTCGTTGGTCATGTCGCGGCGCTGGACGATGCCGGCCTCCAGCGCCAGGTCGAGGTCGAGTTTGACCACCTGACTGGCGGTCAGGCGGTTGGTCTCGGCGGTGATTTGGCGCGTCTCGTCGTCGAGCAGCAGGGAGCCGTTGCTGCGGAAGACTTTCAGGCCGTTCCATTCGGGCGGGTTGTGGCTGGCGGTGAAGACCAGCCCGTAGGCCGCGCCGACTTTGGCGGTGGCGTAGGTGACCAGCGGGGTGGGGACGTCTTCGCTGAGCAGGATGACCGGGATGTCGTTGCCGGCGAAGACCTCGGCGGCGGTCTCGGCGGCGCGGTCGGAGAGGAAGCGCCGGTCGTAGCCGATGAGCACGCCGCGTTTTTCCTCGCCCCGGCGGGTGACTTCGTTGGCCAGCGCCTGCGAGAGACGGCGGACGTTGTGCATGGTGAAGCCCTCGCCGATGACGGCGCGCCAGCCGCCGGTCCCGAAAGCGACCTCCGTCTCGGCCTCCGGGCGGCGCGGGCGGAAGAGGCGCTTTTGCAGGATGCGTGCCGCCTGGGCCAGGTCTGCCTTGCTGTTGACACCCTGCACTTCGTCGGGGTCGTAGGTCTGGTAACTTTCGACCAGCAGGCCGGAATGCACCAATTGGTGGACGCAGTCGGTGAGGCGGTAGCCGCCGTGGCCGGCGGCAGGAGAGAGTTTTTCGAGGGCGGGGAAGATGACGTCGGCGCGCACGACGTAGGCGCCGATGTTGAGTTCGCGGATGGCGCGGATGCTCTCGGAGGCGTCGGCGGCCTCGATGATGTCAATGATGCGGCCGCCGGCGTCGCGCAGGATGCGCCCGTAGGGGTAGGGGCGGTCAACGACCGCCGTCAGGAGGGTCAACTGCGCCTGGCGCAGGGTGTGGCGGTTGAGCAGGCCGCGGATGGAATCGGGGCGGAAGAGGGGGGTGTCGCCGTAGAGGATGAGCAGGTCGCCGTCGAAGTCTTGCAGGAGCGGCTTGAGTTGCAGGACGGCGTGTCCCGTGCCGAGTTGCTCTTCCTGACAGACGTAGGAATAGGCCGGGCCGAGGTGGGCGCGCATTTCGTCGGCCTCGCAGCCGATGACGATGAACAGGTCCGCCGGGTGCACCACCTGCAAGGCGTTCTGCACCACGTAGTCAATGACTTTGCGGCCGCCCAGGTCTTTGAGCAGGATGGAGCGCACGTCGGCCGCATCGGATTCTTTTCCGGCGGCCAGGATGACGGCTTTGAGCGGCTGTTTGGCTTCGGACATGTCTCCCTCCGCCGGAGGGTTATACCGTGTTTGATGTAACCCGTCAATGAAACAAAAAGGTTTTCGAGGCGCATCTGGCTGCGCGGTTTTGCCCGCCTCGTTGACAGTTCGGCGGAACGATAGTATTCTCATCGTGTGGAACAGTTACCTCTCTTCGACGCCGCGCCGCGCTGGACGGTCACCGAACTGACCCGTTACCTGCGCCGCTTGCTCGAGGGCGACGACTCGCTGCAAGCGGTGTGGGTGCAGGGCGAGATTTCGAATTTCTCGCGTCCCTCCTCCGGGCATGTCTATTTCACGCTCAAGGATGCGGGAGCGCAGTTGCGCTGTGTGATGTGGCGCAGCGAGGCGGCGCGCCTGCGTTTTTTGCCCCAGGACGGCATGGGGGTCGAGGCGCACGGGCGGATTGGCGTCTATGAGGCGGGCGGTCAGTATCAGTTATACGTGGATGCCCTGCGGCCGCTCGGAGAGGGCGCCCTCTATCAGGAGTTCTTGCGCCGCAAGGCCGTGCTGGAGGCGGAGGGATTGTTCGAGGCTGGCCGAAAGCGCCCGCTGCCCGAACGCCCCAGACGGATCGGCATCGTCACCTCGCCGACCGGCGCGGCCCTGCGCGATATGCTCAATACGCTGCGGCGGCGCAACCCACTGGTGGAGGTCGTCCTGGCGCCCGCCCCGGTGCAGGGCGACGAAGCCCCGCCGGCACTGGTCGAGGCCCTGGCGCGGCTGAATCGTTTGGCCGCCCCGGATGTGATTCTGCTGGCGCGCGGCGGCGGCTCGATCGAAGACCTGTGGGCCTTCAACGACGAGCGCCTCGTGCGGGCTGTGGCCGATTCCCCCGCGCCGGTGGTCAGCGGGGTGGGCCATGAGACCGATTTCACGCTGGTGGATTTCGCCGCCGACCTGCGCGCTCCCACCCCCACCGCAGCCGCCGAACTGGCCACGCCGCTGACGCGGCAGGATTTACAGGCCGGTTTGCTGGAAATTCAGACCTGGATGCAGGCGCGGATGGCCGCCCTGTGTGAGCGGCAGCGCAGCCGCCTGACAAACGCTGCCGAGCGTTTGCGCTTCTTCTCCCCCGTCCGCCGCCTGCAGACCGAACGTCAGCGCCTGGACGAGGCGGCCCGCCGTCTGGCGGCGGCGCAGGCACATCGTCTCCAACTGGCGGCCGAGCGGCTGCGCGGCCTGGAGAGCCGGCTGCAGGCTCTCAGTCCGCTGGGCATTCTGGAGCGCGGCTACGCTCTGGTCACCCGCCGGCGGGACGGTCGCCTGGTCACCAGCCGGGCGCAGGTGACGGCCGGGGAGGTGCTCGCTGTGCGCGTCCGCGACGGCTCGTTCGCGGCGCGCGTTTCCGAGGAAGAGCAGGTGTGATATGGATGAATCCGAAGCCCAAGAAATCGAAGCAATGACATACGAACAGGCCTCGGCGGAACTGGAGGCGGTGGTGGCGGCGCTGGAAGCCGAGAGCCGTCCGCTGGAGGAGGCACTGGCGCTGTTCGAGCGCGGGCAGGCGCTGCTCAAACGCTGCGCGGCGCTCCTCGAGCAAGCCGAACTCAAGGTCCGTCAACTCTCCGGCGAGGACCTGGTGGATTGGTCGGACACAGCCCCATGACCTGGCAGGCGCTTCTTCAGAATCGCGTTCTCTGGACGGCGCTGACGGCCTGGTTCCTGGCGCAGGCGTTCAAGGTGCCGATTGATTATTTCCTGAATCGCAAGTGGAATTGGGCTGTGGCGGTGCAGGCGGGCGGCATGCCCAGTTCGCATTCAGCGCTGGTCGTCTCGACGGCGCACGCCATCGGCCTGTATCATGGCTTCGATACGCCCGTCTTTGCGCTGGCCGTGGCGATTGCCATGATTGTGGTCTACGATGCGGCCGGGGTGCGCCGTCAGGCGGGGATGCAGGCCGAGAAAATCAATGTCATTGTCGGCGAGTTGCTCAAAGGACACCCCATCTCGCAGCAGCAACTGCGCGAGGTGCTCGGCCACACGCCGCTCGAAGTGCTGGGCGGCATTCTGCTTGGCCTGGTGGTGGCGCAAGCACTGTGGTTTCTCTGGAGATAGAGAAACAGGGCTTACGCACGATAAACCGCCAAGGCGCTGAGAACACCAAGATTCGTTATAAAGACGCCAGAAAGGCCTGGCGAACTGGCTAAAGAACTGGCGTCTTGGCGGTGAGAAAAATATCGTTTTGGGTAAGTCCTGAGAGAATTGGCCTTGAGGGGATTAACGTCCCAGGCGCCGGCGGATGAAGCCAAGGAGGGACTGCAATTCGGGCGGACGCAAAGCGCTCAAACCGCCGAGGTAAACTGCCCCGCCGACCGCCACGCCTCCCAGCGCGGCAACGGCGCTCGGAAGCCGCTCTGTCAGCGGCAGCCAAATCGTCAGCGCTATGACCATGCCCAGGCTCGCCAGCCCGGCCGCGCCCAGACCTTTGGCAATGTTGCGACCTTCCAGGCCGTTCAAACGGCGGCGCATCAATAGAAACAGAGTCAGCGCCTCGAGGGCGGTCGCCAGCGAGTTGGCCAGTGCCAGGCCGCCGTGCGGCATCCAGCCGAGGCGCTCGAAAAGGGCCGAGAGGCCGAAACTGAGCGCCACGTTCAGGCTCATGGCCGCCACGCCCACCAGGACGGGCGTCTTCGTATCGTGCATGGCATAGAAGGTGCGCGCCAGCACTTCCAGCATCGAGTGCCCCACCAGGCCGGCGGCATACCACAGCAGCGCCCAGGCCACCAGTTCAGCCGTCTGGGCGGTGAAGGCGCCGCGCTGGTAAATGAAGGCCACGATCGGGCCGCGCAACAGAATCAGCCCCAGGCTGGCCGGCAGGGAAAGCAGCAGCACGCCGCGCAAGGCCGAGGCCAGGCCGGCGCGCACCTGCTCCAGTTTGCCGAGGGCGTAGTGGGCGGCGAAGGTCGGCATGGCGGCGGTGGCGATAGATTGGGCGATGACCGCCTGGGCCATCACGAACATGGTGAAGCCGATGGAAAGCCCGGTCACCGCGCCCTGCCAGCGCGAACCCAGCCAGGTGTTGACCCAGAAGTTGAGTTGTACGACCGCCACCCCCAGCAGACGCGGCCCCATCAGCCGGAAGACCTCGCCCACGTTGGGGTTTTTCCAGCCCAGGGTGAGTGAGTAATGGCCTTTCAATTTGAACAGCGGCGGGACCTGGATGAGCAGGTACAGCCCCGCGCCGATGACCACGCCCCACGCCAGGCCGTAGATTCCCAGGCGCGACGAAAGTGCCAGGATGCCGAAAATCAATCCCAGGCGGTACATCGCCGGGGCCAGGGCCGAGTAGAGAAAAATCTGACTCGAGTTGAGAATGCCTACCAGCAGGCCGCCCAACCCGAACAGGATGGCCGAGAAGATTTGGATGCGGAGCAGGTCCACCGTCAGGGCAAATTTGGCCGGGTCGGCGGCGAAGGCCGGAGCCAGGGCATAGCGCACGATTTGCGGCGCGAAGGCCGCCGCCAGGGCAGCCAGCCCGGTCAACGTCAGCGTGATCAAATTGCCGATGGCGGAGGCCAGCCGCCAGGCAGCCCACCGGTCGCCCCGCACCAGCAGGGCGGTGAAGGCGGGAATGAAAGCCGAACCCAGCGCCCCGCCGGCAATCAGCACGAACAACGTCTCGGCCGGCCGGTTGGCGGCCAGAAAGGGATCCAGTTCGGAGGCGGCGTCGAATTGATTGGCCGAGAGGATGCTATAGGCCAGACTGGTCAACTGGCTGACGATCATCGCCAGCATCACCGTCCCGGCGGCGCGGCCGATTTGTCGGTTGGAGGCAGGGGGGGAGTCGGTCACGGGGAAGGATTATACAACAGAAACATCGCCGGTGTCATCGCCGCGGCGTTCATCGGCGGCTTGGGATGGCTATGCTATAATCGAAAAAACAGACAGGTGATGGGATGAGCGCAGATCGCCGGATTCTCACATTCGTTTTGCTGGCCCTGTTGCTGGCTGCCTGCCAGCCGGCGACGCCCCTTTCGGACTCTCCTGCCCCCGCGACGGCGACAGCCGTCCAGCCCGGCCCGCCGACGGCCGAAAGCCTCTCCCTGCCCGCCTGGATTCAGATTTACTTCACCGACCCCGCCGCGCCGGCGGCCGCCTCCTATCGCGGCGGACCGGACGAGGTGCTGGCCGCCGCCATTGACGAGGCGCGCCTGTCGGTGGACCTGGCCATCTACAGCCTGAACTTGTGGAGCGTGCGCGATGCCCTGCTGCGCGCCTATCGCCGCGGCGTGGCCATACGGGTGGTGACCGAAAGCGACAACATGGACAGCGCCGAGATTCAGAGCCTGATTCAGGCCGGCATTCCGGTGCTGGGCGACCGCCGGCAGGGCCTGATGCACCACAAGTTCATCATCCTCGACCGCAGCCAGGTTTGCACCGGTTCGATGAACTATACGGCCGGCAGCGCCTACCGCGACAACAACAATTTGGTATGCATCCGCTCGGCGGCCATGGCCGAGAATTATCAGCGCGAGTTCGACGAGATGTTCGTCGAGGACCGCTTTGGCCCCGATTCTCGCCTCGACACCCCCCACCCACGCCTGACGCTCGACGGCGTCGAAGTGGAGGTCTATTTTTCGCCCGACGACGGCGCGGCAGCCCGCCTCATCGAACTCATCCAGGGAGCGCAGCGCAGCATCCATTTCATGGCCTATTCGTTCACCTCGGACCCCATCGGCGAAGCCATGCGCCAGCAGGCCATCTTCGTCAACCTCTACGGTGTGATGGACGAGGGCCAGGCCGCCTCGAACACCGGCAGCGAATACGATGTCTTCTGGAACATGGGTCTGGACGTGCACCTGGATGGCAATTCGGGGCTGATGCACCACAAGGTGATCATCATCGACCAGCGCATCGTCATCTTCGGTTCGTATAACTTTACCGATAGCGCCGAGACGCGCAATGACGAGAACCTGGTCATCGTTCACGATGCAGCCGTCGCTGCGGCTTTCCTGTCCGAGTTCTGGCGCGTCTACCAACAGGCTGCACCCTGAGATTGTCTTTTTGAGCGACTTCGAGTAAATTTACGCCAGTGCCCCTCAGAAGGAGAAACGTATGACCGACAAACTCTACCTGGGCCGCCTGCAGGATATGCAGGGCAAGTTGCTCGACCAGCCTCTGCTCTACGACCCCGACGACCTGACCACCCACGCGGTGGTCACCGGCATGACCGGCTCCGGCAAGACCGGCTTGTGCATCGTCCTGCTGGAAGAGGCCGCGCTGCAAGGCATCCCTGCCATCCTGATTGACCCCAAAGGCGACCTGACCAATCTCTTGCTGCACTTCCCCGACCTGGCGCCTCAGGACTTCCAGCCCTGGCTGGACCCCGACCTGGCGCGCCGGGCCGGTAAGACGGTCGAACAAGCCGCCCTGGAGGCTGCGACCTCCTGGCGCAACGGCCTCAAAGAATGGGGCATTGACCGCGAGCGTTTGCTGGCCCTCAAAAATGCGGCCGAATTTGCCGTCTATACTCCCGGCTCCGATGCCGGCATCCCTGTCAGCGTGCTCACCTCGCTCGAAGCGCCTGGCCTGGACTGGGCCGGCAACCGCGAGATTCTCACCGAGCGCATTTCCAGCACGGTCACTGCCCTGCTCGGCCTGACCGGCATGGATGACATTGATCCCCTCAGTTCCCGCGAACACATTCTGCTTGCCAATATCTTCCAGGCCGCCTGGAGTCAGAATCGCTCTCTCGATTTGACCGAACTCATTCTGCAGATTCAAAATCCGCCCTTCGAGAAAATCGGGGCCTTCCCGCTCGATTCGGCTTTCCCGGCCAAAGACCGCATGGCGCTGGCCTTGCGCCTGAACAACATCCTGGCGGCGCCATCGTTCGAGTTGTGGCGGGTCGGCCAGCCGCTCGACATCCCGGCCTTCCTGCGCGCCGCCGATGGCCGGCCGCGGCATTCCATTTTCACCCTGGCCCACCTGGCCGACGCCGAGCGCATGTTCTTCGTCACCCTGCTCCTCTCGGCGGTCGAGACCTGGATGCGCACCCAGGCGGGCGCGACCGGTTTGCGGGCCATTCTCTACATGGACGAAATCTACGGCTACCTGCCGCCGACCCGCAACCCGTCCTCCAAGCAGCCCCTGCTGCGCATGCTCAAACAGGCGCGCGCCTTCGGCCTCGGCCTCATCCTGGCGACCCAAAACCCGGTGGACGTGGATTACAAAGGCCTGGCCAACGCCGGCACCTGGTTCATCGGCAAACTGCAAACCGACCAGGACAAACAGCGCCTGCTCGACGGCCTGGAAGGGGCGGCGGCCGGCGCCCTCCAGCGCGCTGACTTCGACCGCCTGATTTCCGGCCTGGGCAAGCGCGTCTTCCTGATGCAGAACGTCCATGAAAAGCAGCCGCTCCTCTTCCAGACGCGCTGGGCGATGAACTTCCTGGCCGGCCCGCTGACCCGCGCCCAAATCCCGGCCCTGAACCGCCTGGCGGGCGTTTCCCGGCTGTCGGCTGTCGAGACGGTTCCGCCGCCGGCCGCCGAGGCGCTTCCCGAGGGATTCGCCCCTCTGCCGGCCGTCCCGCCCGAATCCCCGGCTGTAGAGACGCCCTCGCCCGCCGCCGCGCCGCCTCCACCGGCTGCCGCGCCGGCCAGCGTCAGCCAGACCCGTCCGCCCGTGCCGAGCGGCTTCGCCGAGTACTTTCTCCCCCAGAACATTTCCTATGCCCGCGCCGCGACGGCCCAGCCTCTGCCGCCGGACGCCTCCATGCGGGGCGTCCTCTACCGGCCGGCGCTGCTGGCGGCCGCGCAGGTGCGTTTCCTCGACCGCAAGTACGGGGTTGATACGCAAGTCGAGCGCTCGGTGCTGGTGACCCATCCCGACCGGCGCGGCATCATCCGCTGGGACGATTTCGTCAGTCCCCTGCCGGCCGATTCGGCCATGGACCCTGCCCCGGCGCCCGACGCCCGCTTCGCTCTGCTCGAAGCGCCCCTGGCCGATGCGCGGATGCTCACTGCCTTGCAGAAGGATTTCCTCGATTGGGTGTACCGCTCCAGCCGCCTGAAAGTGCGCGCCAATGAAGCGCTGGGATTGTATGCCACCCCCGATGTTTCCCAGGCCGAGTTCATGAAAGCCTGCGCCGAGGCCGCCCGCCAGGGGCGGGACGAGGCTTTGGCCAAGGCCACTGCCGCCATCGACAAACAAATCAAGACGCTCCAAGACCGCCTGGCGCGCGAGGAGCGCGAACTGAGCATGGATCAGGCCGAACTCAGCCAGCGCAAGGTCGAAGAAATTGGCACGGCCGCCGAGAGCGTCATCAGCCTGATAGGAGGGCGGCGCAGCGTGGGCCGCAAACTCTCCACCTCGCTCACCAAACGGCGGTTGACCGAACAGGCCAAGGCCGATGTCGAAGAATCAATCCAGGCGATTGCCCAGTACAAACAGCAGATCGCTTTACTCGAGCAGCAGCGCCAGCAAGTTTTGGCCGAGGCCAGCGCCAATTGGGGCGACGTGGTCAACGACATTACCGAAATCGCCCTTGCCCCCAAGAAGACCGACATCTTCCTCGATCGCTTCGGCGTGGCCTGGCTGCCCTATTACCTGGTCCAGGCCGGCGGGCAGACGCTCGAACTGCCGGCCTTTGGCACGGAATGAGAGCCGTTCGGCGGACGAGAGAATGACCGGCTTGATACTGGCAGTTCTTTGCTGGGGGGCGCTTCATTCCTGGCTGGCCTCGCCCCAGGCCAAAGACCTGGCGCGGCGCCGCTTGGGTGAGCGCTTCATGTGCTTCTACCGTCTTGCCTACAATCTCTTTGCCGGGCTGAGTTTCCTGCCGGTGCTGGCGCTGGTCATCTGGCTGCCCGACCGGCCGCTGTACCGCCTGCCGCTGCCGTGGGCCGGCCTGATGGTCGCCGGTCAGGTGCTGGCACTTGTGGCGCTGACGGCCGGTTTCCTGCAGTCCGACCCGGCCGAATTCTTGGGCCTCAGGCAAATCACCGGCGGCTGCCAGCGAAACGATCCGCTGGCGGCGCGGGGCGGCGAACTGATTGTCTCCGGCCTGTACCGCCATGTCCGGCATCCGCTCTACACCGCCGGCCTGGCTTTCCTCTGGCTGCTGCCCGTGATGACGGTCAATCTGCTGGCCCTCAACCTGGCATTGACGATTTACATCGTGATTGGCGCGTTCTTCGAAGAACGCAAACTCGTGGCCGAGTTCGGCGAGCAATATCTCCGTTACCGGGCGGCGACTCCTATGTTCGTCCCGTTCCTCAAGCGCCGTCCGCGCCCCGCCAGTTCCCCGCCGGATACTTCCGACCGATGAGGTGATTCGGCCATGAGCTTCGTGACCCAACCCGTCCGCAGGCGGCAAATCGTCAGCCGGGAAGCGCGCCCCGCTCAGGCGGCGGCGGCCATCCTGGGCGGTGTCTTGCTCTTCTTGCTGGCCGTCCTTTTGATCAACGGCCTCTTCCAGTTGATCTACGCGGGCCGCATCTTCCCCGGCGTTTCGGTGGCCGGGGTGGACCTTTCGGGGCTGACCCCCGACCAGGCGGCTCTGCGGCTGAGCCAGACTCTTTCCTACCCTTATACCGGCCAGGTCCTGTTCGTGGACGGCGAACGGGTTTGGGCGGCGACGCCCGTCCAACTGGGGATGGTCTTCGACCTGGGGGCGACAGTTCAGGAGGCCTACGCGCTCGGCCGCGGCCGCGGTATGTTCGCCAATCTGACGGCCATTCTCAACGCCATCCAGGCCGGTTACCCCGTCGAACCGGTGGTGATGATTGACGAGCGCGTCGCCCATGCCTATTTGCAGCAAATCGTCCCCTTCATCAATCAGCCCATGATCGAAGCCGACCTGCACCTGGAGGGCGCCCAAGTCGTTTATCGGCCGGGGCAGGTGGGGCGGGTCTTCAACGTGGACGCCACCATGGTCTTCCTGACCACCCGCCTGCGCTCCTTCCAGGAGGGCGAGGTAGCGCTTGTGATCGAGGAGCAAGTCCCGCGCGTGGTGGACGCTTCCGCACAGGCTGCCAGCCTGGAGAGCATCCTCAGCCAGCCGCTGATTCTGGCCATCCCCGATATGCAGCCGGGCGACCCCGGCCCCTGGACGGTGGAGCCGGCCGCCCTGGCGGCCATGCTGCGGGTGGAACGCGTCCCCATCGAGGGGACGGAGAGGATGGAATACGTTATTCGTATAGACACAGACGCCTTGCGCTCCCTGCTCGACCAAATCGGCGAGCAGGTTGACCGGCAGGCGGCCAACACCCGCTTCATCTTCAACGATGACACCCGTCAGTTGGAGCCGATTCAGGCGGCGGTGACGGGCCGCGCCCTGGACGCCGAGGCGACGCTGACGGCCATCGAAACCGGCTTGCTGGAGGGCCAGCATGCCATCCCGCTGGCTCTGATCTATACCCCGCCCGAAGTCACCGAGACGGCGACGGGCGAGTCGCTCGGCATCACCGAACGGGTCTCCTCCCACACCACCTTCTTCCGCGGTTCCAGCCAGGCCCGCATTCACAACATCCAGACCGCCTCGGCCCAATTCCACGGCCTGCTCGTCCGCCCGGGCGAGACGTTTTCCATGGCCGAGGTGTTGGGCGATATCAGCCTGGAGGGCGGCTATGCCGAGGCGCTCATCATCTACAACGGCCAGACCATCAAGGGCGTCGGCGGCGGCGTCTGTCAGGTCAGCACCACTTTGTTCCGCACGGCTTTCTTCGGCGGCTATCCTATCGTCGAGCGGCATGCCCATGCTTACCGGGTTTACTACTATGAGCAGACTCAGTACGGCTATGACGCCTCCCTGGCCGGGCTGGATGCCACCGTCTACGTGCCGCTGGTGGATTTCAAGTTTACCAACGATACCCCTTACTGGCTGTTGATGGAAGTGTGGGTCAACCCGCAGGCGCGCAGCATGACCTGGAATTTCTATTCCACCAGCGACGGGCGCCTCGTGACCTGGGAGACCACCGGCCCGCGCAATCTCGTTCCGCCGCCGGAGCCGCTGTTCGTCATGAACCCCGAACTCGGCCCCGACGAGATGCGTCAGGTGGACTGGCCGGCCGAGGGCGCCGATGTGACCGTCCGGCGGGTTGTGACCCGCGACGGGATCGTCCTGTACCGCGATACCATCGACACCCATTACACTGCCTGGCAGGCCGTCTGCGAATACGGGCCGGGAATGGAAGCGCCGGAGGCCTTCGCCGCCGAGCACGGGTACTGCCAGCCCTAGACGTGGTAAAATAGCCGTCTGTTGCAGATAGGAGAAACGATGCTGGACCAAGATTTGTTAGATATTCTGCGCTGTCCGGCCTGCGTGCAGGAGAAGGACGGCCTGCTGGATTTCTACCGCCAGGCCTGGCTGATTTGCAAAGACTGTGGCCGCAAATATCCGGTGGTGGATGACATCCCGGTCATGCTCATCAGCACGGGCGATAAATGGCTCAACGTCGCAATCGACGACCTTCCGGTGCCGCCTCCGCCGGTTAAATAGGCCTGGCAGCAACGCGGTTTCACCAAAGGATGAACTTTCTATGGCTTTGAAGCGCTTCAAGTTCCAATCCCCTACCATCGGTCAGTACATCACCTGGGGCGTGGGATTGATTCTGGCCATTGCCCTGCTCATTTTTCTGCGCAACTTCGTCGCCTGCTGGCGGTTGACCTCTTTGCCCGGCGTGCCGCCGTCTTTTTGCACTGCGGGGCAAGGCGCCGCGCCCGGCGGCACGCAGGCTGTCAACGAGGAGGGGACGCCGATTGCACCTGCCGAGACGCCGACTGCCCGGCCTCCAGCGGTCGAACTGCCGCCGCCCTGGGATGGCGCCAGCCGGGTGACGCTGCTTTTCATCGGCCTGGACGCCCGCGACATCGGCGGGGAGGGCCCGCCCCGCTCGGATACGATGATGGTCCTCACCCTCGATCCGCTCAGTCGGACGGCGGGCATGCTCTCCATCCCGCGCGACTTGTGGGTCAACATCCCCGGCTTTGGCTACGGCCGAATCAACACCGCCTATGCCCTGGGCGAGGCCTACAACCTGCCCGGCGGCGGCCCCGGCCTGGCAATGAAGACGGTCGAAAACCTGCTGGGCGTGCCGGTGCAGTATTATGCTCAGATTGACTTCCACACCTTCGAACAACTGATTGGTATGCTGGGCGGGGTGGATGTTTACGTGGAAAATGAAATCACCATCGACCCGATGGGCGGTACCGAGGATACGGTCACGCTGGAACCTGGCTGGCACCACCTCGACGGTTCGTTGACCCTGGCCTATGCCCGGGCGCGTCACACCGAGGGCGGCGACGTAGACCGCGCCCGCCGCCAGCAGCAGGTCATCATGGCCATCCGCGACAAGGTCATGGACCCGGCCGAATTCGCCGGCTGGATCGCGGCCGCTCCCGACATGTACAATATTCTCTCGGACGGCATTCACACCAACCTGCCGCTCGATGACGCCCTGCGGCTGGCCGTCCTGGCCCAGCAGATTCCGCCCGACAACATCCGGCGCGGCGTGATTGACTACGACGCCCTCATCCTGACCAGCGTCGAGCTGAACGGCGAGCAGGCCAGCGTCTTCCAGCCCATCCCCGATGACATCCGCGTCCTGCGCGACGAAATCTTCGGCAGCGGCGCGCTCAGTCCGATGGCTGCCGGGACGGGCGATATGACCCAGTTGATGCAGGCCGAGGCGGCGCGGGTGATTTTCGTCAACGGCAGTTACACCCCCGGCCTGGCAGGCGATACCGGCAACTTTTTCGCCGCTCAGGGCATGAACGTGGTGGCAACCGGCAACCCGTATGACTATCAGGAAAATTACGGGGCATTGTTCCCCAACCGGACGGTGCTGATTGTGCATGCGGGCAAACCGTACACCATCCAGTACTTGATGAGTACGATGGGGCTGACTCCCAATCAGTTGATTATTGACTTCGACCCCAATGCGCCCGCCGACCTGCTGGTTGCGCTGGGCTTCGACTGGTCGCTGCCCCGCTGAAAACGAACTCCCGCCGGCTGACAAGCAGCGGGAGTTTCATTTTCGGGCCTCAGGGCTGCCGCAGCAACAGACGCAGGCTGCCCGTGAACGAAGTTCCCTCGCCGGTTGTGCAGGTCGGGGCGCGCAGGTCGGTGGCAGCGGGGACGTTATCGGGCAGCAGGCGCACCGCGTAGGAGACGCCGGGGGTCATGCGGAAATCGGCGTAGCCATTGCCGAGTTCCGGCTTCAGGCCGGTGAAGAGGCGTTCCTGGCCCCCCGGCCAACTGACGATGATTTCCATGCCGGCGATAGGCTGACGGGCGGCGTCCTGCACCTCGATCTGGAGCAGCCCTGGCGGC
>JBEULG010000026.1:0-78313 GCA_041287425.1 Anaerolineales bacterium | reverse complement strand
GCCATCGGCGCCAAACTCGGCGAAGCCAACTGCATAAAAGCGCTCGGCGACGTGCACCGAGACTTGTCGGAACTGCCCGAAGCCCGCGCCCGCTACGAAGAAGCCCTGCCGATTTACCGCGCCATCGGCGACAAACTCGGCGAAGCCAATACCCTTTCTGCCATCCTGCGGTTGGAGTATGAGCAGACAGGAAATGTTTCTAAAGCAGAAGACGAATTAAGGGCGGTGATTCAAATCCGACAAAAAATCGGGGATTTATATGGGGAGGCGGCAGATTGCGGCAACTTTGCCATTCTCCTGCTCAAAACAGGACACAAAGAACCGGCGAAGAAATATTTCCGCCACACGCGGGAAATTTTTGCCCATATTGGCGTTAAAGCGGCGGTCGAAATGACCGATAGATACCTCGCCGCCTGCGAGGAGTGAACGACCGGCGGCGGTCACAAACTTCCGAAGTCTGGGAGACTTCGGAAGTCTGTGGGAGAGCCAAGGGCAGACCAAAGGTCTGCCCCACGACCAGATGACTACCCGACTAACTCCCCCAAATCCGCCGCGATGACATCCACCGCCGGTTTCCACCCCTCCGCCTGGGCGCGGGTGGAAACGCCCGAAAGGACGAGTGCGCAGGGCATGCCGGCGGCCTGTGCGGCGGCGATGTCGGTCTCCAGGCGGTCGCCGACCACCAGGGTGGCCGCTGTGGGCGTGCCCAGGCGCGTCCGCGCCAGTTCGAGCAGGGCCGGGGCGGGTTTGCCGGCATAGACCGGCTCGCGCCCGGTGGCCGTCACCAGCACCGCAACCCACGCCCCCGCGCCGGGGATTTCACCGCGCGGCGTCGGGAAAGTCTTATCGGGGTTGGTGGCGATGAAAGGCAGTCCGCGCCGGATAAGCAGGGCGGCCTCGACCATTTTCTGGAAGTTAATCTGACGGTCAATGCCCGCCACCACCGCCTGGGCCTCGGCAGCGCGCTCGATGGGCAGCGGCTCGAGGCCTTTGGCGCGCAGGGCTTCCATCACCCCCGCCTCGCCGATGGCGAAGACTTTTCCCCTCACCTCTCCCGCCTCTCCCTTAGGGAGAGGGGAAACCTGCTGCGCCACCAGTTCTGCCGCGGCTTGCGCCGAGGTCACCACCTGCCAGGGTTCGGCGACCACGCCGAAGGAGGCCAGGCGCTCGACGTACATCTCCGGGGTGCGCGTCCCGTTGTTGGTGGCAAAGGCAAACTTCAGTCGGCGCGAGCGGATGCGTTCGAAAATGCGCGGCAGGTCACCGATGGGGGCGTCGCCGCGCCACAGCACGCCGTCCATGTCGAGAATCAGGGCTTGAATGTGAGCGGGAATCATGGCTGGGATTATATCAGGTTGGCGCGGGCCAACGTCTGAGAAATGCCGGTGCGAGCCTCGCAGGGGCGGAGCAGTCTCCCATTTTCAAGTGTCATTGCGAGCGAAGCAGCCTGCCCAGAGCAAAGCGAAGGGAAGCAATCTCCTGTTGTGAGGGGATTGCCTGTCCCCTCGGGCCGAGCCTCGGGGCGAGGCCTGGCGTCAGGCCAGGGCTTCATCGCAAAGAACGCTCCTCGCAATGACAAAGAGACAGCCCGGAAGGGCTGTCCCACTGCTCACTGCTAAAGAGACAGCCCAGAAGGGCTGTCCACTGCTCACTGCTAAAGAGACAGCCCGGAAGGGCTGTCCCACTGCTCACTGCTAAAGAGACAGCCCGGAAGGGCTGTCCCACTGCCCACTGCTCACTGCTCATGAACAGCGCTCACTTCTTCTCCGGCGCTTCCAGCACCTGGTCCACCAGACCGTACTGGACGGCCTCCGGCGCGGTCAGGTAGAAATCGCGGTCGGTGTCGCGCTTGATGGTCTCCAGCGGCTGGCCGGTGTGCCTGACGAGGATGTCGTTGAGCAGATTGCGCAGGCGCAAAATCTGCTTGGTCTGGATTTCGATGTCGGTCGCCTGTCCCTGCGCGCCGCCGAGCGGCTGATGCAGGTGGATGGTGGCATTGGGCAGGGCGTAGCGGCGGCCCTTCGTCCCGGCGGTCAGCAGCACGGTCCCGAACGAAGCGGTCACGCCCACCGCCACCGTGCTGATGGGGTTGGAAATCATCTGCATCGTGTCGTAAATCGCCAGTCCGGCGTAAATCACCCCGCCCGGCGAGTTGATATACATCTGGATTTCCTTCTCCGGGTCTTCGCGGTTCAGGAAGAGCAACTGGGCGACGACGATGTTGGCGACCTGGTCGTCAATAGCCGTGCCGAGGAAGATGATGCGTTCCTTGATAAGGCGGGTAAAAATGTCAATCGAACGGTCGCCGTAACTGGTCGACTCGATGACATAGGGGGTCACATTGCGGGGATCGAACATGGGACTCTCCGTTGTGGGAATGAATTACGAGGGGATGGATGTGGATGAATCGGCTTCGGCGGCAGCCTTCTTCGCCTTGCCTGCCGACCCGCGGCCTGTTTTCTGCGCCGCGGCTTTTTTCTCCCCGCCGGCCTTCTTCGCCGCCCTGCTCTTGGGGGCGGGCTGCTCCGTTTCGACGGCGGGCGCGCTGCCGGTGGCGATTTCTTTCAACCGCGCCAGAGTCTGCTCCACCATCGCCTGGTCGAACGACCGGCGGGCGAGGGCATCAATCAATTGTTGGGACGGTTTGGATTTGTTGCCCATCCGCCGCTGTAACTCGCCGCTGGCGGCGTAGGCATCCAGCGTTCGCTTGAAGGAGGCCTCCAAGGCTTCCTTGCTGACCTCGATTTTTTCGCGCCGGATGACTTCATCCAGGACGAGGGCGCGCTCCAGGCGCTTGACGGCAATCGGACGGACCTGCTCCTCGATGAATTTCTCGCGAGTCGTTTCGCGCATCTTGAAGTAAGTCTCCAGGTCCATGTTTTGCTCGGCCAGGCGGGCTTGCAAATCGGCGAGCACCTCTCCCATTTCGCTCTCGAGAATCTGGGGCGGGTACTTGATGCTCGCCCCGGCGCGAATCTTTTCCAGGACCTGCTCGAAGTAATCGTCGTCGTACTCGGCCTTCATCTTTTCGGCCAGGTCGGCGCGGACGACATCGCGCAAGGCCTCCAGGTTTTCGAAGGGGCCGGCGGCGCGGGCGAATTCGTCGTTCAGGTCGGGCAGGATGGTAGCGCGCACCATCTTGACCGTGACCTCGAAATCAACTTTTGCGCCGTGCAATTTTTCATCGGCATGGTCTTTGGGGAATGTATGGCTCAGGGTTTTGCTCTCGCCGGTCTGCAGGCCGATCAATTGATGAGCAAAGCCGGGGAAAGGCCATTCATCCTCGCCCGGCTCGGGCCGGACGAAAACCGGCATGGAGCGCTGTTCGATGACCGGCGGCTCGTCGGTCGCTGCGCCTGCTTTGAGACCCTTGAGTTCGATCAACACGAAGTCGCCCTTTTCGATGGGGCGGGTGACCGTCTCGGTCTTGGCATACAGCCGGCGCAGTTCCTGCATGGCGGCCTCGACCTGTTCATCGCCGGGGGGCTGCCAGTCATAGGGCAAACGGACGGCGCGGTAATCGCCCAAATCCACAACCGGAGCGAGCGGGACGTTGAAGGTGAAGACGGGATGCTTTTCGGCCAGGCCCTCGACCTTTTCGAGCGTGCCGGGCGCGCCGGCCTCGATTTTGGCCTCATCCAGCACCTGGGGGTAGAGTTCGTCGAGCAGCAAATCAATGGCCTCCTCGGTGACCGCCGCCTCGCCGACATGGCGGACGACGTATTCGTAGGGGGCTTTGCCCGGCCGGAAGCCGGGGATAGTCTTGCGCTCGGAGATGCGGCGGGCCGCCCGGCGCCGGGCGCTTTCCAGCCGCTCGTTTTCGACCTCGACAGTGAGCGTTACCTGGTGGTCATCGCGGGGAGTGGTTTCGATTTTCAACTTGTCATCCTTTGTCGTGTATAACTTTGCACTGTGGGGAAGACGGGACTTGAACCCGTACGCCTTGCGGCACATGATCCTAAGTCATGCCTGTCTGCCAATTCCAGCACTTCCCCGACAAGCGCATGGATTATAAGCGCGAGGGGATGAGGCGTCAATAAATGCAACCCGGCCGTTAACGGTTTGCTTACGCCGCCCTTCCCGCTTTGGTATAATGGCGGGGCGGCCCGGCCTCTGGATGAGTCCGGGTCTCTGAATGGAGAAGAAAAATGGGACGTGTCATTCATACCGAGAGCGCCGGAAAGGACCGCCTGCGGCTGACGAAGGGCATCGCCCTGGCGGTGCGTCAACTGGCTCAGCAAACCGCCCCCGGAGCCGAGGCCCGCGACCTGGCGGCTTTTCTCGTCCTGGCCCTGGAGGCCATTGCCGCCACGATAGACGAATCGGTGACCGCCTGGGAGAAGCGCGGCTACTGGGTCAAAGCCGAGCGCTTCCGCATGGATTGGGACTGGGCCGGGCAGTGCGCCCGGCAGATGCGCGCCGCCCTGCTGGAAGACGACTGGCAGGCTGCCGCCCAAACGGCGGCTGTCATCGCTCAAAAAGTCAGCCGCGTCAACGTCCCGCCCGGCCATCGGTTGGGGCGTCCCTGGGAGGGAGCCTGGAATAGGTTCTGCAAAAAGTATCAAGTGTCAAAGCCCCGGTCTCCTTGAGAGGCCGGGGCTTTGAAATTTCACGGCGTGGTGTAGGTCACGATCAAGCGGGGATTGGTCAGCGCAACGGCATCGGCATTGCCATCGCTATCTGTGAACACGCTTGGGAATTGGAGCCGCGCCTGCAGACGGTTGCTCACGCCCAGTTTGGCCTGCAATTGGAGCCGAAAATCGTTGTCGGTTGCCACCTCCGAGAGGGCTGCGGCGGTGCACCATTCGAAGTTCGGGCCAGAGGGTACGCCGGCGTAGAAATCGCCGGCATCGAGCGTTCCGTAGTCGTGCTGGTAAACGCCGAGACAGCCCAGCCCGCCCGTCGGGCCTGGGCCGGCAAACGGGTCGCCATAGAGGGTGTAATTGGTGAAATCAATCTTGACCTCGGTGATGGTGGCTGTGACCGGAATGGCGGAGATGTTGAAACTCAGAAACACCTGCAGACCAAAATTGGTGGACGAATCGCCGACGATGATTTCGCTGGTGGTGAGGTGACCATCGCCGCGCACCGTGCCGCTCTCGCCGGCGACCGCCGTCAGCGTGACGGTGCTGCTCGCGGCGGTCGAGACCTGGATTTGGACCCAGAAACTGCCGCCGTTGCGCAGGCCGAAGTACTGGCCGCCCGGTTCGCGCAGCCGCCAGTAGCCGCGGTAGGTGCCGGGCGTCATCGGCGCGGTCAGATTCACCGACACGTCCACCGTGCCGCCGGGGGGAACCGTGCCGGCCGTCAGCGCCTGGGCATAGCCGGCCGGAACGCCCATCGCATCCCCTTGATGAAAGACGAGTTGATAGCCGGAGGTCCAGGTGCAGGTGCCGACGTTGCGCAGCCGCCAGGTCTTGGTGAAAACCTGACCGGGTGACATCACCGTCCCATCCGGAACGGTCACATCGGCCTCGAAAGCGGCCAGGTTGCAGGGCAGAGGGGTGGCGGTGGCCGGCGGCAGGGACGTGCTGGTGGGAATGAACGGAGTCGGGGGGGCCGTGGCGGTCGGCGGCAAGATGTTTTGCGTGGCGGTCGGCGCCAGGCGGGTCATTTCGGCTTCAACCGTCTGGTAAGTGTGGGTGATAGAAAGGTCAGAGGGAGCAGGAACGTTATCGTTAGAACTCGGCATGTTGCAGCCGAACAACGTCAGCGCCAGGACAAGGATGGCAAACAGCGAGATTCTTTTCATAAGACGATTCTCCTTTTCGTCGCAGGAAGCAGTATAACGGCGAATTTGCTCCACGCGATGTAAGTGTAGCAAATTCGCCGCGGCCGGTCAATGGGAAGACGGCGGGAGTGCCGGTTTGGTTCCCGCTGGCCGGGGAGAATCAGAAAAGAGCCGGTTGAACAGGCGCCCGCCTGCCGTCAAAGAGCAGGAAAGGCGCGGCCCGTTCGGTCCATATCCCCATTTTCTTCAACGCCGAGAGGTCGCGGATGCGGCCTTCGCGCCGCGCCCGCAGGATGGCCTCCGCGCCGCGCGGCCCGATGCCGGGGACGCGCAGCAACTGTAACCGCTCGGCGCGGTTGACCTCGACCGGCGCCCCCGCCAGATTTTTCTGCGCCCAGGCCAGTTTCGGGTCGCTCTGGATCGGCAGGCGGCCATCGGCTTCGAAGGGCAACTCCTCCACGCTGAAGCCATAGTCGCGCAGCAGAAAGGAGGCCTGATAGAGGCGCAATTGACGCAGCGGCGGGGTGGGAGGATGCGTTTCGAGCGGCGTATCCGGCACGGGGGAGAAAGCCATGAAATAGGCGCGCTGCAGGCGCAAGAGACGATAGAGATATTCGGTCGTTTGGAGCAGTTCGAGGTCGCTTTCGTCCGAGCCACCGGCGACGAACTGGGTGGTGGACGAGGGCCAGCGGCCATTCCAGCCACGCTGAGCGGGCTGGGTGCGACGCACGTCCTCGACCCAGCGCAAGGGCGTCAGCAATTCATCCTCGAAGGCTTTATGAGGGGCCAACTGCGCCAGACGGCTGCGGTTGGGCGCTTCGAGGTTGACTGAGACGCGGTCGGCCAATTGCATGGCGCGCTCAACCTGCGCCCGCTCGGCGCCGGGCATGATCTTGAGATGGAGGTAGCCGCGGTAGCCAAAACGCAGGCGCAAGATTTCGGCGACGGCAATCAGCCGGTCCTGGGTACGCACGCTGCCGCCAGCCAGACCGGAACTGAGGAACAATCCTTCCGCAATGCCGCGCCGGTGGAGTTCGAGAAACAGGCGGGCAAATTCCTCCGGCGCAAAAGCCGCCCGGCGAAAATCCCGGCCGGTGCGGAAGGCGCAGTAACGGCAATCGCGCTCGCAGAAGGAGGAGAGTTGCGTCTTGAGCAGGCGGATGCGCCGACCATTGGGCATCACCGCCGGATGGACGTACAACTCGTCGGCGCGACGGGCCAGGCACTCGGAGGGGACGAGCGGTGTCCCGTCGGGGCGCAGGTCGGAGTCGGGTTCGAAGGCCATTTGCTGACTGAGCAGGCGCAAGCGGTCAATGGCTTCCATGCCCTCATTATAGAACAAATGTTCTATTTGAGCAAGAGACAAGAGACTCCGATTAGGAATGGTACTCTTGCAGGGAAGGGGAATCAGTCGGCCGCGACGCTCAAATGAGTCAGGTCATGAATCCATCGGCGGCTGACGTAGCGCCGCAATCCCAGGACGTATTTGGCCGCTTCTTCCGACATCACCATCAGATAGACCCACTGCACCGGCAGATGCAGGACGAACGCCCCCAACAGCGCCATCGGGACGCCCAACACCCAGATGATAACGCCGTCCAGGAAGAGCGAGAAACGCGTGTCGCCGCCGGCCCGCAACATACCGATGATGAGCGTCATGTTCGTCATGCGCAGCCACAGCAGCCCGCCCAGAATGGTGAGCAACTGGTAAGCCGAAGCGGCCGCCTGCGGTGAGATTTTGTAGAGCGAGACGACCGGGGCGCGCAACAGCCAGACAGCCGCGCCGACGACGAGCGCCAGCGCCGTCCCCAGGCCGATGGAGCGGCCCACGTACCGATAGGCGCTTTCCACATCCCCGGCGCCGATGCGGTTGCCGACCGCCACAGAAGTGCCATTCGAAATGCCCATGAACAGCACCATGGCGATGTTATCCACGGAAGATAAGACGTTGATGGCGGCCAGCGCTCCGGTTCCAATGTGGCCGTACACGGCGTTATAAGCGCTGATGCCCAGTGACCAAAGAAGTTCGTTCAGGATGACCGGCCAGACGGGTTTCATCACCCGCAGAAAGAACTTCCCGTCGAAGGAACACAGTTCGCTCCAGGAGGCTGCTGCCGGCGAACGCCCCAGGTAAGTAAAAAGCAAGAGAACGACACACTCCAGCAGACGCGCAATCAGCATGGCCCAGGCCGCGCCGAGCACGCCCAGTTCTGGCAAACCTAATTTTCCGAAGATGAAGCCATAGGTGAGCAAAATATTCAGCGCCAGCGAGGCAACGCTGACGCCCACCGGCAGTTTGACGTTCCCCATGCTGCGCAGCACCAGCGCATAACTGAACGTGACCGCGAAGAAAAGAAACGAACCGGCCATGATTCTGAGATAGGCGCTTCCCAGGGCAAGCACGGCTGGATCGCTGGAATAAATGCTCAGAATTTGCACAGGGAAGAATTCCGAGACGAGCAGGAAGAGACCGCTGATACCCAGACTCAACCACAGACACAACGCCAGCACCTTGCGGATGGTGGGCACATCCCGCTTCCCCCATAGTTGCGCCGTGACCATCGCCGAGCCGCTGGCCACGCCGAACAGGAACAGGCTGAGGAGGAAATAAATCTGACCGGCCACGCTGACAGCCGCCATGGCCACGTCGCCGCGCTGACCCACCAACACATTCCCCACCATGTTGAGCAGCGAGAACACGAATTGCTGAAAAGCAATCGGCATCCCGATGCGAAACAATTCCCGAAAATAGGCCGGGTCGCGATAATAGCCGACAAGCCGCTGAATGGGCTTGAAACAAACAAGGGACAAGATGTTTCTCCTTGCCAAAAATTTGCCCGGGGGAACATTCGGCGCCGCAAATGGGACACTGCCCGCCAAATTCAGGGCGGCATGAACGCAATTATACCAAGCGAAGTTCTTCGCCTTGACTTTCTACCGGCGGGCGATGGGCTGCGCCGCCAAGCACTTCTGCCTGACTATTTGATTCCCTCGAAAATCTCGTGATACCCCCGGTCGAGTTCGTCGTCCGAAAGGTGGGCGTAGCGCTGCGTGACCTGGATGTTGGCGTGCCGCGCCAGGGCCTGGGCCAGTTTCAGGTTGCCGCTGGCGCGCAGCACGGTGGTGACGAAGTAGTGCCGGAACGAGTGGGGGGTGATGCGGCCCTCGGCCTCCGCGCCCAACGCCTGGCGGACGCGCTCGGCGACGATGTTGCGGCCGGTGGTGGTGGTCATCGGCTTGACCTTCCTGCCGGCGCCTTTGTCGTGGCGGGCGAAGAGGGGCAGGGAGGGGAGCGGGCGGCCCGAGGCCCCATCCAGCGCGGCGCGGGCCGAGAGGTAGTCGCGCAGCGCAGACAGGGCGCGGCTCGAAAAGCGGACGACGGCCTGCTTATCGCCTTTGCCGATGATGACGGCGCGGCCCTCGTTCCAGTCCAGGTCGCCGCGGCGCAGGGCGCATGCCTCGTGGACGCGCAGCCCGGTGTCGGCCAGGGTGAGCAGGAAGGCGCGGTCCCTTAATGCGCGTAAGCGTTCATTCGGGTTGTCTGACAAGTTATTCGTGAAATTATTCACAAATTCGAGCAGTGACTCGATTTCGTCCCGCGGGAACTGGGGCAGGCGCGGACCCGTGCGCCGGGCGCGCTGACGGATGAGTCTTTCCAGCCGCGGCAGGTTGATTTCGGCCAGGCGCTCGGCGGCCAGGTAAGTGTAGAACCCTTTGACGGCCTGCGTGTAGAGCCGCTCGGTGGCGGAGGAGAACACTTTGAGATAAGAGAGCATCCAGGCCATGCCGTCCTCGCTCAGTTGCGAGACGGGGGCCTCCGGTTCGAGCCAGTGTTCTTTCAGAACGCGCAGGAAAGCATCGAGCGCGTTGGCGTAGGTGCGGGCGGTGTTTTCGCTGCGGGCGCTGCGGACGGTCTCCAGGTAACTTTGGACGGCTTCGGCCAGGGTTTTGGGCGTTTCCATGCGGGTTTCCTTATGTTTATGATAATGATACTTATCGAAAGCATTGTCATTTTACATCCAATCCGCCGCCGTGTCAACTCCCCTCTTTACGTTTGCCGGTTGAAACGTTTGCATGTTGACGCCTTTGAATTGGTCATCGAAACCTTGACGCGTTGCAACTGAACACTGGACACTGGACACTGGACACTGGAACACTCCATCCCCTCCCCCACCCCACCGGTATCTGTCGGTTATCGGTTGGCGCCTGGCGACCGAATCCTGAACACCGAACACTGATTCGTTGACGAAACACCCCCTTTTGCTCTATACTGTATCCAAACCCTCCCCACCCAGGGGGATGCATGCCCGCCGACCTGCCCAAGACCCTGCTCAAATTTCTGATTGCCCTGCTCAAACATCAGGCTGAAAACCTGCCGATACAAAATATCCGAGGAGGTCAATTCCATGCCGCCGTTTGTTGTTGCCGAATGCCCAAACCCGAAATGCAGGCACAAAAACCGCTATGACCTGGCTGAGTTGAAAAAAGATGGCGGGTATCTCTATAAAGGCGCCATCCATCGCGCGGTTGAGACCGACGAGGAACTGGCCGTGACGTGTGAAAAATGCGGCCGGCGCTTCAAAATCACGTTTCCGCGCACGGATGCGAAGCGAGGAGGCTACCGCAGTGTCGAAACCGACTGACCCCCCACCAGACGAAATCCTGGTCACCTCCTCCCCTCTTTCCGCGCAGGAGGAGCGGCTGGAGAAGTTCTTCGACGAGATGGAGCAAGACTCGCTGAAAACGCTCGAAGACGCGGCGCGGCAGATTATCACCCTCTCCACTGCCCTGCTCGGCGCGTTCTTTGGCTTGCTGGCGCTCAAGGATGCGCCCGCCTACCTGGGATTTGTGGAAATCAAGGTGATTGGCGCAGGCGCGCTGCTGGCGTTTTTCATCGCCTTGTTTTTCGCGCTGCTTGCTGTTTCGCCCAAACGGTACGTTTTCGCGCGCGCCAGCCTGACGGAGAAACGCGCCGTCCTGGAGAAGATGCTGAATCGCAAGCACAGGTTCGTCCGCCTGGCTGCGTGGACGTTCGCCGCCGGCGCGCTGCTGATGCTCGCCGCGGCGCTGGATGTGTTGTTTAGGATATGACGTTATGCTCACCCTCCACCTCACCCTCGCCAAAAACCAAATCACCGTACACGCCAACGGGAAGGAAAGCCACCAATTTTCGCTGGCGGATTTGCATTGGCCGCAGACGCAGGCCGAAGTCAAGGCTTTCGTTGCCAATCCCAGAGAAATTGGCGCTCATCTCTTCCAAGCCCTGTTCAGGGACGGTTCTCCCGCGCGGGCTGCGTTCGAGGCGCTCTCCAAACAGCCCGAACGGACGATTGTGCTGGTGTTGGAGTCGCCCGAACTCGACGGCGTGGCGTGGGAGTACGCCTATAACCCAGCCAAAGAAGAATACGTGGTGGAAGACTGCGCCTTCGTGCGCGCCCTGCCAGAGACGGAACGCCCCGCAAAGCGTCCCTTGCAGGAGGTCGAGCGCGTGCCGCTGTTGTTCATCCCTGCCAACCCGCTGGTGGATGAGAGCGGCGAGCCGCTGCGCGCCCTGGATGTGGAAGGCGAATGGCGCGAGATGCAACGTCACATCGGGAAAAGCAACGCGCCGTTCGACATGCTGGAGTTGAGACCCGCGACGCCCGAAGCCCTGCACAGCATGATGGCGAGATTCCAAACGGGGATGATTGCGCATTTCTCAGGTCACGGCGCGGCGACGAGGGAAGGCGCCATCCTGTTGTTCGAGCGCGAGGACGGGGCGGCGAATCCGCTCCCGGCGCGGGAGTTCGTGCGGGAGGTCAAAGATAAGGCGTGGATTGGCTTCCTGAGCGCGTGCCAGTCCGCGGTCCCGGAGCGAACCGAGTTTTCCAATCTGGCGCGGGAACTGGCGAAGGCGGGAGTGCCGTTTGCGCTGGGGATGCAGTTCAATCTCCCCGACCCGTTTGCGCCGCACATCAGCGGACAGTTCTACAACTACCTTGCGCACGGACACACCGTCCCCGAGGCGGCGCGGCAGGCGCGGCGGGCGGTGAAGCGGGAGGATGAATTTTTCGTCGGCATGATTGCGCTGTACGCCGCGCACCCCGATGAAATCGGCAGGTTATCCTGGCGCGGCGCGGGCGCACAGACCGTGAGCCTGTTCCGCCCTGCCGACGTGAGCGACCTGCCCACCCCTGCCAGCGGATTCATCGGACGCCAGCGCGAGTTGATGCGCCTTGGCGCGCGCCTGCTGATTGACAAGAAACGCGTCGTAACCCTGCACGGCGCGGGCGGAATCGGCAAGACCGCCCTGCTGCGCGAAGCCCTGCTGCGCTTCGCCCCCTCCTTCGACTTGACTCTCGCCATCGGGCTGGACCCGCTGCCCTCGCTGGAAAGTGTGCTGGGACGAGTCGAACGCTTTTTGGGGCTGCCTTCCCCCTGCGCGGATGACCCGAAGGAACGCGAAGCGCTGGTGCGGAACGCGTTGACGCGAGGGCGCGCGCTGCTGGGCTTGGATAATTTTGAAACGCTGGTTCACGCCCGCGACAACGGCGCAGCCGAGGAGAAAAAAGCCGCCAAGAGTTTGTACGCCTTCTTCCAGAGCCTGCCCGCCGCAGGCGTGACCCTGTGCATCACCAGCCGCGGGAAGACGCAACTGCCTGGCGAACACCTCGAAGAAATTTACGGCTTGGAAGACGCCCTGGGCGGCGCGTTGTTCTATGAGAACGTCAGCACGCGCAGGGGCGCCCTGACCGAAACGGGCTTGGAACAACTCAGCGCGGCGGTGGGCGGACACCCGCTTGCCCTGCGCCTGCTGGCGCCCATCTTTGAAGAACAGGCGGGCTTGTCGCTGGAAGCGTTCACCGAAAAACTGCAAGCCTTCTTGCCCCAAGCCAGCGACGCGTGGACGGAGCAGGAACGTCACGCCAGTTTGAGCGCCTGCTTTGCCTTTTCGCTGGATAACTTGCCGAAGGATGAAGAAGGAAACGAATTACGAAGGGCTCTGTCGCGGTTGAGCATCTTTGTTGGTTTCTTTGCCGCGCCCGTGGCCGCGCCAACGCTCGCAGGAAAATGGCCCACAGATGAAAACGAAGATAAATTGCAACAGGACGCCGCGCAAACCATCGTTCATCGCTTGTGGGAACGCTGCTTGCTGGAACGCGTGACCGTGCCATTGCAAAACGAAAATTTTTATCTGTACAGACTTCATCCCGCGTTAGGTCAATTTGCGGCGGAACGTGTCGTTCCCGAAGACCTGCCCTCCATGCAAGAGAATCATTTCCGCGCCATGCGCCAACTGGCGGGCCGAGCCTATCCTGCCAGCGAAGGCGGCGGGATTTATAGCAGCCCATTCATGGCTGCTATTGCTCACGCTGCCCTGCCCGACCTGCTTAAAGCCACAAAACTTAAGCAGGATAAAGAAACATCCACTTTACTGTATCACCTTGCCTTCCTGCTCTCCCACTTCGGCGATTTGGACGGGGCGATGACGTTGTATCAGCAGTCGTTGCAAATTGATGAAGGCTTGGGCGACCTGCAAGGCAAGGCCGCCACGCTGCACAATATGGCGCAGATTTACGTCACACGCGGCGATTTGGACAGGGCGATGACGTTGTATCAGCAGGCGTTGCAAATCCAGGAAGGCTTGGGCGACCTGCAAGGCAAGTCCGCCACGCTGCACAATATGGCGCAGATTTACGTCACACGCGGCGATTTGGACGGGGCGATGACGTTGTATCAGCAGTCGTTGGACATCAAGGAAGGCTTGGGCGACCTGCAAGGCAAGTCCGACACGCTGGCGATGATGGCGCAGATTTACGTCACACGCGGCGATTTGGACGGGGCGATGAAGTTGTATCAGCAGGCTTTGCAAATCATGGAAGGCTTGGGCGACCTGAAAGGCAAAGCGATGACCCTGGGGATGATGAGTAAAGTGTATTGGGGAAAACAAAACTACAAAGAGGCAATCGCTTTTCTTCTCAAGGGCTTGATGCAATTGGTTGAACTAAAAATCGAGCCGCGCACCCAGCAGGCAATGGCGTCCGATTTGGCGGGCTGGCGCAATGAGTTGGGCGCCGAGCAGTTCGACGCGCTTTGGAAGGAAATTACAGGGCAGGAAAATGTTCCCGAATGGCTGGCGCAGTCAGCCCTCACCCCCGGCCCCTCTCCCACAGGGAGAGGGGAGCAGATGAGCGTCGAGCAGTTCATCGCCGCCGCGCTGCGCGCCGCGCGCGAGAAAAAGCCCGAGGCAGAGGCGTTCTTCAAGGCCGCCTCCAAAATGGCTGCCGACCCCGCCGCTCCGCCGGAACTTCAGGCGCTGGGCAAGGCGCTCCAGCGGCTGATGATTGGCGAAAAGAACGTGGATTTGTCGGCGTTGCCGGAAGAATGGAGAGAGATGATTGAAAGGCTTGCCCTGAGCGTGTCGAAGGGATGAAGGATGAAAGATGAAA
The DNA here is from genome assembly GCA_041287425.1 of Anaerolineales bacterium. GTDB lineage: Bacteria > Chloroflexota > Anaerolineae > Anaerolineales > Villigracilaceae > JAFGSI01. The sequence goes on along the minus strand of JBEULG010000026.1, from coordinate 64,153 downwards.
AAAAGATGAAGGATGAATGTCATTTGACGACTGACGACTCACGACCGACGACTGACAACCGATGACCACCCACCCCCTCCTCCACCAATGGACTCAACTCGAAGCCAGCGGCTGCATCCAAAACTTCCGCGTCGCCGCCGGGCTGAGCCAGGGCGTCCATCGCGGCTGGTTCTTCGCCGATTCCGACGCCCACAAATGGCTGGACGCCGCCGGCCGGGTCTGCGCCTCCGACGTTCAACCTCCGAGCCGCGACGTTAAAACCCTCGCCGAAGACTTCCTCGCCCTGCTCTCCCGCGCCCAGGCCCGCGACGGCTACCTCTACACCTACAACCAGATTCACTTCCCCGAATCGCGCTGGGAAAACCTGCTCATCGAACACGAACTCTACTGTCACGGCCACTTCATCGAGGCCTGCCTGGCCTGTCACGAAGCCGGTCTCGGCGGCGGCCTGCCCCTCGGCATGGCCCGCCGCGCCGCCGACCTGCTGGTGCGCGACTTCCTCCACACCCCCCGCCTGCCCGATGGCCACGAGGAAATCGAAATCGCCCTCCTGCGGCTGTACGAGGTCACTGCCCACGCCCCGTACCTGGACCTGGCCGCTGCCCTGCTCGAACGGCGCGGGCGGCTCCCCCGTCTGCGCTTCGCCCTCGAACTCCTGCGCCAGAACGCCCGCGTCGAACGCCGCCGGCGTCAGGTCGAGGCCGCCCGCCGCGCCTGGGACGAAACCCATCCCGAGGCGCCGCGCTACGTTCTGCCGCCCGGCAACCCGGTCAAAGCGCCGCCCGGCGCCAACCTGCGCTGGAAACTCTCGGCCCTCAGCGGCCAATACTTCCAGATGCACGCCCCGCTCGAACGCCAGACCGTGCCGGTCGGTCACGCCGTCCGCTTCGGCTACCTGATGGCCGCCGCCGCCAGACTTCTGCGCCTGCACGCCATTGCAAGCCCCGACCCACGGGAGGAGCGAAGCACTCTCCGCGCCGAGGAGGAGATTGCTTCGCCGCCTGCGGCGTCTCGCAAGGACACCAGGGAAGGGGCGCGTCTTGCCGCCCTGCAGCGCGCCTGGGAGCGGATGGTCACCCGCCGCATGTACGTCACCGGCGGGCTGGGCGCCGTCCCCGCCCTGGAGGGCTTCGGCCGCGACGACGAACTCGACCCCGAATACGCCTACGCCGAGACCTGCGCCGCCCTGGCCTCCCTGTTCTGGAACTGGGAAATGGCCCTTCTGACCGGCGAAGCCAAATACGCCGACCTCTTCGAGTGGCAGTGGTACAACGCTGCCCGTCCCGGCCTCGGGTTGGACGGCACGACCTACCTTTACAACAACCCGCTCGCCAGCCGCGGCGGCATCACCCGCCGGCCCTGGTACGCCGTCCCCTGCTGCCCCTCCAACCTGCTGCGGACGATGGCCTGGCTCGACCGCTACGCCGTCCACGCCGCCGGCGACCAGGTGTGGGTGCATCAGTACGTGAACGCTAGGCCGTGGGCGATAGGCGGCCATGGTCAACTGTCCATCGTCCACGCTCTGCCCTGGGAGGGCCGCGTCCGCATCCGCCTCGACCTGCCCGCCCCGGCCGCCCTGACCCTGCGCCTGCGCCTCCCCTCCTGGGCCGGTCCCACCTCCCTGCTCCTCAACGGCGAACCCTTCGAGACCCCCGACCTGCAACGCTCGACCGCCTTCGACCTTCGACCTTCGACCACCTACGACCCCCACTTCGCCCGCTTCCTCCCCCTCTCCCGCACCTGGAACCCGGGCGACGCCCTCGACCTGACCTTCGCGACCCCCATCCGCCTGCTGCGCGCCCGGCCGGGGGTGCGTCCGTGCCGCGGCAAAGTCGCCGTGACGCGCGGCCCGCTGGTCTATTGTCTCGAATCGGTGGACAACCCCGGCGTGGACCTCTTCTCCGTCCGCCTCGACCCGTCCACGCTGGAGACGGCTTTCTCCCCCACCCTGCTGGGCGGGACGCAGGTCATCAGCGCCCGCAGCCGAGACGGCCGGCCGCTGACCTTCATCCCCTACTACCTGTGGGCCAACCGCGGCGAATCGCAGATGACCGTTTGGGTGAAGATGTAGGGCGGAATTGATACCGCCTGCCTCACCTCAGCCCCAGTTCCTTCCTGCTCATCGGGCGGCGACGGCCGGTCAGGAAAGCGGCGGCGCGTTGATACGCGTCGCGCTCGGCGCCCATCCCCTCCCCCTGGAAGCGATAATCGTTCTTGCGGATAAATTCGGCCAGTTCCCCCTCCAGGTTTGTCAGCCGGCGGCGCTGATGACGCAACACGGCGGCCAGCGCCTTGCGGCCAAGCCCGCCCTCCTGCAGCAAAGCCCGCAGATGCGGCAGGCACAGGCCCTCGGATTTTTCGAACTCGGCCAGGTAATCGCGCCGTTCGAGCGAACGGGCCAGGGCCTGCAGGGCGCGCTGTTCGGCCTGAGCCCGGCTTTCGCAGGCCGGGCAAACCGCCTCCGGCGTCAACGCCTCGCCCAGGCTGCGGAGGGCGCGTTCGTCCAACGGTTCGCCCTCCTCAGGCAGGCGCTCGAGGAGCGTCTTCGCCAGGTCGCGGTACAGAATGGCCTGACCGAGAGCGTCCGAGAGCCGCGCCTCGATTAGCAGCCAGGCATGCTCGTAGCACAACCCCAGACTGGCCCGCAGGCGGGCGCGCGCCGCCGGGTCATTGATGCTCTCGTAGAACAAACTGTCCACATAACGGGACGAAACGCGCTGGCCCAGCGCACAAACCGGACAACCCGGCTCCTCGAACAAGAGGCGAAGTTCGTAAGCGGTTTGGGTATCGCTCATGCCGCCAGTGTATCCAAAAACCCGCTTTCCTGCAAGCGCTGCTCTGCTACGGGCCGGCGTAAGCCTTGATGAACACCAGTTCGCGGTCGTTGAAGTGCTTGCTGGAAAGTTCGGGCGGCGGCGGAGCCTGGTCGGGCGGTTCGAGCGGCACCGGGTCAATAAAATCCACGCCGCGCTTTTCGAGGGCGAACCGCCATTCTTTTTCTACCCACCTGGACTTCCGCGCGTTCGACGACCAGAACAGGAAAAAGACATCTCGGCTGCCGATTTGTTGCCAGAGTTCCCGTTCCCAATCCTGGCCGGAGCGCAGGCTGTCCACGTCCACGAAAATATCCAGGTCGGGGGCCACCTGATGGATGCCCTGGATGCGTTTGAACACCTCGGCCCGGTCCTTGCTAGAATAGGAGGCGAAGGCGCTGCGACAGCGGTGAATTTCCGTCGTCAGCGGGGCCGATTCGGCGGCCACCTCGCCAACGCGAATCAGGAAGCGCATCTCCAGGATGCACATCCCCTCGACATAAACGCTCACCCGACCTTTGTGATTGCCGGCGGCCGCATCGGCGGGCGCGTTCACGAAGAAGGCTGCCTGAGCCACCTCGCCCTCCCAATCCACCCAGCCGACCGGCTCCTCGACGGTCAGCCCTTCGACCTCGACGTGGAACGCCAGGCGGGTGCCGCGCGCCACCCGCGCCGGCCCACGCGTGTGGACGGCCGGTTCTTCGCCCAACTCCTGACGGGCGCGCGCCAGCACCTCTGCCCGTTGGGCGTCCAAATGCGCCCAGACGCTCAGCAGGAAAGTCGAACCCGCCGGCACCGCAGGCGGCGCAGTGACCGAGAAATGCACCAGGTCGGCCGCCGGAGCAGATGCGACGGCTTCCTCCCTGCCTTTCTCCTCCATCGCAGCCTCGGCTTCCTCGAGCCGCTCCGCTTCGGGCTGTTCGGCGCGCCGTTCGGCGCGCCGGCTGCGCCGCGGCGGCGGGGCTTCGTCGAAATCCATTGTGCGATCCACAATCATGCCGTGCATCTCTTCGTCCGCTGCACCGACAAGCACTTCCTCGCCCCCCATTTTGCGGCCCACGAACGGCGAACGCTCCGGCAAGCCCAAGGTCTTTTGCCCTGGCGCTATTCGCCGTTCCGTCTCGAGTCTCTGCAGCAACGACTCTGCTGGCTGGCGCAGCACCCGCCATTCGCGCAGAGGTTTTTGCAGGCGACGATACGTCAGCAGATAGACGAAACCGCCGCCAATCAGCAGCCCTGCCGCCAAACCAATCAAAAACCACCAGATGCCTGCCATGGCCTACTCCTCTCCGGCTCCTTCGGCCGATTTCTCATCCAGCGACTCCAGACGCTTGATCATGCGCCGAATCGCATCCTTGGAGATCCTGCCGCCGCGCGCCAGCGGCAGGATCTCGTCCTCCGCCAGGGTGGCGCTGTAGGTCTCCAGTTTGGCCAGCAGTTCCTGCATTTCATCATCCATGGCTGGCGGTTCATCGTCCGCAGCCGACGTCGCGCCGGCGGCTATAACCGGTTTCTCCGGAGGGACGGTCGGTGCTTCGTGGCGGGAAGCAGATTTGGGCGGCGATTGAGTCGGCGCCGGATGGGTTGGCGGCGAAAGCCTGGACTGCGGCTGTCTCCCGCCGGGCCTCAATCCGCGCCACAGGAAGTACGCCGCCGCGCTGCCGCCGAGAGCAACGACCACGCCGCCCAGCAACAAAATGACCCAGGGATGGGACGCCAACCATTCGAGCACCTGACTCATCGAAGAATCCTCCCCTGCCCCGCCGGGCAGATATACTCCAATTGTAGGGAAAAACCGTCCGGCGCGCAAGGCCCTCCGGAACACAAACCATTGACTTTAACTTGACATATCCCCCTCAGTAGTGATACACTCTGCCCGCAATTCAATTCTCAAGAAAGGAGGCAGAAACCATGACGAGCCGCTATCACACCCCGACCAGTCTGGCCGTTCGCGTCCGCACATCGGATGCGGCTGGTATGATTCTACCTCCTCGGAGTGCGCCTGTTGACCGATAAGGTCGCGTTGCGTGTCTGTCACAGCCACGGTGCACTCCAGCACCGTGGCTGTTTTATCTCCCGAAGTCTGGAGACTTCGAAGTCCGGAAACAGAAAAACTGGCGCCTTGGCGCCCTGGCGGTCCTTCAATAAAGAGAATGAACGATGAACATCACATCCTCCTCAACCTACTTTGACTTTCGCAAGGCGCTGAGCAAGAAGCGCCTGGCCGGCATGCTGCGTATGATGACCGGCTACCGGCTGGCCTATCTGGCTGCCAACCTGACGCTGGCCATTTCGGCCCTGGCGAAGACGGCCACCTACCTGTTGCTGCGCAACTTCGCCGATACGGTGACGGGTCACACCGAACCGTTCGCCGGTTCGCTGGCCTCGACTCTGGTCTGGATTGCGCTTGGCTTCATCGCCCTGGCGCTGGTCGAGGGCGGATTCGCTTTTCTCTCCAGCCGGCTGGCCTCGTTCTCGGCCGAGAACATCACCCGCCGCCTGCGCAACTTCCTGTTCGACCACATCCAGCGCCTGCCCTTTGCCTATCACAGCCGGACGCCCACCGGCGACCTCATCGAGCGCGTCACCTCAGACGTGGACTCGGTGCGGACGTTCTTCAACGACCAGGCCATCGGCGTCGGGCGCATCGTGCTGCTGTTCGTCATCAACTTCGCCGCCATCTGGTCGCTCTCGTGGAAACTGGCGCTGGCCTCGGTGGTGGTTGTGCCGGTCATCGTGGCCGTCTCGGTCTGGTTCTTCAAGAAGGTCAGCGAGGCCTATGAGGCCTATCAGGAGCAGGAAGCCAAACTCTCCACCACCCTGCAGGAAAACCTGACCGGCGTGCGCGTCGTCAAGGCCTTTGCCCGCCAGGACTTCGAGAAGCAAAAGTTCGAGAAGGACAACTGGGAGAAGTTCCTGCGCGGCAAGAAACTCTTGCGCATGCACTCGCTCTTCTGGCCGCTTTCGGACATCCTGTGCGGCTTCCAGATGCTGGGCGGCTTCATCTACGCCGGCATCCTGGCCGTCAACGGCGAAATCACCATTGGAACGTACCCGGCCTACGTCGGGCTGGTGGTCTGGCTCATCTGGCCGATGCGCAACCTGGGCCGCATCATCGTCAACACCTCCACCGGCCTGGTCTCCTACGACCGGCTGATGGAAATCGTCAAGCAGGAGCGCGAACCGCTGACCGAAGGCCGCCTCCAGCCCGAGGGTCCGGCGCGGGGCGAAATCGTCTTCGAGGACGTTTCGTTCCAGTACGACGACGGCAACACGGACGTGGTGCGCAACGTCTCGTTCCGCGTCCGGCCCGGGCAATCCGTCGCCCTGATGGGTTCGACCGGTTCGGGCAAGACCACGCTGGTCAACCTGCTGCCGCGCTTCTACGATTACACCGGCGGGCGGATTCTGCTCGACGGCGCGGAACTGAAGGATTACCCGCGCGCCTGGCTGCGCTCGCAAATCGGCATCGTGGAGCAGGAGCCGTTCCTGTTCAGCCGCTCGATTCGCGAGAACATCACCTACGGGGTCGGGCGCGAGGTGCCGCAGGAGGAGGTCGAGGCCGCCGCCCGCGCCGCCGCCATCCACGACGCCATCCTGACCTTCCCCGAGGGCTACAACACCCTGGTCGGCGAGAAGGGCGTCACGCTCTCCGGCGGACAGAAGCAGCGGGTCGCCATCGCCCGCACCCTGCTCAAGAACCCGCGCATCCTCATCCTGGACGATTCCACCTCCAGCGTGGACACCGAGACGGAGGCCGAAATCCGCGCCGCGCTGAACCGTCTAATGGAGAACCGCACCACCTTCATCATCGCCCACCGCATCCAGTCGGTCATGAACGCCGACCTGATTGTGGTGATGGACAAGGGCGAGGTGGTGCAGATGGGCACACACGAGGAGTTGGTCGCTCAGGACGGCATGTATCGGAGAATTTACGAGATACAGACGAGGATTGACGAGGAACTGGAACAGGAGATTGAGCGCGTTGGCTGAATGATGAACGCTGAATGATGAATGATGAATGAATGGATTAAGAAAGGAGACAAACCGGTGGAAACGAAGACGCCACAAGATTTAAAAACGCGGACAAGTGATTTTGCCTTGAGGATTGTGATGAGAATCAAGAAAAGGATGAACAAGAAATAAGCAGAACTCGCGTTTGACTTTCATCCTTCATAATTCATCCTTCATCCTTTATGGAGATTCACCATGTCTGACGACATCATCGAACTCGAAGAAGAAGAACACACCAGTCCCCTCACCGGAGCGACATTCCGGCGCATCCTGGGACTGCTCAAGCCCCACTGGCGCTGGATGGTCGGCTTCCTGTTCACCATCGCCCTGACCGCCGGCCTGGACGCCCTCTTCACCTACATCAACCGCGGCCTGATTGACGAAGGCATCGGCCGCGGCAGCATCCCCACCATCTGGCGCTACGCGGCCTACTACGGCAGCCTGCAACTCGTCCAGGCGGCGCTGGTCTTCGGTTTCATCTACCTGGCCGGCATCCTCGGCGAGCGCATCCAGTACGACATCCGCAAGGCGCTCTTCAATCACCTGCAGGACCTCTCGCTCTCGTTCTACAGCCAGAACGCGGTCGGGCGGCTGATGGCGCGCGTCACATCGGACTCGGGGCGCGTCTCCAGCCTGATGACCTGGGGGCTACTGGATGTGACCTGGGCAGTCGTCAGCGTCATCTCCTCGGTCGTCTTCATGCTGGCCATCAACTGGAAACTGGCGCTGATTGTCTTCAGCATCATCCCCATCCTGCTGGTCATCGCCGTCAACTTCCGCAAGAAAATTCTGGTGGAATTCCGCAAGAGCCGCCGCGCCAACTCGAAGATCACCGGCGAGTACAACCAGAACATCCAGGGCGTGCGCGTCGTCAAGGCGCTCGGCCGCGAGGACGAAAACCTGCGCGAGTTTTCGCGCCTGACCGATGACATGTTCCGCGCCTCCTTCCGCGCTGCCTGGCTCTCGGCGCTCTTCCTGCCGACCGTGCAAATCGTCTCGGCTTTCGCCCTGGGCGCCATCGTCTGGTACGGCGGGATGCAGAGCCTGAGCGCCCGCTTCAGCGTCGGCGACATCCACGCCTTCGTCTCGTACCTGACCTTCATGATTTGGCCGGTGCAAGACCTGGCGCGCGTCTACGCCGAAATGCAGCACGCGGTCGCCTCGGCCGAGCGCATCTTCAAATTGCTGGATACCCCGCCCGAGGTCCGCAACCGGCCCGACGCCCTCCCCGCCCCCAGCCTGCGCGGCATCATCGAGTTCGAGCGCGTCTCCTTCGCCTACGAGGACGGCAAACCGGTCATCCAAGATTTCAGCCTGCGGGTCGAGCCGGGCGAGACGGTGGCCCTGGTCGGCGAGACCGGCGGCGGCAAGACGACCATCGTCAACCTGCTGTGCCGCTTCTACGAGCCGACCGCCGGCGTCATCCGCATCAACGGGCGCGACTACCGCGATTACACGCTCGAATCGATTCAATCGCGCATCGGCGTCGTCCTGCAGACCCCGCACCTGTTCTCCGGCACGATTCGCGAGAACCTGCGCTACGGCCGCCTGGAGGCCGGCGACGAGGAGATCGAGGCGGCCGCCAAACTGGCCGGCGCCCACGATTTCATCATCTCCTTCGAGAAAGGCTACGACCAGCCGGTCGGCGAGGGCGGGAGTCTGCTCTCGGTCGGGCAGAAGCAACTCATCAGCATCGCCCGCGCCGTGCTGGCGAACCCGGAGATTCTCATCCTGGACGAGGCCACCTCCAGCGTGGACACGCTGACCGAGGCGCTCATCCAGCGCGGCATGGAAGCCCTGATGCGCGGCCGCACGTCCTTCGTCATCGCCCACCGCCTGAGCACCATCAAGCGCGCCGACCGGATTGTGGTCATCGAGGGCGGGCGAATCGCCGAAAGCGGCACGCACGCCGAACTGCTCAAACAGCGCGGCCACTACTACCGCCTGTACACGCGGCAGTTCAAGTTCGAGAAGGAGCAGGCCTATGGGGTCGCCGTGCCGAACGCTGTGCCGGTGATAAAGTAAAAAGAATAGGGCTTGCGCAGAATGATATTTTTCTCACCGCCAAGGCGCTGAGAACGCCAAGATTCGTTGTTAAAGGCGCCAAGAAGGCTTGGCGAACTCACAGAAAAACCGGCGTCTTGGCGCCTTGGCGGTTTATCTCGGAAGGATGTGCGCCCAAAAGCCGGTCTCTTTGCTCCAGCGGACGATCAGAGCGCGGCCGGCGGGGGTATTCCAGTCCCGCTCCAGCGCAGCGTGGATGCGCGCCCCGGAGCCGGGGTCGGCGTGATGGACGTGACGGCACTCCAGCGGCTGGAATCCCGTGCCGAACAGTTCGCAGCGCTCGTCTTTCAGGAAGGTGCAGCCATTGCCGGCAAACTGCTGACGGGCAAAGTCCACCTCGTTGCCGCGAAAAGCAGGGGAGAGAACGCCAAAGGTGCGGTCAGGGGACATCTCCAGCATCATCCGCCCGCCGTAGCCGGCCTCGAGGGCGCGGGCGGCCTCCTCCACCGTCCACCAGCCGGGGCGGGCGCAGTAGCCCACACACACCGCACAGGTGCAGGGTTCAGAAGGCGGAAAACGCTCCGCCAGCGTGCGCTTGCGGGGCGATCTGCGGGCCATCCTATTTCTTGCCTCGCAAGCGGCGCGGGGAAATCTCGGCGGTAGTGGTGTACAAGTCGGCGCCCAGGTAGAGCGCCGGATGGACGCGCCCCACCGCCAGGACAGTTTCCTCGAAGGCGGCCTCGTCCATGTGGATGCGGACGATTTCGCCTACGAACAGGTCGTGGTCGCCGCAGACATGGCGCTCGACCAGGCGGCACTCGTAGGCCGCGTAGGCATCCTGCAGGATGGGGGCCAGGGCCTCGGTCGGCTCGGTCTTCAGGTCGAAGACGGCGAATTTGTCCATGTCGCGGCCCGAGTTGCGCCCCACGCCGGCAATTTTCTCGGCCTGCTCAAAAGGCAGGAAATTGACCGAAAAGCCGCCCGCCTCGACAATCAGCCGGTACGAATAGCGTTTTTCGGAAATCAGCACACCGTAGAGCGGCGGCGAAAAGGAAAGCGGTGAATGCCAGGCGCAGGCCAGCGCGTTGGGGCGTTCTTTGCCATGCACGGCTACCACCGCCGCCACAGTGGGGTAAAAATGATTGAGGTGGGAAACGGACTCCAAAATGGTTTTCACAAGCAGCCTCCCCTTTGCAGAAAAATTCAAAATTTCAATGCGACGCCTGGCGGCTACCTGCCGGTTTGCCTTCTCTGCCGAACGGCTTCGTAGAGAATAATCGCCGCCGAGACCGAGACATTCAACGAGTTGACCTTGCCCGCCATCGGGATTTTGACCCGCAGGTCGGCGTTTTCGAGCCAGAAATTGGTCAGGCCCTCGTCCTCCGCGCCGACGGCGAGACAGACCGGGCCGCGCCAATCCGCCTCGAAGTGGAGCGTCTCGGCCTGGGGCGTGGCTGCCAGCAGACGGACGCCGCGCTGCCGCAGCCAGGTCAGCGCCTCGGCGGAAGCCGTCTCGACTGCCGGGACGGTGAAGAGCGTGCCGCGGCTGGCGCGCACGACGTTGGGGTTGTACAAATCCACGCGCGGGTCGCAGACGAGCAGCGCGTCCACACCGGCGGCGTCGGCGGTGCGCAGGATGGCGCCCAGGTTGCCGGGCTTCTCGACCGATTCGGCCAGGACGAGCAGCGGCGCGGGGGAAAGCGGGAGCCGGTCGAGGGTCCGGCGCGGCACGGGGAAGACGGCCAGCCAGCCATCGGGGCCTTCGCGATGACTCATCTTCTCGAAGACCGGCCGCGAAACGGTCACCGGCTCCAGGTCCAGACCCGCCACCCGCTTGCCGGCGGCGAGTTCCTCGCAGAAGAAGACTTCGCGCGGGCGCAGGCCGCCGGCCAGGGCCAGTTCGATTTCGTAGCAGCCTTCGACAAGCGTCACCCCCTCGCGCTGACGGGCGCGGCGGTCATCGCGCAGTTTGACGATGGTTTTGACACGCGTGTTTTGCAGGCTGGTGATTCCGGGCATGTCTTCAGTATACTCTACTCCTGGAATCCGGTGCGGTACAAGTCGGCGTACATGCCGCCGCGAGCCAGCAATTCGGCGTGCGTGCCTTGCTCGATGATGCGCCCCCCGTGGATGACCACAATGCGGTCGGCGTTGACGATGGTCGAGAGGCGATGGGCGATGACAAAGGCCGTCCGGCCGCGCAGCAGGGTGCGCAGGGCCTGCTGGATGACTTGCTCGGTCTGTGTGTCCACCGAGGAGGTGGCCTCGTCGAGGATGAGAATGCGCGGGTCGGCCAGCAGGGCGCGGGCGAAGGAGATAAGTTGACGCTGACCGACCGACAGCACCACCCCGCCCTCCTCGACCGAGGTGTCGTAGCCGTCTTTCAGGCCGAGGATGAACTCGTGGGCGTTGACCGCCCGCGCGGCGGCCTCCACTTCGGCGTCGGAGGCTTCGGGACGCCCGAATTTGATGTTCTCCTTGACCGAACCGTTGAACAGGAAGGGGTCCTGCAAGACGATGCCCATCTGAGAGCGCAAACTGTGCTGAGTCACCGTCCGCAGGTCGCAGCCGTCTACCCGGACACGGCCGGCGGTGGGGTCGTGGAAGCGGGCGACCAGTTTGATGAGCGTGGTCTTGCCGGCGCCGGTTTCGCCCACCAGGGCAACGGTCTCGCCGGGGTGGACGGTCAGGTTGATGTCTTCCAGCACCAGGGCCGGGTCGTCGGCATAATGGAAGGAGACGTTCTCGAAGCGGACCTCGCCGCGAATGGGCGGCAGGTCCAGCGCATCGGGCGCGTCCTGGACCTCGACCGGGCTGTCGAGCAGGTTGAGCAGGCGCTCGCCGCCCGCCATCGTGGATTGGAGGGTGTCGAAGCGGCGGAAGAGGTCGCGGATGGGGTCGAAGAAGCGTTCGATGTAGAGGACGAAGGCCACCAGCACGCCGGCGGTAATCGTCTCGCCCAGCACGGCCGCGCCGCCCAGCCAGACCACCGCGGCGGTGGCCAGCGCGCCGAGGATGTCCACCACCGGCACGAAGGAAGCGGCCACTTTGGCGGCGTGCAGGACGGTCTGGAGGTGGTAGCGGTTGGTGTAATCGCGGAAGGTCGCGTAGTTGCGCTGCTGACGGCTGAACGCCTGGACGACGCGGATGCCGTTGATGTTTTCGGCCAGCACCGAATTGACCCACGAGACGGCCGCCCGCACCTTGCGGTAGGCGATTCGCAGGTTCTTGCGGAAGATGTAGGTCGCCAGCGCCATGAGCGGCAGGGTGGCAAAGGTGACCAGCGAAAGGCGCACGTTCAGGGCCAGCATGGCGATGACGATGCCGAGCAGCGAGAACAGGTCGCGGGCAATCGCCAGGATGGCCCAGGTGATGAACTCGCGCAGGGTCTCGACATCGTTGATGACGCGCGTGATGACCCGCCCGACCGAGTAGCGGCTGTAGAACGAGAGCGAGAGTTTTTGCAGGTGGGCAAAGAGCGTCTTACGCAAGTCGTAGATGACCGACTGGCCGACGCGGGCCATGAGGTTGACGCGCGTATAGATGAAAATCCAGCGCAGCAGGGTGGCGCCCAAATAGAGCAGGACGGCCGTCCGCAGGGCGAAGGGATCGCCGGCGCTCAGGCCGTCGTCAATCGCCATCTTGACGAAGTAGGGGCCGGCTACGCTGGTGGCGGTCGCGCCGAGCATCAAAATCAGCGCCAGCAGCATCGGCCCCTTATAGGGAGCCAGAAAGCCAAGCAGCCGCCGCGTCACCTGCGGGTCGTAGGCTTTGTAGAACTGTTCCTCCGATTGGGTCACGTAGGCTGGAGGGGTGATGGTGGTCATAGTCTGATAGTCTGATAGTCTGATAGTCGGATGGTCGGATAGTCTGATGGTCGGATGGTCGGGAGTCAGCCCAACTCATTGGCGGCACGCACACGCTGAAATTCGGGCGAGATAAGTTGAGTTTCTTCTTCCACCTCTTCCGAGGGTTTGTACTGCATCAACTGCAAATCGTGGATTTCCTTATACAGCCCGCCCTCGGCCAGCAATTGCTCGTGCGTGCCGGTCTGGACGATGCGGCCCCTGTCCATGACCACGATGAGGTCAGCGCGGCGGACGGTGGCGAGGCGGTGGGCGATGACAAAGGTGGTGCGTCCCTCCATCAGCCGCTCAAGGGCTTGCTGGATGAGCGCCTCGGTCTGGATATCCACGCTGGAGGTGGAATCGTCCAGGATGAGGATGCGCGGGTCCATCAGCAGGGCGCGGGCGATGGCGATGCGCTGCCGCTGCCCGCCCGAAAGGGTCACGCCGCGCTCGCCGACGACCGTCTCATACCCCTTCTCGAAAGACATGATGAACTCATGCGCCTGGGCGGCTTTGGCGGCGGCGATGATTTCATCCATCGAGGCGTCTGGCCGCCCGTAGGCGATGTTGGCGGCAATCGTATCCGAAAACAGCAGCGAGGTCTGCAGGACGATGCCAATCTGACGGCGCAGGGAAGTCAGGTCCAGCGTGCGGACGTCGTGGCCGTCCACCAGCACAGCGCCTTCGGTCACATCGTAGAAGCGCGGGATGAGATTGACCAGTGAGGTCTTGCCGGAACCGGTCGGCCCGATGAGGGCGACGACCCGATTCGGCTCGACCTTGAGATGGATGTCAGTCAGCGAGTCGCGCTTCTCGTCCAGGTATTTGAGCGAGACGTTGCGGAACTCGACCTCGCCGCGCAGGCTCGGCAGGGAAATGGCGTCGGGCGGGGAGGCAATCTCCGGCGGCGTTTCGAGGACCTCGAGCACGCGCCGCGCCCCCGCGCCGGCCTCCCCCGCCGCGTTGACCAGCCAGGTCAGTTCCTGTGCCGGAGCGGCCAGCATCACCAGATAGGCGTTGAAGGCCACGATTTCGCCGATGGTCATCGTCCTGGCCAGCACCATCTGGCCGCCGAAGAACAGGATGAGAATCGTGCCGAGGGTGACCAGCAGGTCGGTGGTCGGCATGACCTTCGACCACTCGCCGATGACCTTCAGGCGCGCCCGGTAGTAGGCGCGGTTGGTGGCGTCGAAGCGGGCGATTTCGTGGGGTTCGCGGGCAAAGGCGCGCACCACCTGCACGCCCAGGACGTTTTCCTGCAAGCGGGCCGAGAGGTCGCCAAGCAGGGTATCCACCTTGAAGAAGAGTTCGGTGATGCGCCGGCCGAAGTTCAACGTGATGAGGGTCAGCGGGATGAGCGGCAGGACGGCGATGAGAGTCAACTTCCAGTTGGCCAGCAGCATGAGGGTCAACGCGCCGACCAGCAGGAAGGACATCTGCGCCAGATGGACCAGCGAGCCGCCGATGAAGTTCTGCACGGCGCGCACGTCCTCGATGCAGCGGCTGATGAGTTGACCGGTTTGGGCGTGGTCGTGGTATGAAAACGACAGGTTTTGGATGTGGTCGTAGAGGCGGTTGCGCAAATCGTAGCCGATGTGACCGCCAATCCACTCGGCCAGGTAACGCTGCAGCGCCGACATCGCCGCCGAGGCCAGGCCAATACCGAGCAGCAGCAGGGCCGAGCGGACAAGCAGGGCGGTATCGGCGTGCAGCACGCCCTGGTCAATGACGGCGCGAATGATGCGCGGCGTGTACAGGCTGAGGGCGGTGATGCCCCCCAGGTTCAAAATCGAGAGAAATATCTGCGGCAGATAGGCCGTGACAAAGGAGCGGAGTTTGAGGAGATGGGTCATGAGTCGAAAGTCGGGGAGTCAAAGGTCTGGGAGTCAAATGGTTGGTTCGGTGAAGGCTTTGCGCAGGAGCGGGAGGGCCTGGCGGAGCAGCCCCGCTTCTGCCTCGGAGAGACGGGCAAAACGCTCCGCCAGCCAGGTTTCGACCTCGGCGTAGATGCCCGTCAGGGTCTGCTCGCCGGACGGGGTGAGCGAAAGCCGGACGTGGCGGCGGTCGCGGGCATCGGTGAGACGTTCCACCAGTCCACGACGGACGAGCGCCTCCACCGCCCGGCTGGCCTGCGAGCGGCTGAGACGCCCCTCCGCGGCCAGCGCGCTGACGGTGTCCATCCCTTTGCGGATGCGCCGCAGCGCCTGAAACTGCTCCACCGTCAGCCCGAAGCGCTCGGCGGCCACAGCGCGGATTCGCGTCCGCGTCCCCCGCCAGACGGACGGGACACTTTCCCAAAAGGCGTCAATCAGTTCCTGGGTCATGGTAACCTGCCTGCTTATCGTTGCAAAATGAAACAGTTATATTATACAACTATTTTTCTGTGGCGCAAATCTTTGATTTGCGGCACAAAATCGCAAAGGCGCGAAGGAAGCGTGTGCAGAACTCCCCGCCTGGTCTCCAAAGCGACTCATCTTTGCGCCTGCGCGTCTTGGCGTTGAGATTTTCATCAGGCGGTTACGATTTGCGCGCCTTTTCGCCCCAGCGACTGAAACTCAGCCCCGCAACAGGTGACATCCATCGGTGAACGAACGGCGCATTTTGTGCTATAGTAAGAGCAATGCCACGCCTGCTTCGTGTCCACGCAAAAGTTGTTTGTAGGACAACTTCTAGAAGTTGTCCCGTGTAACAAGATTTGAGTACACACCCCGCCTCGGAGACATCCCATGACCGAAACGACCGGGAAACTCGCCCAACCATCGCTCACGCTCGTCAGCGGCGCGGAAGCCGTGGCGGTAGGGGGGAGTGTCAACGATACCATTATTATCACCGGCGATCACAACACCATCTCTCTCACCCGCCGTGGCGTCTTTGCCTTCCAGATGCTCAGCGATGACTTCCGCCGGCGGCAGACCAACGCGCCCGGCGCCCCCTTTTACGATGGCGCCAGCCCCAATTGGGCGAACATCGCCCGCGACGATGACGCTCCGCGCACGCTCTTCGATGACGTTTGGAAATTCACTCGCGACCAGTCCCTGCCGTATCAACTGGCGGTGATCCTGGGCGCGGCAGGCGAGGGCAAAACCACCCTCTTGCGCCGCCTGGCCTGGCAACTGGCCGAGCAGGGAGCGCCCGTTTTCGTGCGTCACGCAGAACACCTCGTGCCATCCACCAAAATCACCCTCGAAGCCGAAAAGCCGCTCGTGTTCATCTTCGATGACGCCGACCAGGAAGAGCAATTGCCCGCTTTGGCCAGAGAACTAACCGATGCCGGTATCCGCTTCACCATCCTGATGGCCTCCCGCCTGCACGAGTGGCAAAACGCCAGCCTGGAAGGCAGCCTGAAACGCCTGGGCGCCTTCCGCAAATTCGCCCTGCAGCGCCTGCAACGGGACGAAGTGGAAGCCCTGCTCAATCGCCTGGAGCGGGCCGGCAAACTGGACGCGCTGCAAGGGCTGCCGCGCCCACACCAAGTAGCACACTTCCTCGACCGCCTGAAAGCCGATGGTCAGTTGCTCCCTGCCCTGCTCACCGCCCGCTATGGCGTGGAGCAGTTCGAGGCCATCCTGGAAAGCGTATTTGAAAAGGTGCGCCGCCGCCCGGATGGCGAGTTCCTCCTGCGCGGCTATGCCGCGTTAGCCAGCGTTCATCGCTACGGTTTGTGGTTGAAGCGCAGCCTGCTCGCCAGGGCGCTGGAGATCGAGCCATCCGCCCTCAGCGTGCGGCTGATCGGCCCCCTGACCGGCGAACTGATTGAAGTACAGGAAAGCGGCGATGAACGGCTTGCCACGCGCCACCCGGTGATTGCCGAACATGCCATGCATCTCCTGGAAAGCCGGCGCTGGGCGCCGGAAGCCATGTATCTCTACGAGAAGTTGTTTGCCGCCCTAGGCGAACACCTGCGCCGCTTCCCGCAAGATTCACAGAAAAAATTGCTCACCCTCCTGCCTTTGCGTTTCCAGCGGCAAGGTCAGTTCGAGCGCGCCCGTCAACTCTTTGAACAAGGCACCCGCGCCGACCCCACCAACGCTCCGACCTATCAAGCCTGGGCGCTCATGGAGCAAAAAAGCGGCAACCTCGAGCGCGCCCTGAAGGTGGACGCAGCCGCCTTCGGACCTGACCATCCCAAGGTCGCCATCCGCGTCAACAACCTGGGCTTGGTGTTGCGCGCCCTGGGCGACCTGGCAGGGGCAAGAGCCGCCTTCGAGCGCGCCCTGAAGGTGGACGAAGCCGCCTTCGGACCTGACCATCCCAAGGTCGCCACAGACGTCAACAACCTGACAGACGTCAACAACCTGGGCGGCGTGTTGCAAGCCCTGGGCGACCTGGCGGGGGCAAGAGCCGCCTTCGAGCGCGCCCTGCACATCTTCAAGAAATTCCTGCCGCCCGACCATCCGCATATCAAGATTGTGGAAAGGAATTTGGCTGGTCTTGCCAGACTTCCGAAGTCTTGAAGACTTCGGAAGTCTGAAAGTCTGAGAACCCCCAAAAAAGGAGACCCCTATGCCCGAAACCCCTTCCCCCCGCAAGAAAATCACCCTGCCCTACCTGTTCGACAAGGTCAAAAAAGGCGAGCCCATCACCTGGCTGACCTGCTACGACTATCCCACCGCCTACCTGCAGGAACAGGCCGGCATCGAGATGATTCTGGTCGGCGACAGCCTGGGCATGACCATGCTCGGCTACGACTCGACCCTGCCGGTGACGATGGACGACATGATTCGCCACGCCCAGGCCGTGCGCCGCGGCGCGCCGACCGCCTTCCTGGTCGGCGATATGCCCTACATGACCTATCAGCCCTCGGTCGAGACGGCCATCCGCAACGCCGGGCGCTTCATGGCCGAAGCGGGCTGCGACGCCATCAAACTCGAAGGCGGCGCGGCCATGGCCGACCGCATCAAAGGCATCGTGGACGCCGGCATCCCTGCCATCGGCCACCTGGGACTGACGCCGCAATCGGCCTCCGCGCTGGGCGGCTTCCGCCTCCAGGGCAAGACGGCCGCCCTGGCCAAGCGCATCGTGGATGACGCCAAAGCGCTCGAAAAAGCCGGCGCCTTCGCCATCCTGCTGGAAATGGTCCCCGACCGGCTGTGCCAACTCATCACCGAACGCGCCGAAAACTGCATCATCATGAGCCTGGGGTCGGGTCCGCACGCGCACGGTCAACTGCTCATCTACCACGACATGTTCGGCCTCTACCCCAAGTTCAAGCCGAAGATGGCCAAGGTCTACGGCAACGCCGGCGAAGTCATCCTCAACGGCCTCAAGGCCTATCACAACGAAGTCATCAACCGCCAATTCCCTCAGCCGGAAAACTGGTTTGGCATGCCGGATGAGGAGTATGAGGAGTTGAGGAAGATGCTGGATTCGTAAGACGTAAAACGTGAGACGTGAGACGTGAAGCGTGAGACGTGAGGAGGATAAAATGAGTGTGAAATATCAGGAAAATCTGCCGCATGCACAGAGTTTTCAGGATTTGTTGGCGTATCAGGTGACGATGGAGATGCAGCAGAAAATTTTCGAGATGAGTAAAGGATTCCCTCGAGAAGAGACCTATTCGCTCACAGACCAGATTCGCCGTTCCTCCCGCTCCGTTGGCGCGCAGATTGCAGAGGCATGGGGGAAACGTCGCTATGAAGCCCACTTCATCAGCAAACTGACCGACGCCGAGAGCGAATGCCTGGAAACGCTGCACTGGCTTGAAACGGCGCGTCGGTGCTGCTATCTCACCGACCAACAAGCCGCCGACCTGACCGCTCAATACGACCGCCTGGGCCGCCTGATTGCAGGTATGATTGCCAAAGCCTCCGCCTTCTGCGGCAAACCCTCTCCCCGCCAAATCCGCGAAACCGCCGCCGAATACTTCACGAACCACGACTAACGCCTCACGACTAACGAATCACGAATCACGAAAAAGGAGCCCCCATGACCCCCCTCCAACAAAAACTTGCCATCCCCCCCGACCGCCTGGACGCCATCAACGCCGTCTTCACCGACCCGAACTCAACCGTGATGAAAGAATTCCTCAACGTGGTCGCCAAATACGGCACGCCGGAGGAAATCAACCGCAAGCACCGCGAAAACCGCAAGATGGAAGCGCTCTTCGCCAAAGTGCGCGAGCGCGCCCCGCAGTACATCCAGGACCTGGAATGGCTCATCGCGCAGCGCGAGCGCGGCGCCTTCGTCAGCGTCGCCGACTACCGCCGCGCCGTCCTCGGGTCCAGAGCCGACGCGATGACCTTCAAGGACGAGTACGCCGTCACGCTGGAAGTCTCCGCCTTGCAATACTTCCCCTGGATCCGCCCGATGTGCGAAAAGGCCATCGCCGAACGCTCGCTCGTGCCGGGACGCTTCATCGCCGTCCGCAAGATGAAAGAATCCGAAGAAGACGGCGACCTGCCCGCCATTGTGGCCGCGCTCGACATCATCGGCGCCTCGTTCGTTGAGACGCTGGACACCAAAGGCACCGACGGCTCCAACCCGCACCTGGGCGGCCCGGCCACCATCACCGGCTACTTCGGCGGCATCGGTCAGCCCGATGAGCACGCCCTGATGTGGCTGGACGAATTCCTGTACTACTACACCAACTACGGCGTCCAGCACGTGCTGAACTTCAACGCCGGCACCATCCTGCTGGCCTTCCTGCTCTACAAACTCGGCGTGGACATCAACTTCAAGATTTCGGTCTATTTCGGCTCGGATAACCCCTACCATGCCCTGTGGATCATGACCATGGCCAAACTGTTCAGCCGCGACGACGGCTCGACCCCGCTCATCGGCTTCAACTGGTCGAACTCGATTCACAACCGGACGATGGAACTGACCGCCGAATTCCGCCGCGCCCTCGGCTTCGAGCGTCACATCCGTTTCGAGCATCACATCGTCGAGACCTGGAAGAGCATCGTCATCCAGCCCTACGACCGCCGCGCCGAATTGATGGAAATCGCCGACCACGTCGCCAACATCGCCGCCAAACACGAGGGCGGCCTGCCCGAAGTCGAGCAGACCCTCGAGCACCCCTCCGACATCCTCGACTACTTCCGCGAAAAGAAAGAAGTCATCGAAAGCGGCGACTGGGACAACTTGCAAAAGAACTTCCTGCTCAAGGTGGAAGCGGCCAACTCCACGGCGCGCATGCTCACCGAGCGCGGTCTGTCCTTCATCGCCGCGCCGAATTTGCACCGCTGAGGCCGGGGTTCGGAAAAAGGAGCCTTATGTATATCGTTCACGTTCACATCCGCGTCAAGCCCGAACACATCGAAGCCTTCAAGGAAGCCACGCTGGAGAATGCCCGCAACAGCATTCAGGAGCCAGGCGTGGCCCGCTTCGACGTGATTCAGCAGGCCGATGACCCGACCCGCTTCGTGCTGGTGGAGGTCTATCGCACGCCCGAGGACCCGGCCCGGCACAAAGAAACGGCGCACTACAACCGCTGGCGTCAGGTCGCCGAACCGATGATGGCCGAGCCGCGCACGCGCACCATCTATGTCAATCTCTTCCCCGACGAAAGCGGTTGGGGATGAACAATTTATTTCACACCCATGGAGGAAGTGTATGAACCCGTTGCTGAAAAAACTCAACATTCAGGAGGTCAATCCCGGCGCCTGCACCGGCCCCGACGGCTGGATTGCCGACCCCAAAGGCAAAGAACTGATCTCCTACAACCCCACCACGGGCGAGGCCCTCGCCAAAGTGATTCAGGCTACGCCGGAATCCTACGAGAGCGTCGCGGCTGCCGCCCATGCCGCCTTCCTGAAGTGGCGCGAAGTCCCGGCCCCCAAGCGCGGTCAGGTCGTGCGCGATCTGGGCGACGCCCTGCGCGAACTCAAAGAACCGCTCGGCGACCTGGTGACGGTTGAAATGGGCAAAATCCGCGCCGAGGGACACGGCGAAGTCCAGGAGATGATTGACATCTGCGACTTTGCCGTCGGCCAATCGCGCATGCTCTACGGTCTGACCATGCACTCCGAACGGCCGCGCCACCGCATGTACGAGCAGTGGCATCCACTCGGCATCGTCGGCTTGGTGACCGCCTTCAACTTCCCGGTCGCCGTCTGGTCGTGGAATGCGACCCTGGCTGCCGTCTGCGGCGACACCGTCCTGTGGAAGCCGTCCTCCTACACTCCGCTGACCGCCATCGCCGTGACCCACATCACCAACCGCGTCCTGGCCGACCACGGCCTGACCGGTATCTTCACCCTGGCCATCGGCTCCGGCCGCGACGTCGGCGAACTGCTGCTCAACGACCGGCGCGTCCCGCTGGTCTCCTTCACCGGCTCGACCCAGATCGGCGTCCACGTCTCCGAGACGGTCGCCCGCCGCTTTGGGCGCACCATCCTCGAACTGGGCGGCAACAACGCCATCATCGTCTCCGACAAAGCCGACCTGGCCATGGCCACCCGCGCCATCCTCTTCGGCGCGGTCGGCACGGCCGGGCAGCGCTGCACATCCACCCGCCGCATCATCATGCACAAAAGCATCGCCGCCGACCTGACCGAACGCCTGAAGAACGCCTACGCCCAGGTGCGCATCGGCGATCCGCTCGACCCCAAGACCCTGATGGGCCCCCTGGTGGTCAATACCTCGGTCGAAGAAATGATGGAAGCCATCCGCCAGGCAGTGGCCGATGGCGGCGAAATCATCTACGGCGGCCACATGCTGCCCGAACTCGGCCCTAACTTCGTCGAACCAACCATCATCAAGATGCCCGCCCAGACCGAAATCGTCAAGACCGAGACCTTTGCCCCCATCCTGTACCTGCTCGAATACGAGACCCTCGAAGAAGCCATCCAGATTCACAATGACGTCCCGCAGGGCCTCTCGAGCGCCATGTTCACCGACTCGCTGCGCGAGGCCGAGACCTTCCTCTCCGTCTCCGGCTCCGATTGCGGCATCGCCAACATCAACATCGGCACGTCGGGGGCCGAAATCGGCGGCGCCTTCGGCGGCGAGAAGGAAACCGGCGGCGGGCGCGAATCCGGCTCGGACGCCTGGAAGGCGTACATGCGCCGCCAGACCAACACCATCAACTGGTCGAAGGAACTGCCGCTGGCGCAAGGCATCAAATTCGGAGATTGACCCTTGCAGTTCGAATTTGCCACCGCCGTCCGCATCGTCTTCGGACCTGGCAAACTGGAGGAGGCTGCCCCCGCGGCGGCCTCCTTTGGGAAACGCCCGCTCCTGGTGGTCGACTCGCTCCAGCGCGCCGAACCGCTCATCGAACGGTTGAAGGCTGCCGGCCTCGATCCCGTCCCGTTCGGCGTGGAAGGCGAGCCGACCATCGCGACCGTCTCCGCCGCCAGCCAGGCCGCCCGGGCCGCGGCCTGTGACCTGGTCATCGGCTTCGGCGGCGGCTCCGCTCTCGACACAGCCAAAGCCGCCGCCGGGCTGGCAGTCAACCCCGGCGACCTGTTCGACTACCTCGAAGTGGTCGGCGCCGGTCGGCCGCTCGAAAGGCCCGGCCTGCCCTTCATCGCCATCCCGACCACCGCCGGCACCGGCTCGGAGGTGACGCGCAACGCCGTGATGACCGTCCCGGAGCGGCGCGTCAAGGTTAGCCTGCGCAGCCCCTTCCTGCTGGCGCGCCTGGCCATCCTCGACCCTCTCCTGACCCTCAGCCTGCCTCCCGCTCTGACGGCGGCCACCGGCATGGACGCTCTGACCCAATGCCTGGAGCCATACGTCTGCAACGCGCCGAATCCGCTGATTGCTCCGCTTTGCCTGGACGGCATCCGCCGCGCCGCCCGCGCCCTGCCGCGCGCCGTCGAGGACGGCTCCGACGCCGCAGCCCGCCAGGAGATGTGCCTGGTCAGCCTGTTTGGCGGGCTGGCGCTGGCCAACGCCCGGCTGGGTGCGGCGCATGGGCTGGCAGGCCCCATCGGCGGAATGTTCCCCGCCCCGCATGGGGCCGTCTGCGCCCGGCTGCTGCCTGAGGTGACGGCGGTCAACCTGCGGGCGCTGCAGAGCCGTCAGCCGGAGTCTCCAGCCCTGGGCCGGTATGCCGAGATTGCGCACGGGGTGTTGGAATTTCCTTGTCTCGAGGATGTTTCTGTTGGTTTTCAGGGTGTGTGTGAGTGGCTACGCGCATTAATCGAAAAACTCGACATCCCTCCCTTGCGGCACTACGGCCTCTCGCCGGCAGATTTTCCATCCATCGTGGCCCAGGCACAAAAAGCCAGCAGCATGAAGGGCAACCCCATCCCCCTCACCGATGAGGAACTGACCGAGATTCTGCAACGCGCCCTGTAATCGCCCCCTCCCCCGTGAAAAGACCTCGTCCCCGGCCTCTGACAGTCGGGGACGAGGTCTTCAAATCGCTGTCTCGCTCTCTTTCGTTTCCCGCCACAAGAAGACCGGCAACAAGCACAAACCACCGGCCAGAAGCAGCAAAGCCTCGGTCCAATAAGGACCCAGAAACGCCATGCCCAGTTCCCGGCCAGAAGCGATGACAAAGTGCAAAACCAGCGCCAGCAGAAACCACGCCGCACGTTTTTCCACAAAAGTGCGCATGACCAATGCCGCCAGTCCGATGTTGACCATCAAAAAGGAAGCGCTTTCCAGCGCGTTCAGGAGCGTGAAATACCACGGCTGCGACCAGAAGCGCTCGACCTCCGCCTGGGCGTACGCCAGTTGGTCGGCCGGGACGATGGCCGAGAGGTCGGCGTTTCGATAGCGAAACATTTGCGAAACATAGAACAGGGCGAAGATGCCCAGCACAATCGCCATCGCTCCGCCGTGGCCGGCGCCCATCATGATTCCCTCTCGGCGCGAACGGACGTCTTTCGCCCACCAGCGCAGCACCGCGTAACGGATTCCCTCCTCCCATAGCGCCGCGCTCAGGCCAAGAAAAAGGCCGTCGAAAATCATCTGTGAAACCAGCGGCCAGGAGGCGGCGCTTTCGGCCACGAGGCTGTTCACCGCCCGGGTGAAAAAGCCCGAACCAATCTGCGCCATCAGGAAGGTGACGACACCCAGAAACCAGATTCCCCATCCCTGGGCGAAGCGGCGGGTGAGATAATAGCCCACCGCAATCGGGACTCCGATCATCAGGACAGCATTGAGCGGATAAGTAAAGGTCAGGATATCCATTTCAACCTCGCGCGTTTTCTTCGGCGGCGGGCTGGCGCAGACGTAAAAAACCAAGAGTTGGAGGCGGCTGCACCTCGTAAGTGTATCCGTCCGGCAGCCCAGCGCGGCTTTCGAGATATTTCAACACATACTGACCGCAGTTTGAGCCAATCTGATTTTCCTTCACTTCGCCAATGCTGACAATCACCTCGTAGCCGGCCGCCTTCAGCCGGTCGGCCAGTTCGCGGCCGCTTTCGGGTACGTGGGGATTAATGTACGAAACCAGACCGTGCTGGGCAGCACGGCAAGTAGGATTGACCGGCGTAACCTTAATCAAGAATTTTTGTGGATCGAAGTGTCTCAACAGGATCTCCGGCTCGACCGGCCATCCCCTGGCCAGAGCAAAGTTTAGCGTCACCTTGCGATCGCCGGGGCGCAGAAAGCGGTCAACATAGGCGGCCATATGATCAAAGGTCCAGGTGCGCACCGGGACGAGACGACGGCGCAGGGCCACATCGGTGGTGTGGAGCGAGAACTGGAACTGGAAACGCCCGCTCGCGTACAGCCGGTCCTTAATGTCAATCAGCCGCTCAAAAAAGGCATCGGTCGCGTGGGGGGCAACCGTCGAGAGAGACGGCATCAGGCCGGGGGCGTCGAAGCGACTCGGCAGTTGTTCCAACGCGTCTAGCACAGCCATGTTGAGCGCCGGTTCACCCATGCGGGCAAACTGGATTTTGAACTTGCGGGCAGGCACGCGCCGGCCAGGGTACCAGCGGTCAACCATGTAATCAATCTGGGAGAGAATCTGTTCGGCGGAGGGCTTGCCTTGATACTGGCCGCCGGCATCGCAAATCTGGCATTTTACCGGGCAACCGAAGAGAGTGGACACCATCAGAATCCAGCGCTCATCGCGCCGATATGGTGGCTGGAGCGCCTCGACGAATTCGATGAGCTTCCCGTCCATGTCGGCCATATAGACGGTAGCGACCTCGCTCGTGCCGGTGACTGCAAACACTTTCATCTTGACCATCCTCGGTTGGTATAAATCTGCATAGCAACGCGCAGGCCCTCGCCAACGGCAATGGCGGCTTGGCGAAAGATGCCATTGTGAACGTCGCCAGCGCAATAGAGTTTACCACTGGCGGTCAATTCCTGCTCCTGCTGTTTAACAGACGTTGAAACAAAATCCAGCGCCGGCTCGCGCCCGATGGCAAAAAGCAGGTAATCGGCAAATAGTGAACAGCAGTCAGTAAATAGGGCAAGACGGCCGGACGAGGAGTCTATGCCTACGCGCTGGAGGCTGGTCTGCTCGCGGTACTCGATAGACGGGTTGGACGCGGCGCGCTCGCGCAGCAACGGCAGGCAGGAGTCTGTTTTGCCGCGATGGAGGATAGTGACAGCGTTGCCGCGATCAGCCAGGTTGAGGGCGTAATCAAAGGCTGCATCGCCCGCACCGATGATGACAACTCGTGCCCCGGTCACGCCTGCCAGCGGCCAGACATCGCTAAAGACCCGAGTTCGCACCGCCTCGGGCACTTCGACCGGCAGCGACCGCGGTTTGGTGCCGGAGGCAATGACGACCACACGCGGCCGGTACACGGTCTGCCGCGTTTCAGCCCGCCAGCCGCTTTCATACTCCAAGCGAGTCAGTTCATCGAAGATGACTTCCACGCCAACCTGTTTGAGTTGCCGCTCAAACAAGGCAGCCAGTTTCGGGCCGGGGATGCCGTTCGGAAAACCGGGATAGTTTTCCACTAGGTTGGCGTTGCGGAGCAGACCGCCGACGGAATCCCGCTCCAGCAACACGGAGGCGAGGCCATAACGCTTGAGCTGGATGGCAGCGGCAACTCCCGCCGGACCCGCGCCGACGATGAGAACTTCGGGCGTTGCCGCTTTCATCGCGCCCACACCTCCAGAATTTCATCTGCACGCGCCAGGACGGCAAAGCCGTGAGCGAGGTTAATGACTGTGGCGCGATGGAATGCTTCGGTATAGGTGGCCGTCCCGTCCACGATGAAGAAAACGCGGAAGCCGCGCATGAAAGCAGAACGGGCGGTCGTTTCACAACACAGGTGGGTCATCACGCCGGTCACGACCACGTCCTCCGTATGCTGGGCGCGCAGTATTTCTTCGAGTTCGGTTTTATAAAAGGCATCGTATTGGTGCTTCTCAAGGACGATGCCATGCATTGTGTCCAGTTCGGGAACGATGGCGCTGTCGGGCGTATCTGGTGCGAGTAGGTTGCGCCACCAATTCCTCATCTGCCCGGCGTCGGCGGGCGTGTTGGTGTGGCGGGTGAAAATAACAGGACGGCCACGGTTCGCGAAGACCTGGATGAGTTTCCCAATATTTGAGAGAATGGCGGGCGCGCTGGGGATAAAGGCGTGAGAGGCAGGATCGAGAAAATAACGCTGGACATCCAGCACAAGCAGGGCAGCATGGTCGGGCCGAAGATGCCGAGCGCTCTCCCGCTGGCGGAATTCTGCAGTCAGGGAGAGCATCTTGTTTGCAAAAGCGTGGAGACTATCCGGGAAAATGTACCGTTCTTTCTTCACTGGAGGGTGTCTATTCCGGGTCCCCGGCCATTTCGCCGACAGGCGATTCCGGTTTACTGCGGCGCAGGCGGAGGGTCAAGATCAGGCTTGCGGCCGCGTACACCGCCACCAGCGCTTCGGTCCAGTAAGCGCCGAGGTAGTGCATTCCCAACACGGCGGTCGCGTCAATCAGGGCGTGGAAGCCAATGGCGGCAAACAGCCAGGCAATGTTACGTCGAAGGAAGACCTGCATAACCAAGACAGCCATAAAAATCTGGCAGGTCATTGCAAAGACGCGCTCCAGCGCGCCGAGGAGGCTGTCATACCAGGGCATAGACCAGTAGGCCGTCACCTGCTGCTGAGCGAGTTGAAGTCGTGCGGCGGGAACGACGGCCGAGAGGTCAAGGCTGCGCACGACAAGCATGCTCGCGTAGGTGACCAGCACCAGCAGACCCAAAAGGATGGCTTCCGCTCCGCCATGCCCCGCCCCAAACAGGACGCCGGCCTGCCAGGAGCGGGCTTTTTTGGCCCAGAAGCGCAGGACGAGGTAGCGCGCCCCTTCTTCCCACAGGCCGGCGCTCAACCCCAGAAAGACGGCGTTCAAGAGTTGCTGCCCAATCAGCGGCCAATACACGGTGTTCAACCGCTCCAGGGCCAGCCCGATTACCCAGTTGAAGGGGATATGCCCCACCTGCGAAAGGACGAAGGTCGCCGCGCCGATCCACCACAGGCTCCAGCCCATCTTCCAGCGGCGGGTCAGGATGAGTGCCAGCGCCATCGGCATGGCAATCATCAACAAGCCATTCAAAGCATGTGTAACGAACAGAATATTCATCTAAATTCCTTCGGCGGCTCAATCGGCGCTTTCGACCGGTTGCCGAAACCCAGCGGGCAGCAACCCCGCCTCTTCCACGACGCGCGGCACGATCTCTTCCCAGCCCACCGCCATGATGTGCAGACCGTGAACGCCCTGACCGCGGAATTTCTTGATTTGCTCGATCAGTTCGAGCGCAATCTGGACCCCTTCTTCCTGGGCATTGCCGGCCGCTTCGGCGGCCTCCATCCGCTTGAGCAGCGCCGCGGGGATGAAGACGCCCGGCACCTCATCGTTCATGTAGCGGGCCATCTTGAGGTTTTTGAGTGGCGTGATGCCAATCAAAATAAACACTTTGTCGAGGATGCCGCGCTTGGCGAGTTCGTTCAGCCAGGTCTCCATGTGGCCGGTTTCGAAGACCAGGTTGGTCTGGAAAAATTGAGCGCCGGCATTCACCTTCTTGTGTTCACGCAAGGCCTGGAATTTCGGTTCGGAGGCGAATGGCGAGGCCGCCGCGCCCAAGAAATATTTGGGCGGGAATTTGATTTCGCGTCCATCCAGGTAGCGGCCCTCGTCGCGCATCCGGCGCAGAACCCATAGAATTTGCACCGAGTCGAGGTCAATGACGTCCATCCGGCCGCGCGGCCCAGGAGACATCTTCATGCTGTCGCCCGAAAGGCAGAGGATGTTGCGCACCCCCAGGGCGGCCGCCCCGATGACCTCGGACTGCAGCCCGACGCGGGTTCGGTCGCGCCCGGCGATCTGCAGGACCGGTTCGGCGCCCTGCTCAAGCGCCATCTTGCTGCATGCCAGCGAGGACATGCGCGGCGTCGCCGACGGGTTATCGGTGAAGTTGATGGCCGCCACATACGGCCGGACCAGGTCGATGTTCTTGAACAGTTTGTCGGTCTTGACCGTCAGCGACGGGGCGACTTCGGCAGTCACCACGAACTCGCCAGCCTTCAGACGGCGCTCCAGTTCGGAGACCGGCTCGCTGTAGGCGGGGGGATGATATTCGGCATCGCCCTGCCACCAGTCCGGCTGGCGCACGGGACGGAAGACCATATCCCAGGTGGTGGCGCGGCTGAGTTTATCTCTCGAAAGCAGGCCGCGCACCACGCGCCCGGCTCCAACCTTGCGAACCTGGGCGATCACGTCGCCCCAGGTCTCGCCGCCGACTTTGTCCCAATCGAGCGGCGGAAGAACCTCGAGCAGATATTGCTCCCGCCCCATCTTGTGCGCCCGGTCGTAGATGGCGTACCAGATGCACGGGCGCGTCTCGTCAACGTAGCAGCGCTCAGCAGTAGAACCGCCGCAGGGGCCGTTGCGGGCGCCCTTAGGGCACTCCATCGGGCAAACAAAGGCGGTTTCCTGCAACAGACAATTGCCGCACATTCGGCAGCCGAACAGCGGCCCCTTGACGGCCTTCTCCATCGAAACGAGCAGGCGCTCTCGCATCGAGAGCTTCTTGAAGGCTAAATAAGGCGGCTGCCAGCGGCGGCCTGGCGTGAAGAGAGGCATAATCAATCTCCAAAACAGGTTTCGCCCTATTTTACCTTAGTTGCCGCAAAGTGAGGCGGCCGTTATAATAGCCCTGATGCACAAAAATCGGATTTTCTTTTGGATTGCCGCTGGACTTTTGTTCCTCGCCGCCGCCCGCCCGGCCAAGGCCGTGCCGGCCGAGTCGCATGCCCGGCAGGCCCCCAGCCCTTATGAATTGATTGAGGCTGTCAATGCGCTGCGGACCTCGAACGGCCTGCCCGCCTATACGCCCAACGCCATCCTGATGCAAATCGCCCAAAATCAGGCCGATTATCAGGCCTCGATCGGCACGGTCACCCACAGCGGGCCGGATGGCTCGCGCCCTTATCAGCGCGCCCTGGCCGCCGGTTACCCTCTGGCCGGCGACCTCTCACTAGGCGGCTTCATTTCGGAAAACGTTTTTCACGGTTCCAGCGTCGAGCAAGCCATGACCTGGTGGTACAACTCGCCGCCGCACTACAATACGATGATGTCCACCATGCTGCAGGAAATCGGCGCCGGCGTGGCCGGGACGGAAGGCTCTTGGTATTTTACGATTGTGGCTGCCCGGCCCACCGGCGCGTCTAACAGCTCCTCGGGCAACATAAGCACGCCGGCCGCCGGAACGCGCCCCCCCACCCCCTTCACCACCGTGACCGTCCATCCCAGCACGCCCAACCCGGATGGCAGCCTCGTCCACGTGGTGCAGCCCGGCGAAACCGTCTGGCAGATTGCCCTGGCCTACGGAGTCTCCGAACAAGACATCATCCGACTCAACCCTCAGATGGGGACTTTCATCTACCCCGGCGACACGCTCCTGATTCGCACCGGCTACACACCCACCCCGACCGCGCCCACGCCCACCCCCACCCTGCGGCCCACCGCCACGGCCTGGCCCACGCTGACGCCGACGGCCGCGGACAGTCCCACACCCACGCGGGTGCCCAGCGCGGCCATGCCGCGCACCTCGGGCATTGCCGCAGTCAGTATCATTATCCTGGCAGCGTTGCTGGTCGCCGGCGGATTGACCTTCCTGGGCGTGCGCGGACGCAGATAGCGGGAAGCGCAAAAGAAACGGGCCGGCAAATTTACCGGCCCTTGATTTTACTGCTTGGCCTTGCCCTGCGCGGCCACCGCCTCAGCCGCCTTGCGGACAGTCTCTTCGTCGCCCAGGTAGTAATGACGGAGCGGATGAAGAGCCTCGTCCAACTCATAGACCAGCGGAATGCCGGTCGGGATATTGAGTTCGGTAATTTCCTGATCGGAAATGTTGTCCAGGTGTTTGACCAGGGCGCGCAGACTGTTGCCGTGGGCAACGATCAGCACCCGCTTGCCGCTCCGGATGGTCGGCACGAGTGTGCTGTTCCAATAAGGCAGGACGCGCTCCAGGGTGATCTTGAGCGACTCGGTGGCGGGCAACTGGTCGGGGGTCAGATCGGCGTAGCGGCGGTCGAAGCGCGGGTGGCGCTCATCGTCCCAGTCCAGCGCCGGCGGCGGGACATCGTAACTGCGCCGCCAAAGTTTCACCTGTTCCTCGCCGAATTTGACCGCCATCTCGGCCTTGTTCAGCCCCTGCAGCGCGCCGTAGTGGCGCTCGTTCAACTGCCAGGCGCGCACGACCGGAATCCACTCGAGTTCCATTTCTTCCAGCACGATCCACAAGGTTTTGATGGCCCGCCGCAAGACGGACGTAAAGGCAATATCGAACGTGTAGCCTTGCTCGCGCAAAATCCGGCCGGCCGAGTGCGCCTCGGCACGCCCCTGTTCGGTCAAATCGACATCCGTCCAGCCGGTGAAGCGGTTTTCCAGATTCCAGGTGCTTTGTCCATGACGGACAAGGACCAATGTGTGTTTTGCATCCATTCTCAACCTCGCTTGGCACAAGGAACCGCCAGGGATGACGCGCCCTGGCGGTTCAGATGATCGAAAACGCTGTTAGCGGATCGCCAGTTCGCTATCGGGATCGAACAGGTGCATCTTGTCGATGTTGAACGACACCTGAACCTGATCGCCGATGCGGAAGTCGGTGCGCGGGTCGACGCGGGCCACGATGGTGTTGTCGCCGGCCACCAGGTAGAGGAAAATTTCGTTGCCCATCAACTCGGTGACATCCACCTTGCAGGCCACCTTGGCCGCATTGATGCCCGGCGGCACGAAAGCCGGGTTGTAGATGTCCTCCGGGCGGATGCCCAGGATGATCGGGCGGTCGACATACGGCTGAGCCGCCCGGACGCGTTCGGCCGGAATCGGAACCGAGAAAGCGCCGCTATCGACGAACAACTTGCCGCCATCCTTGCGCAGATGCCCCTTGAAGAAGTTCATCGCCGGCGCACCGATGAAGCCGGCCACGAACATGTTGATGGGCGTATCGTACAACACCTGCGGCGTATCCAATTGCTGCAACATTCCTTTGTTGATGACCGCAATACGGGTGGCCATTGTCATGGCCTCCATCTGGTCGTGGGTCACGTAAATAAAGGTCGTCTGCAGGCGATGATGGAGTTTGCTGATTTCGGCGCGCATGGCGATGCGCAGTTTGGCGTCCAGATTCGAGAGCGGCTCATCGAAGAGGAACACCTTCGGCTCGCGCACAATGGCGCGCCCGACCGCCACACGCTGACGCTGCCCGCCCGAAAGTTGCCGCGGCTTGCGCCCCAGCAAATCCTGAATCCCCAGAATCTCGGCGGCTTCCTGCACGCGCCGCTTGATTTCCTCTTTCGGCGTCTTGCGCAATTTGAGGCCAAAGGCCAGGTTATCGTACACGGTCATGTGCGGATACAACGCATACGACTGAAAGACCATGGCGATATCGCGGTCTTTGGGGGGAACATCATTGACGATGCGATCACCAATCTTGATGATGCCCTTCGTCACTTCCTCCAGCCCGGCCAGCAGGCGGAGGGCGGTCGTCTTCCCGCACCCTGACGGGCCGACGAAGACCAGGAATTCTTTGTCTTCGATCTGCAGATTCAGATCGTTGACAGCAATGACGTTGCCGAATTCCTTTGTAACGTGCTCGTACGTAACACTAGCCATTTGAACCTCCGTTTCTCGAGAATATAGTGACAATATTATATCCCAGATTTACAAATCGCGGCCGAATTTTTGCCAAGCCTCTTGCAAAGCCGTCCGCTCGCCTCTCCACCTTGCCGCTGCACCCTTGCCCAATTGGACACCTGAACATAAAATGGGAAGCATGACCGAAGACGTCACCCCCGTCCGCCAGCAGTACCTCGAAATCAAACGCCAGTACCCGGATGCCATCCTCTTCTTCCGCCTCGGCGACTTCTACGAGACCTTCGACCAGGACGCCGAAATCGTCGCGCGCGAACTCGACATCGTCCTGACCTCCCGGCCGGTCGGCAAGGGTGTGCGCGTTCCCCTGGCCGGCATCCCCTACCACGCGGTCGAAAACTACCTCGCCCGCCTCATCGAAAAAGGCTACCACGTCGCCATCTGTGAACAGGTGGGCGACCAGCCCACCAAAGGCATCTTCCCGCGCAAAGTCATCCGCGTCGTCACCCCGGGGACGATTGTCGAACCCGGCCTGCTGCCCGGCGACGCCAACAACTACCTGGCCGCCCTCGTCCTGGACTCCGGCGACTCGCTCACCGGACTTCGCGCAGGCATTGCCTACGCCGACATCACCACCGGCGAATTTGCCGTCACCGAGCTCGAGGCGGGCGCGGACCCTTCGGCTGACGCCTCAGGGCAAGCCTGGGCACCGCTGCGCGCCGAACTGACGCGCCTCCGCCCCGCCGAAATCCTCCACCCCGACAATCTCATCCTCCCCAACGGCCTGCCCGGCGCGCTGACGGCCTGGCCCGCCTGGCGCTTCGAGCCGGGCCGCTGCCGCGAGGCCTTGCTCGCTCACTTCCAGGCCTCCACGCTGGACGGCTTCGACCTGAGCGATAAGCCGCTCGCCATCCGCGCCGCCGGCGCCGTGCTGCAATACCTGAAAGAGACCGAACCCACCGCCCTCGGCCTGCTGACCGGTTTGCGCGTCTACACCCTCGGCGAATTCATGACGCTCGATGCCGCCACCCGCCGCAACCTGGAACTGACCGAAACCCTGCGCGGCGAAACCAAGAATTCGCTGCTGGGCGTCCTCGACCAGACCGTGACGCCGATGGGCAAACGGCTGATGCGGCAATGGGTCAGCCAGCCGCTGCTGGATGTGAATCGCATTCGGGCCAGGCAGGAGGGCGTGCAATTCTTCTTCGAGCGCTCCATGCTGCGGGCCGAACTGCGCGCCGCCCTCAAGCCGCTCGGCGACCTGGAACGCCTGACCAACCGCGTCCTTTCCGGCCATGCCCAGCCGCGCGACTTGGTGGCGATAAGGGAAACGCTCGAACGATTACCGAAAATAAAACAAGTCATCAGTGAGCAGTCGCCAGTGATCAGCAACCAGTCATCAGTGGTCAGTGATCAGTGGTCGGTTTGCGAGGAAGAGTATGCGCTGCTGAAAGCCGCGATAGACGACGCTCCCCCTGCCACCCTGCAAAACACCGGCGTCATCCGCCCCGGCTACTCCGCCGAACTGGACGGCGTCATCGAAGCCTCCCGCCACGCCCGCGAGTGGATCAACAACCTGGAGGCGGTCGAGCGCGCCCGCACCGGCATCAAGACCCTCAAGGTGGGCTACAACAAAGTCTTCGGCTACTACATCGAAATTTCCGCCGGGCAGGCTGCCAACGCCCCGAAGGAATATATCCGCAAGCAGACGCTGGTCAACGCCGAGCGCTTCATCACGCCGGAGATGAAAGAGTACGAGACGCTGGTGCTGAACGCCGAGGAGCGCATCCGCGAAATCGAACTGCGCCTCTTCAAGGAGATTTGCGCCGCCCTGGCGAAGTCCGCCGCTCGGCTGCTGGCGACGGCGCGCGCCCTGGCCGAACTGGACGTGCTCGCCGCCCTGGCCGAGGCCGCCGCCCTGGGCGGCTACGTCCGGCCCGAGGTCGAGGCAGACGGCGTGCTCGACATCCGCGAGGGCCGTCATCCGGTCGTCGAGCAGAGTCTGCGCGGCGAGCGCTTCGTCCCCAACGACATCGTCTTCGAGCGCGGCGAAATCGTGCGCGTCATCACCGGCCCGAACATGAGCGGGAAATGCCTGACGGGAGGGACGCTGCTCTTCACCGAGCGCGGCCTGACGCGCCTGGATTCCCTGCAGCCAGACGGGGCCGCCGTGCAGCAATTCACGCCGCTGAGCGTGACTGTCCAGGGCAAAAGCGGCCGCGCGCAGACGGAGGCGTTCTACACGGGCGGGCGGCAGCCTACCCTGCGCCTGCGCACCCGCCTGGGATTTGAAATCGAAGGCACACCCGAACACCGCCTGTGGGTGCGCAGCGCCGACGAAAGCGAAGGCTGGAAGACGCTCGGCGAACTGCGCCCCGGCGACGTGGTCGCCCTCGCCCCCGGCGCCGACCTGTGGGGGGAGGAGACGCGCATCCGCTTCGAGCGACCAGCCCCCTACGGCAGCCAGAAATCCTACCGCCTGCCCGAAACGCTGACCCCCGACCTGGCCTACTGGCTCGGTCTGCTCACCGGCGACGGCACGCTGACCTACCGGCAGGCCGTCACCTTCTCCACCGCCGACAAATCCCTGGCCGACGAATTCTGCCGCATTGCCGAAGAGCAATTCGGCTATCCGGTGCAGGCCAAGACAAACGGCAAAGACTGGAGCATCAGCAGCAAAGAAATCCGTCTCTTTCTCGAACATTTGGGCATGGGCTACACAGGCGCGGCCGGCAAGTGCGTCCCCGCGGCGGTCTTGCGCGCCCCCCGGCCCATCGTGGTCGCCTATCTGCAGGGACTGTTCGACACCGATGGCTACGCCGACCGGCGCTACGGCAACGTCACCTACAGCACCGCCTCGCCCACCCTGGCGCGGCAATTGCACACGCTGCTCTTCAATCTGGGCATTCTGGCTTCCTTGCGCGTCAAAGCCACCCGGCGCGCCCCGGCCTACTTGATTGACATCAACGGCGAAAACGCCATCCGCTTCTACCGGCAAGTCGGCTTCCGCCTGGCGCGCAAACAAGAGCGCGGGCAACTGGCCTCTTCGCTGCGCCGTCCCAACGTGGGAGGCATTCCCCACCTGGAAAAAACGCTGAAAACCATTCAGGCGCGGCTGGCCGCCCGTCAGGATAAACCCCTTGCGCTCAAACGAAACAAGCGCATCGGCAGCATCTTCTACACGTACCTGCCGAACGGACGGCGCATTTCGTACGCGAAGATGGAAGAATTGCTTTCCTTCTGTCAGCAGAGCGGCGTCCCGGCGCCGGAACTGGAGAGGCTGCTTGCCCAGCGTTATTTCTACGACTACATCGAAGAAATCGTCCCCGGCGAAGCGGAGGTCTTCGACCTCTCGATCCCCGGCGAACACGCCTACCTGGCCAACGGATTCGTGAGCCACAACTCCACCTACCTGCGTCAGACGGCGCTCATCGTGCTGATGGCGCAAATCGGCTCCTTTGTCCCGGCGGCTTCGGCGCGCCTGGGACTGGTGGACCGTATCTTCACCCGCATCGGCGCGCAGGACGAAATCCACGCCGGTCAGTCCACCTTCATGGTCGAGATGATCGAGGCGGCCAACATCCTGCACCACGCCACGCCGCGCTCGCTGCTCATCCTCGACGAAATCGGACGCGGCACCAGCACCTACGACGGCGTCTCGATTGCCTGGGCGGTGGTCGAGTACATCCACAACCATCCCCATCTGCGCGCCAAGACGCTCTTCGCCACCCACTACCACGAACTGACCCAACTGGCAGACCTGCTGCCGGGGGTGCGCAACTACAACGTGGCCGTGACCGAGGCGGACAACAAGGTCGTCTTCCTGCACAAAATCGTCCCCGGCGGCGCGGACCGGTCGTACGGCATCCACGTGGCGCAGTTGGCGGGTCTGCCGCGGCCGGTCATCCAGCGGGCGAACGAAATCATGCAGGAACTGGAGAAATCTTCGGGACGGGCGGTCAAAATCAATCCGGTGGCGGCCAAACAGGCGGCGCTCTTCCCGGAGACCAGCCCACTGCTGGAAGAATTGCAGAAACTGGACATCAATTCGCTCTCCCCCATCGAGGCGCTGAACAAATTGTTCGAGTGGCAAAGGAAGTATGCGGGTAAGTAATTCAAGTAGGACAACTGCTGGCAGTTGTCCTAAAATGTGTGAGAAGTTTGAGATAGCCGTTCTGGTCAAGAAAGGCGAACCGTTACTATGAGCCCAACAAAAAATGTGCAGAAATCCGCGGGCTTTAGCGCCGAGGAGCAGGCCGCGATGAAAGAACGCGCTCAAGAATTGAAAGCGGCTGGGCGCGCCGGGAAAAAACCGGATGGCGAAAGCGAGGTGTTGGCAAAAATTGCCGCGCTCGCCGAGCCAGACCGCTCGATGGCCGAGAAGATTCACGCGCTCATCAAAGCAGCAGCGCCAGAACTCGCGCCGAGATTGTGGTATGGCATGCCTGCTTACGCCAAAGAGGGCAAGGTAATCTGTTTCTTTCAGGCCGCCCAGAAGTTCAACACGCGCTATTCGACCCTCGGCTTCACCGACGCCGCCCGTCTCGACGAAGGCGCCATGTGGCCAACCGCTTTCGCCCTCAAAGAATTGACCGCTGCCGAAGAGGCAAAAATCGGCGCCCTGGTGTCGAGAGCAGTGAGAGGCAATCCAACAGAATAGAATCTCCCGCAGGCTCGGAGCCTGCGGGAGATTCTGCAAAGTTATCGAGCAACTACCTGGCCGGCCGCTTTGGCAGGGGAATCAATCCTCCGCCTTGCTGCGCGAAGAGCGATTCTGGAGTCCGCTTAGAGCGGACTTCCGTGACCTCAGCCGGGGATTTTTAATCCCCGGCCAGGATGGGCAGATAGTCACGTTATAGAACCGAGACTACTCTCCCTTCAAAGCCTTGGCCGGCGCCTTGGAACGCCCAATCGCCCAGCCGACCAGGCCCAGCATCACAATCGCCACGCCCCAGACGGCATACAGCGTCGCGCCGGTGGCGTTGGCATATTTGACGATAATGGGAGCGGCAATCAGGCTGACCAGGTTGACCACCTTGATCATCGGGTTCAGGGCCGGGCCGGCAGTGTCCTTGAGCGGGTCGCCGACCGTATCGCCGACCACGCCTGCCTTGTGGCGCTCGGAACCCTTGCCGGTGTTGGCCGCCAAATCGCGCGGCTCGTCCTCGATGGATTTCTTGGCGTTGTCCCAGGCGCCGCCGGCATTGGCCATGAAGACCGCCAGCAACTGTCCGCTCAGGATGATGCCTCCGCAGAAGCCGGCCAGGGCTTCCACGCCGAGCATCAGGCCGAGGGCGAGCGGGGTCAGCACCGAGATGAGCGCCAGCGGGATGAGTTCCTTCTGGGCCGCGGCGGTGGAAATCCCGACCACCTGAGCATAGTCGGGCTTGACCTTGCCTTCCATCAAGCCGGGGATGCGGAACTGACGGCGCACTTCCTGAACCACCAGGCTGGCCGCCCGGCTGACGGCCTTGATGGAGAGCGAGCCGAACAACCAGGGCAGCGCGCCGCCCAAGAGCAGACCCACGAAGACGTTCGTCTCCGAGACGCGGATGCCGGTCTCACTCAGCAGTTGGGTGAACGGGATGGCCTGACCGGCCGCCCGCGCCGCGGCGTTGGCCGCTTCCTGCACCCGGCCCACGTCAATGAAGAACGAGGCAAACAGGCTGACCGCCGCAATCACCGCCGAGGCAATCGCCACGCCTTTGGTGATGGCTTTGGTGGTGTTGCCCACCGCGTCCAGGTCAGCCATGATCTGACGGGCTTTCTTGGTCTCGGCATCGTCCATCCCATGCCAGGACATCTCGGCGATGCCGTTGGCGTTATCGGAAATCGGGCCGTAGGAATCCATGGCGACGTTGTTGCCGGTGTGGCTCAACATGCCGATGCCAATCATGGCTACCGCATAAAGCACGTACTGCGCTCCCTGGCCGTGATAGAGCAGAATGGCAAAGACGAAACTGATGACGATTACCACCAGCGCCCAGACAGAGGACTCCATCCCGACCGAAAGCCCCGAAAGGATGGTGGTCGCCGGGCCGGTATCGGTGGATTCCACGATTTCCTTGACCGGCTTGTGCTTGGTGGCGGTGAAGTAGGAGGTCAGCGGGTTGAAGGCCACTGCCAGCCCAACGCCAATGGTCGTGAGAGCGGCCAGCCGCCAGTCATGTGCGTAGAAGATGGCCAAGAGGAACGACCACAAGATGGTGTTGACGCTGGAGACCTCATATGAACGGAACATGGCCTCTTCGGCATCGTTGGCATGCAGAAAGCCAAAGAGTCCCTTCTTGGGCATCTTTTCCCAGATGGGAACGGTAAACGTGCCCAGGATTGACGAAATGACGCCGATGGCGCGGATGATGAGCGGGTAGACAATCCAGACGAGGTTGCCCGTCGCAGCCACCAGAGTCAGGCCCAAAATCAGGCCGGAGACGATGGTCACCTCGTAGGATTCGAAGATGTCGGCGGCCATACCGGCGCAGTCGCCCACGTTATCGCCCACCAGGTCGGCGACGACGGCCGCATTGCGCGGGTCATCTTCGGGGATGTCCTTCTCGACCTTGCCGACCAGGTCGGCGCCCACGTCAGCAGCCTTGGTGTAGATGCCGCCGCCGACGCGCATGAACAGGGCCAGCAGCGTGCCGCCGAAGCCGAAACCGAGCAGGGCGTCGGGAGCCGCCGTCCCAAATACGATGAAAATGACCGTCCCGCCAAACAAGCCCAGGCCGTCGGTCAACATGCCGGTAATCGTCCCGGCATAGTAGGCAATCGTCAGCGATTCATTCAAACTGCGGCGGGCCGCCGAAGCGGCGCGCACGTTCGCCTGAATCGCCATGCGCATCCCCAACTGGCCGACGAGCAGAGAGAACGAAGCGCCCATGATGAAGGCAATCGTCCGGCCGACCGCCACCCAAATCTGGGCATTGTCGCCGAACTCATGGGTCGCCTCGAGTGAGGGAGGTACGATATAAACGCTGAGGAAAAGAACGATGGTCAGAAGAGCAATCAGCGGCAAGATGGTTTTTAACTGCCTGCGGAGATAAGAATCCGCGCCCACGCGAATCGCGTCCCACACTTCTTGCATCTTCTGTGTCCCCTTGTCCTTTTTGAGGACATTGCCACGCAGCAACCAGGCATACAGGAGGCTGAGAAAAGCCGTCAGAAGGACGCCGACAATGGCGATTTGCTCAAAATTGCTCAGTCCGTGCCGGCTGCCCAGCCAAAGTAAGTTCAATTGCATGTTTCCTCCTTGATGCAAAAAGATACGCCGCTTTCCGGCGGACGTTCGAGGGCTAATTTTACTCGAAATGGACGAGAGTGAGAAGAAGCGGACATTCTAGCCGCCCAATCGGGCTATCTACATTAGCATTTGATTAGAAGTTGCTCACCCACTTGACTTTAACCCCGCGTTTATTGTATAGTGATACACGGTTGGAGGAATTTCTCGCCCGGCACGCGTCCTGAGGTCGCTGTGCCTTTTATTTCGCCATCCATTCCATCATACAAGGAGTTCGCATGATCCGTGCTACCGGACTCACCAAGGATTACGGCTCGCGCCGAGCCATCGAAAACCTAACCTTCGAGGCCAACCAGGGTGAAATCGTCGGCTTCCTGGGCCCCAACGGCGCCGGCAAGACGACCACAATGCGCATCCTGACCGGTTTCATGCCACCCACCTACGGCACCGCCCAGGTGGCCGGCTTCGACATCATCGAGGAAT
Organism: Anaerolineales bacterium; assembly: GCA_041287425.1. GTDB lineage: Bacteria > Chloroflexota > Anaerolineae > Anaerolineales > Villigracilaceae > JAFGSI01. The sequence goes on along the minus strand of JBEULG010000026.1, from coordinate 24,803 downwards.
CGATGGAAGTGCGCCGGCGGGTCGGCTACCTCCCCGAAACCGTCCCGCTGTACCCGGACATGACCGTCTACGGCTACCTCAAATTCATGGCCGACTTGCGTCACTTGCCCAACCCCGATGACATGATCGACGAGGCCCTGGAACTGGTCGGCATGATCGAGCGCGCCGACGGTTACATTTCCAACCTGTCGAAGGGCATGCGGCAACGGGTGGGACTGGCGCAGGCGTTGCTGCACAAACCCGAGGTCCTGATCCTCGACGAGCCGACCATCGGCCTCGACCCGGCCCAGGTCGTAGAGGTGCGCAACATCATCCGCGAGATCGGCAAACAGCGGACGGTTATGCTCTCCACGCACATCCTTTCGGAGGCGCAACAAATCTGCGACCGGGTCCTGATTCTCAACCGCGGACACATCGTCGCCGAAGACACGCCCGAAAACCTGCAGGCCCGTCTGATGGGCGCCGAGCGCGCCCTGCTGACGGTGCGCGGCGACTCGGACGGCCTCGCCGCCCTGCTGGCCAAGGTCAAGGGCATCAAGAATATCAAATCCCTGCCAGACGGCAGCGTCGAATTCCAATTCGAGCCGGGGATGGACATCCGCCCCGAGGTCGCCCGCCAAACCATCCAGGCCGGCTACGATTTGCTCGAACTCCGTCTGCTGGGCCTGAGCCTGGAAGAAATCTTCCTCGAACTCACGCGCGACAGCAAAATCTCAAGATAAGCGAGGTCTCGATATGCGCAACGTTTGGACAATCGCCAGCCGAGAGTACCGGCATTACTTCCTCAGCCCGGTGGCTTATATTGTCGCCTTTCTGATCCTCATGCTTTCGGGAATCCTGTTCGTCTTTCAAATCAAAAGCGTGCAAGACGCTATCTATCAGGGCTACCCCGCCAACCCGCCCACGGCCGCCAACTCGGTCATTTACCCGACGGCCTTCATGATGCTGTTCGCGGCCCCCGCCCTGACCATGCGTCTGCTCTCCGAAGAACAGCGCAGCGGCACCATCGAACTGCTCCTCACCGCCCCCGTCAAAGATTGGGAACTGGTGGTCGGGAAATGGCTGGGCGCCCTCCTGTACATGCTGACCGTCTTCGTCATCACGCTCATCATCCCCATCGTGCTGAACAGATTGGTAGAGCCGGGCATCGACGTGAAAGCAACCCTGGCAGGCTACATTGGCCTCATCCTGCTGACCGCCGCTTTCCTGGCCATCGGTACGGCATTCTCTTCCATGTTCCCCAACCAGTTCGCGGCTTTCTTTGCCACCCTGATCGTGATCGTCATCCTGTGGTGGGTGGTCGGCTGGCCCGCCAACCTGATCCAGTCTGCCTCTGGCTTCTTCACCTATCTGCATGCCTACGCGCACTTGAACTCAATGCTGCAAGGTTCGATTGCGCTCAAAGACTTGGTCTATTTCCTGAGTCTCATCATGACTGGCCTGTTCGTAGGCACCGTTGCAATCGAAATTCGAAGGTGGCAATGATGGCTAAGAAACGTTCTTCCAAAACCAGCATCAAGAACTACGCGTACATCGCGCTCATCGTCTCTGGCGTGGCCTTGCTCGCCTCGGCCCTCTTCGGCCTGTTCAAACTGGTACTCGTCCTCGACCTGTACACCCTGCAGAACGACCAATGGGTGAATACCGCCCTGTACATTTCGCTGGGTATGATCCTGGTCGGCCTGGCAGTCTACGCGCTGATCACCCCCGAAAGCGTGCGCGACTTCTTCACCGGGCGACAGGGGCGCTACGGAAGCAACGCCGCCGTCAACCTGATCGCCTTCTTGGCTATCATCGTGGTCGCCAACATGTGGGCCTATGCCGCCCCCGTGGAGGCCTTGGATTTGACCGAGGATTTGCAACACACCCTGGCCCCCGAAACGCTCGACACCCTTCGCCTGCTGAACGAACCCGTCCACGCCATTGCTTTCTACACCCAGGAATCGACCCAGATTCGCGAGCTGTTGGAAAACATGGAAAGTAGTTCGAACGGCAAGTTCGACTTTGAATTCGTCAATCCCGACACCAACCCCGCCCGCGCCCTCGAGTACGAAATCACCAGCGACCGCACCATCGTCCTGGTGATGGGCGACCGGCGCGAGGCCGTCACCTATCCAACCGAACAGGCCATCGTCAACGCCTTGATGCGGCTGATGAACCCCGGCGAGCGCGTCGTCTACTTCGTCACCGGTCATGGCGAGCACAGCCCGGACGAAAGCGGCGAAAACGGCCTCACGCGCCTGCAATCCACCCTGACGGCCAAAAATTACGTCATTCACACCCTGAACCTGCTCGCCGAAAACCAAATCCCGGCCGACGCCCAGGCCCTGATCATCGCCGGCCCCGCCCAGCCCCTCTCGTCCGAAGAAGTTGACCTGATCATCCAGTACCTCGACCAGGGCGGATCGCTGATCCTGCTCTCCGAATCGCCGCTCTATACCGGCACCGCAGATCGGCCCGATCCGCTGAGCGCCTACCTGGCCGCCAACTGGAACATCAGCCTCAACAATGACATCGTCATTGATCCCAGCCTCGACCAGGTGATCATAGCCGTCTCGGCCTCCTACGGCGATCATCCCATCGTGCAAAACATCCAAACCACCAACACCTACTATCCCATCGCTCGCAGCCTGACGATCGGCAGCGGAGCCGCCGACGTACAGACGACCGTTCTGGTCAGCACGGTCAACCGCGCCTGGGGCGAGACGAACCTGACCGAGATTGACCAGGGTTACCTGCAATTCAACGCTGGCGTTGATACCGCCGGGCCGGTTGTTCTGGCAGCCGTCTCCGAAAACCTCTCCACAGGCGGACGGGTCATCGTCTTCGGCGATTCCGATTTCGCCACCGACAGCCTGTTCGATGTCTACGGCAACGGCAACATCATCACCAACGCCGTTGACTACGCTGCCGGCCAGGAAGACTACATCACCCTGACCCAGACCGCACGCATCACCCGCCGCCTGTCGGACGACGTCAACCAAGGCACCATTCTGATTCTGGGCGCATCCTTCATTTGCCTGCTCCCGCTGCTCATCGTGGTCGGCGGGGTTGCCTCCTGGCTGATGCGCCGGGCACAAGGATAGGCTATGTTCAAGAAAGACACGCTCATCGTCCTCCTCATCCTGGCCGTCGTCCTCGCCGCCTATTTCCTTTGGAAAAACTGGGAGCCCCCCCAGGCCGAAACGAGCGAACCGACCCCCACAAGCGGTTCTTACCTCCTCTTCACCAGCGACCTCGGCCTGCTGACCAGTGTCCGCATCACCGATGGGCGCACCACCGTCCGACTGGAGCGCGACCCCTCCGGGCCGTGGACCGTCCGACTGCCACGCCCCGGCGAGGCTGACCCGGCCCGGGCCGGCGCGGTTGAGATTCAGGTGATGAGCCTGCGCGTTCTCAATCAGGTCGAGGCCGACCTCGCTCCCGACGTCCTGGGCGTAGACCAGCCGGCGTATGTGATTGACCTCGCTTTCGCCGGCGGGACGGCATACCAGTTGGAGGTCGGCAGAAAAACCCCCACCGGCAGCGGTTACTACGTCCGGGTGAACGGCACCGACTACATCATCAGCGCCAGCGGAATCGAGGCTCTCGCGAACCTGCTGACCGCTCCGCCCTACCCGGCCACGCCCACCCCTGAGCCGGCAACCGAAACCCCCTCGCCGGAAGAAACACCGCCCGGCGAGACGCCCACCGAAGAACCCCCGACGCCGACGGCCACACCCTGATGGGCAAGCCGAAAAATCAACCCCCTAAGGTATTGCTTTTGGGTTCAAAAAAGAGTATCCTGATTGAGAACATATACACAAAAAGGAAGAAACGTAACCGAGCAGAATTATGGAAAATCCTTTACTGATTGAGGAAGAAGAAGAATTTTCCGCCATTGCCCGTTTGATCGAACTGGGACGTCAAAAGTCCTATGTGACCATTGACGATATCCTGCACTTCTTCCCCGAAGCCGAGCAGGACGTGGAACAACTGGAAGAGGCATTTGCGGCGCTACTGAGTGCCGGCGTTCCCTTTATCGAAGACATGCCCGCCGAAGAGCCTCCCGAAGACGAACTCGCCGCCACCGAAGGGATCGGCCCGGAGGCCGAACCCGAGGCCGGCCTGGATGATTACCTGGCGAACATCGACACCGACGACACCATCGGCCTGTACCTCAAAGAGGTCAGCCGCGTACCGCTCCTGACGGCTGAGGAAGAAGTCGAACTGGCGCAACGGATCGAGCGCGGCCGCATGGCGCGCGAAGAACTGGCGCGCGGCAACGTCAGCCCGCGCCGCCGCATGGAACTCCGCCGCCTGATCGAAGACGGCTGGGCGGCGCGCGAACATCTCATCACCGCCAACAGCCGCCTGGTCATCAGCGTCGCCAAAAAATACATGGGGCGCGGCGTTCCCTTTCTCGACCTGATTCAAGAGGGCAACATCGGCCTGATTCGCGCCACCAAAAAATTCGACTACCGGCGCGGTCACAAATTCAGCACCTACGCCACCTGGTGGATTCGTCAGGCCGTCACTCGCGCCATCGCCGACCAAGGCCGCACCATCCGCGTCCCGGTCCACATGGGCGATCAAATCAACAAACTGCTGCGCGTCCAGCATCAACTGACCCAGCGCCTGGGGCGCGAACCCTCGGTCGAAGAACTGGCCGATGCCCTCGAAGTGCCGCCCAAGAAAGTCGAGAACATGATTCAGGTGGCGCGCCGCCCCCTCTCCCTCGAAACTCCCACCGATGACGAAGAAGACTCCGTCCTGGGCGATTTTATCGAGGACGACGAGGCGGCCCCGCCCGACGACACCGCCACCTACAACCTGCTGCGCGAGCATTTGGGCGAGGTCCTGAACGGCCTGCCGCCGCGCGAGGTGCGCATTCTGCAACTGCGCTACGGCCTGCTCGATGGCCAGGCCTATACCCTCGAAGAAGTCGGGCGCAAAATGGGCGTCACCCGCGAGCGCGTCCGCCAAATCGAGGCCCAGGCGCTCAGCCGCTTGCGTCACCCATCCATTCGGCGCAAGTTGCGCGACTATTTGGGCGAGTAGCCACGCGGGGCGGAAAAACCTTCCGCCCCGCTTTTTTTGAATCCGGCGTTCCTCTCCAGCAGCCAGAGAGCGAGATAAATCTCATCCTACGAGATGGCCCGCTTGGAAAAGCGCAAAACCCCGCACCTCAGGCCAGGGAGGGAAGTGGCAGCCAAAAATCTTGCAGTAAAATGGGGCAAATGCGCCTGAACACCCGACAATTGTTCACCCTCCTGCTTTTTATCGGCCTGTGGACCATGACCCTGCGGCCGGTGGCAGACCCCGATTTCTGGTGGCATTTGCGCAGCGGACAGTGGATGGTCGAGAACCGGGTCATTCCCCACACAGACCCCTTCTCGTTCACGAAGCGCGGTGAAACCTGGGTCGCCCATGAATGGCTCGCCGAAATTCTGATTTACGGCCTGTACCGGCTGGGCGGTTTGCCTCTGCTGGTCGTCGTCTTTGGGGGCATCATCACCGCCGCGTTCGCCCTGGTTTACCTGCGCAGCCCCGGCAAACCCTATCTGGCCGGTTTTGCCCTGTTGCTGGGCGCCCTCGCCACCGCCCCTACCTGGGGCGTGCGCCCGCAGATGTTTTCGCTGCTGCTGGGCAGCCTTTTTCTCTATCTGCTCGATCGCTTCCAGAAAACGGGCCGGCTCGACAGCCTGATTCAGTTGCCGCTCATCACCATCCTATGGGTTAACCTGCACGCCGGCTTCGCCCTGGGAATTTTCCTCATCGGCGCTTACGCAGCCGTTCAGGCCGCGGCCTTTGTGCGAGCCCGTTTCACCAAAGACGAGGCGGCGCAAAAGGCGGCCTTCCGCCAGGGAGGCCTCTTGAGCCTTGCTTTGACGGCCTGTCTGCTGGTCGTGCCGCTCAACCCCAACGGAGGGCGCCTGTACACCTACCCCTTCGAAACGCTCAACAGCCCTTCGATGCAGATGTTCATCCAGGAATGGGCTTCGCCAGACTTCCATCTGATTGAATGGCAGCCGCTTGCCTGGCTGATTCTGGCTCTCATCGTTGCCGGAGCGGTCGGCCGAGGACGAAGCGTCAACCCGACTCACTTGCTGCTGACGGTCGGCCTGGGCTATTTTGCCCTCCGCTCGATGCGCAACGTCTCTCTTTTCGCGCTGGTTGCCGTCCCCCTACTCGCCGCGCAGGCCGCCGCTCTCCTGCGGAGCGGGAGCGAGGTCCGGGCCCGCCCCCGGCCGCTTGCCTGGCTCAATCTGCTGGTTCTGGCCGCCGCTCTGCTGGCAGGCGGGCTGCGTTTCCTGGCCGTCGTTCAAGAACAGGCGACGACCGAACGAACGCAATTCCCCGCCGCAGCCGCGGATTGGATCGAGCGCAATCAACCGTCGGGGCATCTCTATAACACCTACGGCTGGGGTGGTTATTTGATCTGGCGCCTGTATCCGGATTATCCGGTGTACATTGATGGCCGCGCCGACCTGTATGGCGACCAGTTCATCTTCGATTACCTGGCCATCTATCGCGCCGAGCCGGGCTGGGAAACCGCCCTCGACGAGGCGAATGTGGGCCTGGTGTTGATCGAGACGGACGCCCCGCTGGCAATCGCCCTCGCCGCCTCGCCCGCATGGCAAGCGCGCTATGCAGACGCCCAGAGCGTCATCTTCACAAAACGATGAGGAAATAGAAAGCGGGCGCCGGTTGGGCACCCGCTTGTTCTCTGCTCACGCGCTCACAGGCGACGCAAAGCCTCCAGGACCTCGGCGCTGTGCTCGGCCGGCCTGACATTCTCGAAGACGCGCCCAATCTGTCCGTGGGCATCAATGATGAACGTCGTCCGCAAGACGCCCTCGTACTCGCGCCCCATAAATTTCTTCGGCCCCCACACCCCATAAGCCGAAGCGACCTCGTGATTTTCATCGGCCAGGAGGGGAAAGGGAAGGCCGTATTTCTCTTTAAAGCGAGCGTGCGAGGCGACGCTGTCGGGGCTGACGCCCAAGATGATCACATCTGCCTCGAGGTAAGCGCTGTAATCGTCGCGGAAGTTACAGGCCTCTGTGGTGCAGCCGGGCGTATCGTCTTTGGGGTAAAAATACAGAACCACCGGCCGGCCGCGGAACTCGGACAACCGGCGGATGACGCCCTTTTCATCGGGCAGGGCAAAATCTGGAGCGGGAACACCGGGAGAAATTGCCATAGGCACTCACTTGATAAATTGGATATGAATAGTGCAATTATAAACTGGGGCCAAGTTCTTGCCAAGCCTGCTATGCAGCCAGCCAGATGGATCACAAGAGGCCGATTTTCTTGAGCGCCTCTTCGAGTGTATCGGGCATGACCGGCTTGATGACGACCGCGTTTGCGCCTCCCTTCATTGCCCGCTGGGAGGTCTCCAGTTGATCGTCAGAGGTCACAACAATGACCGGCACATTCATCAGACGCGGCTCGCGGCGCAAATAGCCCAGCACCTCGAAACCATCTACACCGGGCATATTGATATCCAGCGTAATAAGCGCGGGTGTATCGGCCGAAAGAATGGCCATGGCGGCACTGGGGCCAAGCGCCAGGCGGCTCTCAAAACCCCATAGATTCAGAATCTGGCCCAGAGCATCGGCAGTCTGGCGGTTATCGTCAATCACGAGAACAAAAGACATGGATTACCTCCATTTGCGGATTCGATTCGATTGTACCTTGAAAATTCAGAGCGGCAATACCCCGAAAGTAGGGCAGATGAAAGCAGAACAAGAACGCAATCTGCCAGAATCAGCGCAGCCAAAAAGCCAGGGTCAGCAGGTAAAGCGGGAGGCCGAACGTTCCGGCTGCCAAAGGCAGCAAGAACTTCCACAAGGTGCGCCCTCCTTGACCGATGCGATGTAACCAAAAGACTTGTACGCCCGCCAGCGGCGCGATGAGAAAGACCGGCCAAACGAGCGCCCACGAAACGCCCAGCGGTGGGGCCAGGCCAAACAGCAGAAATGCCAGGATGACGAGCAAATGATGGAGTGGAATCGCTCGCGGCCAGGTCAGACGAGTCAACAACGTTTGCCGGCCCAACCTTTGATCATGAGCAAAGGTCGGAAAATCTTCCACCAACAACCAGGCCAGCGCCAGAAGCATCAAGGGAAAACTCACAATCGGCAGCAAGCGATGAAAATCGCCGGTTTGCAAAAAGAAGGACAGCGTCGGCACAAGGATGGTGAGATAAAAGGCCAGCAAAAACTCTCCATAGCCCCTGTCGCAGGCGCGGAAAGGCGGAACGGCATAGCCAACGACAAAAAGGAAACCCATCCCCGTCAGAACGCCGCTGGCCGGTTCCAGTTGCCCCATCATCAGCAGAGTCAGGGTACACACAAACGCCAGCGCCAGGCTGATGTAAGAGGCCGAGAGCAATCTTTCTTGCAGACGGAGGCGCTGCCTGGGAGTTTCGCCCGCATCGAGAGGCGTAAACGGCAGCCGAAAGGCCTCGGCCATCCAGAAAGCCGACGGCAGCAAGGCCAGAACAACGGCCAGACCAAATGCAAACGGCCCCCAGGAGACGCCCCCTCCCAGGTAACGAGCCATGCCGGCGCCCAATAACCAGCCCAGCAGGGCAAAGAACAAAGCAAAAGGACGAAGGACTTTGAGAAACGCTCCCATAGTGTGCTTTCAAACGAGCGAATAGCCGCCATCTACGGCAATGATCTGGCCGGTGATGGAAGCGTTGTCGAGCAGGAATTCGAGGGCCGCGGCCACATCCTCCGGCCGGACGGGGCGGCGGAGCGGCGTCCGCCCAACGAGGGATTCCCACTGGGCGGCGGGAAAATCGTCTGCCGGCAAAACAAGCCCGGGGGCGATGGCGTTGACGCGCACCCGCGGGGCAAAGGCTTTCGCCAGAAGGCGGGTCAGGGCTTCCAAACCGGCCTTGCTGACCACATAATCCACATAACCGCTCCAGGCTTTCTGCGCGCCGACGTCGGTGAGGTTGACAATCAGCCCGCCGTTCGTCATCCGCTCTACGGCTTGCTGGGCCAGCAAGAAGGGGGCGCGCAGGTTGACCGCCAAAGTCGCCTCCCAATCGGCGAGAGACAGGCTGGCGGCCTCCGAGCGCCTCATGATGGCCGCCGAATTGACCAGGACGTCAAGGCTTCCTCCCGCCGCGTCCACCGCCGCAAAAAGCGCCGGCACCTGGAGCGGGTCGGCCAAATCGGCCCGGATGGTCTGGACGAAGACGCCCAAAGCCCGGATTTCCTCCGCCGTTTGGGCTGCTGCGGCCGCCGAGGCGTGATAATGCAAGAGGATGCCATAGCCTCGCCGCGCCAGAGTCAACGCAAAGAGGCGGCCCAGGCGGCGGGCCGCGCCGGTCACCAGGGCAAGAGGCAAGCGGTCCATGTCCCTGTTTTACCACAGAAGCGTCTCGATGAAAACGGAAAACATCTTGCCCGCCTCGGTCTCTCGAAATAAAAAAGCCTCTGGCAGCCGCCCGAAGGCGCCGGCTAGAGGCGGAAGGGGGCGTCTCTCTCGCCTATTTGCGGAAGAAATTCGAGAGGAAGAACCAGATGTTGGCTGGCCGTTCGGCCAGGCGGCGCATGAAATACGGATACCAATGCGTCCCATAGGGGACATACACCCGCACCGGATAGCCCTCAGCCACGCACTGCTCCTGCAGGTCGCGGCGGATGCCGTAGAGCATTTGGAATTCCAGGGCCTGCTTGGGCAAGCCAACTCGTTCGGCGTATTGTTTGGCGAATTCGATTCGCCTGACATCGTGCGTGCCAAGAGCGGGGACGGGAGGAAAACGGCCGTCGGCGCTGACCGGACGGGCCCCGCTGGCCAGGGCGCCATCGATCAAAATGCTGCTCAACAAATCGAAATTGGCATCCACATCGGCCTTCTTGGGATAAGCCTTGTCCGGCGGCTCTTTGTAGGCCCCCTTCACCAGGCGAAAACAAGCCCCTTCGGCCAACAGGGCGCGGGCATCTTTCTCGGAGCGGTACAGGTACGACTGAATGGCAACCCCCGTGTTCTCGTATCCTTTCTGGCGCATCAAGCGATACAGGTGGAATGTCTTGTCGGTATAGGGCGTATCTTCGATGTCAATGCGCACAAAGTTGCCGTTCTTCTTGGCGGCGGCGAGGATTTGTTCCAGATTCTGCGCGCACAGGTCTTCATCCAACGCCAGACCGATTTGAGTCAACTTGATTGAAACGTTGGCCCGCACCTCGCAACAATTGATTTGCTCGAGTAATTCGATGATGTCGGCTGTCGCTTTGCGGGCCTCGTCGGGCGTAGTCGTGTTTTCACCCAGATGGTCGAGGGTGGCATTGATGCCCCTGGCATTGAGTTCGCGCACAACGTTGATGGCGTCTTGAATGGTATTGCCGGCAACGAACCGGCTGGCAGCCTTCCACGCAAATTTCCAGCCGGTAACTATTCGCTGCGCCCAGGCAGCCTTCGACAAATAGATGAGAAGTGAGCGAAGCATGAGCCTCCTTAATCAAAACCCACTGAGATGAGACGACCAAAAAAGATTGTAGCACAACTGCAAGAGGGGAGTGTGTTATACTTTTTACTCAGTCTGCATGATGAAAGTCACTGTTTTTCGGAGGCCGAGTGAAAATTCGCAACTCTTCCTTTCTCCTGCGCTGGGTATCGCTGCTCTTTTTGCTCACCGCGGTCATCTTGACAGCGTCTCAACTCGTTGGCTACAGTCGCCTGCGCAGCAACTACCCGCCCGGCATGACCATCGGCGGCGTGCCGGTCGGCGGGCTGGATCCTAACACTGCCGCCCAGCGCCTGCTCCAGGTGTACGCTACCCCGGTCGAAATCCGCTACGGCGAAGCCGTCATCCATCTGGACCCCGCCCTGGTCGGTTTTCAGGCCGACATCGAGGCCATGCTTGCGGCAGCCGACTTGCAGCGCACCGGTTCTTCCTTCTGGGGCGGATTCTGGGACTATCTGTGGAATCAATCGCCGCCCGGCAACGAAATTCCTCTCATCGCCACCTATTCGGAAGAGCGGCTGCGCCAGTACCTGCTCAACGAAATCTCGGCCCGCTACGACCAGCCCCCTGTCCCCGCTCAACCGATTGCCAACAGCCCCGAATTCACGGCCGGCTCTCCGGGAACGATGCTGGACCTCGACCGGGCGGTTGTCCTGATCGAAAACGCCCTCTATTCCCCCACCGGCCGCACGGTGATTCTGTCTTCTCAAACGATTCCCGCCGGCCGGCCTTCCTTGCAGACCCTCCAACTGCAACTCCAGCAAATCGTTGACCAAAACGGATTCGACGGCCTCATTGACATCTACCTGCTCGACCTGCAAACCGGCGAGGAACTCCATTTCGCCTACCAGGCAGGCGTCAACCTGCCGGTCAACCCCGACATTGCCTTCACCGCTTCCAGCACCATCAAAATTCCGGTGATGGTCTCGGTCTATCGTCACAGCAACGGGCGACTGACTCCCCAGCAGGCGGCGCTGATGTCCGAGATGATTCAACAGTCCAATAACGATGCCACCGATGCCCTGATTATGGGAATCGACGAAGTGCGCGGGCCGCTCATCGTCAGCGAAGACATGCGCGCCCTGGGCCTGGAAAACACTTTCCTGGCGGGTTACTTCTACCCCGGAGCCTATCTGCTCTACTTTGCCACCACCCCGGCCAACCAGCGCACCGACGTGGATACCGACCCCGACCCCTACAATCAGACTACCCCTTCCGACATGGGCATGCTCCTGGCCGACCTCTACCAGTGCGCCGAAATGGGCGGCGGCATCGCGGCCGTCTTCCCCGGCCAGATTGACCAAACCGCCTGCCGAGAGATGATTTCCTATCTGCAGCAAGACCGAATCGGCGTCCTCATCCAGGCCGGTGTCCCGGAAGGGACCATCGTCGCCCACAAACACGGCTGGGTGACCGACGCCGCCACCGGCGTGATGCACAACGCCAGCGACGCGGCCATCGTTTACACACCCGGCGGCAACTACGTCCTCTCCATTTATACCTATCACCCCATCCAAATCATCTGGGAACGGGACAACGCCTCGCGCACCGGCGTCTCGCGCATGTTTGCCGATATTTCACGCGCCGTCTATAACTACTTCAACCTGACCGTGCGCTGAGCGCCGTCGGCGGCCCCCGGCATCCCTCGAATTCTGGCAATCGGTATATAATCAACCCATGAGCAAAATGCTCAACCTCTACCGCCTTCAGCAGACCGACAGTCAGATCGACCGCGTTCGGGCGCGCCTCCAGGCCGTTCAGGACTTGCTGGAGAACGACCAGGCCATCCGCCAGCAGGCGGAAGACCACCGCAGGGCAAAAGAACGGCTGCATACCTGCCAGGCAGACGTTCGCCAAGCAGAAGCCGCCGTCCAGGAACAGCGCATCAAGGTCGAGCAGACCGAGGCGGCGCTATACGCCGGCAAAATCCATAACCCCAAAGAACTCCAGGACTTGCAAAACGATGTGGCCGCCCTCAAGCGCCGCCTAACCGCCCTCGAAGAGCGCCAACTGGAGGCCATGCTGGCCCTCGAACAGGCCGAACAAGATTTTGCCGCCGCCGAGCAAACCTGGCAAACCGCCCAGGCAGAGTGGTCGCAGAAAACCGGCAGCCTGCGCGATGAACAGACCACCCTCCAAAAAGAATTCGAAAAACTGACGACCGAACGGGCCGGCATCGTCCAAACCCTCTCCCAGGAATACCTCCTGCTTTACGAACAACTGCGCAGCGAACGGCGGGGCGTCGCCATCGCCGGCATCGCCGACAACGCTTGCGAAGCCTGCGGAGCGCAACTCACCCCGGCGCAGGCGCAGGCTGTCCGCCTTGCCGCCCAAATCATCCGTTGTCCCTCCTGTGGGCGCATCCTGTATGGCAATTGAGAGCGTATGAACTTCAGATTGCCTCCTATCCAGGAATTCTCTTTCTGGCTCGGCGTCATGGTCGCCACCGTCTTTTGGTGGCTGGTGGCCGCTTTCCGCCCGGCCTTCCAGCACATCCTCCAGAACCTGCGCGAAAAACGGGCCGCCGAAAAAGAACGCAAAGCGCGCCTGCCCAGCGCCGTGGAGGAACACTACCGGCAAGCGACCCTAATCCGCGCCCAGGGAATGCACCTGGCCGCCCCTCTCTTCGCCCTGGATGAACTCCTCGAACCACCTCTGCTCCTGGCCCCTCCGCCGCGCGTCGAGCCCGGCCTCCCGCCCATCCCCGAAGATATCGTCTCCGCCACCCTGCCCTACTTGCCCGCCTGGCCCGAACTGGGCGCCGCCTACCGCGCCCCCACCCTGAGCCTGGCCGAGGCGCTTTCGGGCGAAAGCGACATCGTCCTGACCGGTCGCACCGGCGCGGGCAAAACCGTCAGCCTGGCGCACCTGGCCTCCCGTCTGGCGCGCCGCGAAACGCTGCCGGGCATCCCCCCGGAGACGCTCCCCTTTCTCGTCCACGTTGCCGACCTCGATCTGGCTGCCATCCGCCCCGAAGACCCGCTCCTGCCGCTCATTGACTTCATCGCCGAGAAAGCCCCCCTGCTCGACGTCAATCGCATCCCAGAACTCGTCAGAAACGCCTTCCAAAACGCCCGCGCCCTCCTGCTGCTGGACGGAACGGACGAAATGCCTCCCGCCGCCCTGCAAAAAGTGGTCGAGTTCATCAAGGCGGTCAAAAAACGCTACCCGGCTACCCGCATCATCACAACGGCCTCGCCCGAATACCTGGACGGGCTGGTGACCCTCAACTTCGTCCCCCTGGCCATGGCAGACTGGGACGCAGCCCGCCGTCAGCATTTCATCAAACGCTGGGGAGAATTGTGGTCGCGCTTCGTGGCCGTCGAAAGCTGGATGCAGACCGGCCCCGAGGCGGTTGACCCCCTCCTCCTGAACCGCTGGCTGTCCGCCGATACCGATTTCCTCACCCCCCTCGAACTGACCCTCAAAGTCTGGGGCGCCTACGCCGGTGATATTCTCGGCCCGCGTCCCATCGACGCCATCGAAACGCACCTCCGCCGTCTGACGCCCGCCAACGTCCCGGCAGCGGCGCTCGAACTCCTCGCCCTGCAAGCACACCTGACCGGCGAACCCATCTTCGACCCGCGCAGCGCCCGAGGCTGGCTCAAATCGTTCGAGCCGTCTGAGAACGCCCCCGAAAGCGAGGCCGGCGAAGCCGCCGCCTCAAGCGAGGCCGCCCCCGCCAGGAAAGGCACAAAGTTCCCGCCCGCCGTCGCCCCCTCCCACGGCCTGATTTCCAAGATGGCCGAAAGCGGCCTGCTGCAGCAGCACCGCAACAACCGCTTCCGCTTTGCCCATCTGCTGTTCGGCAGTTACCTGGCAGGGAAAGCCCTGGCCAACCACAAGGCCGAGGGCCTCCTCGAGCAACCGCCCTGGGCAGGAAAATTCCTCGCCCTTCAATACCTGGCGGCTTACGGCGACCCCTCTGCGCTGTTGGACAAACTGCTCGCCCAAATCGACCGCCCCCTCTTCCGCAACCTGCTCATTCCGGCGCGCTGGCTGCGCGACGCCCCCCGCCAGGCCGCCTGGCGAGGCAAGGTCATGGCCAGGCTGGCCGAACTCCTGCAGGCAGAAGGACAACCGCTCACCCTGCGCGGACAGGCGCTGGCCGCCTTCGTCCTGAGCGGCGACCCCGGCGCAGCGGCGCTCTTCCGCCAACTCCACCGCGCCGTTTCGGGCGAACTCATCCAGCTGGCCGCCCTGGGAAGCGGCGCCCTCCAAGACACAAAAGCCATCGACAGCCTGTCGGGCTTGCTGAACAGCCCTCACCCGGGGGTCCGGCGGGCAGCCTGCCTGGCGCTGGTCAACATCGGCGTCACCGCCGCCCTCGAATCGGTCGCCTACGTCCTCCTGCACGGCGACGAGGACCTGCGCCGCGCCGCCGCCGAGGCGCTGGCCAACGACCCCGGCGAGGGGCACGCCATGCTGCGAGACGCCCTGGACATCAAGGACGACCCCCTTGTGCGGCGGGCAGCCATCTATGGCCTGGCGCGTCTCAACCAACCCTGGGCCGACGAACTGCTCACCCGCGCCCAGACCGATGACCCCGAATGGGTGGTGCGCAACTCCGCCGTCGAGGTCGTCGAGGCCCGCCAGATACTCAACCCGCGCATCCCGCGCCGCCTGCCGCTGCCGTCCGAATCGCCCTGGCTCATCGAATTTGCCGCCAAACAGGGATTGGGCATCGCCCCCGACAAGCCGCCCACCGACCTGCTGCTGATGGCGCTCAAATCGGGCAACGAGGAAGAACGCCTGGCCTCTCTGAATTACCTGCGCATCCTGCCGCTCGAGGGCGTTTTCGGCGCCCTCTACCAGGCCATGTACGCCGGCACCCCCGAATTGCGGGACGCCATCTTTCTCATCATCTGGGAAATGGCCGGGCGCGGCATTGAAATCCCCGACCCCGTCCAATTTGGAGTAGGCTACTGATGCTCATCACCAACACAACCATTGTCACCTGGGAAACACCTAACCGCATTCTGGAACAGCACGCCCTCCTGATCGAAGGGGGCCGCATTGCCGACCTCGGCCCTGCGGCGGTCCTGAGCAAACGCTACCCCCAGGCCGAAAAACTGGATGCCGCCGGTCAACTGCTCATGCCGGGCAACATTTGCGCCCACACCCATTTCTACGGCGCGTTTGCACGCGGCCTGGCCATCCCCGGCGATGCGCCGCGTAGCCTGCCGGGCATCCTCGAAAAACTCTGGTGGCCGCTCGACCGCTCCCT
This sequence comes from Anaerolineales bacterium, assembly GCA_041287425.1. Taxonomy (GTDB): domain Bacteria; phylum Chloroflexota; class Anaerolineae; order Anaerolineales; family Villigracilaceae; genus JAFGSI01. The sequence continues at coordinate 9,108 of JBEULG010000026.1, read as the reverse complement.
GCGCCCCGAAGACATCCGCTACTCGGCCCTCGTCTGTCTCATCGACGCCATCCGTCACGGCACGACCACCCTGTTCGACCACCACGCCTCGCCGAACGCCATCGAAGGCAGCCTCGACATCCTCGCCGAGGCCGTCGAACAGGCCGGCCTGCGCGCCGTCCTGTGCTACGAGGTCAGCGACCGGGATGGCGAAGCCAAAGCCCACGCCGGCATCCGCGAGAATCTGCGCTTCCTGAAAAAAGTCGCCGACGAAAAGCCGCCTCGTCTCGCCGCGACCTTCGGCCTGCATGCCAGCCTGACCCTCTCCGACGCCACCCTCGAAGCCTGCCGCGCAAACCTGCCCGAGGGGGCCGGCTTCCACATCCACGCCGCCGAGGGAGACGCCGACCAGTTCGACTGCCTGAACCGCTACGGCATGCGCGTCATCCAGCGCCTGCACGCAAGAGGCATCACCGGCCCCCAGTCCATCCTGGCCCATTGCGTGCGCGTGGACGAACCCGAAATCGATCTGCTGGCCGAGACCCGCACCTGGGTCACCCACCAGCCGCGCTCGAACATGAACAACGCCGTCGGCATGGCGCCCATCGAGACGATGCTCCGGCGCGGCGTCCGGCTCGGCCTCGGCAACGACGGCTTCTCCAACGCTATGTGGGAGGAATGGAAAACCGCCTACCTGCTGCACAAAGCCTGGCACCACGACCCGCGCCGCCTGCCCGCCAACGAGGTGGTTCGCATGGCTGTCTACACCAACGCCGAACTGGCCGGCCTCTTCTTCCCCGCCGCCCCGCTCGGCAAAATCGTCCCCGGCGCGGCCGCCGACCTCATCCTGGTAGACTACCACCCCCACACGCCGCTGACTCCCGACAACCTGCCCTGGCAAATCATCTTCGGTTTTCACGAGAGCATGGTCACCACCACCATCGTGGACGGGAAAATCCTGATGAAAGACCGCCAACTGCTCACCCTGGACGAAGACGAAATCACCGCCCGCGCCCGTCATCTGGCGGCCCATGTCTGGAGCAGATACGAGGAGCAATTCGAATGAACGATCCATCCCTTTTACTAACGCTCGCCATTCTGGGCGGCACAGGAAAAGAGGGCAAAGGGCTGGCATACCGCTGGGCCAAGGCCGGTTACCGCGTCCTCATCGGCTCCCGCACCCCCGACAAAGCCCAGGCGGCCGCCTTGGAACTCATCGCCCGTCTCGGCGACAAAGCCTTCATCGAAGGAACCAGCAATGAGAAAGCCGCCCAGGCCGCCGACATCGTCGTCCTGACCGTCCCCTACGCCGCCCACCGGGCCACCCTCGAACAGGTACGCCCGGCCCTGCAGGGCAAGATTCTGATTGACGTCACCGTCCCGCTCGTCCCGCCGAAAGTCACCAAAGTCCAGATGCCGCCTGCCGGTTCCGCCGCCCTCGAAGCGCTCGAAATCCTGGGCAAAGAGGCCCACATCGCCACCGCCTTCCAAAACATTTCCTACGAACACCTGATGAGCGACTCACCCATCGAATGCGAAGTGCTCGTCACCGGCACGAGCAAAGAAGTCCGCCAGGAGACGCTCAAACTGGTCGAGGCGGCCGGCCTGACCGGCTGGGACGCCGGCCCGCTCGAAAATTCGGTCGTCGTCGAAGGCCTGACCTCCGTCCTGATTCACATCAACAAACACTACGGTGCCACCCACGCCGGAATCAAAATCAGCGGGGTAAAAAACCAACGCCTAACGACCGCCGACTGACGGCCTATGCCCCATCCCCTCACCCTCACCCCCCTGCCCGGCATCCCCCTCATCCGCCCAGGCGACGACCTGGCGGATGTTCTTCTCGCCGCCCTGGCCTCCGCCCGTCTGTCCCTGGCCGACGGCGACATCCTCATCCTGGCGCAGAAAATCGTCAGCAAGGCCGAGGGCCGATTGGTCAATTTGCAGACTGTTCTCCCTTCGCAGGCAGCCCTGGAGTTGGCTACACGCAGCGAAAAAGACCCCCGCCTGTGCGAACTCATCCTGCGCGAAAGCCGGGCAATCGTGCGCGTCCGTCCCGGAACGGTCATCGTCGAACACCGCCTCGGCTTCATCTGCGCCAGCGCCGGCATTGACCACTCCAACGTGCGCGGCGAAGACGGCAACCCCGAAGACTGGGTACTCCTCCTGCCCGAAAACCCCGATCGCTCTGCCGCCTCCCTGCGCGCCCGTCTGGAGGCCGCCAGTGGCAAACGCCTGGGCGTCATGATCATCGACTCGCACGGGCGCGCCTGGCGGCTGGGCGTCACCGGCGTCTGCATCGGCCTTTCCGGCCTGCCCGCCCTGGTGGACAAGCGCGGCGACCCCGACCTGTTCGGCTTCCGTCTGCGCATCACCCAAATCGCCGCCGCCGACGAACTGGCCGCTGCCGCCAGCCTCGTCATGGGCCAGGCCGACGAGGGGACCCCCGCCGTCCACGCCCGCGGCTTCCCCTACCCCCTGCGGGAGAGCGCCTTGGGCGAACTCATCCGCCCCAAAGAACAAGACTTATTCCGCTAGTTTCGAATCGCTCTCTCCGATAGATGATGGCTATGCGAAAAACACAGAAAGACGACCTGCACGCCTTCCTGCGCTCCCGCCGCTCCATCCGCCGCTTCAAGCCGGACCCCGTGTCTGCTCCCGTCCTCGAGCGGATTCTCACCACCGCGACTCACGCCCCCTCCGCCCACAACACCCAACCCTGGCGCTTTGCCCTCGTGCCGCCGGCTTCAGCCGGCAGAGACCGCCTCGCTCTGGCCCTCACCGCCGCCATGCGCCGCGATATGACCGCCGCCGGCGCGCCCGAAGCCGAAATCGAAGCGCGCGTGGCGCGCTCCCTCCGCCGCATCCGAGAAGCGCCCGTCCTCGTCCTCCTCTGCCGCGACGTGACCGCCGTCCGCGAAGACAAACGCGAAGACGAAATCATGGCCATCCAATCGGTTGCCAACGCCGCCGCCTATCTCCTGCTCGCCGCCCACGCCGAGGGCCTCGGCGGCAACTGGATTTGCTGGCCGCTCTACGCCCAGGAGGAGGCACGGCAGGCGCTCGATCTGCCCGCGACCTGGCAGCCCCAGGCGATGCTCTTTTTGGGATACGCCGGCGAGGAACCGGCGGAAAAGAACCTGAAGCCGCTGGAGGAGATCACCAGACGCATCTGACGCCGCCGGGCAAGACCACAGACTCGCTGCCTGCGCGTCGAGAAGATGAACTCGCAAGATGCACAAGGAATGCAATTGCCCCTACATCCATCTGTTTGTATAATATCGGCAGCGTCTCGCGCATAGACGGGGGTTCCCCGCCGGTCAGGAGAAAAAGATGCCGAATATTTTTGACAACATTGAACAATTGCTTTCGGATGCGCTGCGCACCACACTGACACAGGCAGAGCGGGCAGATTTTTGCGTCGGTTATTTCAACCTGCGCGGCTGGGGACAGATCAGCGACCTGGTAGCTGCTCGTTTCGATGGTCAAGATGGCCGCATGGTGCGTATCTTGATTGGAATGCAGCGACCGCCCGAGGAGGAAATGCGGGCAACCCAGAGCGCCCTGCAGCCAGGGAATGCGATTGATGGCCCGACCCTGGCACGGCTTCGCATAAAGGCTGCTCAAAGTTTCAAGGAACAAATCGAATTCGGTTTGCCTACGGCTCAAGCAGAGCAATCCCTGCGAGCGCTCGCAAAGCAATTGAAAGCCGATCAGGTCAAGGTAAAACTCTTTCTCCGCTATCCTTTGCACGCCAAGTTGTATCTCATCCGACGCGGCGACCCAATCACACCATTGATAGCCTATATGGGTTCCAGCAACCTGACCCAATCCGGGCTGGCTGGCCAGGGCGAGTTGAACGTGGATGTGGTAGAGCAGGACGCGGCCGCGAAGCTCCAGCGTTGGTTCAACGAACGCTGGGAAGACCAGGCTGCTTTCGATATTGGCCAGGAGTTGATTCAGTTGATTGAGACCAGTTGGGCGCGCGAGGAACTTATTTCACCCTATCTGGTCTATCTCAAGATGATTTATCACCTTTCGGAAGATGCCCGCAAAGGAGAGCGCGAGTTCAAACTGCCAAAGGTTTTTCAGGGGGTGCTGCTCGATTTTCAAACTGAGGCAGTGAAACTAGCCGCCCGCCATCTGCACCGGCGCGGCGGCGTGCTGCTCGGCGATGTAGTCGGCTTGGGCAAGACCATGATGGCCTCAGCGGTCATCAAAATCTTCGAAGAAGACCAGCGCACCCGCTCGCTTATCCTATGCCCGCCAAAGTTGAAACCCATGTGGGACGGCTACGTGCAGCGTTACAATCTCAATGCAGACGTTCGTTCGATTGGCAATGCGCCGGAATGCCTTGCTCAGTTGCGCGGCCGATACAAACTCGTCGTCATTGATGAGAGCCACAATCTGCGTAACCGGGAAGGCAAACGCTACCAGGCCATCCGGGAATTCATCGAGGAACAAGAAGCCGCCTGTATGCTGATTACGGCAACCCCCTATAACAAGCAATTCACGGATATCAGTAACCAACTGCGCCTGTTCCTGGATGAACACAAAGAACTCGGCATGCGCCCGGAGAATTTCCTGCGCCAGTGGAATGCTGCTGGACGCACAGAGGCCGACTTTCGCGCTCTCTATCAGGCTTCCACCCGCAGTTTGCGGGCCTTCGAAGAAAGCACGGACCCCGACGACTGGCGCAATCTTCTGCGCCTGTTTATGGTACGCCGCACACGCAGTTTCATCATAAACAATTACGCTACCTACGATCAGGCTCGCGAGCGCTACTTCGTTACCATTGATGGCAAACCGAAATACTTCCCTAAGCGAGATCCCAAACGAACTGATTTTGCCCTGGATGAAAACGACCCCAATGACCAATACGCCCGACTCTACCGAGAAGACATCGTGAAAGTCATCGAAGACTTGCGGCTGCCCCGCTATGGGCTGGCCAATTACCTTTTGGAGTCCATCCCAACCACAACCCTCAATCCTCGCGACAAGCAAATTATCGAAAACTTAAACCGCGCCGGGAAACGTCTCATCGGTTTCTCTCGCACCAACCTGTTCAAACGCCTTGAGTCGAGCGGAGCGTCATTCGTTCTCTCCATCCAGCGGCACATTCTACGCAACCTGGTAACGCTCTATGCCCTCGAAAACAATCTTCCCATCCCCATCGGCACCCAGGATGTGGCCGCCCTGGATTGGGCGCTGCGCGACACCGACGCGGAATGGGAGCCCGATGATGACCCCGTCACCGAGGAGGTAGATACCGAAAACGACATTCTGCCCTCGGCCAAAGACTCGTTGGACATCTACCGCCGCAAGGCACAATACGTATATCAGACCTATCGTCAACAGTACGCCTCTCGCTTCAAATGGCTGTCGCCGGGATATTTTGACGAGACCCTGAAACAGCACTTAAGCGAAGACGCACAAGCGCTTGCAAGCGTCCTCGAAAAGGCCGGTTCCTGGAACCCAGCGCAGGACGCTAAACTGAATGCCCTTTTCGAACTGCTGACGCAAACCCATCCCAGCGAAAAAGTGCTTGTCTTCACACAATTCGCCGATACCGCCCAATACCTTGCCGACCAACTGACAAAACGCGGCGTTTCCCGTCTGGCCTGTGCCGTGGCCAGCAGCGCCGACCCGGTACAACTGGCCTGCCGTTTCAGCCCCCGCAGCAACGAATATTCTTTGAAGCCGGGCGAAGAAGAACTGCGCGTACTGATCGCCACCGACGTTATGGCGGAGGGACAAAACCTACAAGATTGCGCCATCGTGGTCAACTATGACCTGCCCTGGGCCATCGTGCGCCTGATCCAACGCGCCGGCCGAGTGGACCGCATCGGCCAGGAAAACGACACCATCCTGGTCTATTCGTTTATTCCCGCAGATGGCGTGGAAAAGGTCATCCGTCTGCGCCAGCGGCTGATGACCCGCCTGGAGCAAAACCAGGAAGTGGTCGGTACGGACGAATCCTTCTTCGGCGAGAACGCCGCCGCCAAACTGCGCGACCTGTACACCGAAAAACGCGGCGTTCTGGATGACGACGAAGACAACGAGGTGGACCTGGCCAGCGCCGCCTACGGAATCTGGAACAGCGCGCCGGAAGAGGCGCGCAAGACGGTGGAAAAACTGCCGCCGGTCATCTACGCTACTCGCCCCCATGAACTTACCCAAGAGAATCCGGACGGCGTGCTTATTTACGTCCGGTTCCCCGGCGGCGAAAATGGCTTGATTCGCACCGACAGTGAGGGAAACATCATCTCACAATCCATGGCCGGCATCCTGAACGCCGCCGCCTGCCCCCCAGAAACCCCCGCCCTGCCCCGCCGCCCTGACCACTTCGACCTAGTGGCTCGCGGAGTTAGCCAGGCCATTGCCGAGATCAATGAGATGAGCGGTCAACTCGGTTCCCTGCGCAGCACCAGCCGCAAGGTCTATGACCGCATGCGCACTTACCGCGACCGGCTGAAACAGGACGGACAGGACACATCCAACCTTGACCGTCTCCTGGATGCCATCTTCCGCTACCCGCTGACCGAACGCGCCCGCGAAGCCCTGGGGCGTGAACTCCGCCTGGGGATTACCGACCCAACACTGGCTCAAATGCTGACCGACTGGTACGAAGACGACCGCCTGGTGCGCGTCAGTGAAGAACAAACCGTCCGCGAGCCAGTCATCCTTTGCTCTTTGGGTTTACGTGCTATAACTTGATTTGTACTGTTGCAGCAATTTGTGCAGCAATTTGCCAGATTGCTGCAGCACAAATTAGAGAACAATTTTTTCATGGACCGACTTTCCTACAAGCCTTTTTACCGTCGCAACCTGCCTCACATTCAGCCGGAAGGAGCCACCCTATTTGTCACCTTTCGGCTGGCAGGCTCGCTGCCTCAGCGCCTGATTCGTGAATGGCAGGAAGAAAAACGCCATGAGAACAGGTTTACCCCTGAACAGAAGAGGGGATTCGAACGTCGCTGGTTTGGAAAATTCGAGGAGATTCTCAACCATCCTAAGAATGGCCCCCGCTGGCTTCAAGATGAGCGCGTCGCCGGCATGGTCGCCGAAAGCATCCGCTACCGAGATGGGAAAGTTTACCGCCTGGACGCATTTTGCATCATGTCCACCCATGTGCATATGGTCTTTGCCCCTCTTCCCGATCCCAATCATCCGGGAAAATATATCTCGCTGGCTTCTATCATGCACTCTCTGAAAAGTTTCACCGCCCATGAAGCCAACCGGATTCTGGCGCGGGAGGGTCCATTCTGGGCGCACGAAAGTTTTGACCACTATATCCGCAATCAGGACGAATGGGAACGGATTGTGTGGTATGTATTGCAAAATCCCGTCAAAGCCGGTCTTGTAAAAGAATGGCAGGATTGGAAGTGGACTTATCTTGCCCCATAGCCGTTCTGCAATCCGCTGGATTGCGACTGACAAGCCTTCGGATTGTTGAACAGTTTCGCAATCCGCTGGATTGCGGCTGACAAGCCTTCGATTGTTGAACAGTTTCGCAATCCGACAAGCCAGCGGCTTGTCGAACCCCCTCTGAGGCCCCCAAAATGACCGAAAACCACATCCTCACCCAAATCCAAAACCAACTTGAAACTCCAGCCCAAAACCTGGAGGCGCTCTTCTGCGAAACCCTGCTCTGGGGACGCGCCCAGGGAGCGGCGTTCCGCAGACAGGTCACCCTCGCCCCGGGCCAATCCTTCGACCTGGAATTCCGCCCCCTCGCCCAGATGTCCGGCCTGCCGGTCTTTCGCGTTGACTGGCCATCTGAAAAAACTCCCACCGTGCAGCAACGCCGCAGCGTCTATCGTGCCCTGTCGAGCAGTTATATCGAACATCTCCTGGTGTATCTCACCCGCGATGGCCGTCAAACCTCGTTCGTTTGGGCACGGAGACGTGGTCAGGGCAAAATTGAAATGCGCACCCTCTCTTACGCGGCCGGTGTGCCTGCACGCACCACCCTCGAACAACTCAGCAAACTGGCCTTCACCCTGGAGGAACTCGGCCTGTTCGGCGACCCCGGCCTGAGCGCCGTTACCGACAAATTGAACGCCGCTTTCGACGTCGAAGCCGTCACCAAAAAATTTTTCCGCGATTACCGCGCCCTCTTTGAGCAGGCCGAAGCCAGCATTGACCTGCCCTGGAGCGCCGAGCAAAAGCGCCTCTACACCCAGCGCTTCTTCAACCGCCTGCTCTTCCTCGCCTTCCTCGAACGCAAAGGCTGGCTCACCTTTCAGGGGCGCAAAGACTACCTGCGGGCGCTCTTCGAGGACTACTACCGCAACGACCCTGAGAAACGCCGCCAGGCCAACTTTCACCGCAAACGCCTGGATGCGCTCTTCTTCATGGGTCTCAACAACCCCTATGGGCGCGGCCTGGTGCAGAGCGACCCCCAGTTTCAGTTCGTCCGTGACCTTATCGGCGAGGTCCCCTACCTAAACGGCGGCCTCTTCGAGCGCGAGCGCGACGAGGAAGAAGGCGCCGAACGCTTCTTCTTCCCCGATGACCTGCTGGCGCGCATCCTCAGCGACCTGCTTTACCGCTACAACTTCACCGTCACCGAATCCACCCCGCTGGATGTGGAAGTGGCCGTGGACCCCGAAATGCTCGGCAAAATCTTCGAGGAACTGGTCACCGGCCGCCACGAAAGCGGCAGTTACTACACCCCCAAGCCGGTCGTCCAGTTTATGTGCCGCGAGGCGCTCAAAGGCTACCTGGAGACCGCCCTGCCCGGCGAAGCCCCCGCCTCGCTCGCCCGCTTTGTGGACGAAAACGACAGCCCGGCGCTGCGCGACCCCGAAGCCGCCCTCGCCGTCCTCAGGCGCGTCAAAGTCTGCGACCCCGCCTGCGGCTCCGGCGCTTACCTGCTGGGGATGCTGCACGAACTGCTCGAAAAGCGCGAAGCCCTCTTCGCCGCCCGCCATCTGGACGCGCAAACCGTGTATGCCCGCAAACTGGAAATCATCCAAAACAACCTCTACGGGGTAGACCTCGACCCCTTCGCCGTCAACATCGCCCGCCTGCGCCTGTGGCTTTCGCTGATTGTGGAGTACGAAGGCTACCCGCCCCCGCCCCTGCCCAACCTGGATTTCAAAATCGAAACCGGCGATTCCCTCC
>JBEULG010000025.1:0-9626 GCA_041287425.1 Anaerolineales bacterium | reverse complement strand
AGCCTCAACCCTCAAGACCCGCAAAACGCCTCGCCTGATGAGTTTTTAGTCTACTGGACTATCCCCATCCACCGCTTTGTCGAACCCTATACTAACATTGCCCACACTAACGTCATTGACTTATCCTCCACAATAATTGATATTACTGATTTTTACAGAGAGACCAGTACCGGCTATGCGCTTCCTTCTTACACTATCCTTTACGCCCAACGACCTGACGGCGCTCCCCTCGACCCCCAAAGCCCCAATCCCGAAGAAGCCCTCCTCGCCCAACTTTTGGCAATTGAAGGGAATGATATTAGGAATTTAGTATCAACTGACAGTAATGCTACTTACTTTCCTTCTAACATGACATACGTAGATGATTTAGGAACTCCTGAATATGGAAATATTATCGAAGTTCCTCTTCATCATTATCTACCTTATGAACTTCAAACAAAAGGTCCTTTCCTCATCGAAGTCGGACAGGCTATTACAGAACAAGGCATATCGCCTATCGTCATTCCTCTCATTCTCTTACGTCTCAAAAGAGAAAAAGAAGAAATATAACTTTTCGCAAGAGTTAGTTCTAGCCAGCCGAAGCAATCTCCTGCCAATCGAGGAGATTGCTTCCCTTCGCTCTGGACAGGCTGCTGCGCTCGCGGTGACACGATAACTAATGTTTGCAACAGAGCAACTTTAGAAAGTCCCGCTGCGCATAATCGCAGCCGCACAACGGGGCAGAATAATGTTCAACCGCCCTTTGAAGAAAGAAAACTTCCAATCAGAGAAGTCAAAAAAGCGGGTAAAATCGCAGAGGATTCTTATCCTTCCGCGGCACAACTGCTCTCATCGAACTATGAGACTCTTCGACGTATGACCGGCATCCTCTCCATCGCCAAATACCGCTCTTTCCAACAATGCGCCTCGCCGCGCGGCACGTTCACCTTCCTGGCCCTCGACCATCGTCAGAACCTGCGTCGCGCCAACCCGCGCTTCCAGGACGAAGCCGAACTCAGCCGCTTCAAACTGGACGTGACCCGCGAACTGGCTGCCGCCGCGACCGCCGTCCTGCTCGACCCGGAAGTCTCCGCTGCCCAGGCCATCGCCGCCGGCGCCCTGCCCGGCGACCGGGGGCTGGTGGTCGCCCTCGAAGCGACCGGCTACACTGGCGAGCCGACCGCCCGCCGTGCCCAGATCCTCCCCGGCTGGAGCGTGGAAAAGGCCAAGCGCATGGGCGCCCAAATGGCCAAATTGCTCGTCTACTACCACCCCGATTCGCCCGCCGCGGCCGAAATCGAAGCCTTCACCGCTGAGGTGGCCGCCGAGTGCCAGAAGCACGACCTGGCCCTGATGCTCGAACCGCTCTCCTACTCGCTCGACGGCGAAGCGCTCTCCCCCGCCGCAAAGCGCCGCGTCGTGGTCGAGACCGCCCGCCGCCTGACCGCCCTCCCCGGCGTGGACCTGCTCAAGGCCGAGTTCCCGCTCCCCGCCGACTCGCCCGAATCCGAGTGGGCTGCCGCCTGCGCTGACCTGAACGCCGCCAGCCGCGTTCCCTGGATCGTCCTCTCTGCCGCCGTCGCGTTCGACCGCTATCTGAGGCAGGTCATCGCCGCCTGCGAAGCCGGGGCTAGCGGCGTCGCCGTCGGCCGCGCCGTCTGGCAGGAGGCGGTGCAGTTGTCGGGTACGGAGCGCCTCGACTTCCTGCGCGGCGCGGCCCGTCAGCGCCTCCAGCGTCTGAGTGCTCTCTGTCAGGCCCTCGCCCGCCCCTGGACCGATTTCTACACCGCCACCGCCCCCCTCGATTGGTACAACGTCTATGGAGGCTGATGGCTAACGGATTTTCTCGCTTACGAAACGAAGAAAGCCGCGCAAACCCTCCAACAAATCCGCCTCAAAAGGCGCGGCTTCTACCTTTTCCTGCGAACCATTGTGAAAATGGCGCGGAAAAGTTTTTACCCCCTGCCAGGCAGTATCGGGAAAATTGTCGTAACGGTAAAGTGTTCCATCCAGGTGACGTCCAGGTGACGTCTTTCCCAATGAAAGCCGAATCTCCCCTCGACCGAACGCGAAACCCAAATATCAATGTAACTGTCGTCCCCGATGAAAAGCCGTAATTATTCCCCCAAGATCTCGCTTTCACTGACGATTGTGGAAAACTCTACTTCGGCAATGCGTGCCAGAGTATCGAGGATGGCGCTCATAGAGAAGCCAGCAGGTCCTGATATTTACGTCGTTCGCTTTCAAGGTAATCGAAGCGAAAGAAATCCTCAAACGCCTCGTTCTCGTGAAAAGCGCCTGCACGAATCCGTTCATCTAGTTCGTTGACGTTCTGGACTCCATAGCGTTGTGCCAGATGGAATAATTCGCTTTCGATGATCCGTAGATGCCGCTGGATATAGACTTTTAAACTCTCGCGCTCCAGTTTCTCTGGCGGAATATTCAACTGGGATGCTACTTGTTCTAACAACATACCGACCTTCCTTTCACTCACTATGTATTATAACCTATGACCTTCGACCTCCTCCTCCCCGGCGAAATCAACCCCGACCTCATCCTCTCCGGCGATGTCGAGCCGCAATTCGGCCAGGTCGAGAAACTGGTGGACTCGGCGGCCCTGACGGTCGGCTCCTCGTCGGTCATCACCGCCTGCGGCGCAGCGCGGCTGGGGCTGAAGGTTGCCTTCGTCGGCGTCTGCGGCGACGACCTCTTCGGCCGCTTCATGCTCGAGGCGATGGCCGCGCGCGGCGTGGATACATCCGCCGTCCTCGTTGACCCGGCCCGGCAGACCGGCCTGACCGTCATCCTGAACAAGGGCCACGACCGCGCCATGCTGACCTTCCCCGGCGCCATCGCTGCCCTGCGCGCCGCAGACGTGACCGACGACCTGCTGCGCCGCGCCCGTCACCTGCACGTCGCCTCCTACTTCCTGCAGGACGCCCTGCGCCCCGGCTTGCCAGACTTGTTCGCCCGCGCCCGCACCCTCGGCCTGACCACCTCCCTCGACACCAATTGGGACCCCTCCGGCGAGTGGCGCGGCGTCCGCGACCTGCTGCCGCTGGTGGACGTTTTTCTGCCCAATCGGGCCGAGGCCTGCGCCCTGACCGGCGAACAGGAGGTCGAAGCGGCGGCGCGCAAACTGGCCGCCCTGGCCCAAACCGTCGCTGTCAAACTCGGCGCCGAGGGCGCGCTGGGCGTGAGCGGAGAGCGCCTGGTCAGAGTCGCCTCGATTCCGGTCGCGGTTGTGGATACCGTCGGGGCGGGCGACACATTCAACGCCGGCTTCCTCTACGGCTACCTGCACGGCTGGCCGCTCGAGACTTCGCTGCGCCTGGCCGCCGTCTGCGGGGCGCTCTCGACCCAGGCCGCCGGCGGCGTTGCCGCCCAGCCCAGCCTCGACCAGGCCCTCGCTCACCTATGACGGGCGACCTGCAACGTTTGACCGATACTTCGACCTGTGACATTGGAGCATTAACTTTCGACTGTCAATCAATGACCCCCCTCGATTCCCTCGCTGCCTCCCACCACGCCGGCCAGCCCCGCGGCCTGCCCTCCATTTGCTCGGCGCATCCGCTGGTCATCGAGGCCGCCCTGCAACACGGACGGACTCAGCCGCGGCCGGTGCTCATCGAGGCTACCTGCAACCAGGTCAATCAATTCGGCGGCTACACCGGCATGACCCCGGCCGACTTCGCCCGCTTCGTGCAGGAAACCGCCGACCGGCTCGGCTTCCCACGCTCTCGCCTGATTCTCGGCGGCGACCATCTCGGCCCGCTCCCCTGGGCCGACGAACCCGCCGAGCGCGCCATGCAGAAGGCCTCCGACCTGGTGCGCGCCTTCGTCCAGGCCGGCTTCACCAAAGTCCACCTCGACTGCTCCATGCCCCTCGGCGGCGAGAGCGACCTGCCGCTGGAAGTCATCGCCCGCCGCACAGCGCAACTGGCAAGAGTCGCCGAGCAAGCCGCCGGCTTCACTCATCCATCCACCATCCATCGCCCGCCGTCCATCGTCCGCCGTCCCTTGCGCTACGTCATCGGTTCGGAGGTCCCGCCTGCCGGCGGCGCGAGGGCCGGCGCGGGCCGCCTCGCCGTCACCTCGCCGGAGGCGGCTGCGGATACCCTGGCGGCTGCCCGCCGCGCCTTCCACGAGCAGGGGTTGGATTCGGCCTGGGAGCGCGTCCGCGCTCTGGTCGTCCAGCCCGGGGTCGAGTTCGGCGATGATTTCGTCCACGACTATGACCGCGCCGCGGCCGCTCCGCTGGCGCGTTTCATCGAGACCGTCCCCGGCCTGGTCTACGAGGCCCATTCCACCGATTACCAGACGCCCGCCGCGCTGCGCGCCCTGGTCGAGGACCACTTCGCCATCCTCAAAGTCGGCCCGGCGCTGACCTTCGCCCTGCGCGAGGCAGTCTTTGCCCTGGCGGCCATCGAGGCCGAACTCCTGCCTGCCGCGGCGCGCTCGCACATCGTCCGGGTCCTCGAGCAGGCCATGCTGCGTAATCCTGGCTACTGGGAAAAGTACTATCGCGGCAGCGAGCAGGAACGCCGTCTGAAGCGCAAGTTCAGCCTGAGCGACCGCATCCGCTATTACTGGGCCGACCCGCAGGTCCGGGCCGCCTTCGAGCGCCTGCTGCGCAACCTGGAGGGCAAACCGCTGCCGCTGGCGCTGGTCAGTCAATATCTGCCGCGTCAATACGCCCGCCTGCGGAGCGGCGAAGTGGAACCCCTCGCCTCCACCCTGCTTCGCGACCACATTCATGACGTGCTGCGAGACTACGATTTCGCCTGCGGGCCTTCGGCGTCTTGACATTTCCTCTCCAAAGGATGACACTCCAGCCATGTTCTTCCCCGCTGCTTTCTACTTTCTCGTCTACGCTGCCATCTCCTTCCTCTTCCCCTTCCTGACCCTTTTCTATCAAAGTGTGGGGATGAGCGGGGGGCAAATCGGGCTACTGGCGGGGCTTTCCCCGCTCATCTCGCTGGCTGCCGGCCCTTTCTGGACCGGCACAGCCGACGCCACCCGCCGCCACAAAGCCATCCTGACCTTCGCCATGGTGGGAGCAGGCAGCGCGGCGCTGCTGCTCTCGCGCCAGACCCAATTCGGCTGGCTGGTGGCCTTCCTTTGCCTGTATGCTTTTGTCAGCGCGCCGATCTTCTCGCTGGTGGACAGTGCCACGCTGTCCATGCTCGGCGAGCGGCGCGCCCGCTACGGGCGGGTGCGTCTGTGGGGCACCGTCGGGTGGGGCGTGATGGCGCCAGTCGCCGGTGAGTTGATCGAGCGTTTTGGCATCCAATGGTCCTTCTGGGGCTACGCCATCCTGCTGGGAATCGGCCTGTTCATCGCCCTGAACATCCCCTTCCACCAAATCCCGGCCGGCGGCTCGTTCCGCAGCGGAATGCGCACCCTGCTGACGGATCGCCGCTGGATGCTCTTCCTGCTGATGGTCTTCTTTGCCGGTGTCGGCATGTCTTCGGTCAACAATTACCTGTTCATCTACATGAACGGGCTGGGCGCTGGCGAGAGGTTGATGGGCCTGGCCTTGACGGTCTCGACCCTCTCCGAACTGCCGGTCATGTTCTTCGGCGACCGGCTGCTGCGGCGTTTTGGGGCGCGCGGCACGCTGTGTCTGGCGATGGCCGTCATCGGCCTGCGCCTGCTGCTGTATTCGGTGACCCGCCTGCCGTGGGCGGTTCTGCTCATCCAACTCCTGCACGGCCTGACCTTTCCGGCCATTTACCTGGCGGGCGTCTCCTACGCTGACCAAAGCGCGCCGCCCGGAGTCAAGGCCAGCGCCCAGGGCATGTTCGGCTCGGCCCTGATGGGCTTCGGCGCCTCAGCCGGCGGTCTGCTTGGCGGCCTGCTGCTGCAAAGGCTGGGGGCAGCCGGCATGTATCGCTCCATCGGCTTGATTGTCTGGGCGGCGCTCCTGCTGTTCGCCAGCCTGGAACGCGGAGCGAGAGGGAAAGCCCAATCTTCCGCCTCTCAATCCGAATAAGCCGCGGAGCAATCGTACAATACACTGGCCGGCGTCAGCACCTGCATCGGCCAGCGGTCGGTGAATACCTGATAGTCGTCCAATTCATCCAGGAGCGGCGCCAGGCGGCGTTCGGCCTGCCAGTGCGAGAGATGAAAGGCGCGCCAGTCGGGATCGCCGCGGCGGGTGTCATGCAGGCGGCAGGCCAGCACCGCCCCGGCCGCGTCGCGGGTCAGCCGCGGCAGGTCGTCCGATTGATAGGCCGCCGCCAGCGCCGGGACGGCATCGTCCGAGAGCGAGGCCAGATAGGCCACATCCAGACCTTGACCTTCGGCGGCCCGCCCCAGATTTTGCCGGACGATGAATCCGTCCACGTTGAGCAGGCTCAGGCTGACGGCGAATCCGAGCGAGGCCAGGAGGGCGGCGAGGGCAAAGGCCCGCTCCCGCCGCAGCAGGTCGAGGACGACCACCCCGCCCAGCAGCAAACCCAGCCAAATCATGAAGACATGCGTATAGGTGCGCAAACGTGAGAAACCGTAGGCGGCTTCATAGAGCAGCAGGCGCTGAAAGGCCGAGACCAGCATCACGCCGACCAGCGCCACCATGGCAATCCCCAGGCCGGAGAACCAGATGCGTTGAGGTCGGCTTTCGCGCCGGACGATGCCGCTCAACCCCAGGAACAGGAGCAGGCTGAAGAAGGCCACCGTCACCAGTTCACCAAAGCCGCGCCGGGCGTATTCGGCGTAGGTAAAGCCTGCCACGTGAATATTCGCCTGCCCGCCAAAGAAATATTTGAACTGGACGATGACGAAAACCGTGAACAGCGCCACCACCCCGCCCAGGACGACCGCCGCCTCGGTGAAGCCCAGGAACGAACGTACGAGTGGCTTGTCGAGGCCGATCAGGTTTTCGTCCCGGCTCTTGCCGGCCGCGTGCAGGAAGACCCCTGCCAGCAAATACGCGACAACGCAAATCAAGACGCCGCGCAGGATATATTCGGGCAGTCGTTCGAGGCGGAACAAGTCAACGAAATCCTGCATCCAGCGGTCGAAGACCGGGTCGGCGGCCGAAAGCAGCGCGGCGAAGATGGCCAGGATGGGCAGCGCAATCAGCACGCCGCGCAGCACGGCCCAGAAATGCTTCCAGCCGACTTTGGGGGCCGACGCGCCGGCCTCCGGCGGAGCAGTCTTCTTCTCCGAGAGAAAAATCAGCGGCCGGGAGATGAGGCTGCCCAGCAAGCGAAAGAAAGTGGCCAGGTAATCCAGCAGGCCGTATTCCATCCAGCGGCCGCCGAGGTAGGTGGCCGCCAGCACACCCATCAGGAACAGGACGAAGACCACCGCCAGAAAGACGGTCATTGGTTCCAGGCGGATGAAAGTTATGGCTGCGAAAAACAAAATTGGCGCCGGCAGGAGCAGCGCCTTCCAGGAAGGTTTGAGGCCCTCCAGGCCCAGAACCAGGAAACCGCCTCCCAGGCACAGAACGACGAAGAGCGCAAAACTGATGCCTGGCTGGTGATTCCAGAACAGAAAATCGAAAAACCACCCCAAGCAGAGGACCGTAATCCAGAGAACATTCGAGCGTTTCATGGCATGCCTCCTCCTAAAATTTCCGTCCAGCATAGCCGTCCCCAACTTGCGAAGACTCTCAAAAGGTCTCAAATTACAGCCAGCCATTGGGTTGGCACACTCCATCCCAATAAAAACATGGGTCAGGCAGCGCGGCGACCCATGTTTCTCCAAGCCCTGCGGTCTTTATTTTTTCACAGCCGCGGCGGCGGCAAAGCCGGCTTCGAGCGCCTTGCGATTCATCTCCTCGGTGCCGCGCGGGGCGCGGGCGGCGACTGCTTTCTCGATTGCCTGACGCTCGACGATGCCCGTCAGACCGACCAACACGCCCAGGGCTACGGTGTTGGCCGTAATCTGGCGGCCGGTCGTCTCGAAAGCCAGATGGGTGATGGGGATGCGAATGGCCCTTTCATCGGCGTCCCTGACTTTGTCGGCATCTACGATCAGCAGGCCGTCGGGTTTGACCTCGTGGCGGAACTTGCGATAGGCCTCCGGGCTGAGCGCCACCAGAATGTCCGCCTCGATGACCTCCGGATGGTCAATTTCGCCGCTGGAGATAATCACCTCCGATTTGCTCGCTCCGCCGCGCGCTTCGGGGCCGTAAGATTGCGATTGAACGACGTTCTTGCCGCTGTAGATGGAGGCGGCTTCGGCCAGGATGATGCCGGCCAGAATCATCCCCTGCCCGCCCTCGCCGGCGAGACGGATTTCGATGCGGTCTGCAAGCGCGTGGCTCATTTTTCGCCTCCCAGGACACGGGTGATGAGGTTGTCATAAGCAACCGTGTACTGCGGCCGGTCAACATCCAGGAACTTGCCGCGGATGATTTTGGTGTTGGCGGCCTTTTCCTCGGGCGTCAGGCGCTCATAGGCGCTCTGGGCGATGGTGTTGTCCTTGAGGGCGCGCATCATGTCGGCGGCGGTGCCGAGTCGGTTGAACCGGCCGTAGGTAGTGTGACAGTAGGAAACCGCCTCGACCACGCTGAAGCCGTCCTTGGCAATCGCCTCGGCCAGGAATTTGTCCAATTCGAGGGCATGGTAGACGGTGGAGCGGGCTACATACGAGGCCCCGGCGGCAATCGCCAGTTCACAGATGGGGAAAGGCGGTTCGATATTGCCATACGGGGCAGTGGTCGCCCGTCCGCCGATGGGGGTGGTCGGGCTGTACTGGCCGCCGGTCATGCCGTAGATGGCATTGTTGACCACCAGCGCAGTAATCCCCAAATTACGCCGGGCCGCATGGATGAAGTGGTTGCCGCCGATGGCCAGGGCGTCGCCGTCGCCCATGATGGCAATGACTTTCATATCAGGGCGGGCAATTTTAAGGCCGGTGGCAAAAGCCAGAGCCCGGCCGTGCGTGGTGTGCAGGGTGTTGAAATCCATATAGACCGGCATGCGCGCCGTGCAGCCGATGCCGGAGACCAGCGCCACCTCGTCATTGCTCAGACCGAGGTGGTCGATGGCACGAATCAGCGCCCCCATCACCACCCCGATGCCGCAACCCGAACACCAGATGGTGGGGAATTTCTTGTTCTTGCGCAGTTTCTGCAGCGTCTCGCTGCGGTTGAACCAATCGGCTTGCGGAATGAGGGCCTCCTCCTGTTCGAGTTCGTGGGCCTCTAGAATATGTTCGTCCATGGCTCTAGCCCTCCAGCGCATCCAGAATCATCTGCGGCGTGACCATCTCGCCGTTGGCACGGGTGACGCGCACGACCTTCTTGCGCCCGACAACGCGCTCGACCTCGTAGGCCAACTGGCCCAGGTTCATCTCAGCGACGATGATTTTGTCCAGTCGTTCCCCAAACGCCTCGACCTGTCTCTCAGGAAACGGCCAGATGGTGAATAGCGTCAGCATGTCAATTTTCGCGCCGCGGCTGCGGGCCACCTTGAGCGCATGGCGGGCAGAGCGGGCCGTGCAACCATACGAAAGCAAGCCGATGCGGGCGCCAGCCTGCACATCCTCGGCCAGCAGGGTGATTTCATCCAGGTGCTTGTCCAGTTTGGTGTTGACGCGCTCTAACCAGGGGTCAATCTCATCAATGCGCTGGGTGGGGAAGCCCAATTCGTCATGCAGCAAGCCGGTGACGTGATAGCGATAACCCTGCC
>JBEULG010000024.1:0-91583 GCA_041287425.1 Anaerolineales bacterium | reverse complement strand
TGCGGTAACGCTGGGCGAGGCCTTCGAGGCTATCCCCTGCCTGGACCTGGTAGGGAATCCAGTTGAAAGGCGGCGGGCAGGTGGTGGGGGTGGGGGGCAGGGTGGGCGTTTCGGTGGGAGGAATGGGCGTGGCGGTGTTGGGCGGCGGCAGCGTGAAAGAGGCCCAGGTCGGCGTGGCGGTGGGGGGCAGGGTCGGCGTCGGCGCCAGCATGTGGCCCTCTGCCAGGGAGAGCGAAAGGCCTCCCAGGATAAGGACGGAGGAGGCCAGGGCGATTGCCAGACCGCTGAACACCTGCCGGGCGCTTTTCATGGCTTCTCTTCGGAGGGGGTGACCGGCAGCAGGACGCTGAAAGTCGAGCCGACGCCGGCTTCGGTCTCAACCCAGATGCGTCCGTGCTGGGCCTCGACCAGGGTCTTGGCGATGGAGAGGCCCACGCCCGTATCGCCCAGGCCCTGGATGAGTGAGTTGTCGGCCCGGTAGCGGCGGGCGAAGACGCGCGGAATGTCCTCGGCGCTGATGCCGCCGCCGGTGTCCGAAACCTGGAGCAGGAGGTAATTCTGGTTCTTTTCCTTCTGCATCTGGACCCGCAGCGTGATCGTCCCTTCGGCCGGTGTGGCGGCGCTGGCGTTTTGCAGAAGGTGAATCAGGATTTGTTGCAAGGCCTCGCGGTCGGTCTGGATTTGGGGCGGAACGCTGGGCACGTCCAGCCGCATGGTGATGTTCTTCTCGCGGATTTGCGTGCTGGTGTAGGCCATGGCGTTGTCAATGATGAGGTTGATATCGACGGGTTCGGGCTTCAGGTCCATGCGTCCGGCTTCGAGGGTGGTCAACTGAATCAAATCTTCGATCAGGCTGCCGATTCGTTCGGTGGACCCCTTGATGCGTTCGACGAATTTGCGCTGCAATGCGCCCAGAATGCCGACCGATTCGCCGAGCAGCAGGTCTGTGTAGCCGACGATGGAAGACATCGGCTGGCGCAGTTCCTGGGAGATCGAGGCGATGACTTCGGCCTGCTCGTTCGAGATGGCCGAGGCGGGACGTTTTTCCAGTTCCAGGATTTTCATCTCGGCCTGGGCGAGGGCATTTTGCAGGCGGGCGACCTCTTTGAGGGTCAGGCGCAGTTCGTTCTCTAACTGCTGAACCTGGGCTGAACTCGTTTCGGTCGGCAAGATGCCCTGGCGCACCTGTTCCAATTCGGCCCGCAGTTGATTGATGGTGCGCTGTGACTCTTCCTGGACGGCCAGCAGGGCGGCGATGTTCTCGGCCTGCATCTCGACTTGTGCGGCCTGTCGGCTGAGGGCCTCGTATTTCTGGGAGATTTCTTCGTATTTCTTCTCGGCCTCTTCGGCGCGCCGACGGGCCTCCTCGATGGCGGCGCGGCTTTTCTCGCTTTCGACTTCCAACGCTGCCAGCCGCTGGCTGCGCTCCAGAATGGGGACGAATAGCGAGGCGACATTCGTCAGATAGGTCTGGTCTTCGGCGCTCCACAGCCGGTTCGAGTAGGGGGAGAGCAGCAACAGGCCGCCCAGCGGACTGCGCTCGGAGGCGTTGATGGGCACGCTGAGCAGATGGCCGGGGTTGGTGAGGCCGAGAATCTGTCCCAGCCCCCTGAGGTCCGAGGAGGTGCTGCTGGCCGGCAGGCGCAGGGGACGGCCGCGCTGGAGGGCGTTGGCCAGCAAGGGGATGCTGTCCCTGTCCACTGTCGTGCCGTCGAGGGCCTCTTCCCGAATCAGGTCGTAACCGCAGACGATGTTGAGGGTCTTGTCGTCGCTCAGGGTGAGCAGGAAGCACAAGTCGGCCAGCATGGCCTGGGCGATGCCGCGCGTCATGGCCCGGCTGATTTTGCCGGGATCCAGTTCGCCCGCCAGGGAGAGCAGGGCGTGAAAGGTCTTGGGGTCGGTGCTGTACCGGCGGCGTTCGGGGATTTGTTGGTCGGTTTTGATGGCGGTTTGCGAGGAGGAAGACGATTCGAGAGGAAAACGCTGGGGCAGGGTCAGCAGGATGGGAAACAGGGCCAGGTGCGCTAGGCGCAAAGCGCCGGGGAAATCTCCCGCCATAGGCAGGAAGGCTCCCGCCAGATGACCAAAGAAGGCCAGCAGCAGGACCGCCAGTCCGTTGCCCCAGCCGTTCGGGCGGCGGACGAGCAGGATGACCAGACTCAGCAAGATGATGGCTAGGCTGAAGGCATGCCAGGCCAGGTCGAAGATCGACAGATTGAAGTCCACGCCGGGCGTCTGGCTCCAAAACACCAGCGTGGCGCCAAAGGCGGTCACGGCCAGCATCGTCAGCAGGATGACGGCCGCGTCGGCCAGCCGGACCGGTTCGGGAAAAGTCCACAGCCAGGCGATCCACACCAGGCTGAGCAGACTGACTGCCCGGTCGAGAGGCGGCAGGACGGTCTGCGGGTCGAGCAGTCCCTGCCAGACGAGAGCGCTGAAGAAGAATTGGAGCAGTTGCAGGCCCAGAAGCACCGCCAATCCCAGCAGTGTGCGCCGCGCCTGCGGAAATTGGCTGATCCGCCAGTGATGGATGGCGCCCTGCAATGCGCCGCCGATGCAGACCACCAGGCACAGGTGATAGATTAAATTGCCCGAAGGCGTGGTCAGAAGGGCAAAAACATTCCCGAGGAATGTGTTCATAGTCTATCAGGATTATACTTCTACTTCGATAGTTTATCTCAATTTTGCGCTGGCGAAGATAGCATTTTCATATGGGCTATAATTGCCTTGTGCGCCGCATTTCCTTTCCCCCGCTTCTCGGCCGGGCCTTTGTCCTTTTGGGACTCCTGGCTGCGATTCTCTCGCCGCGTCCGCTGTTCGGCTGGCTGAACCTGGAGCGGGCGCGCCGGCTGGAGGCGGCAGGCCAGCCCGCCGCGGCCGCCTATGCCGCTGCGGCGGAACGGTTGCCCTGGGAGACGGGCTTGTGGGAACGGGCCGCGCTGGCTGCCGCGGCGGACGGCGATGCCCTCACGGCTGAAACCTATTTCGCCCGTGCCGAGCGGCAAGGCGAACTGACCCCGGCCGGCTGGCTTGCGCGCGGCGACCTGTATGCTCAAAGGGGAGACGTCGCCTCGGCTCTGGATGCCTGGCGGCAGGCTCTGCCTTCTGTGGAGGCCTGGCCGCGCCTGGCGCGCGCCTACCGCCAACAGGGCGACTACCCGGCGGCCATCGAAGCCTGGCAAGCCTACCTGGCGCTCGTCCCCGCCGACGCCACCGCTCACTACGAACTCGGCCTGCTGTTGTGCGCCGTCCGGCCGCAGGAGGCCTTGCCCGAATTACTGCTGGCCGCCCGGCTGGAGGCCGAATATGAGCCGGCGGCGCAGGTGTTCCGAACGGCTCTTGGTCCGCTGGAGGCCGATGCCGAACCGGCCTACTGGCTGGTGGTGGCGGGCCGCAGCCTGCTCTCCCTCGGCGAACTCGATCTGGCGCAGGCGGCGCTTGAGCGGGCGGCCATCTTGCGGCCCGATTATGCCGAGGCCTGGGCCTGGTGGGGGGAGGCCCGCCAGCAGGCAGGCCTGGATGGAGCCTATCAGATCGGGCGGGCGCTGCGCCTCGACCGGCGTTCGGTTCTCGTTCAGGCGCTGGCGGGCATGTACTGGCTGCGACGGGGCGAGGCCGGCCGGGCGCTCGTCCACTATGCCAGGGCCGCGGCGGCCGAACCGTCCAACCCCGCCTGGCAGGCTGCCCTGGGAGAGGCCTGGGAGGCCCGGGGCGATCTCATCCGGGCGCTGGCCTCCTATCAGCAGGCGACAGCCCTTGCCCCCGACGATCCCCTTTACTGGCGTGTCCTGGCCGCCTTTTGCTTGCGCAATGCAACCGCTCTCGAAACGGCCGCCCTGCCGGCGGTCGAACGCCTGCTCGACCTGGCCCCTGACGATTGGCAGACGCATGACCTCGCCGGTCAGGTGATGACCGAGGTCGGCTACTACAACGAGGCCGAATCACACTTGCGCCGTGCCGTCGAACTGGCGCCGCAGCAAGCCGCTCCGTACTTGCACCTGGGGATGCTCTACCTCCGCCTCGGCAATGCCCCCGCGGCGCAGACCTATTTGCAGCAGGCGGTCGCTCTCGACCCTGGCGGCCCTTCCGGCTGGCGGGCGCAGCGGCTGCTAGAGCAATATTTTCCATGAAGCGGTAGCGCCGATGACAAGAAACGGTTTCTCGCCTCTCATGCACCGATTGTTCCGATACCTTTTCTTGGGTTCTCTCTTTCTCCTGACCGCCTGCCTGCCGACGACTCTGACGGCCAGTCCCACCGCCCTTCCGGCTGGCACCGCTTTCCGGGACGATTTCTCCTCGCCCGCCAGCGGATGGCTGGTTGCCTCCAGCCCGGTCGGGGAGATGAATTATTACCAGGGGACCTTTCGCATCACCGTGACCACGGCCAACTATGATTTGTGGACGCTGAGCGGGCGCCGCTACCGGGACGTCCACCTGGAGGTGGATGCCGGGCGGCTGGCGGGCCCCTTCGACAACCGCTTTGGGCTGATTTGCCGCTATCGCGACCCTTACAATTTCTACTTTTTTATCATTTCCAGCGACGGCTACTTCGGCGTTGGCAAGGTTTCGGGTGGCAACCGCATCTTGTTCGGAGGCCAGGCGATGACCGTCAGCCCGGCCATCCTGACCGGCGTGGCGCCCAACCACCTGGCCTTCGACTGCATCGGCGACCACCTGGCCGCCTCGGTCAACGGCCAGGAGATTGCGACCTTTCGGGATGGCGACCACGCCGAGGGGGAGGTGGGTTTGCTGGCCGGTTCGTTCACTGAGGCCGGCGTGGACATCATCTTCGACAATTTCAGCGCGGCCGGCCCCTAACGCCGCGCGGCTTGTGTGCAGGCATGAAGATTTTTTTCGATACCATCGGCTGCCGCCTGAATCAGGCGGAAATCGAGGCCCTCGCCCGTCAGTTTCGGGCCGTGGGCCATGAAATCGTCGCCAGCGCCGCCGAAGCCGACCTGACCGTCATCAACACCTGCACGGTCACGGCCGAGGCAGCCTCCGATTCGCGCGCCGCCATCCGGCGGGCAGCGCGCCTCGGCGGCGGGCGCATCCTGGCGACCGGCTGCTGGGCCACGCTCGAACCCCAGGCGGCGGCTGCCCTGCCGGGGGTCTGGCGCGTCGTCCCCAATCAGGCCAAAGATACGTTGGCCGCCGACCTGCTCGCTCTGCCGCCGGAATTCTTCGACCTCGAGCCGCTGGCCCGCCAGCCCCTGCCGGGCCTGCGCGCCCGCACGCGCGCCTTTCTCAAGGTGCAGGATGGCTGCGATAACGCCTGCACCTTCTGCATCACTACCCTGGCGCGCGGCCCGGGCCGTTCGCGTCGGCCCGAAGCGGTGCTTGCCGAGGTGCGGGCCGCCCTCGCCGGCGGCGCGCAGGAGGTCGTCCTGACCGGCGTCCATCTTGGCTCGTGGGGTCAGGACTTGACGCCGCCGCAGCGGCTGGGCGAACTGACGGCAGCCATCCTCGCCCAGACGGAGGTGCCGCGCCTGCGCCTGTCCTCGCTCGAACCCTGGGACCTGACGCCGGATTTCTTCGCCCTGTGGGCCGATTCCCGCCTTTGCCCGCACCTGCACCTGCCGCTGCAATCGGGCAGCCCGGCAGTGCTGCGCCGCATGGCGCGCAAGACGACCCCCGAGGCGTTCGCCGACCTGCTTGCCGCGGCCCGGACTGCCATCCCCGACCTGGCCGTGACCACGGACCTCATTGCCGGTTTCCCCGGCGAGAGCGAGGCTGAGTTCGCCGAGACGTTGGATTTCGTGAGAGCCATGCAGTTCGCCGGTGGGCACGTCTTCACCTACTCTCCCCGGCCTGGGACGGCGGCGGCGCGCTTGCCGGGGCGGGTGCGCGGCGAGGTCGCTCGTCAGCGCGGCGCCCTTCTGCGGCAGGTGTTGGCCGAATCGGCCCAGGCCTACCGCACCCGTTTTATCGGCCGCACCTTGCCGGTGCTGTGGGAGACGGCCAGTCCTCTCGCCGGCGGCCTCTGGCGGCTGGAGGGCTTGACCGGCAACTATTTGCGCGTCACTGCCGAAGCCTCCCAGCCGCGCTGGAATCAGATCGACCTCGTCCGGCTGGACATGACGGAAGCGGAGGGCTTGAAAGGGAAAATCGTATAATTGGGGCAACTTCAAGGAGAAAAAATATGACGGCTCAAATCATTGATGGAAAAGCAATTGCACAGCAGGTGCGTGAGCAGGTGGCGGCCGAGGTCGCCAGACGGGTGGCGGCGGGCAAGCCCCGGCCCACCCTGGCCACCGTCCTGGTCGGCGACCGGGTCGATTCGGCCACCTATGTGGCCTCCAAACAAAAAGCCTGCGCCGAACTGGGGATGGGCTCGGTCAGCCATCACCTGCCGGCGGAGGTCAGCCAGGAAGAACTGGAAAAGTTGATCAAGAAATTGAACGCCAGCCGGAAGATTCACGGTATCCTGGTGCAGTTGCCCCTGCCGGCGCACTTGAACGAGGAGCGCGTCCTTTCGCTGATTGGAATCGAAAAGGATGTGGACGGCTTTTCGCCCCTCAACATCGGGCGGCTGGCCCAGAAGGGCCGCCAACCGCTGTTCGTCCCCTGCACGCCCTACGGCTGCATCTACCTGCTCGAACAGGCCGGGGTGCCAATCGAGGGCGCCCATGCCGTCGTGCTGGGACGCTCGAACATCGTCGGCATGCCGGCGGCGCTGCTGCTGATTGGGAAGAACGCTACCGTTACCGTCTGTCACTCGCGGACGCGCGACTTGCCCGCCGTCGTCCGCCAGGCCGATATTTTGATTGCGGCCATCGGCAAAGCCGAATTTGTGCGCGGCGACTGGCTCAAGCCTGGGGCGGCCGTCATTGACGTAGGCATCAATTCCAGGCCCGATTCCAGCAAAAAGAGCGGTTATCGGCTGGTCGGCGATGTCCACTTCGACGAGGCAAAGGAAGTAGCGGGCTGGATTACTCCCGTCCCCGGCGGGGTGGGGCCGATGACGATTGCTATGCTCATGAAAAACACCCTGCGGGCGGCGGAATTGCAAGACAAATCTTGAAGAACCTCGAAGAACCCGCTCCCTTTATCGGGGAACGGGTTCTTCAACAGTCACTCGTACTTGAACCGCCCGATGCCGATTACGAAGAAGAGAGCCGCGAAGCCTAGCAGCACGCCTGCCTCGGGCAGAATCGCCGTCCAGGGCCGGCCGCGCAGCACCAGGTCGAGCAGGCCCTGCATCGCCCAGGTGGTGGGCAGAATTTTGACGGCTACCCGTACCGCTTCTGGGAAGAGTTCCAGCGGGTACCAACAGCCGCCCATCAGCGCCATGACCATGCCGAGCATGATGCTCAGGCCGCTGGCCTGACCGGTGGTTTTGACGAACGTCCCCAGCATGGTGCCGAGGGCGGCGGCGGCCAGAGCGCTGGCGGTCAGCATGATGGCCAGACCAGGCAGGTCCTGACCCCAGTTTAATTTCATCACCAGGATACCGAAACCAACCAGCAGGGCCATCTGGACCAGTCCAACCAGCACCTGGCCGAAGATGGTGGCAAACAGATACACGCCTTTGCGGGTGGGGGTGGTCAGGATACGCCGCAGGGTCCCTTTTTGACGCTCGTAGGCGTAGAGTTCCGAGATGCTAATCAGCGGGATGAAGACCCAGGTGATGAGTTGACCAGCCGACGAATTGGCGCGCGGGTCGTACTCGACCTGGTCGGGCGTGATGCCTTGCGCCTCGGCGATACGCTCAGGGGCTTCGTCCAAAAGCGCCTGAGCCTGGTCGAGAGCGGCCTCGAAGTAAGCCCGGCGGGCGGCCTCGGATTCGAACGGCCGGATGGACTCGGCCGCCTCCACGCTGCGGCGGGCAATGACGACCGCCTGCCCGACCCGCCCGATGGCAGCCTGGACGGCCCGCTGGGCCACCAGGGCGTTCAAATTGTTGGGCTGCTGACGCAGTTCCAGCGTCAGGACGTCGCTTTCGAGGGCGGCCCGCTCAAAGCCGGGGGGAATGATCAGCACGGCCGAGGCGCGCCGGCTCTCGAACTGGTATTCGGCCTCCTCCAGCGGCAGCACCTCGGGGCGGATGCTCTCGGAATTCTCCAGCGCGGCGATGAGTTCGGCGGAGAGGGGCGTCGCAGCCCGGTCAACGACCACCAGCCGGATGCGGCTGTCGCCGGAGCCTGGTGTCCCCCCTGCCAGGACAACGGTGAAGAGGATGGGCAGAATCAGGAAGAACAGCCATGCCGAGAAACCGTTGAAACGAATGCGTATGTCGCGCCGGACGATGGCGATGATTTTCTTCATTGTGCGCCTCCTACCCTGTCATCATCCCGCGTCGGCTGAAGAGCATCAATGAAACTGTGAACAGCACTCCCCCCATGGCCAGCAGGGCCAGAATAGGTTTCAGAAGCAGACCGATTCCGCCGCCGAGGGCGAGAGTGGTAAAACCGTCCAATCCCCAGGCATTGGGAGTGATTTTGCTTATGGCCTGCACCCAGGGCGGCATAAAGGACAGGTCAACGAAGGAGCCGCCCAGCAGGCCGAAGATGAGCATGAGGGCTGAGCCGACGATGGAGACCTGGCCGGGCCGTTTGGCCAGGGCGGTGATGACCAGCCCCCAGCCGCAGGCGCCGAAGACGGCCGCCAGCACCAGCACCAGCACGCCCAGCGGGTCGCCCCATTCCAGGCGGAAGAGCAGGGTGCTGGTCAGGATGAGAATGAGCATCTGGGCGACCCCCGTCAGGTAGGTGCCGAAAATTTTGCCGCCCAGCACTTGGGCGGAGGTGGTCGGCGAGACCAGAAGACGCGGCAGGGTGCCCTGATTGCGCTCGGTCAGCAGGGTCCGCCCGCCATTGCTGACGGTAAACATCAGGAACATCAGCGCCGTGCCGGGGGCGATGTAGGCCAGCGGGTTAAAATCGGTGGCCGCTTCGCTGGCGACGTTGGTGGCGAGGACGATGACCGGCTGCTCGTCGAAGGCGGCTGCCTGGCCCATGGCGAGCGCATACGCCTGCGCCTGTGCAGGCTGAATCAGACCGGCTGTCAGCAATTGGGTGACAACGACCGTCCCGCCGACGCGCCCGACCTCGAGCCGGGCGATGAATTCCTCCAGGATGGCCTTGACCACGCCGACGCTGGTCGGACGGGTGGGGTTGCCGTACAGAATGAGCGCAACCGGTTCACCGGCGGCAGTCTGCCCCTCGGCGGGGATGACGCTCTGGCTGAAACCGGCCGGGATGAGGATGGCCGCCGCGGCCAGGTCGTCGTCCACCTGCCGACGGGCGGCGGCCGGATCGTCCAGCACGGTGACGCTCACCAGTTCGGACAGGTCTTCGGAGCGGAGCACTTCGATCAGTGTCTGACCCAGTTCGCCCTCGTCCTGGTTCACGATGACGACCGGGATGTTGCCGATGCCGTTCTCGCTGCCGCCAAATTGGCCGGTGACGAAGCCCAGGCCGAGGGTCAGAAGGAAGGGGGCCAGCAGGGTAAACGTCAGCGCGGCGCGGTCGCGAAAGGCCAGTTTCAGGTCTTTGAGGCCGATCAGGAACAGTTTTTTCATGTCAATCCCTCAGAGCGCGGCCGGTCAGGTGCAGAAAGAGTGCTTCGAGATTGGGCTCGCGGATATCCACCGAGCGAATCTTGACGCCCAGTTCGTTGGCGCGGGTTACGATGGGGGCCAGCGCTTCCTCGGCTTCGGGGACGATGAGCGTGACAGCGTGATCGCCGATATCGGCCTGGCGCACTTCTTTCAGGCCTCGCAGCGCCTCGGCCAGGGGTTGGGGGTCTTCGCTTTCGTCAATATGGAGGATGAGGCTTTCCATTTCACCGACTTGCCGGGTCAGTTCTTTCTGCGTCCCCAGGGCGATCAACTCGCCGTGGTCAATGATGCCGACTCGGTCGGAGAGTTCCTGAGCCTCTTCCATGTAGTGGGTGGTGTAGAGGACGGTCATGCCCAGGCGGTTGAGTTCCTTGACCGAGTCGAGGATGGCGCGGCGCGATTGCGGATCGATGCCGACAGTCGGCTCGTCCATGAACAGGAGGCGCGGTTTGTGCAGCAGGCCGATGCCGATGTTGACGCGGCGCTTCATGCCGCCCGAATAGGTCTTGACGCGCTCTTTGGCGCGGTCGCGCAGGCCAATTTGTTCGAGCACCTCGTCGACGCGCTTGCTGAGCGCCTGGCCGGAGAGGCCGTACATCTGTCCCCAGAAGACCAGATTTTCGCGGGCGCTCAGGTCTTCGTAGAGGGCCAGTTCCTGCGGGACGACGCCGATGATCTGGCGGACGGCCATTGGCTCGCGGGTCACCGAGTGGCCGGCGATGATGGCCTCGCCGCTGGTGGCAGCGTAGAGCGTGGACAGCACCGAGAGGGTGGTGGTCTTGCCGGCGCCGTTGGGGCCGAGCAGGCTGAAGATTTCTCCTTCTTCGACGGCAAAGGAAATGCCTTTGACGGCCGTGAAATCTCCGTATTTCTTGACCAGGTCCTTGACTTCGAGAATGGCCGACATGCTTCCTCCGGATGGACGATTTGGTTTGGATGGGGGCGCTGAAAGATATAACGTTCGGCCGCCCTTTTGGTTGTAAAAGGCCCCGTTCTCTCGAAGAGACTGGGGTCTTTTATTCTCAGACGAGCGGCCCGTGCACCTCGACCAGCATGGCCAACCGCTCGGCGATGCTTGCTACAATAGCGTCGGGGACGCCGTCTGCGGCTTTCGATTGCAGGCGCAGATCAATGGGGTTGTTGACGTAATCGGCGACCAGGAACAACCCCTCCTCGGTCAGGCCGATTTCGCTGGAGAACAAGTCGAGGCGGCAGACCTGGGCGATGCGGGTCATGATTTCCCAGAGAGGCTGCAGGCCGAAAGTTTTGGCCTGTTCGTCTGTCACCGGCGCGTAGACGTGCGTTTGCGTATCCCACCAGCAGGGGTAAACCGCGCCGCCGCAGTAGAGGGCGCGGAACCAGGCGGGTCGCCCTTCCAGGCGGCAGGACTGAATGTGGGCCTGGAGCAGGTATTTTTCGTGAGGCAGTTGCTGTCGGGCGGCGTGGACTTCTTCCAGCGTGGAGGCTTCGACGATGACGCCCTCTCCGCCGCCGCCATGGGCCGGCTTGATGGTGAAACGCCCTCCCAGGGGAGTCAGGTCAATGCCGAGCAGAGCGGGGGCGTCGCGAAAGGGGGCGAGCAAGATGGTGTAGGGGACGTGGATGCCGCGGTTGAGGAATTCCAGATGCATGGTGGCTTTGTCATCGGCCCAGCGGCAGAGTTCCTGGGGATTGATGCGAAACACGTCGCGGCTGCGCGCCCGGTCGGCGAGCGGCTGAAAGGCGGGATCGGCGTCGGAGGCGCGGTCGAGAAAGGAGCGGAATGCTGTTCGGCGCTGGCCCAAGTCGTGGAGGACGGACTCCAGGTTGGCGGGCGTCACCGACAGACAGGTCAGGCCGCGGCGGGCGCAGGCCGATTCGAGCCAGGCGACGAAATCGGCGTCGTATTCCCAGTTCCAGGCCAGACACAGATCGAAGACTTGCATGGGGGAATTATAGGCTATTTTTTCTGGTAGACGCGCACGTAATCCACCCACATGCTTTGCGGGAAGACGCTGGTCTCATCCGGCGCGCCGGGCCAATGCCCGCCGACGGCGACGTTGAGGATGATGTAGAAGGGCTGGTCGAAAGGCGCCGGGTAGGCTGCGCCGGGCATGGAGGTGAACCATTCGCTCTCGGTGTGGTACAACACATCGTCCACATACCAGCGGATTTCGTTTTCTTCCCATTCGATGGCAAAGAGGTGAAAGTCCTGGTCAAAGGTCGCACCGTTTGGCAAGTCATAATATCCGCCGCTTTGCTGATGGGGATTGCCGTAGTGGAGAGTGCCGTAGACGCGAAAAGGTTCTCGGCCGATCAATTCCATGATGTCGATCTCGCCGCTGGCGGGCCAGTTGCCGTAGTTGGCGCGCGCCGGCATCATCCAGATGGCCGGCCAGATGCCCTGCGTGTTCGGAAGGCGGGCGCGCACTTCGACCCGCCCGTACTGGAATTCGTGCCAGACCATCGTATTGAGGCGGGCAGACGTGTAGTGCCGGCCCATGTAATCCTCCTCGAGAGCCGTAATGACCAGCATGCCGGCCTCGATGTGGGCGTTTTCGAGGCGGTCGGTGTAATGCTGCAGTTCACCGTTGCCCCAGCCGGTCCCGCCGGTGGAGTGATTCCAGTTGGACGGGTCGGGCGGCGAACCATCTGGCAGGTCGAACTCATCGGACCAGACGAGTTGCCAGCGGGGGGCGCAGGCGGCGAGGGGAATAAAGAGCAGCGATAAGATGGCGAGGAAGAACAGGGTTTTCGCCATATGTTTTCTTATGGCAGGCTGAGTCTGACCCAGGGTGTGTAGCCATGTTTTTCGGCGCCCATCACATAGGCGAGGCGGGCGCCGTTGCAACTGGCGTCATCGGTGATGGAGGCGGAGGTGGTATAGGAGCCGACCACGTCGAAGACATAAGCGCCGTTGCGGCAAACCCAGGCGGCCACGACATAAGGGGTTTGTTCTGAGTCGTCGCCGGCGCGTAAGACCAGCGGATCCCAGTAGAAATTTACCGTCGTCCCGCTGCGGGCGGCGCTGACGCCGGTCAGGGCAGGGTAGTAGGGCGAGATGGGCAGGATGACGAAGGGGTCCACTTCCGGCAGGGTGGTGGGGTCGCCGCGTATATTGAGCAGCGAAGCATTCACCCAGCAGGGATTGGTCCCCCCGATGGCGCGCACAAACAGCCAACTGGCGTTATAGTTGCGGCCGATGGCCTCCATGTTGCTGCCGGCGACCAGCCCATATTTGTAGAGAAAGGGCGCTCCCGGCCCATAGCGGCAATTGGCCTGCTCTCTGACCTCGAAGCGCAAGACGACCGGCGTCGGCGTGAGGGTGATGGTTGGAGTGTCAGTGGGGTTGGGGGTCAGGGTCGGCGTAAACGTTTCGGTTGGAGGAGGAGTGAGGCTGGCGGTGACGGTAGGTGTTTCGGTTGGCGAGGGCGTGGGCGTTTCGCTAGGCGGGACGGCTGTTTCGGTGGCCGCCGGCAGGTCGGTCGCGGAGGGAGGCGACGATGGCCTGGCAGACAGCAAATCGCAGCCGGACACCAGGAGGCCGAGCAGCAAAAAGAGAAAGACGGTTCGTTTCACGTCTTGCCTTTCATGAGAGAGAAAACGGCGCCGACTGCAAACGGCGGATGAAAATCGGGGCAGACGACCGGTCTGCCCCGTTGTGCTTCTTGGCCGGAATTTTACGGCGTGAACGTGTTCGAAATAGTGAAGGAACTGGGCGAGCCATCGTAGGAGACGACCTGGATGTAGTAGCGCCCGCCAGGATTGTTGATGGTGACCTGTTCGCTGGTGGTGCCGACATCGTTCGAGTACCATTCTCCGAAGCCGGATTCGGACAGGAGGTTGTTGTAGGAGCGGTCCACATAGAGGTCCAGGTCCACGTCGGTGCCAAAGCCGCTGATTTCGATGACAAGGCGGCTGCCGTTGTCTGGCACCCACAAGCAGAACATTTGATAGACCTGTTCAAACGTGGTGCCGCCGGCGATGCGGCCCGAGGCGCTGCTGTTCATGTTCAGGCGGGTGGAATTGCCTTCGCAATCGCCGCCCACGAACGGCTCCTGCCCTCCGCCTCCGCTTGTGGAGATCGTACAGGCCAGCACAGACAGGGCCAGCATGGCCGCCGCCATCAAAATACCCCACATTTTGGTTCTTGAGTTCATAAGAAAGCCTCCTTTGATATGAATGACGCGAGGAAAAACCAAACAGGTTTATCGGGAACACTTAGATTATACATGACTAGACTTTTTTCGTCTATATAGGAGTTGTTTTCACTGATTAAGGCGGTCGTCAGGAAATTATTGACAGGCTTCTCTTTTTTTGCTAAACTATAGATAGTTGTCAGACAACTAGACCGCCTTCTTCTCTATGAGCACACTTCTCATCAAGCACGCCTATCTTGTCACGATGGACGACCGCCGGCGGGAGATTCCCGATGGCGGTCTTTTCGTCCGCGATGGTTTCATTGAAGAGGTAGCGCACGTCTCGGACTTGCGTCACACCACTGCTGATGAAGTCCTCGACCTGACCGGCCACCTGCTGCTGCCCGGCCTGGTCAACACCCACCACCACTTCTACCAGACGTTGACCCGCGCCGTCCCGGCTGCCCAGGATGCCAACCTGTTCAACTGGCTGAAGACGCTCTATCCCATCTGGGCGCGGCTCACCCCCGAAGACATTTTCATCTCCACCCAGACCGCCCTGGCCGAACTGGCGCTCTCCGGCTGCACCACCGCCTCTGACCATCTCTACCTCTACCCCAACGGCTCGAAACTGGACGATGAGATTGCCGCGGCAAAGGAAATCGGCGTCCGCATTCACGCCTCGCGCGGCTCGATGAGCCTGGGCGAATCGAAAGGCGGACTGCCGCCCGACTCGGTGGTGGACAGCGAGGAGAACATTCTGCGCGACTCGCAGCGGCTCATCGAGACCTATCACGACCCGCAACCGGGTTCGTTCGTCCAGATTGTCCTGGCCCCCTGCTCGCCCTTCTCGGTGACCGGCGACCTGATGCGCGAATCGGCGCGCCTGGCGCGGCACTACGGCGTCCACCTGCACACCCATCTGGCCGAGACGGAGGACGAGGAGCAGTTCTGCCTGCAAAAGTTCGGCTACCGCCCCGTCCCGTACATGCAGTCGCTCGACTGGGTGGGGGAGGATGTCTGGTTTGCGCATGCCATCTACGTCAACGGCGAGGAAGTGCAGACCTTTGCCCGGCACGGCTGCGGGGTGGCGCACTGCCCCTCCTCGAACATGCGCCTGGCCTCCGGCATTGCGCCGGTGAAGGAGTATCTGGCGGCGGGCGTGAAGGTCGGCCTGGGCGTGGATGGCTCCGCCAGCAACGACAGTTCGCACATGCTGGCCGAAGCGCGCCAGGCGATGCTTCTGGCGCGGCTGAAGGAGGGCATCACCGGATTTTCCCTCTCGAACGACCCCTCCCGCAAACTGATGACCGCCCGCGATGCCCTCTGGCTGGCGACGCGCGGCGGCGCGGCGGTGCTGGGACGCGCCGACATCGGCTCGCTCGAAGTTGGCAAATGCGCCGACTTCTTCGCCATTGCCCTGAACCGCCTCGACTACGCCGGCGCGCTGCACGACCCGGTGGCGGCGGCGGTCTTCTGTCACCCCGTCCGCGCCGATTACACCGTCATCGGCGGGCGCTTTGTGGTGCGCGCCGGGCACCTGGTCACGGTGGACGAGGCTCGGCTGGTGGAAAAGCACAACCGGGCGGCCAGGCGCTTGCTCGGCGGCGATCGGTAACCGCAGTCGAAGTTCTATGCGGCTTGTTTCTCTCTCTCGAACCTGAGTTTAAGGAGAAATTATGCATTCCCCTGCACTCGTAAAGAACCTGATTGACGTGGCTATGGGCCGCAGGCCCGCCGATTTGGTGATCAAAAACGGCACCTGGGTGTGCGTCCAATCGGGGGAATTCATCCCCGATACGGATGTGGCCGTGAAGGATGGGCGCGTGGCTTACGTAGGGCCAGACGCCTCCCACACCATCGATTCGAACAGCACCCTGGTGTTGGATGCCAATGGAAAGTACCTTGTCCCCGGTCTGCTGGATGCCCATGTGCATGTCGAGTCGGGCATGCTGACCGTCACCGAGTTCGTGCGGGCTGTTCTGCCGCACGGGACGACCGGCCTGTTTGTTGACCCGCATGAGATTGCCAATGTCTTTGGCCTGAAGGGCATCCGTCTGATGGTGGACGAGGCGCGCCGCCAGCCGATTCATGTGTGGGTGCAGGTGCCGTCCTGCGTGCCGGCCGCGCCGGGGTTCGAGACGCCCGGCGCCGAACTCGGGCCGGAGGAGGTGGCCGAGGCGCTTGGCTGGGAGGGGGTCATTGGCCTGGGCGAGGTGATGAATTTTCCGGGCGTGGCCGCCGGTGACCGAAAGATGATTGCGGAAATGGTGGCCGCCCGCCGGGCCGGCAAAGTCATCGGCGGACATTACGCCTCGCCAGACCTGGGACGGGCATTTCATGGCTACGTGGCCGGCGGTGCAGAAGATGACCACGAGGGGACGCGCTTGGAAGACGCCATTGCCCGCGCTCGCCAGGGGATGAAGGTGATGATGCGCTATGGATCGGCCTGGCACGATGTGGCTGCCCAGGTCAAGGCGGTGACCAAGATGCGTCTCGATCCGCGTCATTTTCTGCTCTGCAACGATGACGCCCACGCCGACACCCTCATTCATGGCCACATGGATCGGGTGGTGCGTCATGCCATCGCCGAAGGGCTGGCGCCGATGACCGCTATCCAGATGGCAACCCTCAACACAGCCGAACACTTTGGCCTTAGCCGCGAAATCGGCCAGATTGCTCCGGGACGCTGGGCGGATATTTTGCTGGTCAATGATTTGAAGAATTTCCAGGTTTCCATGGTGATTGCTCGTGGGGTGGTTGCAGCAGACCGGGGCAAATTATTGCTTGAACTTCCGGCTGTGCGCTATCCGGCCTGGGCGACGCGTTCGGTCCACCTTGGCAGGAAGATGAAGGCCGAGGATTTCCGTCTGCCGGTGGCGGCCGAGGGCGGGAGTCGGGTGGTCTGCAATGTAATCGGCGTGGTCGAGAACCAGGCGCCTACCAGGCATCTCAAATTAACTGCGACGGTCGCAGACGGGGAAATCCGCCCGAATCTGGAAAGCGACCTGGCTAAAGTAGCGCTGGTTGAGCGTCACCGTGGCAGCGGGACGGTGCAGGTGGGGCTGGTGAGCGGTTTTGGTTTCCAGGCTCGCTGCGCGGTGGCCTCCACCGTGGCGCACGACAGTCATCATCTCATCATCGTCGGGACGGATGAGGCGAGTATGGCGGTTGCAGCCAATGCCCTGGCCGCCTCGGGAGGCGGGCAGGTGGTCGTCAAGGAGGGGGAAATCATCGGTCAAGTGGACTTGCAATTAGCGGGGCTGATGGCTACCGAACGGGCAGAAATCGTGGCCATGCGGGCAGAGAGCGTCCTGCAAGGGTTCCGGGCCTGCGGATGTCAGTTGAACAATCCCAATATGCAGTTGAGTTTGCTGGCCCTGCCGGTCATCCCAGAATTGCGGATTACGGACCGCGGGCTGGTCGATGCGGTGCATTTCAAATTTGTGCCGGTCGTCGAAGGACCGGCGACATAGGAGAAAGCCATGACACAGTTTCCCTTTCGTCGTTTGCAGGCCGAACTCATTCAGATGATTGAATCGATGCCGGCGGAAAGCCAACTGCCGTCTGAACCTTATCTGGCAAAGCAGTTGGGTGTTTCGCGGGCGACACTGCGCGAGGCGATGCGTGCCATCGAGGGGCGGGGGCTGATTCGCCGCCGACAGGGAGTCGGTACGTTTGTGGTCGGCAAGATTCCGGTGATCGAGAGCGGGCTGGAGGTCCTGGAAAGTATCGAGACGCTGGCTCAGCGGATTGGTCTGAAGGTTCGAATGGGCGAACTCCAGGTCGAGCAGTCGCAGGCCGAGGCGGCCGAGGCGGAGGCGCTGGGAGTCGCTCGCGGCGCGCCCCTGACGCGCGTCGAGCGCGTGATTTATACCGAGAATACGCCTATCGCCTATCTCATCGACATCCTGCCGGCCGATGTGTTGAGCGAGGAGGAGATCGGGAACGGTTTTTCGGGTTCGGTCCTCGACCTGTTGTTGAGACGCGGGGCGCCCAAACTATCCCATTCGCGGACGGAGATCCGCGCGATTGGGGCGACGCCGGAAGTGGCGCGTGCCCTCCAGGTCCAGCGCGATGATGTCTTGCTGCACTTCGTGGCGCTTCTGTATGACGAGAACGGCAGAGCGATAGATTTTTCGCATAGTTATTTTCGACCCGGCTATTTCCGCTTCCACGTGGTAAGGAGAGTCGGACAGGCTGAGTGATGGTGCATTTCCCAGCGCCATTCGATTCGGTGTGCTCAAACCGACAGTGCTTAACCAGAGCGCTGTCAATTCTCAATTCATCTTGGAGGTAAGAAAAAATGCGTAGTTTTGCAGGCCGGGACATTCTGTCCCTCAAAGATTTCGAACGGAACGAGTTCTTCCATGTCTTCGACGTGGCGGCCGAACTGGAGCCGATTGCCGTGCAGCGCCGCAACAGCGACCTGCTCAAGGAGAAGACGCTGGTAACGGCCTTCTATCAGCCGTCCACGCGCACGCGTCTGGCGCACGAGGCGGCCATGCACCGCCTGGGCGGTCACGTCACCGGTTTCGCCGACGCCAAGATGACCCGCGCCGGAGATTTCTACCAGGAGTCCATCAAGGACACGGTCAAGATGCTGGAGTTCTACGGCGATGTCATCGTCATGCGCCACTTCCAGCAGGGCGCGCCGCACGAGGCGGCCAAGTGGGCCTCCATTCCCGTCATCAACGGCGGCGACGGCTGGGGCGAACACCCGACTCAGATTCTGACCGACCTCTACACCGTCTTGAAAGAGAAAGGCACGATTGACGGCCTGAAGTGGCTGGCGGTGGGCGATATGCGCATGCGCACGATGCACTCGCTGGCCTATGCCCTGACGCAGTTCGATTGCCCGATTACCTTCGTCTCCCCGCCCGAGATGTCGCTGACCGAGGAGTTCAAGGCCGAGTTGCGCCAATACAGCCTCGACTTCCGCGAAGCCGAGCATGTCGAGCAGGCGATTGCCGATGCGGATGTCATCCTGGTCGAGCCGGTCGTCCAGCCCGATTACACCAAGTCGCGCGACGAGCGCAAGGGCGATGTGGGCCTGACCCCCGCCAACTACAAGATTACCCGCGAACTGCTCGCCACCAAGGCCAAGTCCGACGCCATCCTGCTCCACTCCCTGCCGCGCATGGACGAGGTCCCGACCGATGTGGACATCACCCGCTGGAGCCGCTACTGGCAGGAGGCCTTCAACGGCGTGGTGATGCGCATGGCGCTGTTGGCGCTGGTGTTGGGAGCGATGGAGTAGAAAGGAGACTTTAAGTATGCAAACCTTCCTCCACGGCCGAGACCTGATCGGCGACCTGGATTTTACGAAAGAAGAAGTCGAAACCGTCCTGGACGTGGCCTTCGACCTGAAGCGCAAGCGCGCCCTGAATGAGCCGCACGCCTATTTGCGCGACAAGGTGCTGGCCATGCTGTTCTTCTTCTCGTCCACCCGCACGCGCGGCTCGTTCGAGGCCGGCATCGCCCAACTGGGCGGACACGGCGCGTTCATCGAAAGCCGCACCACCCAAATTGCCCACGGCGACACCCCCAAGGAAATCGGCGAAATCTTCGGCCGCTATTTTGACGGCATCGCCATCCGCCACGTGGACTGGGGTGTGGGCAACAAGTACATCAACGATGTCGCCAAGTACAGCCGCGTGCCGGTGCTGAACATGCAGTGCGACATCTACCATCCCTTCCAGTGCCTGGCCGACCTGATGACCATCATCGAGAAGAAAGGCCGCGACCTGCGCCGCAAGAAGATGGTCGTCTCGTGGGCCTACGCGGCCTCGTATCAGAAGCCCATCTCGGTGCCGCAGTCGCTCATCCTGCAAATGCCGCGCTTCGGGCTGGATGTGACCCTCGTCCACCCGCCGGAATTCCGCCTGATGCCCGAAATCATGGCCCAGGCCGAGGACGAGGCCAAAAAGGCCGCAGTCGGCTTCGAGGTCATCTCCGACCCGGACGGGATGGAGAAAGCCTTCAAGGACGCCGACATCATCTACGCCAAGTCGTGGGGCGCGCTGGTCCACACGCCGGATGCCGAAGAGGGCGCCAAAATCATCAAGAAGTACGAACACTGGATTACCGATGAGCGCAAGATGGCCCTCGCCAAGCCGGACGCGATTTACATGCACCCCCTGCCCGCCGACCGCAACATCGAGGTCACCGACGGCGTGATTGACGGCCCGAACTCGGTCGTCTATGACGAGGCCGAAAACCGCCTGCACGCTCAGAAGGCGGTCATGGCGCTGACGATGGGATAGAGTCGAATAGTCGGATAGTCGGATAGTCTGATAGTCGTATAGTCTATGGGACTGATGACTATCAGACTGACGACGATCAGACCGGCGACTATTAGACTAACAAGGAGAAGGTATGACCAAAAAACTCGCTGTCGTCGCCATCGGCGGCAACTCACTCATCAAAGACGAAGCCCACAAGACCGTCGAAGACCAGTACCAGGCCGCCAAAGAGACCTGCTACCACATCGCCGACATGATTGAGGCCGGCTGGGACGTGGCCATCGGTCACGGCAACGGACCGCAGGTCGGCTTCATCCTGCGCCGCTCGGAAATCGCCGCCAAAGTGGAGGGCATGCACGAGGTCCCGCTGGACGTGTGCGGGGCCGACAGCCAGGGCGCCATCGGCTACGCCCTCCAGCAGAATCTGCAAAATGAACTCTACCGGCGCGGCATCAAGAAGAACGTCGCCACCATCGTGACCCAGGTGCTGGTGGACAAGGACGACCCGGCCTTCAAGAATCCGACCAAGCCCATCGGCTCGTTCATGGACGAGGCCGAGGCGATGCGCCGAAAGAACGAAATGGGCTGGGACGTGGTCGAAGACGCCGGGCGCGGCTGGCGGCGCGTGGTCGCCTCGCCGCTGCCCAAGGAGGTCGTCGAACTCGATTCGGTCAAGACCCTGCTGAACGCCGGCGTGGTCGTCATCACCGTCGGCGGCGGGGGCATCCCGGTCATTGACAAGGGCAACGGCGAATACGTCGGCACGGCGGCGGTCATTGACAAGGACTACGCCTCCAGCCTGCTGGCGCGCGAAATCAAGGCCGACCTGTTCGTCATCTCCACCGCGGTCGAAAAGGTGGCGCTCAACTTCGGCAAACCCGACCAGAAGTGGATTGACCGGATGACCCTGGCCGAGGCCAAGCAATACCTGGCCGAAGGCACGCACTTTGCCAAAGGCTCGATGGCCCCCAAAATCCAGGCCATCATTTGGTTCCTGGAGGCCAACCCGAACGGCAAGGCGCTCATCACCAACCCCGAAAACATCGGCCGCGCCCTCAAAGGCGAGACCGGTACGTGGATCGTGCCGTAATCCGCGATGTGTTAAAATCGCTGGAAACCTGGTGGCGAGTAGATTGAAAGGAGGTGGTTGAGGTTGAGGAGTGAGAGGCGGTTCGCTTGATCTGCGTGATGGGTTCCTTTTGTTCACACTATTCATAGGAGGAGTATCGAATGTCTAAAAATGTGTTTCGCCTTGTTTTGCTGGTCATGGCTCTGGTCATGCTGGTGACGGCATGCGGCCCGGCCGAGACCGAAGCCCCGACGACTGGCGAGGAAACGACCACGGAGGCTGCAGCCACGGAAGCGGCCGCTACCGAAACCGCTCCCGAGGAATTCGTCTTCGGCATGCTGCTGGTCGGTCCATACAATGACCGCGGCTGGAGCCAGGCGCACTACGAAGCCGGTCTCTATGTCGAGGAGCATCTGCCCGGCGCCCGGATGATCTATCTGGACCGCGTCAACCCGGCTGACCGCCCCGGCACCACCCCCGCCCAGTTGGCCGAGGAACTGGTGGCCCAGGGTGCTCGCCTGATCATCTTCAACTCGGATGACATGAAGGATAGTTCCACCGAGTTCGCCCAGGCGCATCCCGATATCTTCGTCATCATGGCCTCTGGCGATCAGGTCTGGGCGGAGGGCAATGCTTACATCCCGATGGACAACATGGTCAACATCATGGGCCGCATGGAATACGGCAAGATGATCGCCGGTTGCGCTGCCGCCCTGACCACCCAGACCGGTCAGATTGGCTACCTCGGCCCCCTGATCAACGATGAGACCCGCCGCCTGG
The DNA here is from genome assembly GCA_041287425.1 of Anaerolineales bacterium. Taxonomy (GTDB): domain Bacteria; phylum Chloroflexota; class Anaerolineae; order Anaerolineales; family Villigracilaceae; genus JAFGSI01. The sequence continues at coordinate 69,809 of JBEULG010000024.1, read as the reverse complement.
CTGCTTCGGCCTACCTGGGCGCCCGCTACTGCTGGACCGAGTACCTGGGCAACGACCCGGCCGCCCTGCAGTTCAAGGTCACCTGGATCGGCTTCTGGTTCAACATCCCCGGCGTGACCGCCGACCCGACCCAGGTTGCCGATGACTTCTTCAACACCGGCTACGACGTGGTCATCTCTGGCATTGACACCACCGAGGCCTTGACCGAGGCCGCCCGCCTGCGTGCCGCTGGCGAACAGGTTTGGGCGATTCCCTACGACTTCATCGGCGCCTGCGAAGGAGCGAACGAGGTCTGCCTGGGCGTGCCGTACTTCAATTGGGGCCCGGCTTACCTCGCGACCATTCAGTCCGCCATCGACGGCACTTGGGCCTCCTCGTTCCAGTGGAACGGTCCGGATTGGGCTGACATCAACAACCCCGACACCAGCGCGGTCGGCTTCGTTCCCGGCCCGGCCTTGAGCGCCGAGGCGTCTGCTTTCCTGGATCAATTCATCGGCGAACTGGCCGGCGGCCTCAATCTGTGGACCGGCCCGCTCAACCTGCAAGATGGGACGGCCTACCTGGCCGATGGCGAAGTCGCCACGGATCAGCAAGTCTGGTACCTGCCGCAATTGCTCGAGGGCATGCAGGGCCAGAGCGTTTCTGGGGAATAACCCTTGTTCGAAGGGGGAAGGCTTGGCCTTCCCCCTTCCCATATCTGCTGGCGGAAGGGCGTCATGGACGTTGCATTGCACGACATCCACAAAACCTTTGGCCGCGTACATGCGAACGCAGGTATCACCTTGCACGTGCCGGCCGGGACCATTCAAGGCATTTTGGGCGAAAATGGGGCCGGCAAGAGCACCCTCATGAAGGTCTTATCCGGCTTCATTCGGGCGGATCGCGGCGAAATCCGCCTCGATGGCCGCCCGGTGGTGATTCATTCCCCCTCTGACGCTATTCGTTACGGCGTCGGCATGCTGCACCAGGACCCGCTCGACTTCCCGCCGATGCGCGTCCTGGACAATTTTATCCTGGGCCGCCAGGGCGGTCTGCTGCCGAGGCGGGCAGCGGCGAGACGGGATTTCCAGTCGCTGGCGGCGCAATTCGGTTTTGCCCTCGACCCGGATGCCTATGTCGACGCCCTGACGGTCGGCGAGCGTCAGCAGTTGGAAATCCTGCGCCTGCTCTGGCTGGGGGCGCGCGTCCTGATCTTCGACGAGCCGACCACCGGCATCAGCGCGGCGCAAAAAGAAAAATTGTTTGCTGCCTTGCGTTTGTTGGCCGAGCAGGGCCGCACGGTCTTGTTCGTTTCTCATAAGTTGGAGGACGTCGAGGGCCTGTGTCATAAGATTGCTGTCCTCCGCCAGGGATATTTGGTCGGCGACGTCCGCCCGCCTTACAAGACGGCCGAATTGGTCGAGATGATGTTTGGCAAGAGCATCGCGGTGGGGGAGCGCCAGTCGGCGAAAGCCGGCGCGCCGGCCTTGAGACTGGACTCCCTTTCGGTGGAAGACAACCGGCTCACGGTTCGCGGGGTTTCCCTGGAGGCGCGCAAGGGCGAGGTCATTGGGCTGGCAGGGATGGAGGGCAGCGGTCAGGGCCTGTTCATGCGCGCTGTCTGTGGGTTGGTGCGCCCAACCGGCGGGCGCGTTTGGGTTGGCGGCCAGGATTTGACCGGGCGTTCCTATCTGGTTTACAAGCGCCATGGGGTGGCTTTTCTGCCGGCTGCGCGGCTGGAGGAAGGGCTGGTTCCGGGGCTGACGTTGACCGAGCATTTTGTGCTGGCCGAAGAACGGGGCAGTTTCTTCGTGGACTGGAATGCCGGCCGCGCCCTGGCGCGTCAACGGATTGCCGATTTCAACATCCGCGGGGCGCCTGAGACGCCGGTCGAATCGCTTTCGGGGGGCAATCAGCAGCGGGCGTTGCTGGCGCTGCTGAGGGTCCCGCTCGACTTGCTGCTGCTCGAACATCCGACCCGCGGGCTGGATATCGAGTCGACCATTTACATCTGGTCGAAGTTGAAAGAACGCTGCGCACAGGGAATGACCATTCTATTCACTTCTTCTGATTTGGAAGAGATTCTGCAATACAGCGATCGAGTGCTGGTGTTCTTCAGCGGGCGGGTCACGCCGCCGCTGGAGGCCGCCGATTTGACTTTGGACCGGCTGGGCGAGTTGATTGGTGGCAAGGGCTGGCCGGAGAAAGGCAGGCAAGGCTGATGGGTAGTGTGTCGCGCACCGGGAAGATAAATTGGATCGCTCCGCTGTTTCAAGTGGCGGCGTTCCTGCTGGCTTTGTCTTTTACGACTCTCATACTGCTGGCTGTCGGCGCGCCGCCAGGGCAGGCCTATCTCAACATCTTGAGAGGCGCTTTTGGCAATGCCAACAGCCTCGCCAATGTGCTGGTCGTTTGGGCGCCGTTGCTGCTGACGACCGTCGGCGTGTTGATTACCTTCTCGGCTGGCCTGTGGAATATCGGGGTGGAGGGCCAGGTGACGCTGGGGGCGATTTTCACGACCTGGGTTCTGCGCCTCTTGCAGGAAAGCGCGCTGCCGCCCTGGCTGATCATCGTGCTGGCGATGCTGGGCGGCATGCTGGGCGGGGCGCTGTGGGCGGCGCTGGCCGGGGTATTGAAGACCTTTGGCGGAGTGAACGAGATTTTTGGCGGACTGGGATTGAATTTTGTGTCCACCGCCCTGACGCTGTGGCTGATCTTCGGCCCCTGGAAGCGGCCGGGCACCGGTTCAATGTCTGGTACGCTGCCTTTTCCTGAGACCTTGTGGTTGCCCACGCTGAGCGGCCTGCGGCTGAGTCCCTGGGCGCTGGGACTGGCGCTGCTGGCGCTGGTAGCGGTCTATTTTGTGCTGCGGGGCACGCGCTTCGGCCTGCGCCTGAAAGCCGTCGGCCGGAATATGCGCGCTGCCTATCTGCTGGGTGTTCCCACCTGGCAGCACATGATGGCTTCTTTTCTGTTATGCGGCCTTCTGGCGGGGCTGGCCGGTGCGTTGCAGGTGACCGCCGTCTATCACCGCCTGATCCCGTCCATTTCGAGCGGTTATGGTTTTCTGGGGCTGCTGGTGGCCATGCTGGTCAACTATCAGGCGGTTTGGGCTGCGCCGGTTGCGCTTTTCTTTGCCGCCCTCAATATTGGGAGCATCCAGTTGCCGATTGTTTTGCGGCTGGATTCCTCGCTGGCGGGTGTGTTGCAGGGCTTGCTGGTCCTGTTTGTCTTGCTGGTGGAGGGCGCCCGTCAGCAGATCATGAAACGCGCCCGCTTGTCGGACGAGACTGTGGCTGTGGAGGAGCGACCATGACGAACGAACAACTCTTACTCGGTCTGGCTTCGGTCCTGGCCGCCGCTGCGCCGGTCTTGTTTGCCGTAATCGGCGAGACCATTTCGGAGCGGGCGGGGGTGATCAACCTGTCCATGAACGGCACCATTCTATTGACCGCCATGGGCAGTTTCGCGGTCGCGTTGCGCACCAACAGCCTTTGGCTTGGTTTCCTGGCGGGGATGGCCATCGGCGCGCTGGTTGCGATGATCGTGGCTTTCAGCAGCATCACGCTCAAACAGTCCCAGGTGGCGGTCGGTTTCGTTCTGGCGCTGTTGTGCCGCGACCTGGCCTATTTCCTGGGCAATCCCTATATGAATATTCCGGGCCCGCGTTTGCTGGCCGTGCCCATCCCGGGGCTGGCGCAAATTCCATACCTGGGGACGTTGTTCTTCAACCATACTGTCATCACTTATCTCAGTTTCGTCATGATTTTCCTGGCCTGGGTGTGGATTTTCAAGACTCGTCCAGGTCTGATGCTGCAAGGAATCGGGGAACGCCCGGCGGCTGCTTTTGTGCGCGGCGCCAATGTCAATCGGATGCGTTATCTGTACACGGTCGTCGGCGGCGCCATCACTGGGCTGGCTGGCCCCGCCTATTCGCTGAGCGTCAAGGCCGGTTGGGCGGGGACGATCTCCGGCCTGGACGGCATCGGCTGGATCGCGCTTTCGATCACCATCTTCGGCGGCTGGAATCCGCTGCGGGCGGCTTTCGGCTCTTACCTTTTCGCTTTCCTGCAATGGCTGGGGCTGGTCTTGCAGGCGCGCCTGCCCAACATCCCCTCGCAGGTGTTGCAGGTGGCGCCCTTCCCGCTCATGATTCTGACCCTCCTGCTGGTCAACATCGGTGACGCCGAGTGGGTGGGGCGCACGCTGGCCCTTCTGCCAGACGGACTGCGCCGGCTGGCGGTTCGATTCCTGCGCGCCCTGCGGGCTTCGCCGCCGGCGGCGCTGGGCGTGCCGTTCGAGTCGGAGTGAGGCCCTGGGGATTAACCAGGTCGCTTGTGTTGACTCGGTGATTGCCCGGATTTTTGTGCAACCGGCTTCGGCAGGGACTCACCCCCTGCGGGGGCGCTTCGCGAAGTCCCGCCTCGGGGCCTGAAAGTCGGCTAAAAGCCGACTGCGAGTCCGCTGCGCGAAGCGCTTTCCCTGGCAACGCCCGCCGCGCGAAAGTTGACGGCTTGCCAAATTGGAGAGCGACGGGTATAATCCCGACTTGCTTTGGTTCGGGGCGTGGCTCAGCCCGGTTAGAGCGCTGCGTTCGGGACGCAGAGGTCGGCGGTTCAATTCCGCCCGCCCCGACAGGTCTTCCGCCGGTAGAGAATATCGGCGGTTTTCTTTTTCATTGGCGTGTATTCCCAGCAAATTTAATGCCATAACTTTCTTCCCGCCGCTCGTCTGCTTTTTAATCCCTCCCCGGTAGGTGGAGATTCTAGCGAGTTTTGGTACAATACGAGACGGGGAGTTTTCCGAGCAATCCAGTTCATCAAAAAGGAGAACTGTGCATGATCGAAACCATCAGGCAACACATTGAACGACTCAAGACTCGGGGCGCCGCCTATGTGGACGCCCGCTGGTATCCCTTCGAGGAAGCCAATCGGCTTTTCATGCTGAACGGCAATTTGAAGGACGCCTCCTATTCGCGTGAGAGCGGTGTAGGCGTGCGTGTGCTCTACAAAGGGGCTTGGGGTTTTTCCGCCTCGTCGGATTTGAGCGACCTGAGCGCCCTCTTCGACAAGGCATTCGACAATGCCCGGACGGCCGCGGAACGGGTTACTTTTCCGATCCGCCTGGCAGAGAAGGATGCCATCCAGGCGCAGTTTGCCAGCCCTTGCGAGGTCAATCCCTTCGACGTGCCGTTGGCCGAGAAGGTCGCTTTCCTGAAAGAGATTGATGCCAGGCTGAATCAGGCGGGCGTTTTTCTGCGCATGGCCCATCTGAATTTTGTCCGCAAGCAAATTGTCTTTCTCGATTCGGAGGGCAGCCAAATCGAGAAGCAAATCATCGAGGTCTTTGCGGGCATGGAGGTCAATGGGCGGGATGCCCAGGGCGTCACCCATGAGCGCAAGTTCCGGCTGGGGCAGCAAGGCCGGGCTACCCGCGGTTGGGAGTCGATCGACCGTCAATTGTTCCACCAACACGCCGAACGAATCGTGCGCGAGTTGCAGGAATTGCTGGTCGCCGAGGATTGTCCCAAAGAAGACCGCTCGGTCATCCTCCTGCCCGGCATCATGTACCTGCAGACTCACGAGACCATCGGCCACGCCCTTGAACTGGACCGCATCCTGGGCTATGAACTTTCGTTCGCCGGAGGCTCCTTCGTCACCCTGGACGATTTCGGCAAACTGCGCTACGGCTCGGAAAAACTGACCGTCCGTGCCGATGCGACCGTGCCCAATTCTCCCGGCAGTTTTGGTTATGACGATGACGGCGTCCCGGCGCAGAACAACCTGCTGATTGACAAAGGCATCCTGGTTGGGGCGATTACCGGCCGCCAGATGGTCGAGGAGGCCAACGCCCGCGCCCGCCGCAAGATTTTCGATGGGAGCAGCGGCGCCAATCGCGCCACCTCCTTCTACCGCGTCCCCATCGAACGCATGACGAACATCAACATCGATCCCGGCAACGACGGCACGCTGGAGGACATCATCGCCGGCACCGAGCGCGGCATCATCCTCGATGGCGACCGCTCCTGGTCCATCGGGTCGAACCGCGAACAATTCCACTTCGCTACCGAAATTGGCTGGCTGGTGGAAGATGGCCGCAAGACCAAAGTGGTCAAGAATGCCACCTACAAGGGCTTCACGCTGCCGTTCTGGAATTCTCTTTCTGCCGTCGGCGATTCATCCACCTGGGAGTTGCGGTACGTGGACAATTGTGGCAAGGGGCAGCCCAATCAAATCATGCAACTGGGGCATGGCATCCCGGTCTGCCGCTTTGACAACGTCAGAATAGGAGAATAGCCGTGAAGGATCGAATCTTGCAAACCCTGCGCGACTTGCGCGCCTACGCTCTGGCAAAGGGATACACGGTCGAAATTGATTATCACGAAGAGGCGAGCAGCCTGATGCGCTTTGCCAACTCGGCCATCTCCCTGAACACCAACGAACATCTGATTCGCCTCAACATCACTGCCTACGATGGCGCCCGCAAGCGCGCCAGTTACGAATTGATCACCGATCTGGAAAAACTCGACGAAATGAAGCAGGGCGTCGAAGTGGCCGTCGAGATGGCCAGGGTTGCTCAGCCGTTGGCCTACGAACCCACTCCTACCGTCTTTACCGAGTCTTTCGTGGACGAAAGCGGCTATGATGACGCCCTGGCCGAATTGGATAACGCCGAAAAACTGGCCTACTTCAACCAGGTTGCGGCCCGCCTGGAGAGCGACGAAATCAAACTTTCGGGCATTTTCTCGAACGGGGCAACCACGATTGCCCAAATCAACACCCACGCCGACCATGCCCAGTATTTCAAGTTCTCGGACGCCCAGGTGACGGCCGTCCTGGCCCACGCGCGGCTCAAGTGGGAAGTGATGGCCGGCCAATCGGCCTGGCGCAAAGCCGACCTCGACCCGGCGCCGCCGCACCGCGACCTGGCCTTCCTGCTCGAACGTTACCAACAGGACCCACCCCTGCAATTGCCGCTTGGCACCTACGACATCGTCTTCGGGGCCGAGGCCATCGCTGACCTGCTCAACTTCATGAACTGGATCGGTTTCAACGGCGGCTCGATGAAGCGCGGCTTTTCGATGCTCGGCGAGGACAAAGTCGGGCAAAAGGTGCTGTCCGATCAAATCACATTGGTGGATGATCCGCAACGCCCCGAAACCTTTCCCTTCAAGCGCGATTTCACCGGCATACCGCGCCGGCCCTTCCCGCTCTTTGAGCGAGGCGTCTTCAAAGGCTTCATCTGGCAGCAGGACGACGCCGACGAGTTCGGTGCCCAGCCGACCGGCCATACGGTGATGCATACCAGCCTGGTCATGCACGGCGGCGAGGAGGATGTTGCAACGCTGGAGCAACTGGTGCGCAGGCCGCGCCAGAAAGACCTGCTCTATATCCCCTATCTCCATTACATGAACCTGGTCAACCCCTCGCGCGGCATCATCACCGGCAGTTCGCGCTTCGGCGCTCTGCTGCTCAAGAAGGATGGCTCCACCGCCGTCCCTTACAACGTCCGGCTGACGCAAAGCCTGCTGGACATCTTCGGCGAACGGGTGGCCTGGCTCTCGCGGCAGACGGAGGTCTGCAACACCTCGATGAGTTACGGACCGCGCAATCCGCGCGCTCTGGTCGTCCCCCGTTTTATGTGTACAGAAGGGTTGGAAATCTCACACTCCAACGCTTCCTATTGAGACTTGCTGATTGCGCATCCGGTACACATGTCCGTGCGACGCCTGGCACCGCGCGTCGCACGGCTGTTTTTAGTCGCCGGGCGTCAGTGTGACGCCGCGCCGGGCGCGAATCTTCCGGCGCGTTTCCCGGTGAACTTCCCGGCTGAGCGGATAGAAAACGGCGAAGGCGATTCCACCCAGCAGGAAGAGGAATGGCAGCGGCCCTATCAGGAAGCGAATGGCGTTGACTGCCGAAACGGGCTGCTGGGGGCTGTTGGAAACGAAGCCCGAAGCGTCCAGCAGGAGCAAGGCCAGGGGAATCGTGATCGAGGCGGCCACCTTGCGGAAGAGAGTCACCAGGGCGTAGAAAACGCCCTCGTGGCGCGCCCCCGATTCGAGTTCATCCACCTCAACCGCATCCGGAATCATCGCCCAGGGTAGAACGTGAACCGCCGAGACGCCCACCCCGGCCAGAGCGGCCAGAGTGAGGACGATGGCCAGTCCCAGCGTGGATGGAATGAAGATGAGCGCAACCATCACCGCCGAGAGAAAGAGCATCCCGAAGATATAGGCCTTGCGCTTGTCTGTCCTTCGTGAGGCCCACACCCAAAGCGGCAGCACCAGGATGGCAGCAATGAAGACCGTCCCGGCTACGAGGGGGGCCTCCTCTTCCAGCCCCATGCGGTATTCCAGGAAGTAGAACAACTGATTTTCGATGATCGAGACCGCCGTCCAGGTGAACAAAAAGATGCCGGAGGCAAACAGGAAGGGCCGGTTGTGCCGAACGGCGCGCAACGATTCGCCCAGCGTCGGTTGAGGCAGAGCGGCGTATTCGGGCCGTTCGCGCGTCCCCAGGAAAGTCAACAGGATGGGCAGGGCCGAGGCGGCCGCGAAAATTGCCCCCATCATCAGCGTCCGGTCGGCGTTTTCGGGGACGGTCTCGCCGATGATGGCCAGCGGGACGACGAAGGCCACCAGGCCGCCGATCAGCGAGAAAGCCATTCGGTAACCGGTCAGGGAGGTTCGCTCGTCGTAGTCCTGGGTCAGTTCGGGGGTCAGGGCGAAGTAGGGCATGGTCACGACGGTGACCATCGTGTCGAAGAAAAAGAAGGCCAGGGCGTAGTAACCGGTCAGCAGCCATTGATTTTCGAAGGGCGGAATCCACCACATCATCAAGAAGGACAGGCCGAAGGGGACGAAACCGAAGAGCAAGTAAGGGCGGCGGCGGCCCCAGCGGGTGCGCGTCCGGTCGCACAGATAGCCGATGATCGGGTCGTTGATGTAGTCCCACGATTTGCCAACGAAGACGGCCAGAGCCGCCATCCTGGCCGGCAGGCCGACGATGTCGGTCATGAAAATGGCGAACAGGACGGCCACGCACGAATCGACGAAGGCGAAGCCGAAATCGGCCGCACCGTAGGCCAGTTTGGTGTACCAGGGGAGTTTTTCTTGGGGAGAGAGCGTCATGGGCAAATGTCCTTTGCGCGGGATGGAGGATTTGCTCGCTTTTGCAACGGCGGCCGTCACGTTTCGAGTTTGCGAGTGTAACTGCGGTGTGTCTTGTACCACTTTGCGCCGATTGCTTCCATGTCGGAGCGGCTTTTGAAGTTGATTTCGTTGACCATCACGATGTCAATATGTTCATATTGACCGACTTGCCGGATGGCTTCATACAGGCCAGCATACAGCACGGCGTTGCCGCCCAGGTTTTGATGGGCGGGCAGCATCCCCACGCCGTTGGCGATCAACCACTTCGTTCGCCGCGACTCGCGTTGCAGGTCCAGCAAGGCTAGAGGGTTCAGACGCCCGCCGTGACGGCGGATGGCGTCCGATAGATCGGGGTAGAGCAGGCCGAAGCCAACGACCTGCTCCCCCTTTGCCACCAGTTTGACCAGGCGCGGGTCGGCGATGGCGATGAGCGACTCGGCCACCCAATTCATTTCTTCCTTGCTGATGGGATGCCATTCATGCGAGCCGGCGAAGGCTTGCTCATGGACGGCCATCACCGCCGGCGCCAAGCGGCGCATTTCATCTTTGCCGGAAAAATGGACCAGCCGATAGCCGCGCCGCCGGCCGACTTTTTCTGCCAGGGCGCGAATGCGAGGCGGCAATTCGGCGCTGGCGGGGAGATAGCCGGAGAGATGGTCGGTCAATTTCTCGAAGCCCAACCGCCGGAGAAAGGTGTCGTAATAGGGGAAGTTGTAGGGGACGCCCATCACGGCGCGTTGCTCGAAGCCCTCGACCAGGACCCCGGCGGCGTCGGAGCCGAGGAGGCCGCGCGGGCCGAGAATCGAGTCCCGTTCGCGCGCCCGCGCCCAGGCGAAAACGGCCTCGAACAGGCGTTCAGCCACCTGGAAGTCGTCCACCGCGTCGAAGGCCCAGAAGAAGGCCGTTTTGACCTGGCGGTAGTCGTTGTGCAGGCGGTTGTGGACTGCGGCGATGCGTCCAAGCACCTGGCCTTCGCTCTCGGCGAGGAAGAAGTCGGCTGTCGAATGCCGGTAGAATGGATGCCGGGCGCGGTCCATGGCGGCGCGCATTTCCGGTTCGAGCGCCGGGCAGAAATAAGGGTTTCCTTTGTAAAGTCTCAGGGGAAAGCGAATGAAGCGGTCGGTGTCGCGCTGGTTGGTGGTGTCGATTTGACGAACGCGCATGAGAATCTCCGCTCAGAGGTCAGACCGGCTGCTCTTGGGTTCGGCTCCGAAGCGGCCTTTTTACCGATGAGCAGAGCGGCCATCTTGGATATGGGGCGAATTATACGCTATTGGGCGGCTGCTGGCCGAGCAGTTTCTGCGGATTGCATGTGTTCGGCCAGGAGCGCTTTTTCGCGCCGGATGACGGCCGGCAGGATGTCTGCGGGCGAACTTTCGGCCTGGAGCGTTTCGAAGTCCGCGCCTGGCCCGAAACTGAGGCGCGGCGTCAACATGAGTCGGCCGGGGCGCAGCAACTGGCTGATGACCTGCCCGAATTCGGAGAGACGCTGTTGGTCGATTTGCTTGCGGCGCAGCCAGGTGATGGGGTGACGCGCCCAATAGGTGGAGATGACGCCGCTGACCACCGTCGGCAGCAGGCGCAGGCCGGGCACGTGGCGGAAGAAGAAGTCGATGCCGGGCAGCCAGGCCTCCATCGCCTGGGCCGCTCCGGCATAGACGGCCGGATCGGGGTCGCGGTGACCGGCGCCGAAATACAGCAACGCCCCCCCGCCGCGCAGGTGGCGGATGGCAGCCCGCAGGGCGGCCGTGCGCTGCGCGGCGTTGACTCGCGAGGCGAAGATGATGTGCTGCCGTGTGTGAGGCAGATTGTCGAGAAAGGGGATTTCGCTGGAAATCCAACGAATATCGGGGCGGTTCAGGTGCGAGAAAATCACCAGGGCGTCGTAGGCGCCGGGGTGGTTGGACGTGACCAGGAGGGGCCCGTCTGGCGGAATGTGTTCCAGGCCGCGCCCCGCGGCCGGATGACAAAAAAAAGAAAGCGCCCATTGGCTGGCTTTTGGCAGCCCGCTGCTGGCGACCAGCCGGTCGAAGGTCAATCCCAGTTCGGCAAAGCGAATCATCAGGCCGCCAAAGAGGGACCAGAATAATTTTTGGAAGGCGGCCATCTTGGGCAGACCGACGGCCCCTACCATTTCATCAATCAGGGTTCGAGCCAGCAGGAGGGTTTCTGTAGCGGGCATTCTGTTTCCGTTCAGCGGGCGTATCCGCCGAAGATTTTGAGATGTTCGGCCAGCAGGGCTTTGCCGCGTGCGATCACTGCCGGCAGCACGCCTTCCCCGCCGCTTTCTCTTCGCAAGGTTTCGACGCTGACGGGCGGGGCGAAACTCAGGCGCGGCTGGAGATACAATTGACCGGGGCGGAACAGTTGTTGGATGATTTGTCCGAATTCGGCCAGCCGCTGGCGGTGCCAGTCGAGGCGGCGCAGACGGGTGAGCGGATGCCGCGCCCACTCCGGCGCGATGACGCCGCTGATGATCGCCAGCAAGACTTGCGCCTGCGGCACCTGACGCAGGAACAAATCAATGGAGGGAGACCAGGCCTCGATGCGCTGCTCGGCGTTCGGATAGACGGCCGGGTCCGGGTCGATGAGTCCGCTGCCGAAGAGCAGGAGCGCCGCGCCGGATTGCAGCCGGCGGATAGCCTCCCGCGCGGCCGCCATGCGTTCTTGAATCTGCTGGCTCAAGAAGATGAGATGCTGGCTGGCGTTGGGCAGGCTTTTCAGAAAAGGGATGTCGCTGGAGAGGATGTGTACGTCGCGGCGGCCCAGACGGGAGGGCAGGACGAGAATATCATAGGCGCCCGGATGATTGGCCACCATCAACAGCGGCCCCTCGGCCGGAATCGTTTCGCTCCCGCGCGTATCAACCGCCCGTACCCAGTGACTGGCCATCCAGGCGGCCGCGGCCGGAAAGCCGCGAGTCGCAATCATGCGGTCGGCGGCCACGCCGATGGCCGAGAGGCGGTCAACGGCCTGACCGAACAGCGGCCGGAAGAGCCGGTGCAGGCGCGGGGTTTTGGGCAGGCCGAGGGCGTTGAGAATCTCGTAAATCAGGCTGTCGCCGAGGGTCCGAATTGCAGATTCGAGTTCGTTCATACCATCTCTCCCAACGAATGCGTGAGGGCGGCCGGCAAAGCATTTCAGCACGCTCCTGAATAGTTTAACATGAACTGAATATGAGCGTTACGCCGATTATGCAATAGAATCCAGACTGGAGGTAGATATGCCGAAAAAACCGATTGGCGTTTTGCTCAGCGAGGATGTCTGGGCGGTGATTGTTGCATTCGTTTTGATTCTCCTGGCTGTACTGGGGGTGTTGGGAGAAGGCGGCCTGCCCGTCTCGTTCTAGGAGAAAAGATGAACCGGGAAATTTCTCGCTCTTCGAAGAACTGGCTGCGAATTTCGAGCGCCCTGCTGCTGACGGCGCTCCTTTCGATTTTGGCCTGGTGGCTAACCAAGCGCATCTATGCGCTGACCTTGCCCGGCGGCATCCCGGGCAAGGTGTTGGAGTATCCCATTTGGGCGGCGTTACTGGGCATCCTGGTCAATCTGCTCCTGCGGCCCTTTGGCGGCGTCGAATTCATGCGTCCCGGCGTCAGGACCGAACTCTTCTTGAAAATCGGCCTGGTTTTGTTGGGGGCGAGCATCAACTTGCAACTGCTGGTCACTGCGGCGGGCGGCGCCATCGTCCAGGCGTTGATTCTCATCACTTGTGTTTTCCTCTTCACCTACTGGTTGGCGGGACGTTTTGGCCTGGATGACAAACTGCGGGCGGTGATGTCAACCGCTCTGGCCGTCTGTGGGGTTTCGGCGGCGATTGCGGCTGCCGGCTCGGTGATGGCCAAGAAGGAACAGGTCACCTATGTGGTGGCGCTGGTCATCGTGGTGGCGTTGCCGATGATGGTGTTGATGCCGCTGGCGGCGGGCGCGTTGGGGCTGTCGGACGTCGTCGCCGGGGCCTGGTTTGGAGGCAACATCGACACCACCGCGGCCGTCATCGGAGCCGGGACGATTTACAGTGAGGGGGCTCAACAGGTGGCCTCTATCGTCAAAAATACCCAGAACGCCCTGATTGGCGTGGTGGCCTTTGTCCTGGCGGTATATTACGCCGGCAAGGCCGAAGGTGGGCGGCGCCCCAGTGCCCGGCTGATTTGGGACCGCTTTCCCAAATTTGTGCTTGGCTTCATTGTTGCATCCATCCTGTACACCCTGGGCTGGCTTGATTCGGGCAAAGATGTCATCAACGCCTTGCGTAACTGGGCATTTACACTGGCCTTTGTCTCGATGGGATTGGAGTTCGCCTTCGGCGAGATCAAACGCATGGGCTGGAAGCCGGCGGTGGTGTTCCTTCTGGCGACTTTATTTAATACCTTGCTGGCGCTGGCGGCGGCCTGGCTTATTTTCACCTCTCTGTTGCCCATTAGCCTTTAGGATAAACCGGTCTTACTCCGTTGATGATCCACCTCGACAGACTCAAAGCCTATCGCGCCTATACCTATCGCTTGCCCCCCCATCCCCGTCTTGCCAGCCCGGAAGCGGCAGTGGACTATGTCAACGAACGCGGCTTCGTTTACTTCTGGCCGGTTAAGGGGATGGAATTGCCCTCTCTGTGGACGGCCGTTGCCGGCGACCGGCCGGTGGCGGACGAACATGACGATCCGGGTCATGTGACCTGGGGCTGGAAGGACGATTCGCTCGACAAACGCCTCTGGTATTACGCCAAGATTTTGCGCCGCAAGGCTACTTTTATCTCGTTGGAAGTCGCCCCCTATTTTTACGCCCTTTCGGAAAACTACGGCTCTCCTGAGGAAGACTATCTGCTTGCTTACCAGGAGGGCCGTTTGACCCAGGCGGCCAAACAGGTTTACGAGGCGCTGCTTGCCAAAGGGCCTCTGGACACGATTTCGCTGCGCAAGGAGGCTCGCCTGATGAACGCCAAAGAGACCGTCTTCCATCGCGCCCTCGAGGATTTGCAGATGGACTTCAAGATTTTGCCGGTCGGCGTTGCCGAGGCCGGGGCGTGGCGCTACGCCTATCGTTATGAACTGACCGCTCGTCATTTTCCCGACTTGCCGGAGAGGGCGCGGCCGATTGGTGAGGCCGAGGCGCGCGCCAAACTCGTCGAGTTGTATTTCCGTTCGGTGGGCGCCGCCCAGAGCCGCGACCTGGTCAAACTCTTTGGCTGGCCGCCCGAACTCGTGCGCCGGACTGTCGGGCGGTTGGTTGCTTCTGGCTTATTGGTGGATGGTCTGGCTCATCCGCGTCTGCCCGGCGAGTGGCTGGCCCTGCCCGACCTGACGGCTTGAGAAGAACCCGTTCCAGCCTGCGGAACGGGTTCTTCGGTGTAAATCAACAAATCCTCGGCAACAATTCGCCCGCCGGCACATCGACGATGCGCCGGCCGCCGATGGCGGTTTGGGCCAGGACGCGGCCAGGATGCTCGGCGGTGACTCGCCCGATGATGGCGGCCTCCCGTCCGAGTTCGTGATTGCGCATAGCCAGCAAAACGGCTTCGGCAGCCTCTTCTTCCACGATGGCGACCAATTTGCCCTCGTTGGCGATGTGGAGCGGGTCCAGGCCGAGCATCTCGCAGGCCGCGTTGACCTCGGGGCGGATGGGCACCGCCCGCTCGTCGAATTCGATTCCCGCCTGGGAGGCGGTTGCCAGTTCGTTCAGTACTGCTGCCAACCCGCCGCGGGTCGCATCGCGCAGGCAGTGAATCGGCTGGCGGAGCGCCGAGGTTCTCACAACTTCGGCAGTCTTGCAGGCGGTCATCATCGCCTCGACCAGGCCGTTCAGCGGGGCAGTGTCGGATTCGATTTCCGTTTGGAAGGCCAATCCCTCGCGCACCGATAGAACGGCGATGCCGTGATCGCCAATCGTCCCGCTAACCAGCACCGCATCGCCGGGGCGGGCGTTTTGCGGCGCGATATCCACGCCCGCCGGGATGAGACCGATGCCGGAGGTGTTGATGTACACGCCGTCGCCATGGCCGCGCTGGACGACCTTCGTATCGCCGGCGGCAATTCTCACGCCGCTCCTCTGGCAGGCAGCCGCCATGGCCGCCACGATGGCGCCGAGCACCTCCATCGGCAGGCCCTCCTCCAGGATGAAACCCGCTGAAAGGAAGAGCGGCTTTGCCCCGCGCATCGCCAGGTCGTTGACCGTGCCGTAGACGGCCAGTTCGCCGATATTGCCGCCGGGGAAGAACAACGGACTGACAACGAACGAGTCGGTGGTGAAAGCAAGCCTCGACTTTTCGTCCGCGCTCTGCAGCAGATCGAGAGCCGTGGAATCGCCCATCTGGCCGAGCCACTCGTTGTCGAAGGCGGGGGCGAAGAGGTGTTCGATCAGGTCGGCCATCATCCGGCCGCCTGCACCGTGTCCCATGACAATGGTCGGGTAGTTTTGCAGCGGGCGGGGACAAGTCCAGCCCATCAGGTTCGGTTTTTCTTTATCTGTGCTCATTTGTCTTCGTTTGCGGACGATAACGGAAATACGCCGCACAGGCTCCCTCCGAGGAGACCATGGTCGCACCGAGGGGAGTCTGCGGCGTGCATTCTCTCCCGAAGGCCGGGCAATCGGTCGGCTTTTTGATTCCCTGCAACACCAATCCGCTGATGCACAGCGGCGATTCGCGGGTGGCGATCGCCTGCACGCTGGGGAAGCGCCGCTCGGCGTCGTAGCGGGCAAACTCTTCTCGCAGCCGGTAGCCGGATTGCGGGATGACGCCGATGCCGCGCCAGGCGCGGTCGGTCATCTCGAAGACGCGGGCGATGACAGCCTGGGCTGACCGGTTGCCCTCCCGCGTCACCGAGCGGGCATAGGCGTTGCGGACGCCGTGCCTGCCCGCCTCCAACTCGCGGACGCATTCCAGGATGCCGTGCAGAATGTCAACCGGCTCGAATCCGGTCACCACGATGGGGATTTTGTACCGCTCGGCCAGCGGTTCGTACTCCCAGTATCCCATCACAGTGCAGACGTGGCCGGCGGCCAGGAAGCCGTCCACCTGCACATCGGGCGACTCCATCAGCGCGGTGATCGCCGCCGGTACGGTCACGTGCGAGACCAGGACGGCGAAGTTTTCCAGTCCCTGAGCCTGAGCCTGCAGGATTGCCATGGCGTTGGCGGGGGCGGTGGTCTCGAAGCCGATGGCGAAGAAGACGACTGTTTTTTCTGGATTCTTGCGGGCGATTTCGAGAGCGTCGAGGGGCGAGTAGACGATGCGCACGTCGCCGCCGGCGGCTTTGACGGCGAACAGGTCGCGCTCCGAGCCGGGGACGCGCAACATGTCGCCATAGGAGGCAAAGATGACGTCGGAGCGGGAGGCCAGGGCGATGGCCTTATCCACCAGTTCGAGCGGGGTGACGCACACCGGACAACCCGGCCCGTGAATCAGGTTGATTTGGAGGGGCAGCAATTCGTCCAGGCCGGATTTCATGATCGAATGCGTTTGCCCGCCGCAGACCTCCATCAGCGTCCACTCACGGGTGACCGTCTTCTGGATGTCGGCCAGCAGTTTGCGGGTCAGAGCGGCGTCGCGATATTCGTCGAGATATTTCACGCAGGCGTTCCTTCTTCCCCCATGGCATCGATCTGTTTGAGCAGGTCCATCGTTTCGAGGGCTTCCTGTTCATCGAGGATGGACAGGCCAAAACCGACATGGACGATGGTGTAATCGCCGACCTTGACTTCGGGCAGATATTCCATGCAGGCCTCTTTGACCACGCCGCCAAAGTCGACGCGCGCCATTTTCATGCCGTCTTTTTCATAAAGTTCGATGACTTTTGCGGGAATTCCAAGACACATGTTCACCTCTAAGCCGTTAGAATTTCTGCTATGATAGCATGCCCGGCCGATTTGTCAATGCTGTATAATTGGCGCATTGCCGGTGCGCAGCTCATTCCCTACAAAACGGAGAAGACGATATGGACGAAAGACAACACAAGCGAGCCATTCGGGCGTGGACGATGTACGATTGGGCTAACTCGGTGTTCGCCACCAGTGTCATGGCGGCCATTCTGCCGGTCTATTATGCCAACGTGGCGGTACAAAGTGATCAGGCCAATACGGCTACCGTGTACTGGTCGTTTACCACCTCCATCGCGTTGTTGATTGTTGCCTTCCTGGGGCCGATCCTGGGCGCCATGGCCGATTTCCTGGGAGCCAAGAAGCGCATGATGAGCATCTTCGTTTTTCTGGGCGTGACCGGCACTGCTTTGCTTTATCTTGTCGGCAGCGGGGACTGGTTCATCGCCTCGCTGTTTTTCATCATCGGCAGCGTTGGCTTCGCCGGGGCCAACGTGTTCTACGATTCGCTTCTGCCGCATGTGGCCCATCAGGACGAAATCGATCAGGTCTCGTCGCGCGGCTATGCCATGGGCTATCTGGGCGGCGGGATTTTGCTGGCCGTCAACCTGGCGATGATTATGTTCCTGCCGTCTGTCCTGCCGCGTTTCTTCCCGGCTCTGGCCTCCTGGCCGGAGGGGGACTTAACCATCCTGATGACGCGCCTCTGTTTCCTGACCGTGGCCGTCTGGTGGCTGGTTTTTACCATCCCGCTCTGGCGGCACGTGCCGGAGCCGGTTCGCCGTCTCCAGACGGAGGAGCGGGGCTTTAGCCCGCTGAAGGCGAGTTTTGGCCGCCTGGGCCACACCTTCCGCGAGATTCGCAAGTACAAGCAGTTGCTGCTCTTCATCATTGCCTTCTGGCTTTACAATAACGGCATCGGCACCATCATTTACATGGCAACCATCTACGGCACCGAACTGGGCTTCTCGTCCACGACCACGATTGGGACGTTGCTGATGGTGCAGTTCGTGGCCATGCCGTTTGCCTTCCTGTTCGGCTGGCTGGCGAAGAAGATGGGCACCAAGCCCGCCATCCTGCTCAGCCTGGCCGTCTATACCTTGATTGCGGTCGGCGGCTACTTTCTCTACCAGGAATGGCAGTTCTGGGCGCTGGGTTTTGCCGTGGCCACCGTCCAGGGCGGCAGCCAGGCGCTCAGCCGGTCGCTGATGGGGCGCATGATGCCCAAGAGCAAATCGGCCGAATTCTACTCGTTCTTCTCGATTTCGGAAAAGATTGCCGGCACGGTCGGTCCGCTGCTCTTCGGGGCGGTTAGCGCGGCGGTGGGCGGCAGCCGCCTGGCAATTTCCTCGCTGATCGTCTTCTTCGCGGCGGGTGCTTACTTGCTGACGCGCGTCAACGAAAAGGAAGGCATCCGCGTGGCGGAAGAGGAAGACCGTCAATTCGTGGAAGCGGCCGCGTGAGCGCGGTGTGACCTCGGTGGGCCTCGAGGGGCTGCAAGTTGCTCACCTCGCCTTGAACCAGGCGGCTATTCTCTCCGCCCCCTCCTCGATGGCTTCCATCGAGACGGCGTAGACCAGCCGCAGGTAGCCCTCGCCGCCGGGGCCGAAGTCTGTGCCGGCCAGCACGGCGACGCCGGCTTCCTCCAGCAACTGTTCGGCGATCACTTTCGAGGGCAGGCCGCAGGCCGCGACGTTGGGGAAGAGGTAGAACGCGCCTTGCGGCGTCTGCGCCCGGACGCCGGGGATGGCGTTGAGCAGGCTTACAAGCCGGTCGCGCCGCCGCTGGTACTCGGCGCGCATGTCTTCGACGAAATCTTGCGGGCCGGTCAGAGCCTCTAGACCGGCGTATTGGGTGAAGGTGGCCGTGCAGCCGGCCGCGTGGGTGATGAGCAGTTCGATGCGCTCGGCCAGGGCGGGCGGGGCGATGGTGTATCCCAGCCGCCAGCCGGTCATCGAATAGGTCTTCGAGAAGCCGTCGGCGATGATGGTGCGTTCGAGCATGCCGTCCACCTCGGCAATCGAGTGCGCCCGCAGGCCGTCGTACACCAGGCGGGAGTAGATTTCATCGGACAGCACCCAGCAATCGTGTTTTTGCGCCTGTTCGGCGATGTGACGCAAGTCGTCGAGCGGAATCACGCCGCCGGTCGGGTTGGCGGGCGAGTTCAGGATGATGAGGCGGGTCTTGTCCGAAACGCGCTCGTCGAAGATGTTCAGGTCGAAGGAAAAGTTATTCGCCTCGACGAGCGGGATGGGGACCGGAATCCCGCCGGCGACGCGAATCATCGCCTCGTAGGTGGGGAAGCCGGGGTCGGGGTAGATGACCTCGTCGCCCGGTTCGACCAGCGCCAGGGTGGGAAAGAACAGGCCGGGCTTGGAGCCGGGGCCGACCACGACCCAGGCCGGGTCAAGGTTCAGGCCGCGCTGGCGGCCGGCGTGCTCGGCGATGGCGGCGCGCAGTTCGCGGATGCCGGCGGGCGGGTTGTAGCGCGTCTGGCCCGCGGCGATGGCCTGGATGCCGGCCGTGCAGATGTTTTCGGGGGTGGGAAAATCGGGCTGGCCGATTTCCATGTGGACGATACGGCGGCCCTGAGCCTCGAGGGCCTGGGCGCGGGCGAGGGTGGCGTAGGCCCCCTCGACTTCTAGATGGGCAACTCGCTGGGCGTAAATCATGGGGCGGCTCCGTCGCTGAAATTATAGTATGTTCCCTGTCCGGGGATGGCGTTGATGTCGTAGGGCGTGATTTGATAGACGTAGTAATTCAACCAGTTGGCAAACAGCAGATTGGCGTGGCCGCGCCAGCGGACGAGCGGCGGGCGGGAGGGGTCGTCGGCCGGATAGTAGTTGCGCGGCACGGCAATGGGCAGGCCCTTGTTGCGGTCGCGTTCGTACTCGGTTTGCAGGGTGAGCGGGTCATATTCCGAATGGCCGGTGACGTAGAAGCGCCGCCGGTCACGCGAGGCGACGATGTAGACGCCGGCCTCGTCCGATTCGGCCAGGATGTCCACCTCGGGGACTTTTTCCAGATCGGCGCGGCGGATTTCGGTGTGGCGCGAATGCGGGGCGTAGAAGAGGTCGTCGAAGCCGCGCAGTAATTTCTCGTTGGGAGAGCAGATGCGGTGCAGGAAGACGCCGAACATCTTTTCGGGCAAGGGGTATTTCGGCACGCCGTAGCGATGATAGAGGCCGGCCTGAGCCGCCCAGCAAATATGGAAGGTGGAGAAAACGTGCGTTTCCTGCCAGTCAAGGATTTCGGTCAGTTCGGGCCAGTAATCCACCTCTTCGAACGGCAGGGTCTCGACCGGCGCGCCGGTGATGACCATGCCGTCGAATTTCCGCTCGCGGACGGCGTCAAAGGTGACGTAGTGGGCGGTGAGGTGTTCGGCGGGGGTGTTTTTGGACTCGTGGGAGGCCATGTGCATGAGGGTGATTTCCACCTGCAGGGGGGTGTTGCCCAGCAGGCGCAGGAGTTGGGTCTCGGTGGCGATTTTGGTCGGCATCAGGTTGAGGATGAGAATGCGCAGCGGACGGATGTCCTGGTGCTGGGCGCGTTCTTCGCCCATGACGAAGATGTTCTCGGAGAGCAAAATCTGACGAGCAGGGAGAGTTTCGGGGATTTTTACGGGCATAAAGTTTCCTTTCTTGGTGGCAGATTCTGGAGCCGGCTTTGGCGCAGCCGGCTTAGATGGAGTGACGGAGGGCCTGGTCGAGGTCCCACAGCAGGTCGTCCACGTCTTCGATGCCGATGGAGAGGCGGATAAAGTCGGGGGTGACGCCGGCGCGGCGTTGTTCTTCCTCGCCGAGTTGGGAGTGGGTGGTGCTGGCCGGATGGATGGCGAGGGATTTGACGTCGCCCAGGTTGGCCAGGTGGGTGAAGAGTTGTAGGTGGTTGATGAACCGGGCGCCGGCCTCTTTGCCGCCCTTGACGCCGAAGCCGAGCATGGCGCCGGCACCCCGCGGCAGGTACTTTTGGGCGCGAGCGTAACTGGGATGGCTGGGCAGGCCGGGGTACTTGACCCAGGCGACGCGCGGATGACGCTCGAGAAACTCGGCGACCGCCTGAGCGTTGCGGACGTGGCGCTCCATGCGCAGGCTGAGGGTTTGCAGGCCCTGCAGGAAGAGCCAAGAGTTGAACGGCGCAGCGCAACCGCCCAGGTCGCGCAGGATTTGGGCGCGCGCTTTGGTGATGAAGGCCAGCGGCCCCAGGTCGGCATAGACGACGCCGTGATAAGATGGGTCTGGTTCGGTGAAGTTGGGAAAGCGGCCGCTGGCAGCCCAGTCGAAGTTGCCGCCGTCCACGACCGCGCCGCCGATGGAGGTGCCGTGGCCGCCGATGTATTTGGTGGTCGAGTGGGTGACGATGTTGGCGCCCCATTCGAACGGGCGGCACAGGTAGGGCGTGGCGAAGGTGTTGTCAATGACCAGCGGGAGGCGGGCCTGGCGGGCGATGGCAGCCACCTCCTCGAAGGGGAAGACATCCACCGCCGGGTTGCCAATCGTCTCGCCGTAAATCATCTTCGTGTTCGGGCGGATGGCTTTGCGAAAGTTTTCCGGGTCGCTGGGGTCCACCATCGTAACCTGGATGCCCAGGCGAGGGAAGGTGTGGACGAACTGGCTGACTGTCCCGCCGTAGAGGGCGGCCGAGGAGACGATGTGGTCGCCGGCCTGGCAGAGGGTCAGGATGGCGATCGTCTGAGCAGCGTGGCCGGAGGCGGCGGCGATGGCACCCGCTCCGCCTTCCAGGTCGGCCAGCCGCATTTCGAGGGCCTCGTTGGTAGGGTTACTGATGCGCGAGTAGATGTGGCCTTTTTCTTCGAGGTTGAACAGGCGGGCGGCGTGGTCGGTGTCGCGGAAGCGATAGGCGGCGGTCTGGTAGAGCGGCGGGGCGGCCGCGCCGGCGAGCGGGTCGGCTTGCAGGCCGGCGTGCACCTGACGGGTGGTGAAACCGAACGAACGGGATGGCGGGTTCATAGAGTCTCCTTAGGTTGTGTGATGAAAACGAAAAAACCTCTTCTGGAACATGAAGAGGTTATCGAGTCGAGCGGTTGCCTCTCATCTTCCAGAATTCGGGCGACCACACGGGTCGCCCCCACTGCCGGAATTGGCACCGTTCCTTTGCAGGATGGTTGCCGAGGCTTCACAGGGCCGGTCCCTCCGCCTCTCTGGATAAGAGTCCTGCTTATTCGGTTGTTAATTAGGCCGCTTTATATCACGCCTGTCTAGAACTGTCAAGGAATTTCGAATCTCACCACCGTCAACTTCCCCGGCCGAATCTCGATCCAGCGTTCGTACAGTCTGCCCATCTGGATGAAGGAGATGCGGTACCAGCCCGGCGTCAGGCTGCCGAGAGCGAAGTTCTCGCCCCACAGGTCATCGGCGTTGAGCGTTTCGCGCGGGTAGGGTTCGAGTTGCAGTTCCCAGGTGGGCGGCCCGTCCCTTGCGGGAAAGTATTGCAGGGCCGGGAAGACGGGCAGCGGCTGGCCGTATCCATCGGCGACCCGCAGGGCGAGCGCTCCGTAGGGCTGGCCGTCTTCGTCCAGGCGGGGGACCAGCCACAGTTCGGGGTTGCGCGTGCTGCGGTAATCGTTGCGGCCGAGACGGACCTCGAAGTGCAAGTGACTGCCGATGGCGATGCCGGTCATGCCGACCGCGCCGATTGTCTGGCCGGCGGCGACGGTCTGACCGGGGAGGACGTCGAGGCGGGAGAGGTGGGCGTAGAGGGTGAAGAGCGGCGCCTCGACCTGCGGCAGGTGATGTTCCAGGACGATGACATTGCCGTAATAGCCGGTCAGCGGGCCGAGGAGGGTGGCCGAGTCGTCGCCGGCGAAGATGACCGTCCCCTCGGCGGCGGCCAGGACGGGGGTGCCTTGCGGGTTGACGAATTCGACGCCGTGGTGCGGTTCGCGCCTCTCGTTTTGCGTATAGCCATATCTATAGGAGGGGTCCACCCAATCGTTGCCATCGGGAGGAATGGGGCGTTGCAGGACGAAGTGGCCGTCCACGATGCAGAAGTCGGCGGTCTGCGGATTGCAGGGAGGCGGGCTGGGGGTGGCCGTCGGGGCGGCGGTGGCCGTGGCCGACGGGGAAGGACGGGCGGCCGCAGACGGTTGACCGGCCTGGGACGAGACTCCGCCGTCTGCGGTGGTTGGGCTGCAGCCTGTCAGGAGAGCGGCCAGCCAGGCGAGTGCCAGTAGAAGGCGTTTCACGCTCCGGCGAGGCCTCCGCGCTCTTGCAGCGCTTGGCGCGCCGCGGCTTCCAGACCGGCGGCGCGCTCTTCCAGGGCGGTCAACTGGGCCAGGATTTCATCCCCGGCGGCGCGGTCCTGGAGGTTGTTGAGGTTGATGCGCACGTTGTAGCCGGCGGCGGTCAGGGCAGCGCGGCCCAAGGCGACGGCCGAGGCGGCGTCGGTGATGGCGTTGAGGTTGCCCAGCGCAACGGCGCGTTCGGCCAGCGCCATCACGCTGACGGCTTTCTGGGCGGTGGTCAGCGGGACGCGGGCAGCCTCCAGGGTGGCAGCCTCGATGGCTTGCAGGCGGGCGGCCTCCTGGGCGGGGGAATCCTTGGGCAGTTTGAAGGCGGTCATGACTTTTTCGAAAGCGGCCGCGTCCTCGGCAACCGCCTGGGTCAATTCGGCGCGCAGGCGCTCGGCCTGGAGCAGAATCTCGTTCATCTGGGCCTCGACCTCGGCGTATTTCTTCTTGCCGACCGTCAGGCGGGCGACCATCGCGACCAGGGCGGCGGCCATCGCCCCGCTGTAGGCGGCTGCCGAACCGCCTCCGGGGGCGGGGGTGCCGGCGGCCAGGTCATCCAGGAAGGATGCTTGGGCCGAGGCGGCGGCCTGGGCGGCCTGCAGGCGGTTTTCGAGAATCTGATCGGGGGTGAAGCCGTCCAGTTGCAGATACCAGACGGCCGAGTCGATCAGCGCCTCCTGCGGGATGAGGCCGACCAGTTCGCTGTGGTGGATGGCGACGCCGTAGCGGGCGGCTTCGCGGCGGATGGCCTCGACCACGCGGAAGACGGGCGTCTGGCGGTAATTGGTCAGGTTCATCGAGACCTGGGCTTTGCCTTCTACGAGCATGCCCAGGCCCTTGACAAAGCGGAAACCGCCCGAAGAGTGGCGCATGGCCTTGGCAATGGCTTTGGCGATGGCGACGTCGTCGGTGTTCAGATAGACGTTGTAGGCGATGAGCGGGTGACGCGCCCCGATGACGGTCGCGCCGGCCGGGCCGAGGCGTTCGGGACCGAAGTCCGGCTTGCGCTCCGGTTTGACGCCGATCTCGTCCTTGAGAGCCTCGTACTGGCCGCGGCGGATGTTCTCCAGGTTGACGCGCTCGGGGCTGGTGGCGGCCTCTTCGTACAGGTAGACCGGGATTCCCAGTTCGCGGCCGACGCGCTCGCCCAGACGGCGGGCCATGGCGACGCATTCGTCCATGCTGACGGCCTGGATGGGGACGAACGGCACGACGTCGGTCGCGCCGATGCGCGGGTGAGAGCCGGTATGCTGATTCAGGTCGATCAGTTCGGCGGCTTTCTGGATGCCGCGGAAGGCGGCCTCTTCGACGGCGGCCGGCGCCCCGGCAAAGGTGACGACGGTGCGGTTGTGGTCGTTATCTGAACTCTGGTTGAGCAAGGTTATGCCTGCCACGCTGGTGATGGCCGAGACGATGGCCTCGACCACCTGCGGGCGGCGGGCCTCAGAAAAGTTGGGAATGCATTCGACGAGGGGAGTGGACATAGTCTCCAGGGGAGTGAACAGGGAGTAGGCAACGGGCCTTATTATACCGTAACGGCGAGGCCGGCCGCCCTCAGAGCGTGAGAGTGATGTTTAGGAAGGCATCAACGACCGCCGGGTCGAAGTGCTTGCCGCTTTCTTTGCGGATGTAAGCCACCGCCCGCGGACGCGTCCAGGCGGGGCGGTAGGGGCGTGCGCTGGTCAGGGCGTCGTACACGTCGGCGACGGCGAAGATGCGGGCCGCCAGTGGAATTTGATCGCCGGCCAGGCCGCGCGGATAGCCTTTGCCGTCCCAGCGTTCGTGGTGGGCGTAGGGAATATCCAGGGCTGGCCGCAGGTAGGCAATCGAGGAGAGCAACTCGTAGGCGAAGACGGGATGCTGGCGCATGATTTGCTGCTCCTCGGCGGTGAGCGGCCCGGGCTTGAGCAGGATCGAATCGGGGATGCCCATCTTGCCGATGTCGTGCAACAGGGCGCCGCGCCGGATGTGGACCAGGTCTTCATCGGGGACGCGCATGGCGCGCGCCAGCCGCAGGGTCAGGGCGGTGACGCGCTCGGAGTGGCGCTCGGTTTCGTGCTCGCGCAAGTCGAGGGCGCGCGACCAGCCGCTGATGGTGGCGTCGTAGGCCAGGGAGAGATCGAGGTTGAGACGCTGCAGGTTTTCGAACAGATTGGCGTTGTCGATGGCGATGGCGGCCTGAGTGGCGACTGCGTTCAGGAAATCGAGCCATTCGAAAGAGACCGTGACCGGTTGACGGTGAAAAGTTTCCAGCACGCCGATGATTTGGCCTTTGGCGACCATGGGAGCGGCATGATAGGCGGCAAAGTCCTGGATGGCGGCGGCCTCATCGGGGGTGAGCAGGTCGCGGACGCGGCCCAGGTCGGAGAGGCTGCGCGTGCGGCGTTCGGCGGCGATGCGGCCGGCCAGGCCGTCGCCCAGGCGCACCTGTCTGTAAGAATCCGTTTTCAGGCCGCGGCCGGCGGTGAATTCGAGCAGCAGGGTGCGCGGGTTGAATAGCAGGACATCCGCGGCGTCAACCCGCAGTTGGGTGATGACTTCTCCCAGCAGGATGTCGAGGGTCACGCGCGGGTCAATGCTGGCGGTGATGGCCAGGTCAATGTTGCGCAGCGCCTGGACGTGGGCCAGGCGTTCGAGGGCTTGTTCGTACAGCCGCGCCCGCCGCAGGGCGTTGCCGGCAATCTCGCCCATGGCGGAGAGCAGACGCACCTCCTCGGGCGAGAAAGGCGTCTCTCCGCGGCGGCGTTCGACGGCCAGCACGCCGAGGAACTCGTTCTCAGAAAGCAGCGGCACGAGCGCCTCGGGGCCGATTCGGCTTTCGCCCAAGAGATCGGCCAGGCGCTCCGAGGCGGAGAGCGCATCCGCGGCGACCATCGGCTGGCGCAGGCGCAAGATTTCACCGCACAGGTTGTTTTCGGAGGCAAGCCGCTGCCCCGTCTTGTTCTTGAGCAGGCCATTGGCCAGGGCCACGCTGAAGTTGTTTTGCTCAGGGTCGAACAACAGAATCGCGCCGCTGTCGGTTTTCAGGGCGCGCTCCATCTCGTCCAGGATGAGGGGAAGCATCTCGGCCGCGTTTTGGGCGGCGCGCAAGGCGGCCGAGATGTTGAACAGGGCCTCCAGTTCGGCTGTGCGCGCCCGCAGGGCGGTTTCGGCCCGCTTGCGCTCGCTGATGTCGCGGGCGATGACCAGAACGGCGGGCAGGCCGTCGAAGTTGATGGGCAGGGCGACGACCTCGACGTCGATGGGCGTTCCATCGAGGCGCAAAAACTTCTCTTCGAGCACCGGCAGGGGCTGATTGCTGGTCGCGATTTGGGCGACGCGCTTCTTGACGACCTCGATGTAATCGGGATGGACAAATTTCAGCAGCGGCTGGCCGACGACCTCCTCCGGCCGCTGCGCGCCCAGGATGTTCAGGGTGGCCCGATTGGCAAAGATGACGCGTCCCTGCCGATGGACGGCGATACCGTCGGGAGAATACTCTACCAGCAGGCGGTACCGCTCCTCGCTGTCGCGCAGCGCATGTTCGGCGCGCTTGCGCTCGGTGATATCCTGGGCGACGGCGATGACGACCCGCTGGCCGAAGTAAGTGCCGGGGAAGAGGCGCACATCTTTGGGAAATTCTTCGCCGTTGCTGCGCCGTCCCCAGAATTCGAATTGTTGAGGGACGCCGCCAAAGGCGCGGGCGACCGCTTTCCCGACCGCCTCCAGGTCGTTCCTGCCAGGCGCGCTGACGTCCAGCGGCGTCTTGCCGATGAGTTCCTCGCGCCGATAGCCGTACATGGTGCATGCCCCGGTGTTGACGTCCAGAAAGCGGCCGTCCTCGGCCTGAATGTAGATGCCCAGGGTGATGCTGTCGAACAGGCCGCGGTAGGCGGCCTCGCTGGCGCGCAGCGCCTCCTCGAAACGGACGCGCTCGGTGACATCCTGGCAGAAGCCTTCGTAGTAAAGGACGCGGCCCTGTTGATCCCGCACAAGGCGGGCGTTGGTCGAGATCCAGATGATGCTCCCATCTTTGCGGCGTTCCTGGCTGAGGAAGTTTTCCACCCGTCCCTGGTGCTCCAGTTGCTCGATGAGTTGATACCGCCGGGACGGGTCCAGGTAGAGTTGCTGGGCGATGTCGGTGACTTGTTCGAGCATTTCCTGCGGCGAGGCGTAACCGTAGATTTTGGCCATCGCCGGGTTGACGCGCAGGAATCTGCCGTCTGGCGTGGATTGGAAGATGCCTTCCGCCGCGTTTTCGAAAATTTCGAGATATTTTTGCTCGGCGGCTTTGCGAATCGAAATATCCTGCATGGTGCCGAGCATGCGGTAGGGCTGGCCGGTCTCGTCGGTCAGGAAGCCGCCATGATCCTCGACGAAGATGTAGTTGCCGTCTTTGCGCAGGAAACGGTACTCGGTGTCGTAGGTCCGCAGCGTTCGCTGAGCATCCTCCAGTTCTGCCAGCGCCCGGGCGCGGTCTTCGGGGTGAATCATTTCCCCCCAGCGTTCGATGTCCACAGCGGCGAATTCGTCTTCGGTGAAGCCGGTCACCTTTTGGACGGCGCCTGCCCAGGAAATCTTCCCGCTGGCCAGGTCGTAGTCGTAGATGATTAAATCGGTCTTTTCGGCGATGATGTGGAAGCGCTCTTCATTTGCCCACCAGGTGAAGAAAGGGGAGGGCGAGCGCTTGTATTTTTTTCTTCTGGAACGAGGTGGCTGGGTCATGGCAGCCTCTCCATCTGTCCGAATGAGCCTTTCTTACCGATAAAAGGACGGCTTCGGGTTGTTTCCCCTCGGCCTTTAAGTATAGTATACAGTTATTTTTCGAGCATACAATGTTGAAATCCGCCTTCGAGGCCTTTTGTTTCTAGCGGTCAGCCCGACCGGGCAATGACTTGCAGGGCGATTCGGACGGCCTCTTCCATGCTGGCGAGGCTCATGGAGGGGATGGGCGGGGAGCGGCGGGCGGCCTGTTCTGGCAGGGCGGGGAGGTGGATGAAACCGGCCGGGATGACCCCGCCGCGCTCATGCAGGCGGTGCAGCAGGACGTAGGTGACCTGATTGCACAGGAACGCCCCGGCGCTCAGGGAAAGTTCGGCCGGGATGCCCGCCTGCTGAATGGCCGTCAGGATGGCGCGTACCGGCAGCGTGACGAAGTAGGCGGCCGGCCCGGCCGGGACGATGGGCTGGTCGCTGACCTGGCGGCCGGCGTTGTCGGCGATGCGGAAATCGAGCAGGTTGACGGCCAGCCGCTCGATGGAAATCGCTGCCCGGCCGGCGGCTTCGCCCAGGCATAGGACTGCCTCCGGCCGATTCTGCTCGACGGCGCGCCAGAGGACTTCCGGCCCCTTCTCCTGGTCCACCGGCAGGATGGCCGTCGCCAGCCGGACGCGGCGCGGTGGACGGGCGGCGAGCGCCCGCACGACCTGCTCGGAGGGATTCAGGTCGCTGCCGCCGAACGGTTCGAAACCGGTCAGTAAAATGTTCATTTTGTCTCCTCCAGGATGCGGCCTCCCAACGCCATGGCACCCAATACTCCCGAGCGCCCGCCAAGCGCCGGCGGGACGATGTAGTCGTCCATCCCGCCGGCAATGACCGGCGAGGCGACGTAGCCGTTCAGGATTTGCCCGACTCGCTGGCGGATGAGCGGGAAGAGGTGCAGGCGCTTCATCACGCCCCCGCCCAGGACGATGCGCTGCGGCGAGAGCATCAAGATGGTGTTGGTCATGGCGTAGGCGATGTATTCGGCTTCCAGTTCCCAGGCCGGATGGTCGTCAGGCAGGCTGTCGGCGGGCTGGCCCCAGCGGGCGCCGATGGCCGGGCCGTTGGCCAGACCCTCGAAGCAGTCGCCGTGGAAGGGGCACGAGCCGGGGAAGGGGTCGCGGGCGCGGTCGTGGGGCAGGGAGATGTGACCCGCCTCGGGGTGAGTCAGTCCGTGGACGATGCTGCCGCCCAGGACGATTCCCGCTCCGATGCCGGTGCCGATGGTGTAATAGACCAGCGAATCCAGGCCGCGGTTGGAGGGCGACCAGATGTACTCGCCGAAAGCGGCGGCGTTGACGTCCAGGTCGAAGGCCAGCGGCAGGTCGAAACGGGCGCGGAAGGCGGCCAGGACGTTCGTCCCTGCCCAGCCGGGCTTAGGGGTGGCGGTAATCGAGCCGAAGGAAGGGGAGGCGGGATTCAGGTCGAGCGGGCCGAAGGGGGCCAGGCCGATGGCGGCCAGGCGGGGGCGGTGGCGGGCGAAGAAATCCAACGCCCGGCCGAGGGTTTCTGCCGGAGAGGTGGTGGGGAAGCGGATTTCTTCGAGAATCTCATCCGGTCCGTAGCCGACGGCGCAGACGAATTTGGTGCCGCCGCCTTCCATGCCGCCGAGCAAATTGCGTGTAGCCATAATCCTTCACCTGAGGTCGATTGGGTCCTGAGGTCAATTGGGTCGAGGAAGTTCGATCAGGCAGGCCTCGAAGCCGCCGACCTCGAGGCGGGCGAGAGGCACCGTCTCCGGCGCGCCGGCGCGGCTGGAGAAAATCAGCCGTCCGGGCTGCTGGCCGAGGGCGGAGAAATCCAGCCGCCGGCTCCGCTCCGCGTAGTTGAGGATGACCAGCACCGTTTGCGAGGCCGTCTGCCGCAGGAAGGCCAGGTAGGCGCGGGCGCGTTTGTGGACGGGGCGGTATTCGCCTGCGATGAGTGCCGGCGTGGCTTTGCGGACGGCCAGCAGGCGGCGGTAGAAATTCAGCAGCGAGGCCGGGTCGGCTTCCTGTTCGGCGACGTTGACGCCCTGAGCGTAGTTGGGGTTGACCGGCAGCCAGGGGGTCACCTCTGGCGGGCAGAAGCCGCCGTTGGGAGCGTTGCTCCATTGCATGGGGGTGCGGTTCTTGTCGCGGCTCATCCTGCCGGCGCGCTGGGCGGCCTCGGCGGGCGGCACGCCCAGTTCTTCGACCAGGGCGCGGTAGTACCAGGTGGCCATGGTGTCGCGCAGCCGGGAGGGGTCGGTGATGATGAGATCGGTCATGCCGATTTCCTCGCCGTTGTAGAGGAAGGGGGTGCCGGGCAGGGTCAGAACGAGAGTCAGGTTGAGGCGCGCCAGGGCGGCATCGTGGACTCCGTCTCCGTAGCGGGTGAAGAGACGCGAGGAATCGTGGTTGCCGAGGGTGTTGCAGCCCCAGCCTCGCTGCGGCAGGGCGTCCAGGCGCGCCAGGCGCTGGCGCTGGTTGCGGCGGACGTGGGCGGGTGTGATTCGGTCGGCACGCATGAGCGGGAAGTTGAAGACCAGGTGGAGTTCGTCGGCGCCGTTGCCCAGATAGGCGATGTCGTCGTCCTCGCCGACCAGCAGGCGGTCGCCGGGGTATTCGTCCAGCAGGGCGCGCAGTTCCTTCATCAGGTCGTGCAGGCCGGGGCCGCCCCACTGATGCTTGAACATGTCATGCCAGTAGCGTGCCAAGCGCTTCTTTTCGGCGGGTGTCTGGGCGGTGTCGGCCAGGTGGCGCAGGCCGGCCAGGTCCAGCGGGACGCGGTGCGGCGTCAGGGCGGGGTCCTCGTAGATGGTGCCGATGGCGTCCAGGCGGAAGCCGTCCACGCCGCGCTCCAGCCAGAAGCGGACTGCTTTCCACATGGCGGCCTTGACTTCTGGGTTGCGCCAGTTCAGGTCGGGCTGCTGTTTCATGAAGTAGTGGTAGTAGTATTGGCGGCGTGCCGGAACGTAAGTCCAGGCCGGGCCGTCGAAGCAGGATTGCCAGTTGTTGGGCGGGCCGCCGCTGACGGGGTCGGGGTCGCGCCAGATGTACCAGTCGGCTTTGGGGTTGTCGCGGCTGGATTTCGACTCCAGGAACCAGGGATGCTCATCGGAGGTGTGATTGAGCACCAGGTCGAGGATGACGCGCAGGCCGCGGGCGTGGGCGGCCTGCAGGAAACGGTCAAAGTCCGCCAGCGTGCCATATTCGGGCGCAACCGCCTCGTAGTCTGCGATGTCGTAGCCGCAATCCCACAAGGGGGAGGGGTAGTGCGGCGAGAGCCACAAGGCGTCCACGCCCAGGTCTTTGAGGTAGTCGAGACGGGCGGTCATGCCAGCAAAATCGCCGATGCCGTCGCCATTGCCGTCGGCGAAGGAGCGGGGATAGATTTGATAGAAGACGGCCGTTTGCCACCATCTGAATTTGTTCATAATGGCGATTATACCTTTGGCGGGCGGATTATGCTAAAATCACCCCATGTCTCGGCGAGCGTTCCAGTTTTTCCTGGTCTCGATTCTGGTTGTGATGTTGATGGCCGGTTGCGTCCGGCCGGCCCCCGATTCGCCCACCTATCTGCCGGCGGGAGGCAGCGATCTGTCGTCTTCGTATGGAGGCGGGACGCCCACGGCCTCCTTTCGTCTTCCGCCGACCCGCATTCCCGGTTCGGCCATCCTGACGCCCACGCCCGATTTCGCTCATTATGCGGTGGCCACCCGCAGCGGGCCGCTGACCTACACCGTCCGCGCCGGCGATACGCTGGGGGCGATTGCCCAACGCTACCGCGTCAGCGTGGAGGCCATTTTGCAGGCCAACGGGATGAGCGACCCCAACCGCCTGGAAGTCGGTCAGACGCTGACCATCCCGTTACCCAATCCGCAGCCGGTGGGGACGAGTTTCAAAATCATCCCCGACTCTGAACTGGTGTACGGGCCGATGAGCATTACGCTCGACCTGGAGGATTTCATCGCCGACCGGGGTGGTTATCTGGCCGCCTATACGCAAGAGGTCGGCGGGGAAGTCTTGACCGGCGCGCAGGTCATCCGCCGGGTGGCCGAAAATTACTCGGTCAACCCGCGCTTGCTGCTGGCGGTCATCGAACACCGCTCCGGCTGGGTGACCAAACCCAATCCCGACCCGGCCACCTGGGCCGACCCGCTCGGCATCGGGGCCGGCAGCCCTGGCCTGTATCTGCAATTGACCTGGGCGGCCAATGAACTCAACCGCGGCTACTACTCCTGGCGGGCCGGCAGCATTGACGCCTGGGTGCTGGCCGACGGCAATGTGGTGCCTATCGCGCCGACCATCAACGCCGGCACGGCCGCCGTCCAGGGCCTGTTCGCCCGTCTCGATTATTATTCTGCCTGGGTGGGG
Source organism: Anaerolineales bacterium (assembly GCA_041287425.1). GTDB lineage: Bacteria > Chloroflexota > Anaerolineae > Anaerolineales > Villigracilaceae > JAFGSI01. The sequence goes on along the minus strand of JBEULG010000024.1, from coordinate 37,540 downwards.
GATGTTTCGCCGGAGGGCTTTTTCTACACATACAACAGCCTCTTCGGCTATCCCTTCGACCTGGCCATCGAACCGCTCGTGCCGTCCAACCTCGTCCAACCGCCGCTGCGCCTGCCCTTCGCGGCTGGGGAAACGTGGTTCTTCACCAGCGGGCCGCATCCGGGCTGGGATGCCGGCTCGGCCTGGGCGGCCCTCGATTTCGCCCCGCCCGGCGAGGAGGCCGGTTGCGTCCAGAGCGATTCTTGGGTGACCGCCATGGCCGACGGCCTGATCACGCGCGCCTTTGACGGCGCCGTCATCCAGGACCTCGACGGCGATGGTTACGAGCAGACCGGCTGGGTGATTCTGTACATGCACATCGAGAGCCGCGACCGCGTTCAACCGGGGACCTTCCTGCGCGCCGGCGAGCGCATCGGCCATCCCTCCTGCGAGGGCGGGTTGTCCAACGGCACGCACGTCCATATTGCCCGGCGCTTCAACGGTGAATGGATCGCCGCCGATGGGGAGACGCCGTTCGAGATGGACGGCTGGGTCTCCTCCGGCACGGGGGTGGCTTATGACGGCTACCTGCGGCGCGGCGATCAGGTGGTCGAAGCCTACGACGGGGCCGCCCCGTTCAACCAAATTTCTCCCTGAATTTTCATCTGGATAGCGTATAATCCAGCCCATGAATCGTCATTTCTCGCCGATCGGGCGTGTTTTCATTGCGCTGGTTGTCTTTTTTGGGTTGAGCGGTTGCAACGAATCTTTATGGGGCGAGGATGACCCCTGGCTCTCGGCCACTCCCGAATCCTTCTGGACGGTGGTTCCCACTTCGCTGGCCATCACGCCCCCGGAAACCCCTACGCCGACTCCCTTTCTGGCAGAGACGTCCACTCCCTCCGGGCCGACCTCTACGCCCGCTCCGCCCTTGCTCTACTACACGCAGTCAGGCGACAGCCTGCCGGTCGTGGCGGCGCACTTCGGCGTGACGCCGGCCGACATTTCCTCCTCTCTGCCGCTTTCGCCGACCGGTTTGCTCGACCCCGCCATTCCTCTTGTCATCCCCAATCGTTTGGACGGCGTCGCCTGCACCCCTTCGGCACAGGTGCTGCCCGACAGCGAGGTGGTCTATTCGCCGACCGCCATTGATTTCGACGTCGAGGCTTATGTGGTTGCCCAGGGCGGTTACCTGAGCGACTATCGCGAATACCTGGCCAGCGTGGGCTGGGTGGACGGGGCGCAGGCGGTGGAGAAATCGGCCATCGAAAATTCGATCAACCCGCGCCTGCTGCTGGCGCTCCTCGAATACCAGGCGGGCTGGGTGCGCGGCCAGCCGACCAATCTCTTGCAAACGGATTATCCCCTCGGTTATTCCAGTCTGATCGACCGCGGCCTGTTTCAGCAGTTGCGATGGGCTTCGGAACAGTTGATGCTCGGCTATTACGGCTGGCGCGGCGGCACGTTGACCGAATTACATTTCCCTGACGGCTCGACCCTGCGGCTGGCGCCCGATCTCAACGCCGGGACGGTGGCCCTGATGTATTATTTCAGCCAGAACTACAATTACGACGAGTGGCTGCTGATGATGGACGCCCGCGTCGGTTTTGCGGCGCTGTACACTGAGATGTTTGGCGATCCCTGGCTGCGCGCCGCCGCGGTGGAACCGCTCTTCCCGCCCGGCCTGACTCAGCCGGCTTTGTCGCTGCCTTTCGAGCCGGGACAAATCTGGAGTTTCAGCGGCGGGCCGCACCCGGCCTGGAACCGGCAGGGCGCGCTGGCGGCCCTCGACTTCGCGCCTCCCTCGACCGAATCCGGCTGCCAGCCGTCTGATGCCTGGGTCCTGGCTTCTGCGCCCGGACGGGTGGTGCGGGCCGGCAACGGAGTGGTCGTCCTCGACCTGGACGGCGACGGCTACGAACAGACGGGCTGGAATCTGCTTTATCTGCATGTGGCGACCCTCGACCGTGTCCAGGTGGGGACGTGGGTGGAGGCCGACGGCCGCATCGGCCATCCCTCCTGCGAGGGCGGTATGGCGACCGGTACGCACGTCCATTTTGCCCGCAAATACAACGGCGAGTGGGTGCTGGCCGATGGGCCGCTGCCGTTCACTTTGAGCGGCTGGGTGGCCCACAACGGGGAGGCGCCTTATCAAGGCACATTGACGCGCGGGGATGAAGTAGTGATTGCCAGAACGAATGGGATGTATGACACGCATATTGTCCGGCAGCCGGGCGAGTAAGTTGGCGCTTGGGTACCGCTGCTTGCTCTCGATGGCGTTGTTTCTGATGTTGTCGTCGTGCGCGCCGCCCGCCGAGGAGGAAGTTTTGCCCCTCGATTCGACCACCGCGGCCGCCGCGGCAGGCCCGACGGCTACGCCGCTGCCCGTCCGGCCGCAATACAACCCGGGCGAGTTGGTTGACTACATCGCCCAGACCGGCGATACCCTGCCGGCGCTGGCGCGCCGTTTCAATACCAGCGAGGCCGAAATCCGCGCCGCCAACCCCCAGATTCCGCTGGACGCCACCACCATGCCGCCCGGCATGCCGATGCAAATCCCGATTTATTACCTGCCCTTCTGGGGCACGCCGTTCAAGATTTTGCCGGACAATTTGTTCGTCAACGGTCCTTCGGCCGTCGCCTTCGACGCCGAGGCGTTCGTAGCCTCGCAGCCGGGCTGGCTGAAGGATTTCAGCACCTATGCGGCCGGCGCGGTGCGTTCCGGTGGCGGTTTGGTCGAATATGTGGCTCTCAACTACAGCATTGACCCGCGTCTGTTGCTGGCCATTCTCGAGTATCAGACCGGCGCGCTCTCGCGTCCCGAACGCCCCGATTCAGCCTACATGCTCGGTTACCGCGATTACAGCCGCAGCGGCCTCTATCTGCAACTGGTTTGGGCGGCCAACACGCTGAACAACGGTTACTACGGCTGGCGGACCGGCCTGCAGACCTCCTTCGAGTTGCCCGACGGGCGGCTCGAACGGCCTGACCCCTGGCAGAATGCCGGCACGGTGGGCATTCAGTATTATTACTCGCGCCTATATGCAGGCGTGGAATATCAGACCGCCATCGGCCCTGACGGGCTGGCGCGCGTTTATCGCTCGTTGTTTGGCGATCCGTGGGCGCTGGAAGACCCCCATATTCCGGTCAGTTTGCAGCAGCCGCCTCTGCGCCTGCCCTTTGCGCCGGGCGAGGTCTGGGCTTATACCGGCGGGCCGCACACCGGCTGGGGCAGCGGCGAACCGTACGCGGCGATTGACTTTGCGCCGCCGGCGGTCATTGGCGGCTGCTCGGCCAGCGAGCGCCCCGCCCTGGCGGTCGCTGACGGCGTGGTGGCCCGCTCGGAATCCGGAATCGTCGTCCTCGACCTGGATGGCGACGGCGACGAGCGCACCGGCTGGGTTATTTTCTACTTACACGTGGCGACGGGCGGACGCGCCCCCGAAGGCGTTTTTCTGCGGGCCGGCGATCCGGTGGGCTATCCCTCCTGCGAGCGCGGCTCGGCGACCGGGACACACATTCACATTGCCCGCAAGTACAACGGCGAGTGGATTCCCGCCGATGGACCGCTGGCCTTCAATCTCGAAGGCTGGGTCGCACACAACGGCAACGCCCCCTACCAGGGGACGCTGACGCGCGGCAACCAGGTTGTGATTGCCTGTGATTGTTCGGACGCCGTCAGTCAGTTGCGGGCCGGCGAGCCCTGGCCATAGTAGGTTTTTCCCTGCCGCTCAGGCTGTTTGCGGGGGCAGATAGACGTCTTCCTTGACCAGCCGCCGGCGGCCGTCTTCTTCCTCGTAGATGGCGTAGCGCAGTTCGATGGGAAAGACCTTGCCGAGCATGGCCTGGGCCGGGCAATAACGGGTGGCCGAAAGTTCGATGGCGCGCAGAAGGGCCGCCTCGTCGAGGCCTCGGCCAGTTGCCTCGTAGGTGATGACGGCATGGGTGAAGACGTGCGGGTGCTCCTCGGCCCGGCCGGTTTCCACCCGGACCTCGAAACTGGTCACCGGCTGACGTTTCTTTTGCAGAATCGAAATCACGTCCATGGCGGTGCAGCCGGCCAGGCTGATAGCCATCAACTCCATCGGGCGGAAGCCATCGTTGGCGCCGCCTACCGCGGCGTCGGCGCCGAGGGGGACGACGAAACCGCTTTCGGCGCGGCCATCGAAGGACAGCCCCTGTTTCCAGGTCACTTTTGCGTGCATCTTTATCTCTCCAGTAGGGGGGTCACGTATTGCTCGAGGGCGGCGCGGTTAACGGGGCCCGTCCAGGCCAGCCGCACCATCCCGTCGCGGTCGAGGACGTAGGAACTCGGCAGGTTGGGGTTCTGGAAGGCGCTCAGGGCTTGCAGGCTGGGATCCAGCCAGACGGGAAAGGTCAGGCCGAAGTCATCTACGAAGGCCCGCACGTCGTCTGCCGGTTCGCCGGCATTGATGGCGATGATGACGAAGCCTTGCGCGGCGTGATTCTGGTAGTAGGCCAACAGTTCAGGCATCTCGGCCCGGCAGGGCGGGCACCAGGTGGCCCAATTGTTGATCAGCACCACCTCGCCGAGGTAGTCGGCGAGTTCGACCGGCTCGCCGTTCAGGTTGGTCAGGCGGAGGGCCGGCGCCGGGTAGCGGGCCGTGCCGGGCAGGACGGCGGCCGCCTGGGAGGACGAGTCGCCGTCTCGGTTGGCGGCAAGGGGGACGATGAACGCCGCGCCGATGAGGAAGACGCCGACGGTCATCATCACCGCAAAACGCCTGTCATTCCAGCGGGAGGAGCGTCGTGCCATGTTTTAGGCCAGGGCCTTCTGGATTTCGGCCAGCAGGTTTGCTTCCGGCACCGCGCCGATGACATGCGCCCGTCCATCGTTGATGGCGGTGTGCGGTACACCGTGGACGCCGTGGCGGTCGGCCAGTTCGGGGAATTCGGTCGCCTCGATCATTTCGGCCCGTACCAGGGGATTTTCCAGGGCCATGCTGTGAGCCAGGACGACGGCGCGCGGGCAATAGGGGCAGGTAGGGGTGACGAAGACCTGCAAGCGCAGCGGCTTGTCCAGCGCTTTCAGGAAGGCGCGGCTTGCTTCGCTCAGGCCGGAGTCGCGATTCGAGACCATCAGCAGACTCTGGATGAGGGAGGTGAATTCGTGGCCGGCAGGGATACCGCTGAAAGAAATGCCCGTGTCGGTCAGAGTATCGCCATCGCGGGCAGCGATGACGAGAGCAGGGGCTTTATCCACTTCGTATTGGCGGGCGATGTCTGCATGTTCTTGCAGGTCGTAGATGTCAAGGCCGATTTTGTCCGAGAGGGCGGCGACCTCTTCGGCCAGTTGACGGGTTTCGGCGCAGTATTCGCAGTTGGCGCGTGAACCAAAGAAGAGAATCTGGACGGGTTCCTTCAATTGGGCGAAGACTTCACTTACTTGTTGTTTGATGTTGTCGTTGAGCAGTTCTGCCATAGGTTGTCTCCAATCTTATTCGATGGCGCCCGCACGGGGCGCGAGGATGGGGTTATCAGGTGCAAGCCCCGTTGGTGTACCGATAGCCGCAGACGGTGCATTCCAGTTCGAGCAGGCCGTTGTAGTCCAGTTTTCCCTGTCCGCAACGCGGGCAGGGGTCGCCGGAGCGCGGCGGCCTCAGCGGGAAGATTTCCGCCTGGGCGGGCGGTTCGGCTGGGAGGTCGGGAAGGGTGGGCTGCTCCATCGCATTGATTGGATGCGGGCAGGACGAAAAAGTTGCAGGAGGTTCAGCGGAGGAATTCGTCCAGGTTGAGGGTGCGGTAGAGGCGCTGTCGCACGCCGTTGGGCAGATCGGCCGGTCCGGCGGTCTCGTGGTAGAGGCTGATGGTTTTTCGCAGGGTATCTACCACCACGCGGCAGTTTTGACATTCGCGCATATGTCGCTCGATTTCCTGGCAGAGTTGCTCGCCGAGTGTTCCGTCAACGTAATCGGAGAGGAAGCCGAGCAGTTCCCGGCATTTTGCGTGTTCATGCTCAGTCATGGGCTGTACTCCCGGCGTTCAGGCGCTCGGTGTAATAGGTGCTCAACATTTCTCGCAGCCGCAGGCGGGCGCGCAGGAGGCGGGTTTTTACGGCTGTTTCGCTCAACCCGAGCGCCTGACTGGTTTCCTGGATCGAGAGGCCCTCGATATCCCGCAGCAGGAAGACCACTCGCAGGGTTTCGGGGAGCAGCCGGATGGCTTCGTCCAGGCGGGCGCGGCCCTCGGCGGAGAGGAGTTCTTCTTCGGGCAGGCAGCACCAGTCGATGAATTGGGCCGGCTCCTCGAGCGGTTCTTCATCGGGCAGGTTATCGGTCAGGGCGGTTTCGGGGCGGCGTCTGCGCAGCAGCATGAGGGCCTCGTTGGCGGCGATGCGGTAGAGCCAGGTCGAGAGGCTCGAACGGGCCTCGAATTCTTTCATGTGCCTGAACACCTGCAAAAAGGTATTCTGCAAGACATCTTCCGCGTCCTGCTCGTTGCCCAGCATTTTGAGCGCCAGGCGGTAGATGAGTGGCGAGAAATGGTCAACCAGTCGGGCAAATTCCTGGCGGTCGCCGCGGCGCAGGGCCTCGATTGAGATGGGTGTGTCGCTTGCCTCATTCATTGGATGCCAGCCTCGCTCAAAAGTGACAACGGTAAGTATACCCGATAGGAAACCGAATATGACAAATGGAATGGACGAATGTCAGACCCTTTATGATATTTGCCACTAGAAATCTGGTGCTCCTTTGGCTAATATCAGAACTAATATTATGAGCGTAAATTTACGGACCCTGCGCCATTTGGCTTTTTTTGACGGCCTCGACGCCGCGGATCTCAAAATACTGGAGAAGTATTTCGAGTCCCGGCGGTATGCGGCGGGGACGGTCGTTTTCGAGCAGGGCGAACAGGCGGACTATCTTTACCTGGTCGTGCATGGCGAGGTTATCATTCGTTATAAGCCGGAGGACGGCGAGCCGATGATCGTTTCTCATGTTCGGCCGGGGGGCATCTTCGGCTGGTCAGCGGCGGTAGGCAACGGCACCTACACTTCGGGCGCCATTTGCACTGCCCGCAGCGCGGTGCTTCGAATTCGCGGTTGTGACTTGCGCTTGATTTGCGAACAGCATCCCCATGCTGGTAAAATTATCCTGAACCGGCTGGCCGATGTCGTCGCCGAGCGGAAGCAGAGTCGTCAGAAATTGACCTCTTTTCTGGCCGACGGCATTCGTCAGCAATCTGCGCCGAATGGGTTCCAAGAGAAGAACTCCTGGAGGTCGAGATGACTGCGGATCCACAAACCGAGTTGCAAATGAAAGCCCTGGTTGAGCAGTTGAACGCTTATATTGAGACCTTCCACGGCGGTTCAGTCGAATACGTGGACTTCGACGGTAAAGTACTCAGGGTGCGGCTGGGGGGCGCTTGTTTGGGCTGCCCGCTTTCCCCCAGCACGCTGCATGGCTGGGTGGAGGGGACGGTGCGCCAGTTTTTCCCCGATATTGCCGACGTCGTGGCGGTCGAATGAGACAAAAGGGGAAAGAAAGGCGGGGCTAGCCCTATAGGGTGCTGCGCGAAGATCCTGTTCAAGTCACGAAAGCCCGCTAAAGCGGGCGATTAACTTCGGGATGAGTCATGTCTCTGCCACAGCAAGGCGGTGACCGCATCTCCGCCGGAGCGGCGCGATGAGACTGACTTTCTCGAGGCGGGATTGGCCTATGATTTTTGGACGAGGGCGCTGACGATGAGGGCCAGGCCGCCCAACAGCAGGAGGCCAATCCAGATGTATTCGAGCACGCCGACAAAGGGGGTGCCGAGCAGGATGCCGATGATCAGCAGGACGCCTGCCGGGATGTAGGCCCAGCGCATATTAGCCAACACGGCGACGAGCACAAAGGTCAGCCCCAGGCCGACGAAGAAAACCCCGCCGGTTTCTTGGATTTCGTAGTGTTCGCTCATGGCCGAGATGGCGGCCAGGGTCAACAGAACGCCGCCGGGGATGAGCGCCCACCATTGGCGCCGGTCGGAGGCAAAGACGGCCAGAAAGCCAAGGCCGATTCCGCTCAGGAAGGCCAGGCCTTCCAGGCCCAGCCGATCCGGCAGCATGGCCGCGGCGGCCAGGCCGGCCAGGGTAAAACCGGGGATGGCGGCCCACCATTTCGAGCGGTCGGTGAAGTAATAAAACAGGAACATCGCCCCGGCGATGGCGACCAGGCCGGCCCAGAAATACTGGCCTGCGCCGGGCAGGATTTCGGTGGTGTCGAGTAGCAGCAGGATGCCGCCAATCAGCAGCAGGCTGCCTAGCAGAAGCCGCAGGTCGATTCGTTTCATGGTCGGTTGCTCCTTGTCATCCTAGAGAATCTCCACGGCGCCTATCCCTGCCTCGATGTCCAGGTCAATGCGATTGGCTGCCGTAGCGTAATCGGGGGATTGGTAGATGTGACCGCCCTGGGGCGGAAAACGGTTTTCGTCAATGTGAATGGACGATAGACCCGCCTGCGCGTGAATGCGGAGGGCAACCCCTTGAGGAACGCAAATCTTGACTGCCGAGACTCCCGACTCGATTTTAACTCTGGTCTGACCGGCATGGGCGGGCAAAGTCACCTCGCTGCTGCTGGCGCCGGTCTCGAGGTCCAGATCGGTGATTTGCAGGTCGGTCAGGTCGAGGTTCGAGGCGCTGGCGCCGCTGTTGACCTCTAACTGGAGAGGAATGTTTGGGTTGAATTGAACATCCCAATCGAGCGAGATGCCTGGGCTCCAGGTCCAGAAGCCGGGCGGGTTGTGCATCTTGAGCGACAACTGGTCGGCCTCGCGGTGCGAGCGGAAATCCAGGCCATGGGAAAAGGTTCCCGCCAGCAGGAGATCGGGCGGCGCGCCAGCGCGGATGTTGAGTTTGCCTGCTCCGTGGTCAATTGAAACTCTGGCGCGGCTAGCCCCCTCCAGGGGAATGGAGACCTGCTCGCCCGTAATGGGCCGGTTGCGGTTGAAATAAGCGCTGATCAACCAGATGCCAGCAGCCATCAGCGCCAGCCCCCAGAAGTAACCCCAAACGTCGCCTTCGATCCAGCCCAGTTTTTGCAACAGGAGCAGACAGGCCAGGGCAAGCAAAAGGCTGCCCCACATGAGTCCACCGCGTCGATACATGTGATTTCCTCCGTTCAGATTGAGTGTCTTATTCAACCCTGGGCCGGCGAAGCAGGCTGCCGAGGATGAGCCACAGGCCGAGGAAAAAGAGCAAACCGATGGGCAGGTAATCGGTGTAGGGGCCGAGCCATTCGGCCTTTCCGACCAGGGCGGCAAAGATGGCAAACAACACCAGGCTGACGAAAATCGTGTTCAAGCCGCCGCGCACTTCCTGGCGGAAGGTGCCGCCCAGCAGACCAGAAAGCAGAGAGCCGACGCCGACGAAGCCGGGAATGAGCAGCCAGAAGTACCATTCGTCCCAGTTGTTGGTGGCCTCGTAATAATAAAGAATGCCGCCAATCCCTGCCACGATGCAGGCCGGGACGGCCATGCCCGGCGCGCCGACCAGGAGGCCGAAGAGCAGCATCGCCGCCCCGGCTAAAATGATCCACATCGGCCAGGTGAAAGCCTGGGCGAAGAGATCGCTCAGGTCGGGGACGAGGCGGGAGGCAATCATCCAGGCGGCGGCCAGAATCAGGATGATGCCCATGCCCAATTGTGTTCGGTTGCGACGGTTCATATTTCTCTCCTTGTGCAATGATATTTGATTTTCTTTGCAGTCACCTTCGCCGCAAAGGGTTTTCTTGGCGAATGGAGGACATTCTTGGTGTTCTCCGCGTCCTGGCGGTTTTCCGGATGAATTATTGGCTCATCTTCAAAAAGTGAGTGCCGCTGCGACAGGAAACTGCTTCGTCGGGCAAAAAGCGCCCTCCTCGCCGCGACAGGATGCACGCATTTTATACATGAGCCATTATTTTACAGTACATAGTACGTTTTTGGGATGTAAAAAGTTACATCGAGGAGATGCCGGCACTTTCTTTCGCCCCGGGCGGCGGAGGGGTCTGCTCGCTCCAGGTGGGTGGGCGGCAGGCGCCAGGAGGGCAAAGAACAGACGGGCGGCGAGGAGCGCTTCCTGGCCGACTCACTTTCTGCGCCCGGCCCATAGCAGGGCGGCCATGGAAAGCGACAGGAGCAGGCTGCCGAGGCAGGGCAGGCCGCGCCGATTGCTGGCTCCCTCTTCTCCGGGTGTTTCGCCGGCGGGCTGCTGGTCGGTGCCTGTCAGGTGCAGGTCATCAATCCAGAGAACGCCGGTGTTGCTGTCATCTTCCAGGCCGTCGAAGCCAAAGGCGATGGCATAGATGTGCTGTGGAGTCTCGAAGGGTGCGCCGCCGTTGGCCTCCCAGTCGGCGCGGGCGAAATCGCTCCAGGCGAACTCGACGTATGCCCAATCGTTCTGGCTGCCGGCAGGCGTCTCGGTGTAAAGGATGTAGGTGGCCCATTCCTCGTCTGTGCCGGAGAAGAGCAGCAGGTTGTAGGGCAGGTTTTCGCGGCTGCTTCTCAGGTAGAAGCCGATGCCCTCGCCGCCGCTCCAGTCCTGGGCCGAGTCGAAAGGCAGTTCGCAGGTGCCCCAGGTCTGGGCGGGGATGTCGAAGTCGATTTGCAGGGCGCGGCTGCCGCTGCGGGCGACCTCGGCCTGGGGAGCGCAGGCGATGCGGCTGGCGGTCATCTCGTCGCGGTAGGTGACCCAACCCGAGGTCCCGACGGTCTCGAAGTCGGCGATGAGGCTGGGGGCGGCCTCGCTCGTCTCCTGTGCGGCGGCGGGGGGCGGTTCGGCGGGCGGCAGTTGGGCGCTGCCCGTCTGCCAGCGGTGGTAGAAGATGTTCAGGAGCGGGACGAATTCCTCGGTTGCCTTGCGGCTGCCGGCCGGGGAGGGGTGATCGTCGTCGGAGGGGTAGTAGAGGGTGTCTCTGCCGGGCTCGAAGGTATGCTGGATATCACCCTGCCAGTAACGGTGATGATGGTCGGGGCCGGTCAGGACGTTGTAGAAATCGAAGACGGCCACGTTGTTGTAGGGGTAATCGTTCTCGGTCAGCCAATCGTACATCAGCCAGAGGTTGAAGGCGCGGGCGTTGGCGGCAAAGGTCGGGTCGGAGACGGGCGGGGCGGTGATGACGATGAACAGGATGTCGGGGCGGGTGGCGAAGAAGCGCAGGAGTTCGTTATAGACGTATTTTGCGCCGCTGACGGTGTAGTCGGCGTAGTCGCCGGGCGGGTCGTCGGGGCTGCCGTCCAGGTTCGAGTTGGGGAAGCAGGACTTGAACATGACGATGGTGTTCTGCCCGCCGGGGTCGGCTAGGCTGCGGGTGTAGTTCGAATGCTGGCCGCTTTCGTTGAGCAGAGCGTCCATATAGCGGGGGGTGTCGGGGCTGCGGAACCATTCCAGCCAGTCGGGGATGTCGGTGCGGTCGCCGATGTTGTTGGGCCCCCATCCGTAGTTGGTGTCACTGACGAAGTAATTGTTGGCGGCGAGGCTGCGCCCCAGGTCGCCGTAACCGTCGGTCAGCCAGTTTTCGCCGGTGGAGTGGTGGATAAAGATGAGTTTGACCGGCTGGTCGGGCGGGTTGGGGTTCAGCGCCTGAGGCATGGGCGCGGCCGAGACGGCGGTGAGCGATTGCTGCGGCTGGGTTGCGAGGAGGAGGCAGACAGCCAATCCCATGAGCCATGTCCTGGTTTTCATCGGTTTCTCCTTTCTGAGGAAAATCGGCGCGGCGGCTGTCTTTGGGGAGAGGCTCAATGACCGCCAAAGTTGGAGGGGCGGAGGCGGTTCTGTGACCAGAATTCGGCCAGCACCTGGAGCAGGTTGTTGTCTTCAAGGGGCACTTCATAGAGGCGCTGGGGGTCGGGGCCGAAGCGCAAGTTGAAGGCGTTGTCGCCCTCGGCGAGCGGCTCCCAGGCCGGGTACCATTGCCAGACGGCGTAGTTCCAGCCGTGCTGCTCGAAGAGTTGCATCTCGTCGCGCAGGAAGTCGGCGGCGAAAGGCGCATAGCGCACCAGGCCGTATTCATTGACGGCCAGGATGGAGCCGGGGCGCCCGCCGGGGGTCAGGCGGGCGGGATCGAGCAGGTCGGCCAGCCAGGCGCGGTCGACGCGCTCGAGGTCGCCGTCGTAGTCGGCATCGAAGTCGCCGGGGTAGGTGTAGTAGTACGTGAAGGAGGCCGGCTGGTGGGTGTAACGGTGGGGTTCGTACTGGTGGAAGGTGTAAACCAGGCGCTCTTCGTCGAGCGCTTCCATGCCTGCCAGCCAGGTGGGGGCGCTGTAGCCGTTGCCGCCGATCAGGATGGGAGTCTGGGGGTCAACGGCGCGGATGGCGGCGACCAGGCGCGGGTAGAGTTGGTTCCAGTCGTAGGTCGTCCCGGCGTAGCGGGCGGCGAATTCGTCCGGCTGCCAGATGTCGAACAGGGCGTTCGAGTTGGGTTCGCACATCAGGTCATAGCCGACGACGACCGGGTTGCCGGCGTAGCGCGCCGCCGTGTAGCGCCACATCTCGACCCAGGCGTCTTGCGCCTGCGGCTCCTGCCAGACGGTGTGGATGATGTATTCATCGGGCAGCCAGTCGTCTTGGTTGTCGGGGTCGCCGATGATGGCGAATTCGCTGCGGCCGGGGCCGGTGCGGAAGGTGATGACGGCGAATAGGTCGGCGTTGGCAGCCAGGGCGAGCAGGCGGTCGAGGTTGGCCTGGGCCTCTTCATCGAGGATGTAGGGCGGTTCGACGGTGAACAGGCCGGCGACGGAGAGGTTGACGTAATTGGCGCCCAGGGCGGCCAGGCGGTCGAAGTCTTCCTGGGTGTAGGGCGGCCCAAACGGGCCCGGACCGAGGAAGTCGCGGCCGTCCAGTTCGGGGTAGACGCGCCGCTGGTAGATGTTGGCGCCGCGCAATTGGGTTCCGTTGGCCCAGAGAGACCATTTGTCGCCGGCGTTTAGCAGCGGGGTGGGGGCGGCAGTGGCCGGCGCGGCCGAAGTTTCCCCTCCGTTTGCCGGTGTGCCGGAGCAGGCGCTTGCAATTGCCAACAGAAAAAAGGCCGCCAGAATCAGGCGGCGGCGAATCGGCATGTGTCCTCTCTGCAAGGCCATTATAACGGATTTTCTTGTCAAAGCGATTCAAACTTCGCAGTCCTTTGCCCTCACCTTCGCCGCCAGGGCTTTTTCTGGCGAATGGAGGACACGCTTGGCGTCCTCGGCGGCATGGCGGTTGTTCCGGACAAAGTCGATTGCGCTGCGAGAGCGCTCGACTTCAAGCGGACTGTCGAGGCTGGCTGCTTGGGGCGCCGGGCGTTTCTTGGCGTTTAGAAAGGCCCGTAGTTGATGGCTACAGCCACCACCAGGAAGGCCAGGGTGGCCAAGAAGACCCAGAACCACAGTTTGAGCAGCCACTTGACCCATTTGTGGTAGGGGACGACCGTCAGGCTGAGGGTGATGAGCAGGGCGGCGTTGGTCGGATAGACCAGGTTGGAGAATCCGTCGCCGAAGCAGTAGGCCGAGACGGCGATCTGACGGTTGACGCCCACCAGGTCGGCCAGCGGCATCAGGATGGGGATGAGCAGCAGGGCCTTGGCCGAACCGGAGGTGATGAAGAGTTCCATCACCAGGGTCAGGCCGTAGATGGCCAGGGCGGCCCCCAGCGGGCTGAGTCCGGCAGTCAACGCCGAGGCGGAGTGCAGGATCGTGTCGAGGATGCCGCCCATTTGGACGATGTAGCGCACGCTGGCGGCCATCATCAGCAGGGGGACGGCAGGGGCGATGCCCAGGAAGCCGTCCCAGGCGGCTTTCCAGACGGCGCGGCCGACGCCGGCGATGAGTCCGGCGCCGATTCCGCCGATGACGAACAAGAGGCCGGTAATCGGCAGGGCGTATTCCGAGAGGAATTCGATGAAGGGCGAGGCGACCAGCACGGCCAGAATCAGGGCGAAAAAGACGGCCAGGAAAACGATGGCAGCGCGCATGCGCGGGTTATTGGTCTGCTCGATCTCGAAGGCGCCGAGCCGCTGGCGCTCTTTCTGGTCTTCCTGGAAGACGGGCGAGGCTTCGGGGTGCTTGTCGATTTTGCGGGCGTAGGCGCGCAGGAAGGCGGCCAGGATGAGGTAGCCCACGATGAAGAGGACAAGGCGCGGCAGCGCCCCGGAGAACATCGGCAGGCCGGCCAGTTTTTGCGAAACGCCGATGGTGAAGGGATTGAAGACCGCCAGCGAAAAACCGACGTTCGTCGCCAGGATGGACATTCCCAGCCCGGTCAGCGAGTCCCAGCCGAGCGAAAAGGCCAGGGCGATGATAATCGGCACGAGGGGGATGACCTCTTCGAAGATGCCAAAGAAAGCGCCCAGCGCCATGAAGAAAAAGGTGATGACCAGCAGGAGCGTGTACTTGCGGCTGCCGAAGGTGCGGATGATGCGCGAGATGACCGATTTCAGAATGCCGCTCTTGTCCATCACGGCAAAGGCGACCCCCACCAGCAGGATGAACAGGATGATGGCGATGACGGTCAGGTTGCCCGGCGCGGCGAGGACCTCGAAGGGGGCGGTGAACCAGCGCCAGACGGGGTAGTCCGGGCGTTCGGTCAGCGAGAAGGAGGTCGGGTCAATCACCTCGCGCCCGTCCACCTCCAGACGGGCGTATTGCCCCGCCGGGACGAGGCGGGTGAGGATGCCGGCGATCATCATCAGCGCAAAGATGATGAGGACGGCTTGCAGAAAGGCTTTGGCGCTGATTTGGGCGCCGGATTTTTTGTCTGTCATGGGGATTCTCCTGGTTGGATGGAGTGAGGGCGTTGCGGTCTCCCGCCGACAAGCGGCCCCATCATAGTTGCAAGTTTATGCGAGAAACGATTTTCCGTCAACAAGATGGGCGTTTGCTTGCCTGGGTTTTGTTCGAAGGGAGTAGAAATCTTTGTCAGATTGTGCTAAAGTAAAAATGACGAGCGGCGTTCTCTTTTGGTGTAGAAGGAGGTGTCGAATGATGGCGCGTCAGAATGCTTGCGGACGAATCTTGCTTGCCGATGACGGGTCGGAGCATGCACAGGCGGCGGTCGCTCTGCTGGGCGACTTGCCTCTGCCGGCCGATTGCCAGGTCACGGTCTTGCGCGTCTTCGGTTCTCAGCAGGCCAGTGAGTTGGGCTTGTTGGAGAGCGCGGTTGCTCAGACGGCAACGCGGCTGCGCGACAAGGGGTTGAATGTTGCCACGGAGTTGTTGCTTGGCTCGCCAGCCGAGGTGATTGCCGAGTATGCCGAAGCCCACAAGGTTGATTTGATTGTCGTGGGCGCCAAGGGGCTGCGAGCCACGCTCGGCATCCTGCTGGGCGGCGTAGCGCAACAGGTCGTCGAATATGTCGCCTGTCCGGTGCTGGTGGTGCGCACTCCTTACAACGGGCTGAACCGCCTCCTGCTCGCCAGCGACGGCTCGGCGTATAGTCAATACGCGGCCGAGTATCTGGGGAATTTCCCTCTGCCGGCCGGCGTCGAGGTGCGGGTCATGCATGTCCTCAGTCCGCCGCCGTTCCCTGTGCTCGCCCCGCCCGCCCAGGCGGGAGGAATGCCCGTCCTGCCGCTGACCTTGCCCGAGGAGGTGATGGCGATGCGGGCCGAGGAAGAGCGTCAGGCGGTGCGTATGCTGGAAGACCTGGTCGCCGGGTTGCAGCAGCGCGGCCTGCAGGCGCAGCCGATTCTCAAGCGCGGCGACGCTGCCACCGAATTGATTGCGTATATCAAGGCCGAGAAGATTGATTTGACGGTGGTCGGCTCGCGCGGGCTGGGACAGGCGCGCTCGTGGCTGATGGGCAGCCTGTCGCGCAAATTGGTGCATTATTCGGGAGGCTCGGTTCTGGTCGTGCGCGGCCCGCGAGAAAATTGAAGTGACCCGCTTGGGAATTCGGCGGAGATTGGCAGATGGAGAAGAGCAAGGACTTTTTCCAGGTGGTCGAAGAGCGCCGCTCGATGCGGGCGTTTGCCCCCGCTCCGGTGGAAGAAGACAAATTGCAGCGCATTCTGGAGGTGGCCAACCGCGCCCCCTCGGCCGGTAATTTGCAGGGATACGAGATTTTTGTCATCCGCAAGGCCGGGCAGAAACAGGCGCTGGTGGAGGCGGCTTATGACCAGCGCTTCATTGCCGAAGCCCCGCTGGTCTTGATTTTCTGCGCCAATCCATCCCGCTCGGCGGTCCGTTACCTGGAGCGCGGCCGGAATCTCTATTCGGTGCAGGATGCGACCATCGCTTGTACGTATGCCATGCTGGCGGCGACAGCCCTGGGATTGTCCTCCGTCTGGGTGGGGGCGTTCGACGAGCAGGCCGTCAGGCGGGCGGCGGATATTCCCTCCGACCTGGTGCCGGTGGCGATGCTGCCCATCGGCTACGCCAGCGAAGCGGGGTATTCCACGCCGCGGCGCAGCCTGGACGAGATTGTCCACGAACGCTGAAGGAGGCAGTCCATCGCCGGCGGGCAATCCATTCATGCAGGCTGGCCGGAAGCCGGCCCGGCGTTTGCGCGGGTGGAATCGTCTTCGGCTTCTTCCATGAGAAAACTGTTGACATCGCCCGCCGGCGGCGGGAAACGGTAGAGGAAAATCAAGCCCTGCTTGTCGATGGCTGCCGGTTTCCAGCCGGGGAAGTCAATGTTAATGCTGGCGAACCGCGCCCCCGGCTGCGCCCGGCCGGAAAGGTAGGCCTGCATCCTGGCCGTGTAGCGGCTGTGACCGTACCAAAAAATGACATCGGCGTCGTGTAAATCGAAGCGGTAGAAGTTTCCCCAGCGGACGGAGACCTGCCCGCCCACGCCTGCCAGCCGCGCCTGCAGGCAGGCGGCCAGGCAATGGAGAGGCGAGACCTCGATCCCGACGGCGCGCGCCCCGCGCCGGGCGGCGGCGATGAGAACGCGCCCGTCGCCGCAGCCCAAGTCGTAGAAGGTTTCCCCAGCCTGCAAACCGGCCAGGTCCAGGGCTTGCCGGATGCGCGTTTGGCGGGTCGGCACCCAGGGGATGCCGGACAGAATGGGGACGAAAGTCCACAGCAGGCCTAGCAGGGCCAGCGCCAACAGAATCAGGGGCAGGAGGAGGCTGGTCATCCGGCAGAGGGCGGCGGGCCAAAGCGCTGCAAGGCGCGGAAGACGGCTTCGACGCCGAAATCAAGCGCATCGACCGGGATGCGCTCGTCGGCGCCGTGGACGCTGCTCAGGAAGTTGAAATCTTCCGGCAATTTCAGCGGGGTGAAGCCATAGGTCTGGATTCCGAGTTTGGAGAGGAAGCGGGCGTCGGTCACGGCGCCCAGCACGAAGGGGATGGCTGTGCCGCCGGGGTCGAGTTCGTTCAGGACGCCGCCGAGGGTGGCAAACAGACCCATGTCGGGGGCAGCCGGCCCGGGGTCCGAGCGCAGGATTTCGATTTCGGCCCAGCGGCCGATGCGGGCGCGCACCTCCGCCAGCATGCTTTCGGGAGAGATGCCCGGCAGGATGCGGCCGTCCATGCCCAGGGTCACTTCGGAGGGGATGACGTTTATTTTGTCGCTGGCCTGTACCATGGTCGGGCTGACGGTGTTGTGGAACAGGTTGGCAAACAGGGCGCCGCGCTTGCCCAGGAGATTCAAGATTGAATCGGTCAGCAGAGGGTTGAGAAGCAGGCGGATGAATGCCCCGCTCGCGCCGCCGAGGGCGCCGGCCAGGGCAGAAAACATCATTTTGACGGCCGGGGTGATGTGAACCGGCAGTGGCCGCCGGTCGAGGGCGGTCAGGGCGCGCCCCAGTTTGGCCATTGCCTGGCCGCGCACCGGCATGGAGGCGTGTCCGCCCTGGCCGCGGAAGGTGGCTTTCATCCAACAAATTTGTTTCTCGGCCACCATGATGGGGTAGAGGCGCTTGTCCGCCATGCTCATGTTGAAGCCGCCGAACTCGCCAAACGCGTAGCGGACGCCCTCGAACAGGCCGGGGTGTTCGGCGACCAGGTAGCGGACGCCGTATTCGTCGCCGGCCTCTTCGTCGGCGACGGCGGCGAAGAGCACATCGCCGGGGGGGACGATGCCGCGCGCCTTGAGTTTCAGGAAAGCAGCCAGCAGGACGGTCAGCGGCCCTTTCATATCCAACGCGCCGCGGCCCCACAGGTAGCCGTCGGCGATGCGCCCCTCAAAGGGCGGATAAGTCCACTGCTGGTTGGCGGTGGTGACGACGTCCACGTGGCCGTAGAGCAGGAGCGGCGGCGCCTCTCCCCGGCCGGGGAGGCGGCCGATCAGGTTGGGGCGGTTGGGGTCGCGGGCCACCAGCGTGGCGGTGATGCCGGCTTCTTTGAGCAGACCGGCGATGTATTCGATGCAGGGGCGCTCGTTGCCGGGCGGGTTGGTGGTATCGAAGCGGATGAGATGCTGCAGCAGTTCGAGCGGACGTTCATGGAGAGGAGGAAGCGGGGACATGGTTTCTCCTATACGGGCCTTGCCGTTGGGGAAGGGAGGCCGGACAGCGAATTGAGCAGAGTCTGCATATGTTCCCAGTGCGAACCTTTCCAGTAGATTTGGTCGCAGGTGCGGCACAGGACGAACTCATCGAAGTATCGTTTGGTTTTTGGCTCCAGGCGGTGGAGAATGGCCGATTTTTCGACCGGCTCAAGCAGAGCATTGCAGCGCAGGCAGCGCCGGAAGGGGACGATCTGCCCGCCCAACGCGAAGCGCCGGATGACCTCGTACAGTTGCTGGCGGGGTTCGAGCGAACGCAGGCAATAACCGTGCCGGACGTTCTTGCGCATCAGCAGGCGGCGGTCGCGGCTGAGCAGGATGCGTTCCTCGCGGGTCAGGATTTCGACCAGGCGGGCGTCCTCGTAATCGTTGGCGTAGAGACAGTCGAAGCCGCACATGCGCAGATAGGCGGCCAGGCGGCCCAGATGACTGTCGAGCAGGAAGCGCGGCTCCTCGATGGGGCAGCCGGGGGACGCCGCCCGGACCTGCACCTGGTCGCCGTCTTCGGCAATCTCGTCCAGGCTGACGGGCCGCCCGTTGACCAGCACCTCTCCGACCTCTGTGTGCGGCACGCCCAGCGACTCAATGAGATGTTTGAGCGATTGGCGTTCGCGGTGGCGGAGCGTCAGCGGGCCGGAGCGCTGGCTGGCCGGCAGGAAGAAACGCAACGATTCATCGAAGGCAAAAGTGGTGGTTTTTTCGCCTGCCATGGTCGTTCAAGGGACAGAGGCCAGGCAGAAGATGAAGGCTTCCTCTCCCACTTGCAGGCGGGCAGCGCTCAACTTGACTTCGAGGAATTCGCCGTCGCGGCGGGCAAAGCGGACAGAGTACCCCTTCACTTCGCCCGTCTGGTGGACTTGGCGCAGGAAGTCGGCGCGCTGTTCGGCGTTCCACACCCCTGCTTCCAGCAGCGTCCGGCCGACGATGTCTTCGCGTGGATAACCTAGCCGCAAGATGAAGGTGCGGTTGACCTCGATGATTTTGCCGTCTTTGGCGCGGAAGGTAAAGGCCAGGGGAGGAAGGTTTTCCGGGGGATGGGCGGCGGAACGGCTGAGTTGTTGGACGGCGAGTTGGATTTCTGCCTGTTTGTGTTCTGAAATGTCTTCGAAGATCAAGACGCGCCCTCCGGCGGCGTTTTTTCGGCGCGGCAAGGGAGCAATGCGCAGGGCAAAGTAGGAGACTTGGGTGGGTTCGGGCGCGACCATGAACTCCGTGTTGGCGCTGGCCGCCTTGTGAAACGTCTCGAAGAAACCCGGCCAATGGGCGAAGATCTTTTCGAAGGACATGCCATCTTCCAGGCTGGCAGGGATGCCCGCATACTGACGGAAGGTGCGGTTTGCGTAGAGCAATTCGTCTTTCTCGTCCAGCACCAGGATGCCGTCGTTCATGCTATCCAGCACGGCCTCGCTGACGACCGGGAAGAGGTCGAGTGGGCCAATCCGCAGCAGGCTGAAGACGGCGATCAAACCGGCTGCGGTCATGGCGAAGGAGGTCAGGTCGAGGTAGGGGAAGGGGTTGAGACCGCTGTTGTACAACACATTCCCGGCCCAAATGAGGGCCACCGCCAGCAGAATGAGGAGCGACTGGGCGCGGTGAGGCGAGCGGGTTTTGGCGGCCTGGCGGATGAAGAGGACCGAGCCGCCCAGGAGGAGGATGTAAGAAAAGGCAACCAGCCCCCAGAAGGCGAGGCCGTGTGTAACGACCAGAATCTTCAGGGCGTTGAGATGGACCTGGTGGAAGCCCGTCCAAATGAGGCCGTGCATTTCATTGGTCCACGCCAACAACAGGAACGAAAGGGAACCTAACCAGAGCCAGTGCAAGCGGCCGCGTCGCAGGATGTCGTTGTAGCCGCAATAACTGAGGGCGAAGAAGAACCACAAGACGGGTGTGGTGGTGATGCCGAAGTATTCGATTTTCGCCATCAGGATTTGGATGCGAAGGTCGCCAATCGCTAGTTCCAGGGCGTATCCGAAAGACCAGACGGTGATAGCGGCCATCAGCCAGGCCAGCCAAACTGCTCCGGGATTGCCGCGTCGCTGGGAGGCGATGGCTGTGCCGCTCACCGATAAAATGCCGGCCGCCATCAGGGCAAGGGCGTAGAAATTGGGCTGCCAGAGAATGGTGTCCAAGCGCGGTTCCTTTTGTGACTACTTTTCCCGTCTTTCCCAGGCGATCCAGGCGATGAAATTTTCGCTGCCGACTTCCAGCCGCCGGGCGGTCACATTCAGATTCAGCGGCTGGCCCGATTTCCTGTGCAGTCGAATCGGCCGATTTTCGATGCGGCCCTGGCCGTGAATTTGGTTCAGGAAATCGGTTTGTTCTCCCTCGCTCCAGATTCCCAGTTCTGCCAGGCTATGGCCGGCGAGCGAACTGCGCCCGTGACCGATGGCCAGGACGAAGGCGCGATTGACCTCGACCAGACGGCCATCCTCTTCTTTGATGAGCAGGATGAAGGGAATGGAGGTTTCCAGTGCCCGGATGGTCAGGACGTCGTCGGCGGCCTCTTCGGAGGAGGTCAGGCGCATTTCGGCGTGTTTGCGCTCCGAAATGTCGTGCAGGACGAAGACGCGCCCTACCGGTTGCCGGTTGCGGTTCAGGATGGGCGAAATGCGCAGATCGAAGTACAGATTAGTGACCGGGTCGGGAGCGATTCTGACCTCGGCGCGCATGTTTTTCACTTCTTTGAAGGCTTCGGCAAAACCGGGCCAATTTTCGAGGGCGTCATCAAGCAACCGGCCGGCGTAGGTTTCGGGCCACAGGTTGGCGTAGCGGCGGAAGATGGTATTGGCATACAGGATGCGGTCCTGATCGTCCACGACCAGGATGCCGTCATTCATGCGTTCGAGAATGCTTTCGCCGATCACCGGGAAAAGGTCGAGCGGGCCGACCCGCAGCAGGCTGAAAATCAGCACCAGGCCCGTAGTGGACATCGCAAAGGAGGTCAAATCGAGGTAGGGAAAGGGATTGAAAGGGGTGTGGTAGATGATATTCCCGCCCCACGTAATGAGGACTGCCGCCAGCACGGCCGCGGCCTGGGTGCGGTGGGTTTTCCGTCTCTTGAGCGCCTGTTGCAAAAACAGGATCGAACCGGTCAGGATGAGGGCGTAGGAATAGAGAACGTGGACCCAATAATAGGCTCCATGCTCGACGGTGAAAAAGAGAATGCCGTTGTACTCGATTTGACCGGTATAAGTCCAAATCAGGTGGTGGACCTCGTTGCTCCACACCATGGCGAGGGTGATGACCGGAAAAAGACTCAGCCAGCCCAATCTCTTTTGGCGCAGCAGAGCCCCTCGTCCGGTGTATTCCATCGCAAAAAAGAACCAGAAGAGGGGCACGGAGACGATGCCAAAATATTCGATTTTCGCCATCAGCACCTGAAGGGGCAAATCGCCGAAGGCAATTTCCAGGGCATATCCCAGCGACCAGACGCTGATGGCGACCATCAGCCAGGTCAGCCAGATGGCGCTGGGATTGCTGCGCCGTTGCGAAGCGATGGATGCCCCTGCAATGGTGAGAATCCCGAGAAGGACGAGGGAAATCGAGTATGGGTTGGGTTGCCAGGTCGATGCACTCAAGGGGAAGGAATCCTGCGGGCAAAAATCGGTCCGTCGCGTATGCCGGTCGACTCAATTATATCCCCAAATCCCCAGGCGCGTTTCGAGACGCTCAGCGGGACGGCGAAACCCGCCGGCGTAAGTGGGCGATAGCCCGGCGCACGGCAGGCAGGCGCAGAAGCAGCAGCAGGACGACCAGCAGGCCCCACAGCAGCGGCTGGAGCACCTCGCCGCGCAGCGCAAAGAAATCCCCCTTTTTGGCCCAGCCGTAATGGACGATGACCAGCGGCGCAATGACATACACCAGCCGGTGCAGTCGCTTCCAGCGTTTGCCCAGTTTGCGCATGAAAACATCGAAGGAAGTGACCGCCAGCGGCGTCAGCAGAAGACCGGCGCTAACGCCGAGCAGGATGAACGGCTTTTCCCCCGTCAGGCGCAGGATTTCGGGCAGGTCAAAACCATAATCGAGACCTGCAAAGACGGCAAAATGCAGGCTCGCGTACAGAAAGGCATACAGCCCCAGGGCGCGGCGGCGCGGCGGCAGGGCGCGCCAACCGGTCAGCGTGGTCAGCGGCGTGACCGCCAGCGAGGCGACCAAAAAATACAGCGCCGCCCGCCCCAGCCGTTGCTCGACCTCCTGGATGGGGTTGACGCTCAAATTCCCCTGCCAGGCGTCCCAGGCGAGAGCCGTCAGCGGCCAGACCCCCAGCAGGTGAACCATCCAGCGCAGCCACGCCCCCCGGTGAAAGAATCTTGCCATCTTCTCCTTGATTTTCTGACTATCCGACCATCTGACTATCCGACTCAATAATTCACCCGCAAATCCATCCCGGCATACAACCCGGCCACCTCCTCGCCGTAGCCGTTGAACATCAGCGTCGGGCGGCGGCTCAACTCGCCGATTCTCCGCTCGGTGCGCTGGCTCCAGCGGGGATGGTCCACTTCGGGGTTGACGTTCGAGTAGAAGCCGTACTCGTTCGGCGCAATCGTATTCCACAGCGTGGCGGGCTGTTCCTCGGTCAACTCGATGCGCACGATGGCCTTGATAGACTTGAACCCATACTTCCACGGCACCACCAATCGCAGCGGCGCCCCGTTCGGGTTGGGCAGCGGCTCGCCGTACAGGCCGGTGGCCATCAGCGTCAGGCGGTGCATGGCCTCATCCAGGCGCAGGCCCTCGGTATACGGCCAGGGGTAGAACGGGCTGCGCTGACCGGGGAACTGCTCCGGGTCCAGCAGCGCCACGAAGCGCACATAGCGGGCGCTCGTCATCGGCTCCACCTCCGCCAGCAGCCGGTTCAACTCGAAGCCCGTCCAGGGGATGACCATGCTCCAGGCCTCCACGCAGCGCAGACGGTACACCCGCTCCACCTGCTCAAAGCGCAGCAGGTCTTCCAGCGCGTAGGTCTTTGGCCGCTGGACCAGCCCGCCGACTTCCACTGCCCAGGGCGTGGCGCGGAAATCGGCCGAAAGCGGATTGACGGCCTGCTTGTCGGTGCTGAACTCGTAGTAATTGTTGTAATTGGTGATTTGCTCGAACGTATTGGCCGGGTCGCCGAACTCATCGGTCGGTGCGGGGCCGGACCCCGCGCCTGCTCCCGTTTCGACGGGCGTTTTCTCCCCCGCGGCGACGCCACACGCCGCCAGCAGGGCCGCCGCGCTGACGATGCCCATCGCCTTCAGCCAGTCGCGGCGGGAAAGATAGAGACTCTTCGGCGTAATTTCCGAAGACGGGACGGCAACATGCCTGAGTTTGCGCTCCATAAAAATCACTCCTGTTGAACCGATAAACAGGAGTGATTGTATCCGGATTTTATTAACTTGCCGTTAGAGAGCGGCTTGACGTTGGCCGTTTTCGTATCACAGCATGGCTTTCTTGCGCTACCGAAAATGCCGCGCCAACTCTGAAGCATACCTCGCCCCCACCGTCTGCCGGTTCTCGCGCAGCCAGTCGGCCAGATGGGTCTGGCAGCGCGGCGGCTCGGAGGAAACCAGCAGCCCGGCCATCAGGCCGTCCACTTCCTCCGGCGTCAGCACCACATCGCGGACGAACAGGCTGATGACCTGCGCGGCGGTCAGCGCCAGGCGCGGCGGCAAATGGATGATGGGGCGGGGATGCCCGATGCTCTCGCCCACCAGCCGGACGAGTTCGTCGAAGGTAAAGATGTCTGGCCCGACCGCGTCCCAGATGAGATTCTCGTCCAGGCCTCCGGCCTCCACGGCCAGCGCGGCCAGGTCATCCACGAAGACCGGCTGGAGTTTGTACTGCCCGTCACCGATTTGCCCGAAGAAGGGGAAGCGCCGCAGCAGCCAGGCGATGTTGTTGATGAGGATGTCTTCCTTGCCGAACAGCACCGTCGGGCGCAGGATGGCGTACCCCATGCCGCTCTCGCGCACCGCCTGTTCATTGGCCGCCTTGCCGGAGAAATAGGGCAGAGGCGAGTCGGCGGAGGGGTTGGTGATGCTGATGTGGACGATGCGCCGCACGCCGGCGTCTCTGGCGGCCTGCACCAGGATGCGGGTGTTGGTCACGGCGCGCGGCTGGGTGTTTTCGGCGCGGTCGAAGCGCACCCAGTAGGTGTTGTAGAGCGTGTCCACGCCGCGCAGGCTGCGGGTCAGAGAGTCCGCCTCGAACTCCAGCGGGAAGGCTTTGACCTGTCCGCCGAAGGGGTCGGGGCGGTTCGGGTGCCCGGTCAGGGTGATGACTTCATGTCCCTGGGCGAGCAGGCGGCGGGTGATGTACTTGCCCGAATACGAGAAAGCGCCGGTCACTGCGATTTTCATTTTGTCTCCCTTTGGCAACATTAATCTACCCGACGGCATGCACCTCGGTTGATGATGGGATGGGTTAGCCCGGTTCGGATATGGATGCACGGAGCATAAATTCGATGCCCGTAATTCTTACTGTCGTCTTTGCGGCTTTGCGTTCGGGTTGGGGTCCTCAAAATGCCCACCCCATCGCCATGACCGCCGCCACGGCGGTGATGACCAGCGAGATGACGAAGGTGACGCGCAGCACGCCGGCCTCCTCGCCGATGCGCCCGATGGCCGCGGCGGCATTCTGGAGTTTGGCCGGCGAGATGACCGAGGCCAGCCCGCCGCCGATGCCGCTGACCGCGGCAATCAGCAGCCCGGCCGCGCCGATTTGTTCGGCAGTCGTGAGATGCAGGTTGGTCAGCATGGCGATGGCCGAGGCCTCCGACCCGCTGACGAACCCCGCCAGCAGTCCCAGGTACGGCGCGGCCAGCGGGTAGAGTTGACCGAAGGCTGCCGCCGAGGCGTTTGCCAGCACGGCAATCATGTTGCGCGCCGGGTCGGCCAGAGTCCAGTCCAGGCCTTTGCCGGAGTGGTTCATCAGGTAAGCGATGGCGAAGAAAACCGCCGAAGCCAGCATCGGGCGCGGGGCGCGCTGAAGCCACTTCTTGAGCGATGCGCCGAGCTGCTTCCGGGTCGGCTTCAGGAAGGGCAGGGCCAGCAGGGTACTGACCAGAATCCAGAAATAGGCCTGCCAGAAGAGACGCACCTTTTCCGGCGCGCCGGGGATGATTTCGAGCGGCATGGCCAGGGTCTTGAAGGTCAGTTCGTAGAAGGGCAGGGAGGGCAGGTTGACCAGCACGGCAAAGAAGACCAGAATCAGCCAGGGGGAAAGCGCAGCCCAAAGCGGGATGCGCTGTTCGACGGTCCGGTCTGCGTCGGTCAGGACGGCGCGGTCGCGCAGCGGTTTTCGTATAGCCAATAAGTAAAGGAGCATGACCAGAATCACGCCCAGACCGGCGGCCACGCCTGTCAGCGGGACCAGCGCGAGGGCGTTCATGCCGATGGCAACGAAGCCGGCCGAGAGCCCGGAGAGGAACGCCGGCAACAGTCCCTTCCAGACCAGTTTCCAGCGCCCGACAATCCACAACATACCCAGGGCGATGCAGGTGCTGATGACCGGCATGAAGCGGGCGAAGTAGCCGCCGACCTCGTTCACCGGCAGGCCGACCATGCCGGAGAAGACGACCACCGGCACGCCGAGCAGGGCATAGGTGCACAGGGCGTCGTAGCCCAGGGCGGGCAGGGCGATGGCCACGAAGGACGAGTAGCCGAGGGCGAGCATGATGGGCGGCAGGATGGAGACGGGCGTCGCGCCGAGGGCGGCCAGCAGCGTCCCAAAGCCGACGTTGACGATCATGATTTGTACCACCTGGTCGGCAGGCGAGATGGTCTTGATGAGGGCGACGATGCGCGCCAGCGCGCCGGTCTCGGCCATGAGGAAGATTTGCAGCAGCGAGGCGGCGACCATCAGCGTGATGGGGAAGGAGGCGACGATGCCTGCCAGGCTGGCGGTCAGCGCGACGGCGGGCGGGGTCTGGAAGTAAAACACGGCGGCCAGGATGGCGACGCCCCAGCCGATGAGGCCGGCCAGGTCGGCGGCCATGCGCCGCCAAAGGAGCAGAACGAGGACGACGAGGATGGGAAGAAGGGCGAGCAGGACGGCGAGCAAGGACATGTTTCCTCCGAAAGGGTCAGGACTTACGCAAAATGAGATTCATTTCACCGCCAAGACGCCAAAGTTTTGCAGAGTTCGCCAAGTGTGCTTGGCGTCTCGATACTCATCTTGGCGTTCTCCGTGTCTTGGCGGTTCGTTCTGCGTAAGTCCTAAGGGTGTTTGCCCAAGTGTACGCATGGATGAAAACGGCCGCAAGGGAAAAGGCCTACAGGGTTTCCTTCTGCATTTTCTCCTGCCGTCGTTGTTTGCGCCGCGCCAGCAAATGGCGGAGGCGGCCGTGTTTTTCGCGCGTCAGCGGGTAGAACCAGGCCAATGTCGCTGCGCCAAGCAGGAGCAGCGCGCCGATGGGCGAAATCAACAGACGGATGGCCAACAGCACCGAATCGGGCTGACGGAAGAGCGTGGCTCCCTCGGGCGGCGCCTGGTAACCGGCCCAGCCGAGGATTTGCAATGCGCCGAAGATGGTCAGCGCGCCGGTCAGTTTGCGGACGAAGGCGCGCGTGCCGTAGTAGAGGCCTTCTTGGCGGCGGCGGGTGCGCAGTTCGTCCCACTCGATGATGTCGGGGAAGATAGAATCGGGCAACGTGTAGGCGGCCGAGATTCCCGCGCCGGCCAGGACGGCCAGAACGAGGGCCGGCGTCATCTGCCCGGGGCCGACGCCGAAGAGCAGAAGTTGGGCGCTCAGGAAGATGGTCATGCCCCAAAGATAGGCCAGCGGTTTGCTCGAACGGTGGGCCAGCCACAGCCAGAACGGCAGGCTCAGGATGCAGGCCAGCATCAACAGGCCGAAGAAGGCCGATTCGAGGGCGACCGGCAGGCCGAACAGATTGACTTTCGCCAGCAGGTCGCCGCGGGCAATCCAATAGAGCAGGAAATACGGCACCAATATGGCCACCATGTCAACGGCCGACCAGTTCAGCAGGTGAATCCCGACGGCGAAGCGGAAGGGGATGTTCTGCCAGGCGATTTGTAACGTCTGGCGGATGGGCAGGGTTTCATTTTGTTCGGGGGAGGCGGTCTCGCGCACCCGCCAGAAGATGAGCAGAAAGGAAAGTGCGCCCATTGAGCCGAAGATGGCGGCGGTCAGCATGAAGCCCTGCTGTTGACTGTAACCGGCGGCCAGCATGGCATCCACGATGGCCGGCGCAGCAATGACAACGGTCAGCGAGGCGGTCAACTGGAAGAAAGTGCGGAAACCGGTCAGCGAGGTGCGGCTGTCGTAATCGGCGGCCAGTTCGGGGGTCAAAGAAAGGAAGGGGACGCTGACCAGGGTGGTGAGCGTGTCGGCCAGCATGTAGGCGCAGGTGATATAGATGGTCAGGGCGAGTTGACTTTCCCAGGGCGGCGCCCACCACAACAGGGTGAATCCGGCGGCAAAAGGAACGGCGAACCACAGCAAGAACGGCCGCCGCCGGCCCCAGCGAGTGCGCACCCGGTCGCTGAGGCGGCCAATCAGAGGGTCGTTGATGGCGTCCCAGATGATGCCAATCAGCGCCCCCAGGGAGGCCAGGCGCGGGTCAAGACCGACCACATCGGTCATATAGATGGCGTAGAAGACCGAGCGCATCATCCCGCTGCTCGAAAGTCCCCAATCGCCTGAGCCGTAGATGAGTTTGGTCAGGAAGGGCAATCTGGTTTTCACAACGGTGTTATGGGGAGAATGGTCACCTGGTTCTCTCTGCCTTCTCGCGCCGCCGCGCCAGCAGCCGGCGGATGCGGCCATGTTTTTCGCGCGTCAGCGGATAGAACCAGGCGATGACGATGGCGCTCAGCAGCAGGACTGCCCCGAAGGGGCCGATGAGGAGGCGGATGGCGGTCAACGTGGCGGGCGACTGGACGAAGAAGGTCGCGCCTTCCGGCGGCGACTGATAGCCGACCCAGCCGAGCACTTGCAGAGCGATGAAGATGGCCAGGGCGCCGGTCAGTTTGCGGATGAAGTTCTTGACCCCGTAATAGATGCCCTCCTGGCGGCGGCGAGTGCGCAGTTCATCCCATTCGATGACATCCGGGAAGATGGAGTCTGGCAGCACGTGGGCGGTAGCGACCGAGATGCCGGCGGCCACCGAGAGAATCAGGATGTAAGTCACCTGCCCCGGCTGGATGGTGAAGATGAGAATCTGGACCACCGTCCAGAAGGCCATCCCGATGATGTAGGCGATGTTCTTGCTCAGCCGCCGGGCCAGCCAGACCCAAAAAGGCAGAACGACCACCGAGGTCACCAAAAGGAAGGCAAAGACGGTCGATTCGAGCGGCAGGCCGAGCGCTTTCTTGAGCAAATCCCCGCTGGCCACCCAGTAGGCCACGAAGAAGGGCAACACCAGGCCGATTAGGTCGAAAGTAATCCAATTGAGCATGTACAAGGCGGTGGCGAAACGGAAGGGGATGTTGCTCCAGGCGGTACGCAGGATGACGATGAAGGGAACGTGTTCCTCTTTTTCCGCTTCGGCCGGGCGCGGCTGTTCGCGAACGAAGAAGAAGATGAGCAAGAGAGGGATGACTGCCAGGCCGCCAAAGAGCGCCGAAACCAGGAAGTAACCCTGCTGCTGAGTCCCACCCCCGGCCAGGACGGAGTCGACGATGGCAGGCGCGGCTACCGCTGCTACCAGCGAGGCGACCAGATTGAAGAACATGCGATAGCCGGTCAGAGAAGTGCGCTCGTCGTAATCGCGGCTGATGTCGGGGGTCAGGGCGTAGAGCGGCACGCTGATGAGCGTCTGCAGGGTGTCGCTCAACATATACACCAGCATGACGGTCA
Source organism: Anaerolineales bacterium (assembly GCA_041287425.1). GTDB lineage: Bacteria > Chloroflexota > Anaerolineae > Anaerolineales > Villigracilaceae > JAFGSI01. Next base: position 8,355 of record JBEULG010000024.1, on the reverse strand, counting down.
GCGCCAGGAGCAATTGATTTTCGAAGGGCGGCGCCCACCACAAAATCACGAATGCTGCCGCATAGGGAATGGAAAACCACAGCAGGAATGGCCGTCGCCGTCCCCAGCGGGTGCGCACCCGGTCGCTCAGCGTCCCCACCAGGGGGTCGTTGAGCGCGTCCCAGACGATTCCCAGCAGAGCGGCGATGGAGGCCAGGCGGGCGTCCAGGCCGACGACGTCTGTGAGGAAGATGGCGTAGAACAATTGGCGCAATGTGCCGAAGGTAGCAATACTCCAATCCCCCGAACCGAAGATCATCTTGGTAAAGAGCGATAGGCCTTTCTCTTTGACGATGCTGGTTGCGCTCATTGGCCTCTCCTTTATCTTGAGGATTTGTTGAATCATACCCCAATTGAGCCATTTTGCCTCGGGATTTTACGAGTTCTTAACGTATAATCCAGCCGATGTCTGATTCTGGAAAACCCTCTCTGACCGAAAAACTCAGGGCGCTGGGCGTCAAGGTCGGCGCGGCGGACCTGCGGCCTGCGCCTCCGGCGGGGGAGGGGCGCGCCCCGATTGAGTCGGTCGTCGAGGGGCGATTCGTGTCCACCCGCCGCGGCGAGGTGTTTGTCGCTGAGCAATCGTGGGGGGCCGATTACCATCATGGCGCGGCCCCGCTCGCCGTTTCGGCTTCGCTGGAAACGGTGGCGGCCTGGATGGGCGAACCTCGCCTGGCTTCCATGCCCCTCGAAGCGATGATTTTCCTCGATACGGAAACCTCCGGTCTGGCGGGCGGGACGGGCACCTACGCGTTCATGGTCGGCGTGGGCCGTTTCGAGGCTTCTGGTTTTCGCGTCTCGCAGTTTTTTATGCGCGATCCCTCGGAGGAGGCCGCGTTGCTCGAGGCGTTGGCCGAGTACCTGGCCTCGGCCCGCGCCCTGGTCACTTTCAATGGCAAAACCTTCGACGCGCCGCTGTTGATGACCCGCTATCGTTTGCACGCCATTCCCCTTCCGTTCGAAGATTGCGTCCATCTCGATTTGTTGCCGCTGGCCCGCCGTCTCTGGCGCGACCGTTTGCCGTCGCGGGCCTTGAAGTACCTCGAGGAGAATGTCCTGCTGGCGCCGCGCACGAGCGAGGAAGTGCCCGGTTACGAGATACCTTACCTGTATTTCGATTATCTGCGCACCGGTGATGCTACCCCTTTGAAAGGTGTCTTTTACCACAATGCGATGGACATCGTGGCTTTGGCGGCGCTGACCGGTCACGTGGCGGCCATCCTGCATGACCCGTTTGTCGGGCACGTCCAACACGGCCTGGATTTCATCGCCCTGGCAAAATTGTTCGAGGAACTGGGAAAGTGGGACCCGGCGGCCCGCCTTTACGAGCGCGGGCTGGAGGCTGGCTTGCCGGAGGCCGACTTCTGGGAAGCGGTGCGGCGGCTTTCTCGTCTGGAGCGCCGCCGGGGCGACCTGGAGGCGGCCGTCCACCTGTGGGAGCAGGCCGCCGCTCAGGGCCACGTCTATGCCTGTGTCGAACTGGCCAAACATTGCGAGCATCGCCTTCACGATCCACTCGCTGCCCTGGCCTGGACGCGCCGCGCCCTGGAGTGTCTCAGCGCGGCGAACCTGCCGCCCTACGCCCTCGCTCACTGGACGGAGGAACTCGAGCATCGCCGCCGGCGTTTGCAGGCAAAGGCGGGGCGGGGGGCGTGAGCGGCGCGGCATCTCCCAGGATTCTGGCCGCCGCTTTTGTTATAATCAGCCCTGCGAAAGGAGATGTCTATGACCAGAAAATATCGCCGCTCCCGGCGCTCTACACGTCGCGGCCTATCGAAGGATACGATGCGCTGGATTGTCGTTCTTTTTCTCGTCATCTCGGTGGCAATCCTTTACCTGGTCAGCCGCAATTCGGCCTCCGGCTCAGCCCCCTTGCCTCTCGAAATCAGCGTCGAGGAGGCATATCAAAAATATCAACAGGGCGTCTTCTTCCTGGATGTCCGTCGATTGGACGAATGGGAGACCTATCATATTCCGAACACCACCCTCATCCCGCTCGAAGAACTGCCCTCTCGCGTGAGCGAACTGCCGCGCGACCGACAGATTGTCGTCGTCTGCCGGACGGGCAACCGCGGCGCTCAGGCGCGCGATTATCTCCTTTCGGTTGGCTTTTCGACGGTGACCAGCATGGCCGGCGGCGTCGAGCGCTGGAGCGCCTTGAACTATCCCATCGAGGGAACGCGGCCTTGAACGACCGCTCATTTTCGATACCGATAAAGAGGAACGATGCCTACTCAGAAGAAAACTTCGACTAAGAAAAATCCTGCCAGAGAACATAAGAAGCAACATAGACGGGGGGGCGCATTCGACCTCCCTGTTTGGGCGTGGATTGTGCTGGCTGTCGTCGCCCTGGCGACCGCCTATCTGATTTTTGTTCGCTTTCGCCCGGCAGATCAATCTGCCGACCGGGCCTCGGTGACCCGCCAGCCTCTGCCGGCAGAGGTGGAAGTGGATGTCGCCTACATCATGTATAACCACGATGCCATCTTCCTGGACGTGCGGCCGGAGGGCGCCTACCGGATGGGTTCCATTCCCAACTCTATCAACATCCCGCTCGATGAACTCGCCGAGCGTCTGGATGAAGTCCCCACCGTGGGGGACATTGTTGTGGTGGACGAGACCGGCGTTGATGCGGCCCGAGGGCGCGACATCCTGATCGCTGCCGGATTCCAACGCGTCACAGCCCTTAAGGGCGGCCTGGAGGTCTGGATTTTGGAGCGGGGCTATCCCTTCTACGGCGTCTTCCCGCGCTAGAAGGCTTGGGCGGGGGATGAAATCCCCCGCTCACCCGTGCCTGCGGCGCAGGGGCAGGCAGTTCACAAAGGCGGAGGCCGCTTTTGCACAGCACTCTTTAGGGCGAGCGGACTTCCATGGCCTGAGCCGTAGATTTTCCATCCACGGCAGACGATTTTTGCCGCTCCTTCGCTCCGCCCGGCACAAGGTTCTGGGCCGGCGCCTCTCACAACGACACATCCTATGAACTTTAAAAAAGCCCTCTTCGATGAGCGGCTTTTTGCTTGACATATTTCGTTGTCCTGTTATAATTGAAAAAGATTTTCAATAAGGTCAAAGTCATGCCGCATGATTCCTGGCTCGATCAACTCCAAGCCACCGGTTGCCGCATCACCGGCGCCCGCCGCGCCGTGACCGAGGTGATGCAGTCCGCCGAACGGGCGCTGACCCCGGTCGAGGTCTACGACGCCGCCCGCAAACGTGCCCCGCACCTGGGGCTGGTGACCGTCTATCGCACGCTGGAGAAACTCGAGGCGCTCGGCCTCATCCAGCGCGTCCACCACGAGCAGGGATGTCAGGCCTTCCTGCGCGCCGGGGTGGGGCATCAGCATCTCCTGCTCTGCGAGCGCTGCGGACGGGCAGTGTTATTCGATGGCGATGATTTGGACGCCCTGTTCGAGCGCGTCGGCAAGCAGACCGGCTTCGAAATCAAGTCGCACTGGCTGCAACTCTACGGCCTGTGCCAGGAATGTAGGACGGGCTTTTAGCCGGGTAGGACGGGCTTTCTAGCCCGTCAAGACAGCCTGGAAAGGCTGCGCTGTGGACAGCCTGGAAAGACTGCGCTGTGGACAGCCTGGAAAGGCTGCGCTGTGGACAGCCTGGAAAGGCTACCCTATGGACAGCCTGGAAAGGCTGTCCTACGGAGGTATCTATGTGCATGTTTTGCGCCGCCATTCCCACCGCCGCCGCGACCGGCGTCGCGCTGGACAGCAAACAGCGCAAGTCGCGCCAACAGAAAGGCTTGCCGCCGCAGCGCGTCCGTCCATTTGCCTTCTTGACCGTCCTGGTCGTATTCCTGTTGGCAGTCGGTTCGGCAGTCTTCCATAGCAAGTTTCCTCAAGTGGGTTAGGACTCTGCCAGGCAAATTCTCAATGTGAACTGTCGAGGCCCGCGGCCTCGATAAAAAATGGCCTGCTTTATTGAAAAAGAATATCAATTTCATAAAGGAGAACCCATGAAAACCAAATTCACCCTGTTCTCTCTGCTTGTCCTTGCTGCCCTGCTCCTCTCGGCCTGCGGGGGCGGAAACGCTCCGGCAGGCGGCGGCAAACTGCAGGTCCTGGCCACGACCTCGATTGTCGCCGATGTCGTCCGTCAGGTGGGCGGGGAATACGTCCAGGTGACGACGCTCCTGCCCCTCGGCACCGACCCGCATACCTTCGAGCCGCGTCCGCAAGACGCCGCTGCCATCGCCGAGGCTCAAATCGTCTTCGCCAACGGCGCCGGACTGGAGGAGTTCCTCGAGCCGCTGCTCGAAAGCGCCGGGGCAACCGACAAACTGGTCGAGGTCTCGTCCGGCATCGAACTCCTGCCCTTCGCGGGGGAGGAACACGACCACGAGGGCGGCGACCCGCATACCTGGATGGACCCGAACAACGTCCTGGTTTGGGTGGATAACATCGCTGCCGCGCTCGCCGCCGCCGACCCCGAACATGCCGCCGCCTATCAGGCCAACGCCGAGGCCTACGCCGCCGACCTGCGCGCTCTCGATGGCTGGATTCGCGAGCAGGTTGCTCACGTGCCGCCGGAAAACCGCTACCTGGTCTCTGACCATGCCGTGTTTGGCTACTTTGCCCATCGCTACGGCTTTACCCAGGTGGGGACGATTACCGGCTCGTTCAGCAGCGGCGCTTCTCCCTCGGCGCAGGAACTGGCCGCCCTCGAAGACCAAATTCGCGCCTTCGGCGTTCGGGCGGTCTTCGTCGGGGCGGATGTCAACCCGAACCTGGCGCAGCAGATTGCCGCCGACACCGGCATCCGCCTCGTCCCGCTCTATCACGGCTCGCTGACCGAAACCGACGGCCCTGCTCCGACCTACCTGGAATTTATGCGCTATAATGTCAACGCCATCGTCGCAGCGCTCAAGTAAACTCCTCCCTATCCGACTATAGATTATCAGACTCCTGACGTCATGTCCCCCCACATCCGCCACCACACCGACCAGCCCATCCTGAACCTGGCGCACGTCTCTCTGCGCTATGACGGACACACTGCCCTGGAAAACGTGACCTTCCATCTGCACGCCGGGGAGCGTGTGGCCGTCGTCGGGCCGAACGGGGCGGGAAAGAGCACCCTGTTCAAGATTGTGGCCGGGGTGCTGCGCCCGACCGAGGGCGAGGTGACCGTGTACGGCTCTGGGCCGGGCGGGCACGTCTGCATCGGGTACGTCCCGCAGCGCAGCCAGGTGGACTGGCGCTTCCCCGTCAGCGTGGCTGATGTGGTCATGATGGGGCGCATCGCCAAACTCGGCCTGTTCGCCTGGCCAAAAAAAAGTGACTGGGATGTCGTCCACGCCGCGCTGGAGACGGTCGGCATGGCCGAGTTGGCCGGGCGTCAGATCGGTGAACTTTCCGGCGGGCAGCAGCAGCGCATGTTCATCGCCCGCGCCCTGGCGCAGGAGGCCGAACTGATGTTGATGGACGAACCGCTCACCGGCCTGGATACGCCCGCGCAGGAGGGGCTGCTCGCCCTGCTGGATGACCTCCAGCAGCGCGGCGTGACCCTGATGGTCGCCACCCACGACCTGGAGCAGGCGCGGCGTCACTTCGACCGCATCCTGCTGCTGAACCGGCGGCTGATTGCCTTCGGCCCGCCGGAACGGGTCTTGCAGACCGAAATTTTGGTGAAGGCATACGGCGGTAAGATTCAGGTCAACGAGGGTCGCGCGATTTTGGTGGATGAGTGCTGTCAGGAATAGAATTTAAAAAACCTTGCGCTCCAACCAGGCGCGCCGCTCCACCACCAATCGTCAAACGTGAATCGTGAATCGTTAGTCGTAAGTCGTCAATCGTCAATCAAAATGTCCTGGCTTCTCGAACCCCTTCAATACAGTTTCATGCTGCGCGGACTGGCCGCGGCGGTGCTGGCGGGCGTCATCTGCGCCGTCGTGGGGACGTATGTCGTCCTGCGCGGCATGGCCTTTTTCGGCGACGCCCTGGCGCACACCATCCTGCCCGGTGTGGCAGCCGGCTACCTGCTCGGCGGCGGGGCGCGTGAACCGCTCTTCTGGTGGGCGCTGGGGACCTCGGTGGCGGCCTCGCTCGGCATCGGCGCGGTTGCCCGCCGCGGGCGTATCAAGGAAGACACCGCCATCGGCATCGTCTTCGCCGGCATGTTTGCCCTGGGCATCGCGCTCATCTCCACCGTCCGCAGTTACGCGGTGGACTTGAGTCACTTCCTCTTCGGCGACGTGCTCGGCGTCAGTCTGCAAAGTCTGCTTTGGATGGCCGTCTTCGGCGCGGGGGTCGTCCTGGTCATCGCCCTGTTCTACAAGGAATTCCTCGTCGTTTCCTTCGACCCCGTCCTGGCGCAGACGCTGCGCCTGCCGCTGACGGCCCTCAACAACCTGATGCTGGTCTTGATTGCGGTGACGGTGGCGGTGGCCATGCAGACGGTCGGCGTGGCGCTGATGGTGGCGATGCTGGTCACCCCGGCGGCGACCGCCTCGCTCCTGACCCGCCGCCTGCTGCCGATGATGGCGCTTTCGGCGGCGCTGGCGGCGGCTTCGGGCGTCATCGGGCTATATGCCTCCTACTACCTGGGCATCGCCTCCGGCGCGGCGATTGTGCTGACGGCGACGGCGTTCTTCCTGCTGGTTTTTCTGTTTGCGCCGCGCGGCGGTCTGCTGCGAAAACGTCAGCACGCCTGACCTATGAACAGAATCTTGCATCTTTCCCTGCTCTTTTCCCTGTTAGGGCTGACGGCTTGCGGCGCGCCTGCGCCCGCCCCGACGGCCTTGACCACCCTGCCGCCTCCTTTACCCTCGCCCACCTCTGCTGCTCTGGCCTCTCCTGTCTCTACAGATGAGCCTTTGCCCACGCCCGCCCTCGAAGAGCGGCCGGTTCCTTTCTACCGGTTGGATGTGACCTTCGATTATGCCGCCCACTGGCTGGAGGTGGACGAATCGATCACCTACTCAAACCACACGGGCGAGACGCTGCCGGTTTTGGTCCTGGCTGTCGAACCGAACCTGTGGCCAAATTGCTTTTCGTTGTCCTCCTTAGGCGTGGATGGAGGCGCGGCAGAAGTGCGCCTGAACGGTCAGCGCATGGAAGTGACTCTGCCCCAGCCGCTCGCGCCAGGCGAGACGCTCAACCTCTCCATCCATTACAGCCTGGCGCTGCCGCAGGCCGAAATGTTCATCGACCCGAACGATCAGCGTCCGCGCATCTTCGGCTGGATGGCGCGCCAGACCAACCTGGTCAACTGGTACCCTTTCATCGTCCCCTATCAGCCGGGCCAGGGCTGGATTCTGCACGAACCGTATGCGTATGGCGAACATCTCGTCTATGATGTCGCCGATTACGAGGTGAGTCTGCGCTTTGTCGGCCCGGCCGGAGAGGTGCCGACTGCCTCCAGCGGGGCGGCCGTCGCCGGGGACCAGGCGACCCTCTACCGGCTGGAAAAGGGCCGCGCTTTTGTCTTCTCGTTCAGCCCCGAATACCAGGTCCTCAGCCGGCAGGTCGGCGGGGTGACCGTCTATAGTTACTACTTCCCCCTTTATCAAGACCGCGGCGAGGCGGTCCTGCGCGAGACAAGCCGCGCCCTCGAACTGTATGCCCGTCTCTTTGGTCCTTATCCCCATGCTACCCTCACCGCCGTGGCTGCCGACTTTGCCGACGGCATGGAATACTCCGGCCTCTATTTCCTCAGCCGGGATTTCTACAGGACGTATACCGGCACGCCTCAGGACTACCTGACCATCATCGCCGTCCACGAGACCGCCCATCAGTGGTGGTTCGAACTGGTGGGCAACGATCAGGCCCTCGAACCCTGGCTGGACGAGGCGCTTTGCACCTATAGCGAACACATCTTTTACGAAACCTACTATCCCGACCTGGTTGACTGGTGGTGGTATTTCCGCATCAATCTGTATTCGCCCTCCGGCTGGATCGACTCGCCCGTCAGCGCCACGGCCGGCTACGAACCCTATCGGCGCGCCATCTATCTCAACGGCGCCCGCTTTCTGGAGGAACTGCGCGGCCGCATCGGCGATGAGGCTTTCTTTGCTTTCCTGGCCGATTACGCCGCCCGTTTCCGTCAGGGCCGGGCGACCACCCCGGAGTTCTTTGCCCTGCTGCGCCAGCACACCCGCGTGGACTTTTCGGACATCCAGGCCCGCTATTTTTTGACCTCCTACTGAACATGCCGCCCCCTCGATACCTGCTCCCCCTCTTGTTGACGGCGGGACTGCTGAGTGCTTGTTTTCCCTCGACGCCGCCCGCGCCCGCCCCGCCCCCTGCGACGCTCACCCCTCCGCCCTTTCCAAGCGACACGCCGACCCCTTTCCTGCCTGCCGAGGAG
>JBEULG010000023.1:0-53254 GCA_041287425.1 Anaerolineales bacterium | reverse complement strand
GCCGATACTCCGCCTTCCCCAACATCTGGCAGTATTTCGTGATCGCCGCCGTCAACGTCGTCTTCCCATGGTCAATGTGCCCCATGGTCCCTACATTCATGTGCGGCTTCGTCCGCTCAAACTTTTGCTTCGCCATCTTTTCTCTCCTTCCTTGAACTTGATTTCCTTCCGGAAAGCCCTCAATGGGATTTGAACCCATGACCCCGTTCTTACCAAGAACGTGCTCTACCGACTGAGCTATGAGGGCGATTCGTCTTGTCGTCTCATAGTTGACTATCAGACCGACAAGTGGGCAGTGAAGGATTCGAACCTCCGAAGGCTTCTGCCAACTGATTTACAGTCAGTCCCCTTTGGCCACTTGGGTAACTGCCCATCTTTTGTGAGCCGTTGCTGGCTCGAGTTCGGGGCCGGCCTCCGGCCTCGAACGCCAACCAGTAACCAGCCCAAGCCGACGACGGGAATTGAACCCGTAACCTACCACTTACAAGGCGGTTGCTCTGCCGATTGAGCTACGTCGGCATGACAGCCCAGATTAAGCGGGGCAATTATACCAAAGGCATCTCACCCGGACAAGGTGTTAACGCCCTGATTTTTGCCGAAAAGCCTGCCGCCGCGGGAGAAAGCAGCAAGAACGAAGCCGGAGTTTATCAGAATTCGCCAGAGGCGTCAAGTTTGCGAGGCCCCCCTCCACCCCGCTTGACCATCAGAAGGCCTCACGGTAGAATTATGCCCAGCGCGGGCGTCGCCAAGCGGTAAGGCATTAGCCTTCCAAGCTAACATTCGCGGGTTCGAATCCCGTCGCCCGCTCTGTCAATCAAACGTTCGGCAGTCAACGCCTGAGGCTGACTGCCGAACGCCGTTTGTCTCGGAACCGCTTTTCGGGGGGCGATTCAGCCGCTTTGTCCCCCGCTCAATACCTCAACCTGCTTTGTCTTCGCCATACCATTGGCGATGCAGCACACTGAGCGCCCGCACCTGCTCGGCGGCATGGTACGACGACCTGACCAGCGGGGCCGACTCGACCCAGCGGAAGCCAATCTCGCGGCCGTATTGGCGCAGTTCTTTGAACTCCTCCAGCGTGTAGTAGCGGGCAATCGGCAAGTGTTTCTTGCTCGGCTGCAAGTACTGCCCAATCGTCAGAATGTCCACCCCCCAGTCGCGCAAATCGCGCATCACCGCCTTGACCTCCTCGATATCTTCGCCCAGGCCGACCATGATGCCCGATTTGGTCAACACAGCCGGGTCGAGTTTCTTGGCCGCCGAGAGAATCGCCGCGCTCCACTCGTAGCGGTCCTGCGGCTGGACGAGTTTGAACAGCCGCGGCACAGTCTCGACGTTGTGGTTGAGAATCTCCGGCCGGGCGTCCATGACGATTTTCAGCGCCTCGAGCGAGCCTTTGAAGTCCGGAATCAGCACCTCGACCGAGCAACCGGGCAACACTGCGCGAATGCGCCGGATGACCATGGCAAAGATAGGCGCCCCGCCATCCCGGCGGTCGTCGCGGTTGACCGAGGTGATGACGGCGTGCTGCAGGTTCATCGCCTTGACCGCCTGCGCGACCCGTTCCGGTTCGAGCCAGTCGAGCGCCTCCGGCCGCCCATGCTTGATGTCGCAGAAACCGCAGGTACGCGTGCAAATGTCGCCGAGCATCAGGAAGGTGGCCGTGCCGCTACCCCAACACTCGCCCATGTTCGGGCACATGGCCTCCTCACAGACGGTGTGCAGCGCTTTCGAGCGCATCAAATGCACCAGATTCTGGTACGTTTCGCCCGTCGGGGCGCGCACCCGAATCCAATCCGGCCGCCGCAAGGGCGCGGTGTTCATCTTCTCGGGATTGACCCGTTCGCGGGTGGGAATGACCGACATTCGTTTCCTCTCCGTAGGCGTTCCGCCGTCACAATTTCTTCACCTTCAATCGCAGCCCTTCGACTTCAACCACCTGGACGCGGTCGCCCTTGCGAATCCTCCCCCGCCCTTCGGCGGGTTCCGCGCTCCACAGTTCCCCCGCCGCCTGGACCTGGCCGCGCGGGTTCAGGTCGCTGACGGCCACGCCCGTCACGCCGATCAGACTCTCCCGGCCGGTGCGGAGGCGCGTCTTCTGCGCCCGGAGGGCAAAGCCGACGATGACGGCGAAGGTCGCCCCGACGACCATGGCCACCAGGATGACCAGCGGCACCGAAACGCGCTGGAAGGACGGCGTGGCCGGCGAATTGAACAGCACCAGCGCCCCGACGATGAACGAACCGATGCCCGCCGCCGTCAATCCGCCGTGAGTAGGGGCTTTGATGTCCAGGATGAACAGCACGAAGGCAATCACCAGGAAAATCAGGCCAAACCAGTTGACATCCAGCACACCCAGGCCGTAAGCCGCCAAGGCCAGGCAGACTGCGCCGATGAAACCGGCCACCCATCCACCTGGGCTGGAAATTTCGATCAGAATGGCCTGCACGCCGATGCTGAGCAGCAGGAAGACGATGTTCGGATTGGTGAGCACGCGCAGCAGTTCCTCGATGAAAGACATCGCCAGAGGCTGGGTTCGGATTCCGTCAGTTTCCAGGGTGACCGGCCGGTCGCCCACATAGACGGTGAAGCCATCCAATTGGGCGAGCAAATCGTCCAGGTCGGCGGCGATGAAATCGATCAGGCCCACTGCCAGGGCTTCATCTGCCGAGACGGCGCGCGCCTCGAAAATCATCGCCTCCGCCAGGGCGCGCGCTTCTGCCGGCCGGCGGGTGGTCAGCGAGCGCACCAGGGCGGCGGTGCTTTCCATGACTTTGGCCTCCATCGTCTCGCCCAGGTCCTCGCCCTCGCTGCCGACCGGGCTGGCGGCGCCGATGGCCGTTTCGGGGGCCATGGCCGCGGCGTGACCGGCCAGGGTGATGATGGCCCCGGCCGAGGCCGCCCAGGCGCCGCGCGGCGTAATGTAAACGACCACCGGAATCTGGCTGGCGCGAATCTGCTGGACGATTTCCTGCGTCGTTCCCAACGAACCGCCGGGGGTGTTGAGTTGCACGATGACCAGGTCGGCGCCTTGCTGTTCGGCCACCTGCAGGCCGCGCTTGAGATAGGCCTCCACCGAGGGCATGATGGCATCGTCAATGGTCAGCACCAGCGCGACGGGCTGACCTGCGTCAGCCGCAGCCACCGGCTGGAGCAGGAGCGCCATCATCGTCAGAGCAGGCAAAAGCAGACGCAGGAGTTTCATCGGTCTGGCCTCCAATGTGTCAGCATTATAACGCGAAGAGAAGAGGAATGCGAACTTCCGAAGTCTCGGCGGCTTCGGAAGTTCCAGACAAGGTGCGAGCGCCGTTTGCTCAGTCGGTCAGGGTGAAGCGCCCGCGCAGGCGGATATGGCGCGACGAACTGCCGACCAGCACCTCGAACTCGCCGGCTTCGGCTACCCAGCGCGCTTGGACCGGATCGTAGAAGGAGAGGGCGCGTTCATCGAGCGTGAAGGTGACCGTCTGCGATTGCCCGGCGGCGAGGGCCACTTTGGCGAAGCCCTTCAATTCCTTCGGTGGACGCGGCAGACTGGACTGCAAATCGGCCAGGTACAACTGAACCACCTCCTTACCCGCCCGCCGACCGGTGTTCGTCACCGTCAGCGTCACAACGACCGGCTGGCCGCGCCGGACTTTCTCAGGCAGTTTCAACCCGCCGTACTCGAAGGTCGTGTACGACAGGCCATGCCCGAAGGGGAAGAGCGGCTCCATCTGACGGGCGTCGTAGTAACGGTAGCCGACAAAAATCCCCTCGCCGTAGCGCACCTGACGACAGCCGGGATAGGCGGCGTTCAGGAAAGCCGGGCTGTCCTCCAGCCGGCGGGGGAAGGTGACCGGCAATTTGCCCGACGGGTTGACCTCCCCCAGCAGGACAGATGCCACAGCGTTGCCGTTCTCCTGGCCGGGGTAGTAGGCCAGCAGCAGCGCGCCGACTTTTTCGGCCCACGGCATGGTCACCGGCGCGCCGACGTTGAGCACCACCGCCGTGCGCGGGTTGACCTCCGCCAGGGCGGCGATCAACTCGTCCTGGCCGCCGAGCAGGCGGATGTGTTCGCGGTCCCAGCCCTCCGACTCGAAGGCTTCGGGGTAGCCGCCGAAGAACACGACCGCGTCGCAGCGGGAGGCCAGTTCGAGGGCGCGCTGCCGGCGCGGGTCCCGGCCTGCCTCGAAGGTGCGTGCCAGGCCGAGTTTAAAGAAGACGATTTCCTCGCTCAGCGGGCGGATGAGTTCCAGGCGCAGGGCGTGTTTGCCGGCCTTCAAGGCCGTGGTCGTCTCGGCCGCCTCGCCGCGCCCGCCAGCGGAAGGCCGGCTTTCCAGCACGGACTGACCATCCAGCCAGAGACGCACCGCGCCCGAATGGCGCAGGAAGAAGCGGTACAGGCCGTCGGCCGGCAGAGTCAGGCTGCCTTCCCAGCAGAACGCCTGCGGTTTGATCGGTTCGGCCGACCAGCCGGTGTGATACCACATCTCGGCCGGCAGGCCATCCTGCTCCCTCATAGGTTTGCCGCTGAAATCGCTCGCCGCGTAGGCGCGCAGGCGCAGGCCGCTCAGCCAGGCGGAAGGCACATCGTGGGGCTCGTCGAAGTTATCGCAGCCCTGTTCGTACTCGAGGCGCACCTTTTTGCCCAGTTTCTTCTGCAGCGCCTCCAGCGGGCTGACCCGGTAGGGGGCCGGGACGCGCGAACTGCCGCCGCCCTGGATGACCGCTTCGGCCGCGTTCGGCCCGATGACGGCCAGGGATCGGATGTCCTCCAGCGGCAGCGTCCGGCCGTCGTTCTTGAGCAGGGTGATGGCCTCCTCGGCCAGGCGGCGCGCCAGCGCCTGGTGGGCCGGCGTGTTGACCGCCCCTTTGGGCCGTTTGCCGTCCATGCGCCCCGATTGGACGATCAGCCGCAGGACACGCCGGGCGGCCGCCTCCACCGCCTCGGCCGGAATCTGCCAGTTCTGGACGGCATCGGCCAGCAGTTTGTAATAGCGCGCCGGGCCGGGCATTTCCAGGTCCAGACCGCCGGCAATCGACTCGAAGATGGTGTGGTTGGCGCCCCAGTCCGAGATGACCGCCCCCTCGAAGCCCCATTCTTCGCGCAGAATTTTGTTCAAAAGATAATCGTGCTGGCTGGCATAGACGCCGTTGACGCGGTTGTAGGCGCACATCACCGTCCACGGCTGACTCTCCTTGACCGCCATCTCGAACTGCGCCAGGTAGATTTCGCGCAGCGTGCGCTCATCCACCTCGGAGGAGGCCCGCAAACGCTCGATTTCGTAATTGTTGACGGCGTAATGCTTCAGCGAAGTCCCCACGCCCCGGCTCTGAACGCCGCGGATGTAGGCCGCCGCCGTCCGGCCGGCCAGGTAGGGGTCCTCGGCGAAGGTCTCGAAATTGCGTCCGCCGCGCGGGTCGCGCACGATGTTGACGCACGGTCCGAGCAGGATGTCGCAGTCCATGCCGCGCGCCTCCTCGCCGAGGGCGCGGCCGACCTGCTCGACCAGTTCCGGGTTCCAACAGGCACCCATCGAGATTCCGGTCGGGAAGGCCGTCGCCGGGCCGATTTTGCGGCCGGTGGCCGGGTCGGCGGCGCGCACCCCGTGGGGGCCATCGGTCATGACAATGGACGGAATCCCCAGCCGCTCGATGGGAACGGTGTGCCAGACATCGCGGCCGGAAAGGAGGGCGACCTTCTCGGCCAGAGTCATCTGGGCCAGCAGGGATTCGACCTGCTGTTCGATCTGCTTCCTTGTTTTCATAGTAGCCTCGTTTTCATTGACTGGATCTCGGCTCTCATGTAAGATTGTCGAGCCGGGGTCAGGCTTCGATTCTAGCACGGCCCGGCCGATTTGAGATGGACAATCCGCCGCCTCCCACGATTCGTCTGCGCTCGCGCCTGTGGCCAGCCCTGGCCATTCTGCTCTTCATCCTGCAAGTCCTGTGGCCCGATAAGACCTGGACTGCCTTGCTGGGCATCCTGGGCGGCGGCTGGCTGCTGGCCTGGCTGTGGGTGCGCAGCCTGGCGCGTCACCTGTCCATCGAGCGCGAGATGCGTTACGGCTGGACGCAGGTCGGCGACCGCCTGGAGGAACGCTTCACCATCTCAAACACCGGCTGGGCGCCGGCCGTCTGGCTGGAGGTGCGCGACCACTCCAATCTGCCTCATTACACCGCCAGCCGGGTGACCGGCGTGGGCGCCGAGGACATCACCCAATGGCGCAGCGAGGGCGTCTGCACCCGCCGCGGCCTCTACAGCCTCGGCCCCACCAGCCTGCTGTGCGGCGACCCCCTCGGCCTCTACAGCCTGGAAATGCACCTGCCCGATTCGGCCATTTTGCTCGTCCTGCCGCCGGTTCTGCCCCTGCCGGCCATCGAAATCGCCTCCGGCGGGCGGGCGGGGGAGGGCAGCCGTTATCGCCGCTCGGCGCTCGAACGCACCGTCTCGGCCCAGACGGTGCGCGAATACGTCGAGGGCGACCCGCTCAAGGCCATCCACTGGCCGACCTCTGCCCGGCGCGCCAGCCTCTATGTGCGCCAGTTCGAACAAATGCCCTCCAGCGACTGGTGGATTTTCCTCGACCTGCAAGCCGCCGTCCAGGTCGGCGAGGGGGACCTCTCGACCGAAGAACATGGGGTGGTGCTGGCCGCCTCGCTGGCCGACCGCGGCCTGCGGCAGGGCCATGCCGTCGGCCTGGTGACCTGCGGCCGCCAACTGACCTGGATTCCTCCCCGCCGCTCGCCGACGCAGTTGATGGACATCCTGCGCGCCCTGGCGCTGGCCAGCCGCGGCGACCGTCCGCTGGAGGATTTGCTCGCCCAGGCGCGCAAATCGATTCGCAGCGGCGCCAGCCTGGTGCTGATCACGCCCAGCCTGCAGCCCGGCTGGCTCGCCCCCCTGTTGCAACTGTCCCGCCTCGGCATCACCCCGACCGTCCTGCTGCTCGATCCGGCCAGTTTTGGCGGGGAGGGAAATGCCAGCGGCCTGGCCGCTCTGTTTCAAGAACACGGCCTCAGCCACACCATCGTCAGCGCCGATTTGCTCGACCAGCCCGAGCAGCGCGGCCGCGAAGGCGAGTGGGAATGGCGCGTCGTCGGGCCGGGGAAGGCCGTCCCCGTCCGCCGCCCGCTGCAGGTCGAATGGAGACGGGTACAATGATTTTCGATTGGATGGCTGCTCTGCTGCGCTGGCTGACCCGCCGTCTGGGCGGCCTGATGCTGATTTACATTTCCCTGCTCATCCTGAGCCTGGGCAGCATGGCAGTCGGATTGGCCAGCCTCATCCACGACATTTCGGCGCGTTCGGCCCTGTTGACCGTCCTGTGCGGGGCGCTGCTGGCCTGGCAACTGGCCCGCTCGCGCCTGAAAACGGGCTGGGCAGCGCTGATGGGCCTGCTGGCCGGCGTCCCCGTCCTGCTGCTGACGACCGGCGGCCTGGCCGCCCCGCTGTGGACTCTGACCATCGCGGCCGGGGGCGCCGTCCTCGCCTTCCTGCGCCGTCAGACGCCCGATCCGGCCGCCCTGGCAGGGGCCTGGGACGCCCTCGCCAGCCGCCTGACCCTGCTGTGGGAGCGCCTGCTCAACTGGTCGCGCCTGGTCGGCGGGGAAGTGGTCGCCACCGACCCGCTGGCGGTCGGCTTGTTCTGGGGGGCCGCTCTCTGGCTGATTGCGCTGTGGGCCGCCTGGTTGACGCGGCGGCGGGAAGCCGTGCTGCTCGGCCTGCTGCCGGGAGCGGTCCTGCTGGTCTTCAACGTTTACTACACAAACTCGCGGGCCGGTCTGGCCTGGGTCCTTCTGCTGGGCGCCTCCATCCTGGCATTGCAAGCCATCCAAACCTTTGCCGCTGCCCGCCGCCGCTGGCAGGCCGACCGCCTCGACCAGGCCGAAGTCGAACCGTCGCTGGCGGCGGCGGTATTCGGCCTGACGCTGGGGCTGGTGGTGTTTTCGGCGCTGCTGCCATCCATCTCCATCCCCAAACTGGTTGAGCGCGTCGATGAGTTCTTCACGCGGCGCGACGACCGGCTGGCCGAATCGCTGGGCCTGCAGCAGACGCCCGAAGCCGGTCAGGGCGGGGCCGGCAGTTTCATCTCCGGCAGCCATATCATCGGGCCGGGCCCGCGCCTATCGCGCGAGGTCGTCATGTACGTCAGCGTCGAGGGCTACGAACCGGTCCCCGAAACCGCCCGCCTGCACGGGGAGGTGCCCGAAGAACCCATCCGCTACTACTGGCGCAGTCAGACCTTCGACCTGTACAATGGGCGCGGCTGGAACGTCGCCACCGGCCGCCCGCAGGAACTGCCCGCCAGTCAGCCGATTTATCCCGACCTGGCGCCGCAGCCCGACCTCTACGTCCCCATCACCCAGCACGTTCAGCGCCTCAACCGCGGGACGGCCGTCTTGGCGACGGGCGAATTGCTGGCCCTCGACCAACCGGCGCGTCTGGCCTGGCATGCTCCCGGCGACCTGGCCAGCGCCGAAAGCGGCGCCGAGCAGTACACGGCTCTCTCGCGGGTTGCAGTCGTCTCCGTCGAACGGCTGCAAGCGGCGGGGAGCGACTACCCGGCCGAGATTCGCGACCGCTACCTGCAATTGCCCGACAACCTGCCGGCGCGGGTGCGCGACCTGGCCTTCGAAATCACCGCTGGCCAGCCGACCCCCTATGACCAGGCCGCCGCCATCGAGGCTTATTTGCGCCGCTTCCCATACAACCTGGACGTCCCTGCCCCGCCGCTCGGCCGCGACGCGGTGGACTTTTTTCTGTTCGACCTGCAAGAGGGGTACTGCGACTACTACGCCGCCTCGATGGTCGTCCTGGCGCGCTCGGTCGGCATCCCGGCCCGGCTGGTGATCGGCTACTCGCGGGGATTTTACGAAGAGGGCAATCGGCGCTTCGTGGTGCGTGAGAATCACGCCCACGCCTGGGTCGAGGTGTACTTCCCCCACATCGGCTGGATCGAATTTGAACCGACCTCCAATCAGCCGCGCATCGTCCGGCCGCGCGACCTGCCTCTGGTCAGCGCCGCCGAACTGGCCGCCGCTTCCCATCAGGCGCAGGAGCAAGACGCCGCCCAACGGCAGACGGCTTTTCCGATTCCCCGTCCCTGGCTGTGGGGAGGCCTGGTGGTCCTGCTGCTGGCCCTGCTGCTCTCGCTGGACGGCTGGCTGCTGCTGATGCAGCCTGGCGCTTCTGGCCTGCGCGCCATCTACCGGCGGTTGTACCGGTTGGGGCAGCGCTGGTCCCTGCCGGGGGCCGGGGCGCTGACGCCGGGCGAATTCGCCGCCGCCCTGTCTGCCCGCCTGGAAACGTTTGCCGGCACGCCGCGCCTGCTCGCCCTCTCCGCCGCCGTCCGCCGCGACCTGGCCTGGCTGACGGCGCTCTACGTGCGCAGTTTGTACGCCGAGCGCCATCCCTCGCGGCAGGAGAGCCGCCAGGCAGTGCGAGTCTGGTCTCGGCTGCGCTGGCGTCTCTGGTTGGCGCGCTGGACCATCTGGCGCCGGGCATGAGCGGCGCCGAAATTCTCAGCCCCAGATTTCACGGATGCGCATGGCATGTTAGAAGCCAAATCTAAACGAAAAGCGAGTCCCGCCGGACTCGCTTTCGCTCAGAGGCGTCGACGGGATTTGAACCCGTGATCAGGGTTTTGCAGACCCTTGCCTTGCCACTTGGCCACGACGCCATAAATTGATTGCTGATTGTTGACTGACGATTGCTGATTGACCCGCAATCTACAATCTTCAATCCACAATCAGCAATGTACTGAGCGGGCGATGGGATTCGAACCCACGACCTTCTCCTTGGCAAGGAGACGTTCTACCACTGAACCACGCCCGCAGAAAGCCTCGCCCTGCTGGCCGAGAGTGCCGAGAGCCAGAATCGAACTGGCGACACCGCGATTTTCAGTCGCGTGCTCTACCAACTGAGCTATCTCGGCCTGGTAAGGTACTCCTACCTTGAGCGGCTGTGATTTTACACGTAGAGAGAGAGATTGTCAAGCAAAGCACAGGTGGTGAATACCCACATCGGCGCATTCCGATTCGGCGGACTAAAGTCCTGCCTCAGAGCCAAAAAGTCGGCTCGAAGCCGACTCTGAGTCCGCTTAGAGCGGACTTCCATGCACTGAGCAGGCGGCTTTAGCGATTCGACTCGTGGGTAATCACCAGAAGCACAGGTGACCTGCGAGGTCGGGATGCTGTCCGGTCTGTATGACGGCGGCATGGAATCTGGCCCCGCTTGCGGGTCGGCCCTCGAAAACCTGCTTTTTTTGCGCAGTTGGTTTCAGGCCTGGACGCGGCAGCCGCAACCCGAAGCAGATTGGCAAGTCCTTCGCCGCAAAAACCACCCGATCTCCCCAAGGTCAACTGGCGATGGATTGCACCAGTCTCTCGATGAATGCACCAAAGAGTTCCCGTTTATGGGAGTACAGGCAAATCTTTCAACGAAGATGGGAGAATTCTATCTCGACAGAATCGCGGCGCGGCACGAAGAGTCACAAGCCTCCAGCCGGTCGAGGAAATCCTGGAAGTCGGCCTCGTTGCGGGCCGGGGACGGCCGTTCAGGAGGATGAAGGTAATAATATTCCAACCAGGGCCGCATGTCGCTGAGCACCGGCGTGCCGCTCTCCTCATCCAAAATCGTCTCCCGGTCGCGGACGTAGGTGGACAGAATATTGAGAGGCGAGACCCATTCCTGCAATTCGGGAATGCCTGCATTCAGAGGGTTATCCAGATACGTTTGTGCGACGGCCTCCATGTAGGCATAATCATAGCGCAGGGGAATATTGCCGGCCACCGTCACATCCCTGAAACTATCCACATAAGGGAACACATGGGCTACTGTCGAGGGGATGACATGCTGTTCATCCTGCCACAGGCACAACACACCGCTTTCGGTCAGGTGCGATTGGTAAAGACGCAGCGCCTCGGTAGAGTAAAGGCTGTTGTGGCCGGCTGTAAAACGCCGCAAGGGGTCAATCGAAATGAGATCGAAGTGGAGATAAGGATTGGCATAGAGATAACGGCGGCCATCGTCCACCAGATAGTCCACGCGTTCATCCTGGAGCAACGCCGTGACCATGGGAATGTTCTCTTCAAGGAAAGGCGCCAGGTCTTGCATCAGTTCTACAATGACGATTTCTTGCGCCTGCGGGAGGCTAGCCAGCAAGGCCGCGGTATGGCCGCCGCCGAAGCCGATGACCAGGATGCGTTTCGGGCGGCTGGTCCCGGCACAAACCAGGGCATTGTTTTCATAACGGCCGGCGCTGGGAAACATGCTATTGGTCTGCCCGCCAATCCACAGCCAAGCGGGAGAGTCGCTCTGACCATGCATCGAGAGGGCCAGCACGCTATCGCCCGATTCGCGCACGATGGCGCGTGCCCCCGTTCCGGTCTCATAGAGCGAAGTGTAGAAAGCCGCCCGCCCCGGCAGAATCAGCAACAGGGCAATCGCCAGGACAACGGGAAACGCCAGACCCGCCGCTTGTTTGCGGGTGGGATGTACCGCCGTCAGGTAAAGTAGCGGAAAGACCAGACTAAGCCCGATCAATACTTTAAAAGTGAGTTCACTCCCCAGAAACTCGAGCAACACAAAACTGGTCACCAGGGTTCCGAAGACCGAGCCGAGGATGTTGGCCAGGTGAATATCGCCGACACGCCGTCCAGCCACCTGCGGGCTCTCGATGGCAATCCGGTCGAGGACGGGCAGTCCGCCGCCCATGAGCAGGCAAGCCGGCAGGACCAACACCAGGATTGGCGCGAAATACTCGAACAGGCCGCGTAGCAACCTGCCGGTGTAGATGGTGAGGCGTCCAGCCTCCGCATAAATCAGCGGCGGCGGTGGCCGCTGGATGGTCTCGAAGCCGGTTCGCAACCAGGAAGCACCCGGTTCATTCAACAAAACGGCACTCAAGAGCAGAAAGGTAAGAGCAGCGGTCAGCGCCAGGCCCAATTCGATGGTCACGAACAGGCGGACAGGGTCGGCTGCCCCGTCCGCTTTGCGCCCCCAATAATAACCGCCGACGGCCAGCCCAAAGAGGAAGACAGCCAGCATGCTGGGATACCCATACACGGTGTTCTTGTTGACAACTCCCAGCAGGCGCACCCACAACATTTCGTAGCCTAGCCCGATGAATCCCACCAGGAAGGAAGCAAACAGGATGCGGGCATATCCCCAGCGGACAGTCTGAGCCGCCGGACGAAGCGGCGGCTCTTCCTTCTGCTGGCGAAGGCCACGCTCCCAACGCATCAGCGCCAGGGCGGAGCCGGCCACGCTTAGATTGAGAAAACAGGCCACCCAGGCGCTCCCATCCAGACCGAACTGGCCGATGAGAAAGTAGGCTGCCGCCAGCGAACCAAAGGCAGAGCCCAGCGTGTTAATCCCGTACAACAAGCCAATGACTTGCCCGGAGATTTCGGCGCGGTCAATGAGCCCCTGGGAGAGCAGCGGCAGCGTCATTCCCATCAAAAAAGTTGGAATGAGCAGCAACAAGAAACTGAACACGAAGACGATTCCATAAGGGCTGCCGGCGGTGGCAATGCCCACCCGCGAAATCAACGTCGGGCTGAAGACGCCGAACAGGCCAATGCCCAACTCGACCAGGCCGAACGCAGCCAGCGCCGAGCGGATTCGCGGCGCGATTCGCCCTCCGACCAGCGACCCCAGCCCCAGGCCAGCCATGAAAGCCGCGACGATGAGCGTCACGGCCATCATGGTAACGCCAAAATACTGCTCTAGCAGCCTGACCCAGATGACCTGGTAGACCAGCGCGGCCATGCCGGAGACCAGAAAAAGAACCGAGAAAAGCACCAAACGCCGCCCCGACGCGCCGGTTCGAGGCCGGGCAGCAACGGGTCTTTTGAGCAGCACACGAGAAGGCTTCGGCATGTCTCCTCCAGAGAGGGGATGGCGAAATACAACGAGGCACTATTGTATCATGCTCTCCTCCCCTGCGCCTCGACGAGCGTCTTGGCAATAGCCAGCCGAGGTCGGCTGCGCCGCCGGTGCGCCCCGCTTCTCGCTGCGAGATTAATCTCGCGCTACTTTTACACAACAATCGAGATACTGCCATGTAATCGCCGGTCTTTGGCCGGTGTATCGAGCAGCGACCTACCTGCCAGGCAAAGCCCGGCACCAGATAACCGGTTCAGTAGGCAGTTGCGCCTGATATGGCCGACCGGCGGGGCTATTCAGGTTATCGAGGCTGTCATTGCACGCAATCCGCCCAATGTTCCGCACTACATCGGCGTGTTGGCAGAGCCAAAAGGGCAGCAAAGACCGTCACAGGAGACTTATTGGTTTCGCTGCAAAATGACGGGAAAAACCTCATAACTGTTGATGGGTGGGGTGAGATGCAGCGTATCCGTGCCGATACATTCGTAGAGAAAAACCGTTTCCGCACCGGATTCGTCTATTGCCCAAAAATCTATATACTGGCTCTCACCAAGGACGCTTAACTCGAACAGCAGGCCGCTGGAGGACGTGTTCGTAAACGTCACCTGCCCGTCCGAGGCCGAGTAGCGCGCCGAGCCAACCCCATCTATGGAGATGCTGATGGGGATATCTGTCACCGTTCCGCCCGAGTCGAACTTCATCACATAGTTCTCCGTCCGCTGGTCGGCCTGGATCAAAAAGATGCCGTCTACGGAAAAAACATAGAACGCCTGACCGCTGGAAAACTCATATTCCACCTGAATGTCTGCGGACTCCATGGCAGTAATCATGTAAGCGCTCATATCAACCAATCTCCACTCACCAACCAGACAGGGGTCAATTGCGCCGCTTGCAGGAATGGTGGCGACGTCGGGCGTGATCGTGGCGACAACTGGCTCGGTCGCGACGGGCAAACTGCTTCGCCCCGACAGGCTGCAGGCTGTCAGAATCAGAATCCCCAGCATGGAAAGGATAGAAAACAGACGGGAAAGTTTCATAGCGATGACCTCCACTCCGAAAAGGGTACAAGTCCTTCCACCGTTTTTGCTTCTCAGAGAGAAAGCATGAGTTATTATGGATAATTATACTCTAAATAGTATCGTTTATCACGGCGGGGAATGAAAAAAAACGGTGTGTGTCTATCCTTGAGGCAGGATGGTTTTTACAAAAGGTCGTTTTTCAAATGACCTGTCTTCCTCCATTCCCTAATCTGAGGTATCATTTCTTTATCTCATCCCAGGAGACATCCCATGCTCTATCTCTACATTTTGCTCGGCCTGCTCGTCCTCCTGCTTGCCTGGTACCTCATCGCCCTCATCTGGGGCAAGCCGTGGAGCGTGAAGGGCCTCTTCCTGCGCACCTTCCTCAAGTTCGCCCTCAAAGGCCCGGAACTGCTCACCATGCTCGGCATCCTGGAAAAGTTCGGCATCCACGGCCACAACGCCAAACTCTCCGATGCCTCGCAGGCTTTCGAGGACAAGATGTTCGCCTTCGTCAAGCGCGACCTGCGCCTGCTGCGCTCCTACCCGCGCCGGCGTCAGGACAAGGCCACCCAACTCTCCACCGACATCATGGACTGGTTCCTCGACGACATCGTCCGCGGCGAACGCTGGCGGCATCATGACTATCCGCTCAACCAGATGTTCGGCATCCAGTCCGAACTGCCCAACTTCATGATGACCATTCATCCCGTGACCGGCAAAGTCGAGGCCCGCAACTATGTCAAACGCCTCAGCCGCTTCGGGGTCAAGTTCGACCAGGTGATGGAGGGGCTGGTCATCCGCGAACAGAAAGGGGTCATCCCGCCCCGCTTCGTCATCCGCCGCGTGCTGGACGAGATGACCGCCTTCACCGCCAAACCAGCGCGCGAGAACCCGCTCTACACCGTCTTCAAAGAAAAATTGGAGAAACTGCCCAAAGTCGGCGCGCGGGAGCGGGAGCGCCTGCTCGCCGCGGCCGAGGCCGAAATCGAGCGGACGGTCTATCCCGCCTACCGCAAGTTCATTGACTATTTCACCGCCCTGGAGGCGAAAGCCAGCGACGAGGACGGCGTCTGGAAACTGCCCGATGGAGCGGCCTACTACGCCCACTGCCTGCGTTCCAGCACCACCACCGACTACACCCCCGAACAGGTCCACGAGACCGGTCTGGCCGAAGTGGCGCGCATCGAGGCCGAAATGCGCGCCATCCTGGAAAACCAGGGCTACCGCAACGTGGACAGCCCGACCAAACTGCTGGCCGAATTAGCAAAGGAAGAACGCTTCCTCTACCCGAACACCGATGAGGGCCGGCAGCAATGTCTGGCCGATTATCAGCGCATCCTGGACGAAATGGACGCCGCCCTCGGCCCCTACTTCCACATCCGCCCGAAGGCCAAACTCAAGGTCGAGCGCATCCCCGAATTCCGCGAGAAGACCTCCGCCGGGGCCTATTACATGCCCGGCGACCTGAGCGGTTCGCGGCCGGGCGTCTTCTATGCCAATCTGCGCGACATGAAGGAAGTCCACAAATTCGGCATGAAAACCCTGGCCTATCATGAAGGCATCCCCGGCCACCACTTCCAGTTGTCCATCGCCCAGGAACTCAAGGGCGTGCCGTTCTTCCGGCGCATGGTCCCCTTCACCGCCTACGCCGAGGGCTGGGCGCTCTACGCCGAGAAACTGGCGCGTGAAATGGGCATGTACCGCGACGACCCCTTCGGCGAACTGGGCGCGCTCGATGCGGAACTCTTCCGCGCCGTGCGTCTGGTGGTGGACACCGGCATTCATCACAAGCGCTGGACGCGCCAGCAGGCCATCGAGTACATGGAAGCCCACTCGGCCCAAGACCATGCCAGCATCGTCAGCGAAATCGAGCGCTACATCGTTATGCCCGGCCAGGCCTGCGCCTACAAAATCGGCATGCTCAAGATGCTCGAACTGCGGGAGAAGGCGCAAAAGGCGCTGGGCGAAAAATTCAGCCTGCCCGCCTTCCACGACGTGGTGCTGAAGAACGGCGCTATGCCGCTCAGCATCCTGGAACGTGTCGTGGACGAGTACATGGAAGCCGCGCTGGCCTGAAGATAGTGAAGCGGCCGCTTTGACTTGGCCGCCGTCTTTGCGGCCTGGGCTTCATCCTGGGCTGGAAAACCACGCCCCCGTCGCGGGCGTTTGCCTCCGGCTGAATCGCTGACAGGAGGGTTTGTCCCGCCGAGCGCGGCCTCGAGAGGAAGCAGTGTCTATGGATGAAAACGCTCTCCGCCAACGCTACGAGCAACTCAAGCAGGAAATTCACTTCCACAACTACCGCTACCACGTCCTGGATGCCCCCGTCATCAGCGACGCCGAGTTCGACCGCCTGATGGCCGAACTGCGCCGCATCGAGGCCGAGCATCCCGACTGGGTGACGCCCGATTCGCCCAGCCAGCGCGCCGGGGCAGCCGCCTCCGAGAAGTTCGAGAAGGTGCGTCATCCGCGCCCCATCCTCAGCCTGGCCAACGCTTTCGGCGCCGAGGAGGCCCGCGCCTGGTTCGAGCGCATCCGCAAACTGGACGGGCGGGTGGAAAAAGCCGCCTTCGTCGTCGAGCCGAAGATTGACGGCCTGAGCGTCGTCCTGCACTACCGCGACGGCGTCTTCGTCCAGGGCGCAACGCGGGGCGACGGCGAGGTGGGCGAGGACATCACGGCGAATTTGCGGACGGTACGGGCGATTCCATTGAAAATCCCAGTTGAAGGTCAAAAGTTGAACGCTCCACGTTTGAGCGATCTGCCTTTGTTTTCGAATGACCGACCTGCGATTTTCGACTTCCGACTTCCATCGCACCTGGTTGTTCGTGGCGAAGTCTTCATCACCGTGAGAGATTTCGATGAATTGAACCGGCGCCTGCAGGAGGCCGGGGAGAAGACCTACCTCAACCCGCGCAACACCGCTGCCGGTTCGCTGCGCCAACTCGACCCGGCCGTCACCGCCTCCCGCCCGCTGACCCTGCTCGTGTACCAGGTCGTGTATGCGGAAGGCGGCGAAGTCCCGGCCACGCAATGGGAATTGCTCCAATGGCTGGGCGCGCTCGGCTTCCCCGTCACCGACGCGGCGCGGCGCTTCGAGTCGCTTGAGGAGGCCCTCGCCTACGTCCAGAGTTGGGAACACCGCCGCGACGAACTGCCCTACGAGGCCGACGGCATGGTCATCAAACTGGACGACCTGCGTCTGGCCGAAGCGTTGGGCTTCGTGGGCAAGGACCCGCGCGGGGCGATTGCCTTCAAGTTCCCGGCCCGCGAGGTGACGACTCAACTGCTCGCCATCGAGGTCGAGGTCGGGCGCACCGGCGTGCTGACGCCGCGCGCCGTCCTCGAGCCGGTCGAAATCGGCGGCGTCATCGTCCGCAACGCCACCCTGCACAACTTCGACTACATCGCCGAGAAAGACATCCGCGTCGGTGACCGGGTGCTGGTCAAACGCGCCGGCGAGGTCATCCCCTACGTCATCGGCCCCGTGCCCGAGGTCCGCACGGGCGCCGAACAGCCCTATCAGCCGCCGGAGACCTGTCCGGCCTGCGGGCAGCCGGTGGAGCATTTCGAGGGCGAGGTGGCCTGGTACTGCGTCAACGCCGCCTGCCCGGCGCAACTCGTCCGCAATGTGGAGCATTTCGTCTCGAAGGGCGCGATGGACATCAGCGGCCTGGGCATCAAGATTGTGGAAAAACTCATCGAAACCGGCCTGGTCAAAGATGTGGCCGATATTTACTATCTGACCCGCCAGGGCATTCTCGAAGCGGTCACCAAGAAAGACCGCAAGAGTGAGAAAGAGCCGCCCGGCAAGATTGCCGACAACCTGCTGGCCGCGATTGCCGACTCAAAGCGCCAGCCCCTGCCGCGCCTGCTGGCTGCCCTGGGCATCCGCGGCGTGGGCGAGGTGGTGGCGCGCGACCTGGCGCGGGCCTTCGGCTCGCTCGACGCCCTGGCGGCCGCCTCCGCCGAGCAGTTGCAAATGGTGGAGGGCATCGGCCCCAACATCGCCGCCGCCATCGTGGACTGGTTCGGGCGCGAACAGAATCAGAAGGTGCTGGCCAAGTTGAAGGCCGCCGGCGTCTGGCCGACCGGCCAGCCGTCCGCCGCCGGCGGTCCGCCGTCCGGGCCGCTTTCCGGCCTGACCTTTGTCGTCACCGGCACGCTGGCCGGGTTCAGCCGCGAGGGCGTGAAGGAATTCATCGAGGCGCACGGCGGCAAGGTGACCGACTCGGTCAGCAAAAATACCGATTACCTGGTGCTGGGCGAAAACCCCGGCTCCAAACTCCAGAAGGCGCAGGCGCTGGGCGTGAAGATTATCGGGGAAGAGGAACTGCGCCGAATGTGCCTGCCTCAGTAAATCGTCAATCAGCGATGGACATCACCCTCACCACCCCCGCCCTGCTCTTCCCGGCCATCTCATTGCTCTTTCTGGCTTACACCAACCGCTTCCTGACGCTGGCCAACCTGACCCGCGACCTGTATGCCCGCTACAAGGCCGACCCCGACCCGAAAATCAAAGGTCAACTCCACAACCTGCGTTACCGCATCGGCATCATCCGCCACATGCAGATTTTCGGCGTCCTGGCCTTCTTCGGCAGCGCGCTGTGCATGCTCGTCCTCTTCGCCGGTCTGGAAGTGCTCGGCAAGTACCTCTTCGCCGCCAGCCTGGTCAGCCTGATGGTCTCGCTGGCGCTCTCGCTGCTGGAACTGTTCGTCTCGATTGACGCGCTGAAACTGCAAATTCAGGATATTGACGACGCGGCCGATTGAAAAAGTTCTTTCGATTCATAAGGAGGAGACGAAATGAAAATCCTTCCCGTTCTGATAACGCTGGGTTTGCTCCTGTCCGCCTGCCGGCCGGTCTCTGCTCCCTCGCCCGCCTCCGGCCTGGACTGTGTCGCCGTGGTGGAAGGGATACGCGGCCTGCAAACCGGCTTGCGCATCCCTGACCATTTCACGGATGAAACGCCCGTCCGCACCGGCACGGAATTCGACCCGAACCAGTACTTCAGCGTGCTGACCCATCTTTCGATGGCCCCGGGCATGACCCTCGATTACGTCTATCACCGCGACGGGCTGGGCGCGTTTCCGGTCCTTTACGCCCGTCCCCTCGACCAGCCGCGCTTCGCCACCGAGGCCGACCTGGTCGCGGCGGGCGTCTCGACCGATTACCTGGCCTCCGTCCAGAGCGACGGCAGCGCCCAGGGATACTTCGAACTGGTGGCGCTGCGCATCATGGGCGGTCAGTTCTACCTCGACTGGCACGCCAACTACAACGACACCCAAATCGTCTGCAACCGGCAGCAGGCCGTCGCTATCGCCCGCAGTTTGGACGGCGACTTCGGGCAGCCCATGTCGCCTCTCGACCGGCTGCGGGTTCGCCTCCTCAACGGCGTGGAACCCGCTGTCAGCATCGGCGAACAGACCGTCGAGGTCCGGCTGGTGACCTTCTCGCATTGGGGCGGATTCAGCCGCCTGACCGTCTCCCTCCAGCGCACCTTCCCACACAGCATCCTGGAGACGCACGAAGACGCCTTGATTCCATACGACTGCGGCATCCTATTTTGATTGACAGAACCTCATCTCTCGACTACACTTACCCGGATTTTCGACGCCGAGGAGGACCTGCATGGATATCCAAAAGACCGACGACACCATCAGCCGACGCATCCAGGCCTTTGTGGACCGGGTGGCCATGCTCAAAGAGAACGACCTCTATTACTACAATCAGCCGGTCAGCGAACTGCGCGGCGGATCACGCGTCATCGTCAACGGGCGCGAGATGGGCATGTACGCCTCGTACAGTTACCTGGGCCTGATTGGTCACCCGCGCATCAACAAGGCAGCCCGCGACGCCATCGACCAGTACGGCACCGGCACCCACGGCGTCCGCACCCTGGCGGGGACGCTGAAAATTCACCAGGAACTCGAAGAGACCATCGCCGACTTCAAGCACGCCGAGGCGGCCATCACCTATTCCTCCGGCTATGCCACCAACCTGAGCGTCATCTCGACCCTGACCGGCCGCGGCGACTGGGTCATCTCAGACAAACTGAATCACGCCTCCATCGTGGACGGCTGCCTGATGTCGGGCGCCGAATTCCGCCGCTTCCGCCACAACGACATGGAAGACCTGGAACGCCGCCTCCAGCAGGCCCCCGCCGACGCCTCCAAACTGGTCATCGCCGATGCCGTCTTCAGCATGGACGGCGACATCATTGACCTGCCCCGCATGGTCGAACTGTGCCGAAAATACCAGGCCTGGCTGATGATTGACGAGGCCCATTCGGTGGGCGTGCTCGGTGAGACCGGGCGCGGCATCGAGGAGCATTTCGGCCTGTGGGGTTCGATTGACATCAAGATGGGCACCCTTTCCAAGACCATCCCCTCGGTCGGCGGCTACGTAGCCGGCAGCAAAGACCTGATCACTTATCTGCGGCACGCCAGCCGGGCCTACATCTTCTCCGCCGCCCTGCCGCCCGCTCAAGCCGCCGCCGCCAACGAGGCCTTCAAAGTCATCCTCGACGAACCCTGGCGCATCGAGAAACTGCGCGCCAACGCCGACCAGTTCATCTCCGGCCTCAAAAACGCCGGCTTCGATACCCTCCTGACCACCACCGCCATCGTCCCCGTCCTGTGCGGCAGCGACGAGCGCGCCTTCATGCTGACCCGCGCCTGCCAGCACCACGACCTGTTCGTCCTGCCGGTCGTCTCGCCAGCCGTGCCGGAGGGCCTGGCGCGCCTGCGCGCCACCGTCCTGGCCTCGCACGAGCCGGACGAGATCGCCTACGCCATCGGCGTCATCGAAAAGGCCGGCAAAGAAATCGGCATCATTTCTTGACGGAAAGCCGCCCGCTGACGAAAAGACCAGAGCACAGAGGCATTCCCTTTGTGCTTTTTGTTCCCCGGCGTAGGTTGACACCTGTGGTGATAAGCTAACCATGTCCGCCCTGATTCTCAAACCCGGCCGCGAAAAATCGCTCCTGCGCCGCCACCCGTGGGTCTTCTCCGGGGCAGTCGAACGCCTGGAAGGCGAATCTGCCCCCGGCGCGACGGTCGAGGTCCGCTCCGCTGGCGGCGACTTCCTGGCCCGGGCCGCCTACTCGCCCGCCTCCCAAATCCGCGCCCGAGTCTGGACCTTCGAGCCGGCCGAGGCCGTGGACGCCGATTTCCTCCGCCGCCGCATCCACGCCGCCCTCGCCGTCCGCCGCGCTCTTCGCCTCGCCGACCAGAGCGACGCCGTCCGCCTCATCCATGCCGAATCCGACGGCCTGCCCGGCCTCGTCGTGGACCGTTACGCCGACACGCTCGTCGTTCAATTCCTGTCTTCCGGCGCGGAATTTTGGAAAGACACTATCGCTGACATCCTCCTCGAAGCGACCGGCCTCTCCTCGCTCTACGAGCGCTCCGACGCCGACGCGCGCGAACTCGAAGGCCTGCCGTCTCATGTCGGCGCCCTGCGCGGCGCCATCCCCCCTTTCCCATTAACCATCACCGAACACGGCCTGCAATTCAAAGTGGACATTGCCAGGGGCCACAAAACCGGCTTCTACCTCGACCAGCGCGAAAACCGCCAGCGCGTCCGCCGACTGGCCGCCGGGCGGGAGGTGCTGGATTGTTTCTGTTACACCGGCGGGTTCAGCCTCAACGCCCTGGCAGGCGAAGCAAAGTCCGTGCTATCGGTGGACGCCTCGGCCGAGGCGCTGGCCGCCTGCCGGCAAAATGTGGCCCTCAACGGCCTGCCGGCGGACCGTCACGCCACGCTGGAAGGCGACGTCTTCGCCCTCCTGCGCAAATTCCGCGACCAGGGCCGCGCCTTCGACCTCATCGTCCTCGACCCGCCCAAGTTTGCCCCCACCGCCGCCCAGGCCGAAAAGGCAGCCCGCGGCTACAAGGACATCAACCTGCTGGCCTTCAAACTGCTGCGCCCCGGCGGCTTGCTCGTCACCTTCTCCTGCTCCGGCGGGGTGGATGCAGCCCTGTTCCAGAAAATCGTTGCCTCGGCCGCCCTGGACGCCGGCGTCGAGGCTCAGGTTCTTGCACATCTCTCTCAGGCGGCGGACCATCCCGTCAGCCTGCATTTTCCCGAAGGAGCCTATCTCAAGGGGCTGGTCTGTCTCAAACGATAAGGGCGGACGCACACGTCCGCCCTTCGAAAAGGCCGATTCTCCTGCGGCGGCCGACGAGGTCAATCCTCTCCCAGGTTCAGGATGGAGCGCAGCAGCCCGGCGACCAGCATGCCCAGTTTGACCCCCTGGCCGGCGGAAATGGACAACTTCTCGCCTTTCTGTTCGGCGCGCCGGGTGAGCAGGAAAGCCGCCCCCAGGCCGGTCAGCGCGCCGATCAGCGCGCCGAGGGCCAGAGTCTTGACTTTCCACGAGTTATCCGGCGTGCTTTCGGGGACGATTTCGTTTTCTGTCATCGGTTACCTTCCTTTCAAGCGCAAGGCGGCCTTCAGCATGGCGCCGGCCTGCCTCAGCCAGACGACCGGCTGAGCAGCCTTGTCGGCGGCCTGGCGCGCACCATTCGCTACCCGTCGGCTGAAGAACTGGATTTTGGCAGCGACGGGCGGGACGGCGCGGGTCAGACGGGCCAGCAAGTAAATGACGCCGATCAAAACGGCCAGGCAGAGCAGGGCAAAGAACAGCGCCGGCAGAATCAGCCAGATGAGCGAAATATCGGCCCACAGGCGGGCCTGCCCCGTCCCTCCGCCGAAGGCGGCCAGCGCGGCCCCGCCCAGCGCGAGCAGCGCCGTCAGCAGGAACGGTAGCAGGATGTGCCAGGCTCGCTGCTTGCGATGACGGCGCAGACTGGGAGATTCAAACGGCGGCCCATCGGTCATGCCTCTATTTTAGCACGAAAAACGGGGACGGTCAGTGACCGTCCCCGCAGCCAGGCAGGCAGGAGAATTTACTCGCGGCTCATGGCGTCCATCACCGCCACCGCAGCCACCTGGACGATGGACTCGACCTCGTCGCCGGTCTGCAGGACGTGAATCGGGGCGCCCGTCCCCAGCAAAATCGGCCCAATGGCTTTGGCGTTGCCCAGACGGGCCAGCAATTTGTAGGCAATATTGGCCGACTCGAGCGACGGGAAGACCAGCACGTTGGCGTCCTTGACGGCGCTGAACGGGTAGCGTTCCTCGACGATTTCCGACACCACCGCCGTGTCGGCCTGCATCTCGCCATCCACCTTCAGGTGCGGGTCTTTCTCCTTGACCAGCGTCACCGCCTTGCGGACTTTCTCGCTCAACGGGTGCGGCGTGGAGCCAAAGTTGGAGAAGGACAGGAAGGCCACCCGCGGTTCGAGTTCGAGCTGGCGGGCGAAGCCGGCGGCCAGCAGGGCAATCTCGGCCAGTTCCTCGGCCGTGGGTTCGATGTTGACGGTCGCGTCGCTGAATAGGAAGACCCGTTCGCCAACAATCATGATGTAAACGCCGGCCACCAGGCTGGCATCTTTGGCCGTGTGGTGAATCTGCAGGGCTGGCCGGACGACCTCCGGGTACTCGTAGGTCAGGCCCGAGACGAAGGCGTCGGCGTCGCCCATCTTGACCATCAGCGGGCCGAGGACGTTCGGTTCGTGGACGCGCTTGGCCGCCTGCGGGTAGGTCACACCCTTGCGCTGGCGCAGTTCATAGTACGCCTTGACATAGGCTTCATACTTGGGGAATTTGACGGGGTCAACCATCTCGCAGTCAAAATCGAGCGAGAGTTCCTTGATTTTGGCTTTGATCACCTCCGGCCGGCCGATGAGGATGGGTGTAGCAATGCCCTCGTCCTCGATCTGGGCGGCGGCGCGGATGATCTTCGGCTCCTCACCCTCGGCAAAGACAACGCGCTTCTTCGGCTTGGCCGTCTTGGCCTTGTTCATGAAGAAGTAGCGGACGCGGGCGCCCATGCCCTGACGGAAGGCCAGTTGCTCGCGGTATTCATCAATGTCAATCTTTTTGCGGGCCACGCCGGTCTCCATGGCCGCCTGGGCCACCGCCGGCGATTCCCACAACATGACGCGCATATCCAGCGGTTTGGGGATGATGTACTCAGGGCCGAACTTCATGCTCTCCACGCCATAGGCGCGCAGGACGTAATCGGGGACATCCTCGTGGGCCAGAGCGTAGAGCGCCTTGGAAGCAGCAAATTTCATTTCCTCGTTGATGGCGCGGGCGCGCACATCCAGGGCGCCGCGGAAGATGAACGGGAAACCCAGCACGTTGTTGACCTGGTTGGGGTAGTCCGAGCGGCCGGTGGCGACGATGGCGTGCGGGTTGGCTTCCTTGGCCAGTTCGTACTTGATTTCCGGGTCCGGGTTGGCCATAGCGCAGATGAACGGCCGGTCAGACATCGTCTTGACCATTTCGGGGGTCAGGACGTTGGCGACCGAGAGGCCGTAGAACACGTCACAGCCGCGCACCGCGTCGGCCAGGGTGCGGGCGTCGGTATCCACCGCGAATTCTTCTTTGTACTTATTCATGCCCTCGGTGCGGCCTTTGTAAATGACGCCCTTGCTGTCGAGCATGAGGATGTTTTCCTTCTTGACGCCCCAGCGCATGGCCAGTTTGGCACAGGAGATGGCCGAGGCCCCGGCGCCGGAGATGACCATCTTGATTTCATCGTGCCGCTTGCCGAGCAGTTCCAGCGCATTGGCGAGCGCCGCGGCCGAGATGATGGCCGTGCCATGCTGGTCATCGTGGAAGACGGGGATGTCGAGCATCTCCTTGAGCGTTTCCTCGATGTAGAAACACTCCGGCGCCTTGATGTCTTCCAGGTTGATGCCTCCAAAGGTCGGGGCGATGGCCTTGGCCACGCGGATGACCTCGTCGGGGTCGTGGGTATCCACTTCGATGTCGAACACATCCACATCGGCAAAACGCTTGAACAGCACGCCCTTGCCTTCCATGACGGGCTTGCTGGCCAGCGCGCCGCGGTCGCCCAGGCCGAGGATGGCCGTGCCGTTGGAAAGCACCGCTACCAGGTTGCCCTTGGATGTGTACTCATAGGCAGCCTCGGGGTCTTTTTCGATATCCAGCACAGGAACGGCAACGCCGGGCGTGTAGGCCAGACTCAGGTCGCGCTGGGTGTCCATCGGCTTGGTCGGCACGACGGAAATCTTGCCCGGTTTACCATTCAAACGATGGTACTCACGGGCCTCTTCAGGTGTAACTTTAGACATACAACCTCCGCTTTTCTTTGAAGTCAAATTGCTTGGGACTCACCTCATTATGGCACAAGTCTTGCCGGTCATATAGTTTCTTTTGTCACATTAAAAGGCCGCGCCTGGCATTATTCTGGATTGACACCCATCTGAACAACGATTGCCCGGTGATTACCCACATCTTGGACCGCTAAAGCCCCTGCTCAGTGCATAAAAGTCCGCTCAAGCGGACTTCGCCTATCGGTGAGTCGGCTTCAGCCGACTTCCATGACCCGAGGCCGGGGATTTATCCCCCCCGCCGAGGAGAAACGTGGAGGCTGGGTAATCACCGCTGATCGCAACCTGACGCGGCGGGGGCTTTTCAAGTATAATTAGGGCAGCCGCCGGTTTGAGCGCACGTCTCCATGCCGCGGCCTGGTTCGACAGTATTCTTGGAAAATCCTGGGGTCTCTCCCCAGCCCGTGGTTTGGGCGATTTCTGGAAGTCTGGCGTTCAGCAATCCGTGCACGAGTTCAGGATCGGCCCTACTGAAACAAATGACTTCACGCTTCTAATCCGTTCACGGTCAGTCATCTGATGCGGGAACGGCACCCCTTATCGAACCTGTCTCTGATGGGAGAGGGGGGTGTATCTCTACCAAGGACTGTATCCACGGCCGCGGCGGCTGCCTGCACAAGCGAGGCGGCGCCGCGGTTGCGCTTTAGTATGCCTGCCAGAATCACGGCCATCGAACCCCAGCAAAAGAACCCCCAACGGGTGAACATTTACCTGGACGGGGAATTTGCCTTCGGCCTGGCAAAGATCGTCGCCGCCTGGCTGAAGGTGGGGCAGGAATTGGACGAGGCCGGCATCGCCCGCTTGCAGGCCGAGGACGAACGCGAGACGGCTTATCAGAAAGCGCTGCATTTTTTGAGTTACCGGCCGCGTTCCAGCGCCGAAGTGCGCCGCAACCTGACCCGCCGCGGCCTGGCCCCGGCCCTGGTCGAGGCGACGATTGCCCGCCTGCAAGAGAACGGCCTGCTGGATGATGAGCAGTTCGCCCGTCTGTGGGTCGAGAATCGCAGCGCCTTTCGTCCGCGCAGCCAGGCGGCGTTGAAGATGGAATTGCGTCAGAAGGGCCTGGACGAACAGGCCATCCAATCCGCCCTGGAGGCGGAAGCCAACGACGAGGAGCAACTGGCCCGCCTGGCCGCCCGCAAACAGGCCCGCCGCTACGCCGGCCTGGAGTGGCCCGAATTCCGCCGCAAATTGGGCGGATTCCTGGCCCGGCGCGGTTTCTCCTACACCGTCCTTGCCCCGGTGCTCTCTGAAATCTGGCGTGAAACGCACCCGATGGCGGAGACCGGGGACACCCTAGATAACGAGGAATAGATTTATGGAAGCCATGACGTATTTAATTGCCGTTGCAGCCCTGCTGGTGGGCCTGAGCATTGGCCTGCTCGCCAGCAGCCTGCGCTCGGCCGCAAGGCGGCGCGAGCAGCAAGAGAGAGCCGAGAAGATCATCCTGGAAGCCCGTGAACAGGCCAAAACCATCGAATTGCAAGCGCGTGACCAGGCCTTGAAGGTCACCCAGGCGGCCGAGGCGGAAATCAAGAACCTGCGCTCGGAATTGAACAAAGAGGAAGAGCGCCTCCAGCGCCGGCGGGCCGAATTGGATGCCCGCTTCGAACGCCTCGAGCAGCGCGAACTGGCCGTCAACAAGCGCCAGAGCGCGGTGGATCGGCGTCACAACGAGGTCGAGAAACTCCACGAACAGGTGATCGCCGAGTTGCAGCGCGTCGCCAGCATGAGCGTCGAGGAGGCCCGCAACCTGCTGCTGGCAGAAGTCGAGAAAGAGGCCCGCAGCGATATGGCGCGCATCATCCGCCAAATCGAGGCCGAGGCGCGCGAAGAGGGCGAAAAGCGCGCCCGGAAACTGATCACCGACTCGATCCAGCGGGTTGCCACCGAGCAGGTGGCCGAGTTCACCACCTCGCTCGTCCCGCTCCCGAACGAGGACATGAAAGGCCGCATCGTCGGCCGCAACGGGCGCAACATCCGCGCTTTTGAGCAGGCCGCCGGGGTGGACGTCATCGTGGACGACACGCCTGAGGCAGTGACCATCTCCTGCTTCGACCCGGTGCGCCGCGAGGTCGCCCGCCGCGCCCTCAGCCGTCTGATTCTGGACGGGCGCATTCACCCCGCCCACATCGAAAAGGTGCTGGAGGACGAACGCAAAGCGGTCGAGAAAAGCATCGTCGAGGCGGGCGAACAGGCCGCCTTCGAGGCCGGCGTCACCGGTTTGCACCCCGAAGTTCTGCGCATGATGGGGCGCTTGAAATACCGCACTTCCTACGGCCAGAATCAACTGGCCCACGCCGTCGAGGTGGCCAAACTGGCCAGCATCCTGGCAGCCGAGTTGGGCGCCAACGAGGAGATTGCCCGCCAGAGCGGCTTCCTGCACGATTTGGGCAAGGCCATGGACCACAACCAGGAAGGCACGCACGCCGCCCTGGGGGCAGAATTCGCCAAGCGCTACGGGGTGCACCCGCTGGTGGTCAACGCCATCGCCTCGCACCATCATGAGGTCGAGCAGGAGAGCGTAGAGGCCATCATCGCCGAAGTCGCCGACGCGATTTCGGGAGCCCGGCCGGGGGCGCGGCGCGAAGACCTGGAAGCCTACATCAAGCGCATCAAAGCCCTCGAGGATATGGCCAATTCCTTCAAAGGCGTTTCGCAATCCTACGCCATTCAGGCCGGCCGCGAGGTGCGCATCATCGTCAAGCCCGAAGAGGTCGATGACCTGGCGGCTGCCCGCATGGCCCGCGACATCGCCAAGAAAATCGAGGAGACCATGCAATACCCCGGTCAGATCAAGGTCACGGTCATTCGCGAGACGCGGGCGGTGGAACTCGCCAAATGAGCGGCACGAGGTCGCCTTGCACGAAAGGCCCCCAGGGATTCATGCAAGGCGATCTGCCGGCTTCGCCAGTCCTCCCGCAACACAGCGACTCGGCCTGTCTGGCCGAGTCGCTCGTTTTTGGGGCCGGGCGTTTACGGATTGAGCGGCAGCCGCGCCCCCTCATTCGATTTTGGGGGAATCGACCGGCGAGGGCGCAGCCGGTTGCTTTTCCTCCAGCAGCCGCATCCCGTTGCGGACCTGGACCAGCAGCCGCTCCAATTGATCGGCCAGGCTGGCGAGAGCATCCAGGGCATACTGGTCGGCGCCGTTCTTGATGTTCTCGGCGTCCATGCGCGCCTGGTCGATGATTTGACTGGCGCGCCGCTGGGCCTCTTGGGCAATCTGGTCTTTGTTGACGAGTTGTTCGGCTTTCTCGCGCGCCAGTTGCAGCGTGCGATTGGCTTCTTCTTGAGCCTGCGCCATCACCCGGTCTCGCTGGGCGGCAATCTGCTGGGCTTTCTTGATTTCCTCGGGGATGGAAATACGCATCTGGTCGATGATATCCAGGAATTTATCTTCATCGACGATTACGTTATGGGTGAGCGGGATGGGACGGCTTTCGTTGAGCAATTCTTCCAGGCGGTCGACCAGATGCAGGATGTCCATGGTTCCTCCGCGAATGGGGACTGCCTATATTTTAATCCCGAATGGCTTTAATTGCTGATCGCTGAGGCCTTTCAATTTATCCCGCAAGGCGGCATCGACATGGGGCGGCACCATGCTGGAGACATCTCCGCCCAGGGAGGCGATTTCTCGCACCGTGCTGGCCGAGAGAAACGTATGCTCTTCATGGGTGATGAAGATGACAATTTCGACGTCGGGCGCCAGGCGGTGGTTGGCCAGCGCCATGCGGAACTCGAACTCGAAATCGGAAAAGACCCGCAAACCGCGCACGATGACCTGCGCGCCGACCTGATGACAAAAGTCAACGGTCAGGCCGCTGTAGCCCATCACCTGCAAGCGCGGCTGGTCGCGCAGGGCTTCTTTGACCAGGGCGATACGTTCCTCGGGCGAGAACAGCAGGCTCTTGAGCGGCCGGTCATAGACGGCGATGACGACTTCATCGAACAAGCGGGCTGCCCGCTGGGCGATATCCATGTGTCCATAGTGAATGGGATCGAATGTTCCGGGGAAAACGGCTTTCACCATAATTGTCCTTTTGATTTTGTGGGCCGCGCTGATTGGCCATCGGGTTCAACTCACATCGCCCTTGCCGCCGGTCCAGAATCGGCCGACGGCCTCGGCCAGCAGGCTCAAGGCGGGGTCTTGCAAGTCGGGGTCGCGTTCAAACAATGCCTGGGCCTGACGGCGGGCTTGTTCGATGAGTGCCATGTCGCTCAAACTGGCCATCTTCAGGCTGGAAGCAAAACCAGCCTGACGGGTGCCGAGGAACTCGCCGGGGCCGCGTTGCTGCAGGTCGCGTTCGGCCAGCACGAAGCCGTCGTTGGTCTCGACCATGGCGGCCAGGCGCTCGTTCTCGGCGGCGTCCTCCGCTTCCGGGATGAGCAGACAATAGGAAGGGAACTCGCCGCGCCCGACCCGGCCGCGCAACTGGTGCAACTGCGCCAGGCCAAAGCGGTTGGCAGCCTCGATGAGCATGACGGTGGCATTCGGCACGTCCACGCCCACCTCGACCACCGTCGTGGCGACCAGGATGTCGTACTGGCGGTCGCGGAAGGCCAGCATGACGGCCTCTTTCTCGTCGGGCCGCAGGCGTCCATGCAAGAGGCCCAGCCGCAGGTCGGGGAAGATTTCTTTCTGCAAGCGCTCGTGTTCCTGGGTGGCGGCCAGCAGAGCGGAGTTTTCGCTCTCCTCCACCAGGGGATAGATGATGAATGCCTGGCGGCCTTCGAGGACCTGGCCGCGAATGAGGGTGTAGGCGCGTTCGCGCTCGGCCGGCATCAAGACGTAGGTGGCCACCGGCTGACGCCCGGCCGGCATTTCGTCCATCACCGAGAGGTCCAGGTCGCCATACAGGGTCAGGGCCAGCGAACGCGGGATGGGGGTAGCGGTCATGACCAGCAGGTGCGGGTGTGTTCCCTTCGAGCGCAGGGCGGCGCGCTGCTCGACCCCGAAGCGGTGCTGCTCGTCAATGACGGCGAACTGCAAGTCGGCGAAGGCGACCGGGTCTTCGAGCAGGGCATGGGTGCCGATGACGATTTTGACCGCCCCCGAGGCCAGGCCGGCGCGGATGGCCTCTTTCTCCGCTTCGGGCGTATCGCCGATCAGCAGGCGGATTTCCTGTTCCTGGAGCGGGCCCCGTTCCCCCGCCAGCAGCGCCAAGAAGGTACGGTAATGCTGCTCGGCCAGGATGCTCGTCGGGGCCATGATGGCCGCCTGGGCGCCGGCGGCGGTGACGATGGCCGCCGTCAGGGCGGCGACCATCGTCTTGCCCGAACCGACGTCCCCTTGCAGCAGGCGATTCATCGGTTTGCCGGAGCGCAGGTCGGCGCGAATGTCGGCCAGGGCGCGCTGCTGGGCCTGGGTCAGGGCGTAAGGCAGGGCGGCCAGGCGCTCGGCCAGCCATTCGTCGGCGACCTCGAAGACGCGCCCGGCGACCGCCTGCCACTGGCGGCGCTGACGCAGGACGCCCATCTGCAGGAAGAAAAGTTCATCGAAGGCCAGCCGCTGACGGGCAGCGCGGAGGCGCTCCTGCGAATCGGGGAAATGAATCTGGAGGAGCGCCGTCCCCAGGTCGGGCAGGCCGGTTTCTTCGAGGATGGAACGCGGCAGGTGATCGGTCAATTTCGGGGCCCAGTACGTGACCACCTGATTCATCAGTTTGCGCAGCCACTTTTGGGTGACGTTTTGAGTCAGGGGGTAGATGGGGACGATGCGATTGGTGTGCAGGTTTTCGGCTTCGACCGGCTCCCAATCGGGGTTGTTCATCACCAGGCGGCCAAGGTATTGCTCGACTTTGCCGGAGACCGAAATGGCCTCGCCGACCTTCAGGCGGTTGGCCAGCCAGGGCTGATTGAACCAGGTCAGGCGCAAGCCGCCGGTGCCGTCGTTGATGACCGCTTCGGTGAGGTTGGCCTTACCGCCGCGAATCTTGCGCGTCTCGGCCATCATCACCGTCCCGATGACGGTCACCTGCTGGCCATAGAACAATTGGCGGATGGGCTGCAACTGGCTGTAATCGTCGTAGCGGCGCGGGAAGTAGTAGAGCATATCGCCGAGGGTGGTCATCCCCAGGCGGGCGAGCATGGCAGCGTGACGCGGCCCGACCCCCGCCAGGACGGTCAGGGAGGCGTTCAGGGCGATGGGCGTCTTGCTGGTGACGCCGCCAGGGCGGGAGGCGGCCCGTCCGGCCGGCGGCCGCGGCGGGGAGGCAGGAGGGGCAGCCGGTTTCCCGGTCGAAGGCGGCCGCCGCGGCTTGCCTGGTGAGGCGGCAGCGGCCTCGGGCACTTTGGCCTGGATTTGTTTCCAGAGGGCTTTCAGCGCCTCGGCCCGTTCGGAGGGCGTCTGACCGGCGTAGTTGCGCAGGGTGGCAGAGACCGCCTGGATGATTTCCTCCTCCAGGCCGTCGTGGCGCGCTTCTCCCATCCAAAAGTCGAGCACCTTTGCCAGGCCGCCGATGACGGCCGTATCGGCATAGCCGTTCTCATGTTCGAGGCGGAAGAATTTGCGTAGTTTTTCCAGTGATGACTGCATGAGAGGTATTTTACCAGATGGCAGGCAACTCTGTTCTGGTCCGAGGCGGGCGTCTCCTTTTTGGCGGTTTTTCGCCGCAGGAGCCATTCAGCCTTTCGACTGCCAATCGAGGGGGGAGAAGAACGGCGTCGAACGTGCCGAATGCCATGCGCTTTGCTGTAAGAATCGGCGCCGTTCGAGGCGAAAAATGTACGTTTGTGCCCAAAAACTTGACTTTTGCCCCTCTTTTGTGCTAGATTTAGGCTATCTCACTTCACAGGAAATCTCATGCACCGCGAACGCGTCTCTGAAAACGTCTTTTGGTTTCAATCCGAAATCTATGCCCAGGTGACCGCTGGCGTGGTGGTCGGGCCGCAATGGGCGGTCGTCATCGATACCCTGGCCCTCCCCGAAGAAACGCTGATCATGCGCGAATTCATCGAACACGAATTGGGAGTCCAGGTGCGTTATGTCATCAACACCCATTATCACGCCGATCACACCTGGGGGAATTGTTTCTTCCCCGGCGCAACGATTGTCGCCCATTCCCTGTGTCGCACCCTGCTGGCCGAGCGCGGCGTTCCCTCGCTGGAAGCCGCCCGCAAACAGAATCAGGTTTTCCGCCAGGTCAAGATTGTCCTGCCGCACCTGACCTTTTCGCAAGGCAACCTCGTCTTGCGGGTCGGGAAGAAGAATCTGACCCTCTTTCCGGCGCCGGGCCACAGCCCGGACGGAATCGCCGTCCTGGTGGAAGAGGACCGGGTATTGTTCGCCGGCGATTCGTTCATGCCGTTGCCCTACGTGGTGGACGGCGACCTGGAAGACATCACCGCCTCGATCAAGCGAATCGGACGCATGGGACTGGAAAACATCATCCAGGGCCACGGCGATATCATCCT
This sequence comes from Anaerolineales bacterium, assembly GCA_041287425.1. GTDB lineage: Bacteria > Chloroflexota > Anaerolineae > Anaerolineales > Villigracilaceae > JAFGSI01. The sequence continues at coordinate 20,734 of JBEULG010000023.1, read as the reverse complement.
GCGCGGTGAAATCGACGCAGCCGTCAAGGAAAGCACTGCCTATCTGAATAACATCCGCAAGGTGGTCAAGACGGCTGTCCGGCGGCGGGCGGCGGAGGAATATCTGAACGAGATGAACATCGAGGCCTGTGGGAAGAGCCGCGTCTACCTGGGCGGGCTGGCGGAAGAACTGCACCGCCGCAACCTGCTCGCTCTGTATCAGCGGGAGAAAAACAACAGCAACCCGCCTGCGTGATGCTGCGGGGAGGCCAAAAAGGAACTGCAGGCTTTGGTCAATCAAAAACTCACCCGGCCGGGTGAGTTTGTATCGTCTTCATCCATCCTGTTGGGCCGCCTCGGCCGTATCGCCGGCCTGGCGCGCCTGACGGCGTTTGCGAATCAACGCCCGCAGGCCGTGCATGCGCTCGGTCCCCTCCCTGAGACGTTTGAGGTTCGGCCGCAGCGCCCACAAGAGCAACAGTTCTGCCAACCCACCGTAGAGCACATTCGCCCAGGGAGAAAGCCCCAGAGCAGCGCGGATGCCGAAGATGAGCATGGCCATCAGGCCGATGCTCAAGGTCGTCACCGAGGCGTATCCCACTCCGAACCAGATGAGGAAACCAAGCGGAAACATGATCAAGGCTGCTGGCGGCCACAAGCCGACCGCGCCGCCAAAAGCCGCCGCCCCGCCTGCCCCGCCGCGCAAACGCAGACGTCCATCCGGGCCGCGCTCGGCCAGGAAGATGGAGTAATTGTGCCCCACAATCGCCGCTACCGGCGCCAGGGCGTGAATCCAGGGATTCGTCGTCACCGCCCGCGCCAGCCAGACGGTCGAGGCCGCCTTGAAAATGTCCAGGATGGCGGTAAAAAGGCCGGCCCCAAAACCGGCAGCGCGCATCGCATTCGTCCCCCCCGTCCGGCCGCTTTCCACCTGACGGATATCCTTGCCGGTGACGAGTTTGACGATGAGCAAGCCAAAGGGAATCGAACCAAACAGATAGGCGGCCATCAGCAGGCCGGCATCCAGCAAGTACTGCATAGAAAATCTCCTCCTGGCGCGTGAGAAGTGACACCAATGGTAACACGAATGGGGCCGGGAGGTTGCTAAAGATTAAGAAACTCTAAGATTCTCGCCGCTTATCCTAACCAGATTGCCAGTCCCCAAAAAAGGCCCAACATCACCGCCGGTTCGAGGAGCGCCCGTCGAAGCGGCTCCCCCTCCGCCAACATGGCCGCCACGCCGGTCAGCCCGTAGACAGGGCCCAACAAAATCAGGCCAAAACGGATTGGCGTCAACGGCCAGAAATACAGGCCGGCGGCCAATTGCGCGCTGATCAGGGCGATGACCAACGCCCAGGCAAATTCCCAACGTTCGTTCAGGCGCAGGTGCAGCGTTCGCAGGGCGACCAGTCCGCTGGCCAGCAGCACCGCCAGCACCAGGAAAAGCAGGCGCGCCCCACCGGCCCGCAGCGCCACCGCCAGGATGAGATGCAGCGCAAATGCCAGGACGGTCAGCGCCGCCGAGGCCAGGGGATAGCGCGTGTCGGCCGGGTCAACCACCACATACTCGGCCACGAACACCGCCGCCAACAGCAGGCCGCCGATCCCAAACGCTACCCACCAGATGCCCCCGCCCGGCAGCGTCGCCAGAGCAATCCCCACCACCAGAGCGGTCAACATCGGCGCCAGCCAATGTTCGACCGTCTCGCCTGGCTGAATCGAGGGGTGGGCGCGCAGCAGCCAGTCCACGCCGGCCGCGCTCAGCGCCGCGGCCAGAATCGCAAAGGCGGCGTTCAGATTAATTTCGAAGTCCAGGCTCAAGCCGGCCAGCGAAAAATGAATCGGATACAGCGGCGTGCTGAGCACATGCGTCAACGCATAGGTCAGCAAAACGCTTGCCGTCAGGACGCTCAACCGGCCAGGGTCGGGGACATAACGCGGCGTGGACATCATTCGGATTGTACCTGTCTCCCGCCCGTCTGCCAAGCCCCGCCGGTTGAGCGAACAGGAGGGCGGTCAGGGCGTGTGGTAGAATCAGGCCGATGCAAACTGACCAGGGCCAATTGCCCCCTCCCCCCGGCCTGATCGCCTCGCTGGCAGCCGGATTCGAAGCCGTCGCCAATCACATCACGTTGATTGCCCTGCCCATCTTGCTGGATCTCTTTCTCTGGCTTGGGCCGCGCCTGCGCCTGAAAGAATTGCTCCGCCCCTTCATCGAAAGCATTCCGCTCATGCCGGTCCCGGCTGCGCCCAACCTGCCAGAACTGAGCACCGTCCAGCAGGCGTGGTTCGACTTTGCCGAGCGTTTCAACCTGTTCGCCCTCCTGCGCACCTATCCGGTCGGGACCTCCAGCCTGCTCAGCCTGGAGATGCCGACCGTTTCTCCCTTGGGGGCGCCCCCCGCGCTGGACGCCGGCCCCTTCCTGCCCGCCCTGGGATGGAGCCTGGCGCTGACTCTGCTGGGTCTGGTGCTGGGGGCCGTGTATTTTTACGCCGTCTCGAGAGCGGCGCTCAAACACCAGCATGATGCTCACCCTCGCCTGGGACACGCCATCGGGCAAGTGGTTTTGCTCTCGCTCGTCTGGTGGGCGCTGATCGTTGCCCTGGTTTTTCCACTGGCGATGTTCATCGCTGCCATCGGTCTGCTCAACCCGGCCATCGCCCAGATTGGCCTGATGATTCTGGCTCTCACCCTCGCCTGGCTGGTCCTGCCGATTTTCTTCTCGCCGCATGGCATCTACACCTTTCGGCAAAACGCCATCCTGGCCATCCTGTCCAGCCTGCGCATGGTGCGCTTCACACTGCCGGCCAGCGGACTGTTCGTGGCGCTGATGCTGCTCATCAGCCAGGGGCTGCGCTTCCTGTGGCTCACCCCGCCTCCCGACTCGTGGTGGCTGCTGGTCGGCATCGGCGGACATGCCTTCATTTCGACCGCCTTGCTGGCCGCCAGTTTCATCTACTACCGTGACGTAAATACCTGGCTCGAAGTGGTCTTCGAGCGTTTGAAAACGCAGACTCATTCTGCCAAGATTTAGTCCCGGCCGGCTGCCTCTGCCCGGCGGCAGAAAACGCCGAAAAGCAATTGGGACACAACGAGGTCCTTATGGTAACCAATGGAAGTTACGAAGCCAAAGATATCCAGGTGCTGGAAGGGTTGGAGGCCGTCCGCCGCCGCCCCGGCATGTACGTGGGCGGGACGGACATCAAAGCCCTGCATCACCTGGTCTATGAAGTGGTGGACAACTCGATTGACGAGGCCCTGGCCGGGGCCTGCACGCGCATCGAAATCACCATCCACCCCGATTCGTCGGTGACCGTGCAAGACAACGGCCGCGGCATCCCGGTCGATATCCATCCTACCGAGAAGAAATCGGCCCTCGAGGTGGTGATGACCAAACTGCACGCCGGCGGCAAGTTCGGCGGCGGCGGCTACAAGGTCTCCGGCGGCTTGCACGGGGTGGGCGTCAGCGCGGTCAACGCCCTCTCCGAGTGGTGCGAGGTGCGCGTCCGACGCGGCGGACAGGTCTATTTCCAGCGCTATGAGCGCGGCTATCCCCAGGAGGCGGTCAAAGTCATCGGCAAGACCCGCCCCGACGACACCGGCACGACCACCACCTTCAAATACGACCCGCTCATCTTCATGTCCGACCTGGACTACAAGTTCGACACCCTCGCCCAGCGTTTCCGCGAAATGGCCTTCGTCACGCGCGGGGTGACGATTCACTTCGTCGATGAGCGCGCCCACCGCCAGATGACCTTCTACTTCGAGGGCGGCATCACCTCCTTCGTCCGTTACCTGAACCGCAACCGCGCCACCCTCCATCCGGTGGTCTTCGTGGAAAAGGAAATCGAGGGCATCGGCATCGAATGCGCCGTGCAGTACACCGATGCCTACACCGAGTCGGTCTATTCCTTCGCCAACACCATCAACACCGTAGACGGCGGCACGCACCTGACCGGCATGCGGACGGCGCTGACGCGCGTCATCAACGACTACGCCCGCAAAGCCGGCCTGCTCAAAGACGCCGATCCGAACTTCTCCGGCGACGACACCCGCGAGGGCCTGACCGCCATCGTCAGCATCAAGCATCCCGACCCGCAGTTCGAGAGCCAGACCAAAGTCAAGCTGATGAACCCCGAGGTGCAAACCTACGTCGCTCAAACGGTTGGCGAGGCGTTTGCCACCTTCCTGGAAGAGAACCCGCGCGAGGCCAAAGCCATCGTCGAGAAATGCCTCACCTCGGCCCGCGCCCGCGACGCCGCCCGCAAAGCGCGCGACCTGGTCATCCGCAAATCGGCCCTGGAGAGCCTGACCCTGCCCGGCAAACTGGCCGACTGCTCGGAGCGCGATTCGTCCAAGACCGAACTCTTCATCGTCGAGGGCGATTCGGCCGGCGGATCGGCCAAGCAAGGCCGCGACCGCCACTTCCAGGCCATCCTGCCGCTGCGCGGCAAAATCATGAACACCGAGCGCGCCCGGCTGGATAAGATTCTCTCCAGCAACGAAATCAAGGCGCTCATCTCGGCCCTCGGCACCGGCATCGGCGACAACTTCGACCTCGCAGGCCTGCGCTACGGGCGCATCATCATCATGACCGACGCCGACGTGGACGGCGCCCACATCCGCACGCTGCTCTTGACCTTCTTCTTCCGCTACATGCCGCAACTCATCGAGGAAGGCCACCTCTACATCGCCCAGCCGCCGCTCTACCGCATCGTCTACAAAAATCAGGTCCACTACGCCTACGCCGAGGCCGAGAAGGACAAACTGCTCAAATCGCTCGGCGTCGGCCCCGACAAAGTCTCCATCTCGCGCTACAAGGGCCTCGGCGAGATGAACCCCCAGCAATTGTGGGAAACGACCATGAACCCGATGAACCGCACCCTGCTGCTGGTCACCATCGAGGACGCCGCCGAAGCCGACCGCACCTTCGACATGCTGATGGGCGACGCCGTCGACCCGCGCCGCCGATTCATCCAGACGCATGCCCGCAGCGTGCGGAATCTCGACATCTAACCGCCGACCGCGGCGAGATTGCCCCAGAATCGAACCAGCCGGTTCCTCTCCCAGGAACCGGCTCGCTTTGTCCTCTTTCGCTTAATCGTCCAGATGCGCTGAGTCGACGATGCCGACGATGACCGAGATGACGCAGGCATCGGGGTTGCGCAGCACCTGGCGCGCCCCGTTGCCCTCGCGGTTGACCAGCACCGTATCGCCGATGCCGGCCTGACTGTTGTCGAGGGCAATGAAATCCTCGTCCGGTGTCTCCCCCTCCAGCCCCAGCGGCTGAACGACCAGCAGCCGCCGGTTCTTGTAATCCCGGTGGCTGATGGTGGTCACGACCGTGCCGACGACTTTTCCGAGAATCATTCCACCCTCCTCAGCCAAACCGATTCCAGCCCTTTCGCAGGGTGAAATCGAACTCGCCGTCGGGGCGGACCTCCAGTTCGTCCACCACGCCGACCAGTGCCAGGTCAATCGGCACGAACTTGACCTGCGGCATGGCCAGCGCCGCCTCGCGCGAACGCACCATCACGCACAGGTCGCCCGGTCCGGCGTCAACCACGTCGGCGGCGACCTGGCGCGTCCCGACCGGCTCGAGGCGCTTGTTGAGCGGCTGGACAACCAGCAGTTTCAGCCCCTCGGTGCCTGGATACTTCAGCGTGCAGACCGCGCTGCCCACCACCCGCCCGAACAGCATCTACTTGACTCCTGTGCTTTTCAGGACGCGCTGGATGATGACCTCCAGCAATTGCGGGTCGACCTGCGTCCCCAGCCGGGCATTGACCGCCTGGCGGATGCGGGCCGCCAGGTCAGAGTCGGCTGGGGCGGCCGGCGCGGCGGGAGGCGCAGGCGGCTTCTGCGCCTGCGAGAGGTACGGCCGCACCGGCGCGGCAGGCGGCTCGAGAGGGCGTTCCTTGACCAGTTGCATGCCCAGCCGCTGGGCCTTCTCATAAGCCAGTTCGGTCAAGACCACGTTGTCGTTGAGTTGCAGCGACATGACGCCGCGCTTCCACAGGTCCTCGATATCGCGTTCGGTATAAAATTCCTTCGCCATCCTGCGCTCCTTTCAGGCGCCCTCGCGGCCCGTCAGCCCTTCCAGGGCCTGGATGGCGGCGTTCCTGGCCGTCACAATCTCCGCCTCCGTCCCGGCCAGCCACATACGCCCGAAGCGCCCGACCGAGGAGACGTGGACGATTTTAATGCTGGCGGTCTTCTCGGCCTCGTTGCAGGCGAAGTTGATGTAAGCCGCCGGGGCGCACTCCAGAACCAGCATCGTCTCGCCGGCCACCAGCATGCTGCCGCGCCGGAAACGGTTGATCAACTGCGCCTGGTAGGGGTCAATGCGCGTCACCACCTGGGTGGAGACCACCTGCGGGCGGATGCGGTCGGCGACGGTCAGACCGAGGCGCTTGAGCACCACCTCGCCCGCCTCGAGAACGGCCGCCTGATTGGGCGAATGGACCTCGAACATGCCAAACTCGCGCTCGACAATCTGCGCGCCGGGACGGGCCTCGGTAGCCTTGACGGCGATGTCCACCACTCGAAAGACCTCGTTGCCGGGCGCCATTTCGACATACAGGGCTGCCATGCCCTCGGTCGGCAAATCGCCCTGCGTAATCGTCCCGATGAAAGCGGCGAACTGCGGCTGCATGCGGTCGAGGTAACAGTAGCAGCGCAATGAGAATGCTTCAGCCATGTTTCCTTTGCTTTCTGGCGCTCTCCAGCGCCGGCCAGGGACGGACGAAAAGGCCGGCCCCGGCGCGGCCGCCGGAACGCCCCGCGGGATGACCGCCTGTGCCCGGCCGCGGCCTGCAAAAGAGACCGGCAAGCGGGCCGCGGCCCGTCATCGCGGCGGATACCAAACCCTACTTGGCCTTCGGTTCGGCCGTCCGCCCGCCAATCGAACCCTTGCTCGACTGGGGCAGAATCATCTCGACATCCGCGTGCGGGCGCGGGATGACATGCACCGAGACCAGTTCGCCGACCCGCTTGGCCGCCGCCGCGCCGGCGTCGGTGGCCGCCTTGACGGCGCCCACGTCGCCGCGCACCATCACGGTCACGTAGCCGCCGCCGACGTATTCAGAGCCGAGCAGGACCACGTTGGCTGCCTTGACCATTGCATCGGCCGCCTCGATGGCGCCCACCAGGCCTTTCGTCTCGACCATGCCGAGAGCAATCAAAGAGGGATCTTGAGCCATAGGTTTCCTTCCTTTCTGGGTTGGGACGGCCGCCAGGGTCGTCCTGGTGTTGCCTGTTTCAATCAGTATCGAGAATCCAAACTCTTGTCATCTCGGTAGGGGCCAGACGATTGCCCCTACCTGCCTAGAATCTCGTTCACCACCTGCCGGACAAGGCGTTCGATTTCATCCGCCGACAGGCCGCTCATCGTCTCACCGGCGGAGAAGGCCTCCGGCGGAGGAGGCAGCGTCTCGTAGGCCAGGCGCTTGATGTTGAGCAGATGCTGGGCGCTGATGTTGTCGCTGGTGATGGCGCCGCCCAGGCCACCCGGCCCGAGGGTCAGGGAGGGCAGCACGCCGCTTGTCAGGCCGATGGCGCCCAGCGTCCCCATCGTATTGACCAGGATGCGGAAGACGGGCTTCTCCAGCCCGAAGGCCAGGATGACTTTCTCGTCGCTGGCGTAGATGATTTGGGTGTGGCCCAGCCCGCCTGTCTCGATGACGGCGATGGACATGTCGCAGCCCTGTTCCCAGCCCTCGGCAGTGTACCAGGCCAGGACGGTGGTCATCTTCTCGTGCGAGAGCGGCTCGTCGCGGCCAATCTTCGTCAGCGGCGTGACCAGAATGCGCGTCCCGGCCGGGACACGGAAACCGGCCAACTCGGCCACCACCTCCGCCGACTTGCCGACCACCTTCGTGTTCAGGCTGCCATCCGGGTTGAAGACCGTCCGGCGCAGGGCGTCGGTCTGCTGCGGGTCACAGAAATAAGCGCCCTCCGCCCGCATCAAGTCGGCCAGACGGGCGGCAATCGGGGCGTCGGCGATGACCGCCTGCTCGGTGGCGCAGATGGTCGAATAGTCGAAGGCTTTCGAGGCAACGATGTAGCGGGCGGCCTTCTCGAGGTCGGCGCTGCGGTCAACATAGACCGGCACGTTGCCGGGGCCGACGCCGTAGGCCGGCTTGCCGGTCGAGTGGGCGGCGCGCACCATCGGAGCACCGCCCGTCGCCAGGATGAGCGCCGTCTGACGGTGAGTCATCAGTTCCTGGGTCCCCGGCAGCGAGACCTGTTGGAGGCAGCCGATCAGGCCTTTCGGCGCGCCGGCGTTCTCGGCCGCCAGGGCCATCGTCTGGGCCGCCTCGTAGGTGCAGCGCCGCGCCGCCGGATGCGGCGAGAAGACGATGGCGTTGCGTGCTTTGAGAGCAATCAGGGCCTTGAAAAAAGTGGTCGAGGTGGGGTTGGTGGAGGGAATCAGCGCCGCCACCACGCCCATCGGCCAGGCGATTTCCACCAGCCGGCGGGCCTGGTCGCGGCGGATGACGCCGACCGTCTTCAGGTCGCGGATGCTCTCCCACACCCAGCGCGAACCGAACTCGTTCTTGAGTTTCTTGTGCAGGGCCACGCCGTAGCCGGTCTCCTCCTGCGCCAGCCGCCCCAGCCGCTCGGCGGCCTGATAGCCGGCCTCGGCCATCGCCGCGCAGACCCGGTCAACTTCCTCTTGCGAGGCGCGCCGCCAGGTCTCCCAGGCGGCGTGGGCAGCCGCCACCAGGTCGCGGGCTTCTTGCATGGAGGCAAGGTCTTGGTCCATTCTCGCTTCCTTCACGATTTGCGGAACGTCACTTTGCCGTCCACCTCGAGCGAGTCAATGACCGCCATGATGACGGCGTCCACGGGCGAGTCTTTGGTCAGCGCCGTCTGACGGGCGGAGGAACCGGCGCAGGTCAGGACCAAATCGCCGACGCCGGCGTCGACCGTATCCACGGCCACGTACGGCTTGCCGACCGGCGCCCCGCTCTCGTCTGTCTGCCGGACGATAAGCAGTTTGCGCCCGGCCAGTTTTTCGTCCTTGACCGTCGAGACGGTCGTCCCGATGACTCTGGCAATCAACATGGCGTGCCTCCTTCCATAACACATCCCTCGACGGCTCAATAACTCTTAGCGGCGGACGCGCCGGCTTCGGGCGAGGCGTCCTTGCCCGGCCCCTGGACGATTTTGACGCCCGCGCTGGCGCCGATGCGCGTCGCCCCGGCGCGCAGCATCTTTTCGGCGTCTTCGTAGGTGCGCACCCCGCCGGCGGCCTTGACTCCCATTTCCGGCCCGACCACGCGGCGCATCAGTTCGACATCGTGGACGGTCGCCCCGCCGCTGGCGAAGCCGGTGGAGGTCTTGACGAAGTCCGCCCCGGCCTCTTTGGCGAGCAGGCAGGCGATGGTTTTTTCCTCGTCGGTCAGCAGGGCGGCCTCGATGATGACCTTGACGATGGCGCCGCGCTCATGGGCAGCCGCCACCACGCCGCGAATGTCACGGGCGACCAATTCGAGGTCACGTGCTTTCAGCGCCCCGATGTTGATGACCATGTCAATTTCGCTGGCGCCGTGTTCGATGGCGTTCTCCGTCTCGAAGACTTTGACCTCCGGGGCGGTCGCGCCGAGCGGAAAACCGACCACCGTACAGACTTTGACTTCTGAACCCTTGAGCAATTGGGCGCACAACTCGACCCAGGCCGGGTTGACGCACACCGAGGCGAAGCCGTACTTGCGGGCCTCGAAACACAACTGGGCAATCTGTTCCTGGGTAGCGTCTGGCTTGAGCAGGGTGTGGTCAATCATACGGGCCAGGTTCAGGTCGCCGGGGATGACGCCCAGCGTGGAGGTCAGCCGCTCGGCGCCGGCGCTGACCACGTTGCCCGCCCGGTCGAAACAGGTGCGGACGCAGACCGACTCGGCGCAGTCGAATTTGCACTGCCCGTCTGCAGGAATCTTGTCCTTTTCTTTTTGCTCCTGGAGGGCAATCAGCACCTCGCGGGTGATGATTTCGACCAGTTGCTCGACCAGTTTCGGATCGGTAACCATCCTTGTCTCTTCCTTCCACAAGCCGCCCCGCCAGCGCCGGCTCGGCGTCCGCTGCGGGCGGAATGCTCTCACTTCGAATATTGCTTCTCGATGGCGGCAATCTTGGCGAGGCGCGGCTGATGCCGTCCGCCACCAAATTCGGTCGTCAGCCAAACCTTGACGATTTGCTTGGCCAGGTTGACGCCAATCAGCCCGGCCCCCAGGGTCAGCACATTGGTGTCGTTGTGCTCGCGGCTGTTGACCGCCGAGGAGTAATCGTAGGCCAGGCCGGCCCGCACGCCCGGCACCTTGTTGGCGACGATGCAGGAGCCGATTCCGGCGCCGTCAATCATGATGCCGCGCCAGGCCTTGCCGCCGGCGACCAGTTTGGCCACCTCGTGGGCAAAGTCGGGATAGTCCACCGGTCCTTTGTTGTAAGCGCCGACATCGCGTACATCGAAGCCCAGTTCAGTCAGGTAAGGCTTGAGAATCTCTTTGAGGTCATAGCCGCCATGGTCGCAGCCGATAGCGACCACCTTGCCGGAAGCAGCCGCCGCTTCAACCTTGGGTTCGGTCTGCGGCGCAGGGGCAGCCGGAAGCGGCGCGCCGGGCGAAGCGGTCCCCATCACCCGGCCCACCACCCGCCGGACAACGCGCTGCAGTTCGGCCTCATCAATCGGCTCCACCGACCAATCCTTTCACGAGCGAGAGCATAACTGGTTATGACCACATAACCATATTACCTCTCTATGGTAGCACGATGGTCATCAAAAGTCAAGCCATCTGATGGTCACCCAGGGGGCTTCAGCCCCGCGAGTCAAGATGTGGGTCATCACTTGAAAAGGTGGGAAAATCAGGGCCTGCCTCACGCGCATCCTTCGCCATGAATTTCACCCGTGAACGCGCCTTGCGAGGCCCGGCGTTCTTCAGCGGGTCAGGCGAGCGTAATAGCGATAGCGGTCCCCCCGATAGAGAATCTTGACAAATTCGAACACCCGCCGGTCCTGCGCGTAGGTCGTCCGCTCGCTGAGCAGCAGCGGGCTGCCGGCCGGGATTTGGAGCAGGGCGGCCTCCTGGGGCGTGGCCAGCGTCACCTCCAGGGTCTCGTCGGCTTCGGTCGGGATGATGTGGAACTTCTCCTGCAGGAGGCGATAGACCGAACCGCAGGCCTCCAATTCCTGGCGCGTGATGGTCCCTCCCTCCGGCAGGACGTAATATGAACTCTGCAGCCCCATCGGGAGGCCATCGCCCAGGCGCAAGCGTTCGATATACAGCACCTCGCCGCAATCCTCTGGCAATTCCAGGCGCTGGCGCACTTTTTCGGGCGGTCGGACGGGCCCCATCTGTAGAATCTTCTGCCCGGGTTCCAGGCCGCGCTGCTTCATATCCTCGCTGAAACTGGTCAATTCAGAGACGCCCTTCTGCAATTTCTGCGGCGAGACGAAGGTGCCGCGCCCATGCTCGCGGTACAAGAATCCCTGGCGGACGAGCAAGTCAATGGCCTGGCGGACGGTGATGCGGCTGACCGAGTAGCGTTCCTCCAACTGGCGCTCAGAGGGAATCGGCTGACGGGCGGCGAATTCTCCGCTGGCAATGCGTTCGCGTAAGATGTTCGCCAATTGATAGTAGCGAGGCAGAAAGTCGTTGGGATCGATGGCGTCAGGCATCGGATACCTTCAAGATTATGTGGTTATGACCAGTTAGATTATCGGCCTTTTTCCCGTCCGAGTCAAGAAGCAGGCAGGCTGCGAAAATGTTATGATAAAGTTGTTTTCAACCTGCGAAAGTCGGGTAAAATGATTGTGGAATTTCCGCTGACAGCCAGAGATGTCCATCTTGCATCCCCCCCAGGCCAACGAATCTCCCGACGGTTGACTCCTCATGTCCCGATTTGAGCGTCTCCATCATCTCATCGAACGCGCTTTGCCCATCCTCGTCCTTCTCTATCAGGGTATCGCGCTGATGGCCTTTCTGGTCATCCCCTTCCTGGCCCATTCCTGGCTCAGGCTGCCTTTCATCGGCGGTTTCGTCGAACAGACCATGATGATCAACAACACGCTGCCCGCCGACCCGGCTGCTTGGCCGTTGTTCGAGTATGGGCAGGCCTCCAACCACTTCGTTGAAAGTATCGCCGGGGTGCCCGTCTCCAACGCGGCCGACATGCGGCAAGTTCTGTCCCGCTTCGTCCCCGGCGAGACGGTTCCCATCGGCCTGCGCACCCCCAACGGACACGAAACGGTCGAGGTGACCCTGAGCATCTTCTCCCCGGCCGACCGGCTGGGACAGTTGTATATTCCCTTCGGGGTCGGTCTGGTTTACCTCATCATGAGCCTGTGGATTTTTGGCCTGCGGCGCAATGAATCGACGGGCCGGGCCTTCGCCATCTTCGCCACCTCGGTCGCGCTGGTCACCGGCGGGCTGTTCGACCTGTTTACCACCCACTACCTCACCTATTTGTGGTCGCTGGCGCTGCCTCTGACGGGCGGCGCCCTCATTGACCTGGCGCTGGTATTTCCTCAGCAAGTGCGCTGGTCCACCAAATACCCCTATCTGCGCTGGATGGGCTACTTCATCGCCCTGGGGCTGTTTGCTTACGCTGCCGTCACCATCTTCGACTACGAACATCCGACCGCCTACATTTCCGCCTGGCGGCTGGCTTATCGTTTTGTCGGCCTGGGAATCGCTTTCTTCCTGGGCATGTTGATCTACCGCAGCCTCACCTCGCATTCGCCCATCGTCCGCAATCAGGCGCGCACCATTCTCCTGTGGGGAGTCATCCCCTCCTTTGGCGCCATCAGTATCTGGCTGCTCTTCATCGCCACCGGCCCGATTCCCTACTCTTCCTGGATTCTGGCGCCGCTGGCCATCTTTCCTTTCGTCACCGGCTTCACCATTCTGCGCTTCCGCTTCCTGCAAAGCGACTATCTGATGCGCCAGTCTGCCCTGTACGCCCTGTTGACCGTCCTGGCCGTCGGCGGTTACGCCTTGCTGGTCAGCGGCCTGAGCCTCATCTTCGGGCAGGCGCTGCAGGCCGACCATCCGGCGGTTGTAGGGCTGATTGTCTTCGTCCTGGCTCTGGCGCTCAATCCTTTCCGCAACCGCCTGCAGCAAATCATCGACTCGGTCTTCTTCCGCGGCGAACGCATCTACCAGCAGCGGGTTGAAAGCGTCACCCGCGAACTGACCAACATCATTGACCTGAATGCCATCCTGCGCATCTTGCGCCAGAACATCACCAGCAGCCTGTTGCCAGACCGCTTGCACATCTACGTTTATGATTCGCTCAACGAACAATACATCGCCGCCCCCGATGAAAACGGCCAGCCGACCAGCGACATCCGTTTCAGCAGAGACAGCGCCCTGGTGCAGACCTTGACCCGCGACCGCCTCCCCATCTTCATCGACGCGGAGACCCTGCCGGCCGCCCTCCAGCCCGACCGCGCCCGCCTGGCGCTGCTGGGCGCCCAACTTTTCGTCCCTCTGCCCGGCGGTGAACATCTGACCGGCTGGCTGGCCCTCGGTCCGCGCCGCTCCGGCGAACTCTACCGCAGCCAAGATGTCAAATTCCTCGATTTGCTCAGCGCCCAGGCCTCGATTGCCATCGAACGCGCCCAGGTCATCTACAACCTCGAACGGCGCGTGCGTGAAATGAACATCCTCTCGCGGGTAGCCAGCGGCGTCAACATCACGGTCGCCTTCGACGACATCCTGGAACTCATCTACGCCCAGACCGATCAGGTGCTGCCGGTCGACAACTTCCACATCACCCTGTACAACAAAGAGAACAACTATTTCTACTACGCCTTCTGCCTGGAGCAGGACGACCGCCTGCCCAGCCGCGAGAACATTCCCCTGCCGCCCTCGCAGGGCCTCAGCCCGGAGGTCATCCGCCTGCGGCGCGGCCTGATGACCAACGACTACGTTCGCGAATGTCAGGCGCGCGGCGTCACCCCGGCCAGCAGCGGCATCTTCGCCTGGATGGGCGTCCCCATGAACGCCGGCGCCGAGACGATCGGCGCCCTGAGCATCGCCAGCCGCGACCCCAGCGTGGTTTACACCCCCGCTCAACAAGACCTGCTCCAGGCCATCGCCGAGCAGGCCGCCGGCGCCATCGTCAAAGCCCGCCTGCTGCAAGAAAGCGAGCGGCGCGCCCGTCAATTGACCTACCTGACCGAAATCACCCGTCAATTGACCGGCACCCTCGAGAGCGAGCCCTTGCTGCACAAAATCCTCGAAAGCGCCATCAGCATCCTCAACTGCGAAGCGGGGACGCTCTTCCTGGTGGACGAGCAGACGGATGAACTCATCTTTCGGGTCGTCATCGGCCCGGTCGCCGAGAACCTGGTCGGGACGCGTCTGCCGCCCGGCACCGGCATCGTCGGCGAGGCGGTGCAGAAACGCCGCCCCATCATCTCGAACAACGTCCTGGATACGGCCGCCTGGTCGGCCTCCACCGACGAGAAGACCGGTTTCATCACCAAATCCATCCTGGCCGTGCCGATGATCGTCAAAGAGCGCGTTGTCGGCGTTCTGGAAGTCATCAACCGCAAAGACAATCTGCCCTTCGTGGAAGACGACCAGAATTTGCTGGCCGCTTTTGCCGGCCAGGCCGCCGTCGCCCTCGAGAACGCCCGCCTGTACACCCTCACCGACCAGGAATTGAACGCCCGCGTCGAGGAACTCTCGGTCATGCAGCGCATCGACCGCGAACTGAACGCCAGCCTGGACGTCGCCCGCGCCATGCGCATCACCCTCGAATGGGCCATGCGCCAGTTCCAGGCCGATGCCGGTCTAATCGGCATCGTCGAGGAGAAAGGCCTGCGTCTGATGGCCCAGCAAGGCTATGACGCCCTGGCCGAAACCTACAAAGATACGCTCATGCCGCTCGAACAGCCCGCCCTGCGCGGCGCCGTCGCCAGCGGCCAACCGCAGCGCGTCCGCCTGCAGGAGAACCAGCCCGGCCTGCTGGGAGACGCCCGCAGCCAGGTCGCCGTGCCCATCCGGCGCGAAGCCAACGTCATCGGCGTCATCCTGATGGAAAGCCGCTCGCCGCTCGAACAGACCGAGGCAAGCATGGCTTTCCTCTCCCGCCTGAGCGATCACGCCGCCATCGCCATCGCCAACGCCCAACTTTACAATGAAGTGCAGGCTGCCAACGTAGCCAAGAGCGAATTCGTCTCCTTCGTGGCCCACGAATTGAAGAACCCGATGACCTCCATCAAGGGCTACACCGAACTGCTCGCCGCCGGCGCGGTCGGCCCAATTACCGAAATGCAGGCCAACTTCCTGAACACCATCCGCTCGAACGTCGAGCGCATGTCCACCCTGGTCTCCGACCTGAACGATAATTCCAAAATCGAAGCCGGCCGCCTGCGCCTCGACTTCAAAGCCGTGGACGTGGCCGAGGTGGTGGACGAGGTCGTCCGCTCGGTCAGCCGTCAGGTGGAAGAAAAGAAACAGGTCATCAACCTCAAATTGCCCAAAGACCTGCCCAAAGTCTGGGCCGACCGCACCCGCCTGGCGCAAATTCTGACCAACTTCGTCAGCAACGCCCACAAATACACCCAGGAAGGCGGCCTCATCAACATCGGCGCCGAGAGCGCCGCCAACCAGTGGGACCCGGAGGGCGCAGCCCGCGTCGTCCATCTCTGGGTCCAAGACAACGGCATCGGCATCAGCCTGGAAGACCAGAAGAAAATCTTCCAGAAATTCTTCCGCTCTGACGACCAGAAAGCGCGCGAAGCCCCCGGCACCGGCCTGGGCCTGAACATCACCAAGAGCCTGATCGAGATGATGGGCGGCAAAGTCTGGTTCGAGAGCGAGTTCCGCCAGGGGACCACTTTCCACTTCACCGTGCCGGTCTCCGAGGCATGAGCATTTTCCCGGCAGCGGGCGAGATCGCCGGCGTTTGAGCCTGTGCCCCTGCCCCACAGCACAGACGAGGACTAACGCATGACACTCAGTGCAGCCGTTGGACAGGCCCGCGCCCTGGATGGGCGCGAAGCCGGTTTGCAGGCCACCCACCAGGCTCTCAACCTGTTGAACAGCGTCACACCCGTACTGGGCATCGTGATCGCCTCCTATCAATATGACCCGCAGCAGGTCGTCAACGGCGTGGCCAGCCTGACCGGCAACATTCCCCTCCTGGGATTCAGCACGCCGGTCGGCATGACTTCCGAGGGCCTGCACCCCCACTCCGTCATCGTGGCGTTGCTGGCCGCCTCCGATGCCCGCCTCGACGTCCAATGGCTGGCCGGTTATACCCAGGGCAGCCGCGAAGTGGCCCAGACGCTGGCCGACCTGCTGGCCCGCAGTCCCAAACAGCCCACCCTGCTCTTTGCCGACGGGTTCAACGCCGATGCCGAGCAATTGTGCCGCAGCCTGCCGCCTGCCGCGTTCGTCATCGGCGCCCTCTCCAGCGGCGACCCCTACGCCGGCAACGCCTATCAAATCGGCGGGACGCAGTACGGCGCCGGCGGCCTGGCCGTGGCGCGCGTCGAGGGCCGGCTCAAAGTCGGCGTCGGCTGGGGACACGGCTGGCAGCCGGTGGGGACCCACTTCCGGGTCACGCGGTCGCGCGGCTTTTGGGTGCGCACCCTCGACGGCCGCCCCGCCTCAGAGGCCTACGCCCACCTGTTCGATTATCCGGCGCGCGAATGGGCCTTTCCGCCTCTCAACATGCTGGCCCGCATCTACCCCCTCGGCCTGGAACAGGCCGACAAATCCCTGTTGCTGCGCGCCCCTCTGCGGGTAGAAGCCGACGGCTCCTTCCGGATGAACGCCAGTATCAACGACGGCACCGACGCCTACCTGATGATTGGCAGCCTGAGCGCCTGCCGCCAGGCTGCCCAAAGCGCCGTCCGGCAGGCCGTAGCCGCTCTCGAAGGTGCCCGTCCGGCGCTGGCGCTGGTCCTCTCGGATGTCGCCTGGCAGATGCTCTACGAGGCCCAACCGGGCGCCGATGTGGCCGCCGTCCAGGAGGCGCTGGGCATCGATGTGCCGATTGCCGGCGGTTATACCCTCGGGCAAATCGTCCCCGGCGGCGAGGGCACGCCGCAATTCCTCAACCAGCACATCGTGGTCGTCGTCTTCGGCGAGGCAGAATCGAAATAAAACCCCATCGGGAGAATTTGCCCTTGCCGCGCCACTCCATCCCCATCGCCCGACATGTGTGGCCTGGGCGCCATGCGAGGCTCTCACCTGACGGAACTCCGAGACCGACCGGCCTCGGAGTTCCTTCTTCGAGGAGAAAGGAAAGGGAAACCGCTAGGCGGCCGCCATTTCCACCTGCGGCAATTCCTTCATTGCCTCCATCACTGCCTCGGCAGGATAGGCATAATCCTGCAACTCGCCAGTCAGATACGCCTGATAGGCGGCCATATCGAAATGACCGTGGCCGGATAGGTTGAACAGGATCACGCGCTTCTCGCCGCGTTTCTTGGCCTCCAGCGCCTCGTCGATGGCCACCCGCACGGCATGCGCCGATTCGGGGGCAGGCAAAATCCCTTCGGCGCGGGTGAATTGGACTGCTGCCTCGAACGTCCCCACCTGTGGGACGGCCACCGCCTCGATCAGGCCGGCGTCGTACAAAGCCGAGAGGCTGGGCGCCATGCCGTGGTAGCGCAACCCGCCGGCATGGATTCCGGCCGGCATAAATGTGTGGCCGAGCGTGTGCATCTTGACAATCGGCGCCATGCGGGCCGTGTCGCCGTAATCGAACGTATAGACGCCTTTCGTCAACGAGGGAGTGGCCGTCGGTTCGACCGCCACCAGACGCGTCCGCTGGCCATCCTTGAGATTCTGGCGCAAGAAGGGATAAGCGAGGCCGGCGAAATTCGATCCGCCGCCCACGCAGCCGATGACCACGTCGGGGTACTCGCCGGCCAAGTCCATCTGTTTGAGGGCTTCTTCGCCGATCACCGTCTGATGCAGCAGGACGTGATTCAGCACCGAGCCCAGGCTGTACTTTTTCGTCCCGCCCGAGGTGGCCGCCGCCTCAACGGCCTCCGAAATCGCAATGCCGAGCGAGCCGCGGTTGCCGGGGTCGCGGGCCAACAGGGCGCGGCCGTACTGAGTCCGGTCCGAAGGACTGGCGAAGACCTGCGCCCCATAGGTCTGCATGAAAATCCGCCGGTACGGCTTCTGCTCATAGGAAACCTTGACCATATATACTTCCAGGCCGATGTCGAAGAAATTGCAGGCCATCGAAAGCGCCGCCCCCCACTGACCGGCGCCGGTCTCGGTGGTCAGCGCCTTCGTCCCGGCCGCCTTGTTGTAATACGCCTGGGCAATCGCCGTGTTAGGCTTGTGGCTGCCCACCGGCGAAACCGACTCATTCTTGAAGTAAATGTGGGCCGGCGTATCGAGCATCTGCTCCAGGCGACGGGCACGGACGAGCGGCGTCGGCCGATACAACTTGTAAATCTCGCGCACCGGCTGCGGAATATCGATGAACCGGTCGCTGGCCACCTCCTGCAAAATTAACTCCATCGGGAACAGCACCGAGAGAAAATCGGGAGTCACCGGTTCGAGCGTCTGGGGATGCAGAACCGGCGCGGGCGGCCTCGGGCTGTCGGCCAGGATGTTGTACCAGGCCTTGGGCAAATCGCTTTCGTTCAAAATGAAACGGGTTTGGTCAGACATGGCAATCTCCTTTCAATAGGTGTGGTTTGGGTAAGCGGTTGGTGGGAAAATCGAGAAACGTTCCCTTCAAGGAGGCCGAAAAACGATGGGCATGGCTCGCTCCTTCCTACGGGATGAAGACGGGCGCGGGAATACCTGGGCTGCCCTCGGCGGCGCGCGCCGCCAGAATCGCCGCCGCCGGCGCCTCCTGCACGCCTCTCACCAGACCGATGAACTGCTCCTGCAGAGGCGTCTCTTCCTCCCGTTCCAGCCGGGTCTTGGGATCAGGATTGGTTGCCATCTTTCACTCCTTTCGCAAATTTACAACGAAAAACGCGTCCGTCCACATACGGGACGAACGCGTCTGGTCCGTGGTGCCACCCGATTTAGGCTAACAAAAATCCCTGTGGTGATGCACAGGGAAAGCCAGCCTCACTCATGTAGTCAGCAGTCAACCGTCAGATGGTCTGACCGTATCCTAGTGACTCCGCAGGATAACGGTTGCGGCTTCCGGCTCGGGTTACTCGTCAACGCCTATCCGACTGACGTCTCTCGGCGATTTGACTTTCGCCCTGCAACTCCGAGGTCCATTCGGCTTCGCCGTGCGGGCAAGGCTTTCACCGCTTGCCGCCTGCTCTCTGTGCCGTCGTACGAAGCGTACTCGTCCTCTTCACCGTTTTTCTGTATTGGGCGTGATTATACGCGGTCCAGACATTTTGTCAATGGTTTTTCCGTCATTTTCCCCATCTCCGGCTGGCTGTTGTATAATAGGCCCGTGATCGAATTGACCATCCCCGGCCGCGGCACGCTGCAACTGGAACATCTCGTCCTGGATGTCAACGGCACGCTGGCCGTGGATGGCTTGCTCATCGAGGGTGTGACGCGGCGGCTGGCCTGGCTGCGCGACCGGCTGCAGATTCACCTGCTGACCGCCGACACCCATGGCCGCCAGGCAGCCATTGACCGCCAACTGAACCTCCAGGCCGTGCGCATCCACCCCGGCGACGAGGCCGCCCAGAAAGCCGACTACCTGCGCCGCCTGGGGGCTGAACGGGCCGCCGCCATCGGTCAGGGCGCCAACGACGCCGCCATGCTGGAAGCGGCCGCCTTGGGCATCTGCATCCTCTCGCCCGAAGGCACGGCCACCTCCAGCCTGCTGGCCGCCGACCTGGTCGTCCCTGACATCCTGACCGCTCTCGACCTGTTCGACAAACCGGTGCGCATCGTCGCGAGTTTACGAACATGAGCCTCCTCGAAACACCGCCTCCCGCGGGTGAACCCATCCGTTTGCCCCCGCCGCCGCGCCGGCGGCGCGCCCGCCGTTCCCTCGTCCTGCCGGACGCAGACGAGCGCTCGGCGCTGATCAACCGCCTGGCCCGGCGGGCTTTCCCGTCGGTCGAATTTTTCGTCTTCTCCCTGCTGTGCGGAGCAGTGGTCGGCCTGGGTTTCATCCTGGATGCCCAGAGCCTGTTGCTGCTGGGCGTCTTACTGGCCCCCCTGATGACCCCCTGGGTCGGGCTGACGCTGGCCTCGACGACCGGCCTGTGGCGCTTTTTCCTGCTGACCCTGACCGGCCTGCTGGTCGGCGGGGCGCTGGTCTTTGGCAGCGGCTTGCTTTCCGGCCTGGCGGCTCGCCTCATCGAGCAGGATTTCTTCCAGCAAGCCAGCATCCACTCCCATCTCTGGTGGCCAAACCTGATGGTCCTGACCATCGGGGCGGTTCTGCTGGTCATCTCCTTCATCCGCTCGGAGGACAAGCCTCTCCTGCCGAGCGTCATGCTGACCTATGAACTGTACCTGCCGCTGGGCGCCGCCGGCTTTGGCCTGGGCCTGGGCAGCGGACGCGCCTGGCCGGATGGTGCGCTGGTTTTCCTCGTCCATCTCTCGCTGGCCACCCTGGCGGGGATGATTACCCTGGCCGTCCTGCGCTTCCGCCCCGTCCGAGCCGCCGGCCTCCCTCTGACCGGCCTGGTCATCTTGCTCGCCCTGACGGCTGTGGTCGTGCTGACCGGCCTTGGCTCGTACCTGATCCCTGGTTTGCCCGGCCCGCCGCCCACCCCAACCCCGACCGTCTTCCTGCCCCCTGCCACGCCTCCGCCGCCGACTGCGACCGCCGCGCCTC
>JBEULG010000022.1:0-55249 GCA_041287425.1 Anaerolineales bacterium | reverse complement strand
GAGAACGCCAGGATGGGTATCAAGACGCCAAGCACACTTGGCGAACTCTGCAAAACTTTGGCGTTTTGGCGTCTTGGCGGTGAAATGAATCTCATTTTGTGTAAGTCCTGTTGAATGTAAAAACTCCGAGCAGATTGGCTCGGAGAGAAAGTCAACTGCCCAGCTGGTCATTTTAGCGGGGGAGAATCCCCGGCCGCGAGGGGGAATGACTTTTTTCAAACAAGGAGGCTTTGCCGGCGCCTATGATTTGTGCCAGGGGATTTGCGGCGAACGATAGAAATGTACGCCCAGGGCCTCGAGGCGCGGGCCGTGGGTGGCCAGCCGGTGACGGAAGTCCTCCCAGGCGCGGCTCTCTTGCGGCGTCCAGCCGACCTCGGCCACCGCGCACAGGCGCGGGAAGAACATGAAGTCGGCTTCCTCGACCGTAAGGATGGTCTCGGTCCAGAGTGGGGCTTCCACGCCCAGAATCGAAGATTCGTTGACCCCTTCCAGCATCGCGGCGGGATTCCAGTCATAGGCGTCCTGCACCTCGATGTATTTTTGCGTCCAGTCCTGGCCAAGGGAGGTGGAAGCGTTGTATTTGATGTCCAGGTAAACCTGCGTGGCCGGCGACATAATCAGGCGGTTGCCGCTGGCGGCGGCGCGGCGCGCCAGGTCTGCCTGCAGCCAATATTGGACAAGGCTGTCGGTCAGCAGAGGGCCTTTGGCAGCCTCTTCCCAGGCGACGATTTGTTTGCCCGTCTGGCGGACGATTTGCTGGGCGCGCTCGATGAAGGCGCGGTAATCGGCCTCTGGCGTGGAGTGGGCTTCGTCCCCCCCAATGTGCAGATAGGGGCCGGGGGTCAGGTCGGCCAGTTCGCCGAAAACGTCCTCGATGAAGCGATAGGTGATTGCCTGGTGGATGTTGAGGCTGCAGAAACCGACTTCGGTGCCGGTGTAGAGGCCGGTATATTTGCTGACACCTTTCAATTCCGGGCAGGCGGCGAGGGCGGCCTGGGTGTGGCTGGGCATGTCGATTTCGGGGACGAGGGTGATGAATCGCTCGGCGGCATAGCGCACGATTTCGGCGTATTCTTCTTGCGTGTAGTAACCACCGGGGTCGCCGCGCGTGGCGCTCGAACCGCCCACCTCGGCCAGTTTGGGCCAGGATTTGATTTCCAGCCGCCAGCCCTGGTCATCGGTCAGGTGCAGGTGAAGAATGTTGAATTTGTAGAGCGCTATTTGGTCAATCAACCGCCGGACTTGCTCGACCGTAAAAAAGTGACGGGCGACATCGAGCATCGCGCCGCGCCAGGGGAAACGGGGAACGTCCAGGATGGTGCAGGCGTCGATTGTCCACGATTCAGGCGAAGGGGCGGGCGGCAGCAACTGGCGCAGGGTCTGGATAGCGTAGAAGAGGCCGGCCGGGCGGGCGGCGGTCAGTCTCACGCCGTCCTGGCGGACCTCGAGCCGGTAACCCTCGTCGCCCAGGGTCGAATCTTGGCCGCTCAATTCCAATCGGATGGCGTTCGTTTGGTCGGCCCGAAAAGGAAACGGCCAGCCGGTAATGGCG
The DNA here is from genome assembly GCA_041287425.1 of Anaerolineales bacterium. GTDB lineage: Bacteria > Chloroflexota > Anaerolineae > Anaerolineales > Villigracilaceae > JAFGSI01. The sequence goes on along the minus strand of JBEULG010000022.1, from coordinate 53,697 downwards.
CGCAGATGGGCGGCCAGGTAGTCGGCCAACGAGCGCAGGTCGTCCGGCGCGTGGATGGAGGTTGCGGGGCGCAAGGTAAATTGCCCGGCTTCGGAGCGAAACGAAAGGGGAGCAGGGATGAGCGTGTGCATTGTTTTGCATTATACAACAGAGAGGGGTATACTTGCCGCTTGTTTATGGAGATGATATGGATAAAAAAGGTCTCTGGCTGGCGTTTGGGGCGTATTTTACCTGGGGATTGTTTCCCGTTTATTGGAAGTGGCTTCAGGTTGTTCCGGCGCTGCAATTGCTGGGGCATCGTATTATCTGGTCGTTTTTGCTCTTGTTGGCATTCATTTTGGTGACCCGGCGCTGGGGGGAATTCCGCAGTTTGCTCAATGGGCGCGTCCTGGCCGTTTATACGGCCGCCGCTGTGCTGATTGGCGTCAACTGGTTGACGTATGTCTGGGCGGTCAATGCCGGTTTCATCGTCGAGACCAGCCTGGGATATTTCATTAACCCATTGCTGAGTGTGGCTCTGGGGGTCGTTTTCTTGAGAGAGCGACTGCGCCCTTTGCAATGGGCGCCGATTCTGATGGCGGCGGCGGGCGTGACCTATTTGACGGTCAGTTATGGTTCGCTGCCCTGGATCGCCCTGACGCTGGCCTTTTCGTTTGCCATCTATGGCTTGGTCAAAAAGACTGCCCCGCTGGGGGCGCTTTATGGCTTGACGCTGGAGACCGGGCTGTTGTTTCTGCCGGCGGTCGCTTTTTTGGCCTTCGAGCAGGCGGCGGGAGGAGGGGCCTTCCTGCACAACGGCCTGCTGACCGATGGTTTGCTGGTCGGCGCCGGCCTGGTGACGACGATTCCCTTGCTGATGTTCGCCTCGGCAGCGCAGCGCATTCCGCTCTCGATGATTGGTCTGATGCAATATCTTGCTCCAACGCTACAGTTTTCGCTGGGCGTGCTGGTCTATCACGAGCCATTCGATCAGCACCGCCTGGTTGGATTCGGCATTGTTTGGGCTGCCTTGATTTTCTTCTGGGGGGAGGGCTTTTTCGCCAATCGGAGGTTGGCTACAGAAATTCCTTCGGCAGATTGATTCTTCGCCGCCGAAAACACTTCGACATCTCAATCAGGAGGCATTTCCCGTGGACGACGCAACTTTCACTTCTGCCAGAACGCTAGAACAGGCCCACCTGCCCGATTTGACCCGCCTGACGCGCTTGACGCGCTACAGCGAGGAAAACCGCGAACAGACGACCGTCCGGATGCCTTTTACGGGCGAGGTTCTCGGTCAGGTGCCGCGTTGCACGGCGGAGGATGTCCGTCTGGCCATCGAGCGGGCGCGCCAGGCCCAACCGGGCTGGGCGCGCACGCCCCTCGCCGAGCGGCGGGCGATTTTCATGCGCTATCATGACCTCGTCCTTGCCCATCGGGAGGAATTGCTCGATCTTCTTCAACTGGAGGCCGGTAAGGCCCGCTTGGACGCCCTCGACGAGGTCTTCGATGTGGCCATCAACAGCCGATACTATGCCAGCCGCATCAAGCGTTACCTGCGGCCGCGGCGGCGCAGGGGCGCCATTCCGCTGCTGACGCGCACGCTCGAACTGCGCCAGCCGGTAGGAGTGGTCGGGCAGATTTCTCCCTGGAATTATCCCCTCGTGATGGCGGCTTCGGACGCCATCCCCGCCCTGCTGAGCGGTAATTGCGTCATCCTGAAACCTGCCGAGGAGACGCCCTTTATCACCCTCTATGCTGTCCAGTTAATGCACCAGGCTGGCGTGCCGCAAGATGTCGTCCAGGTGGTGACCGGCCAGGGGCGTGTCATCGCGCCGGCTATGCTGGATGGCGTCGATTTCCTGTGCTTCACCGGCGGGACCTCGACCGGCCGCCTGCTGGCGGCGCAGGCGGGCGAGCGGCTCATCAAATGTTCGATGGAGTTGGGGGGTAAGAATCCGGCCATCGTACTGAATGACGCCGATGTGGACAAAGCCGTGACGGGGGTTCTGCGCGGGGCATTTTCGAACGCCGGCCAGTTGTGCGTTCACCTGGAGCGCCTGTACGTCCAGCGCGGCATCTACGACCGCTTCGTGCCCGAACTGGCGCGGCGCGTGCAGGCCATGAAACTGGGCAGCGCCCTGGATTTTTCGGTCAATATGGGTTCGCTGCTCTCCCGTTCGCAACTGGAAAAAGTGACTCATCACGTGGAGGACGCTCTCCAAAAGGGAGCCACGCTGCTGGCGGGCGGTCGGGCGCGGCCGGACCTGGGGCCGTATTTCTTCGAGCCGACTCTGCTCACCGGCGTCACGCCGGAGATGGAAGTCTATGCCGAGGAGACTTTCGGGCCGGTGCTGAGCGTCTATCCGTTCGATGATGTCGAAGAGGCGATTGCGGCGGCCAACGCTTCGGACTACGGCCTGAACGCCAGTGTCTGGACGCGCGACTTTCGGCTGGGCCGCGCCATTGCCCGGCGAATCCGGGCCGGGACGGTCAACATCAACGATGGCTTTGCCGCCGCCTGGGGCTCGGTCGACGCCCCGATGGGGGGGATGAAGGCTTCCGGTCTGGGCCGCCGGCATGGCGAGGAAGGCATCCTGAAGTACACCGAAACGCAGACCATCGCCGTCCAGCGGCTGTTCCCTATCGGCCCCGTTGGGCGGATTTCCATCGAACGGTATGTCGCCATGCTGACGGCGATTGTAAAGGCCATGCGAATCTTCCCGCCGCTGCGTTGAGCGTTTCGGGTTTATAATTGCCGCTAATTTGCACTCATAATTTTTTCGAGGAGGCAGATATGTCCAAGAAGAAACCAGGTGTCATCGGCATCCTGACCGGCGGCGGCGATGTGCCAGGGCTGAACCCGGCCATCCGCGCGGTCACCATCCGTGCCTTGCGGGAGGGATACCAGGTTATCGGCATCCGGCGCGGCTGGGCGGGGTTGGTCGACCTCGTGCGCGATAAGAATGCCGATAACAGCAACAACTACATGGTCCTGACAGAAGAAATCGTCAATCGGGCCGGGCGGACCGGCGGCACGTTCCTGCACACCTCGCGCACCAATCCGCCCAAAGTCAAGAGGGAAAACGTCCCCGCCCATCTGCGCGACAAGTACACCGAGGAGCGCAACGACCTGACCGCCGAGGTGCTGAAGAACCTCGATTTTCTGGGCATTGACTATCTGATTCCCATCGGGGGCGACGATACGCTCAGTTACGCCGTGCGCCTCTATCAGGAGGGCTTCAGGGTCGTGGCCATACCGAAGACGATGGACAACGACGTCCCCGGCACCGACTACTGCATCGGCTTCAGCACCTGCGTCACCCGCACCATTGCCCTGACCAACAACCTGCGCACCATCGGCGGCTCGCACGAGCGCATCATGGTGCTGGAGGTCTTTGGCCGCTACGCCGGTTTCACGGCCATGCTGCCGACCATGGCGGGCGCGGCCAACCGCTGTGTCATCCCGGAGTGGAAATTCAACATTGACCGGCTGACCGAGTTGCTGGTCTATGACCGCAATCGCAACCCCAGCAAATACTCGATTGTGCTGGTCTCCGAAGGGGCCATGTTCGAGGGCGGCGAAATGGTTTTCCAGGATCGCACCACCGACGCCTATGGCCACGCCAAACTGGGCGGCATCGGCGACCTGGTCGCCTCTGAAGTCCAGAACCGTTCAGCCCAGTATAACAACGGGGTGCCGATCAATATCATCAATCAAAAACTCGGTTACCTGGTGCGCGGCGGCGACCCGGACGCCATCGACTCGATTGTCCCGATGGCCTTCGGCAACCTGGCCCTTGACCTGATTCTGAAAGGCATTCACGGCCGGCTGGTCGTCCTGAAGAACGGCCGCTACGACAACGTGCCGCTGGATGTGGTCACCGGGACGAAGAAAGTCGTGGATGTGGAACAGTTCTACAACACCGACCGCTATCGCCCCAAATACGAGTCCTTCGAGATGAAGCCGCTGTTCATCATGACCAGCGAGATTTGAAAAAGAGACCGGGCGTCCTCAGGGAGCCCGGTCTTTGTTGTTCATGCTCTGGCGGCGGCCAGTTCGACCTGCGTGTATTTCAGCCGTTCGAGCACCGCCGCGGCGGTATTGCACATCACGCGGTAGCCGAGTTTGGGGTCGATTTCCATGAGCGCCCGCAGGGCTTTGCCGTTGATCTCGACCACGCGCACATCCTGCGTGGCGCGGGCCGAAGAAATGTAAGCGTAGGGTTCGATGAGCGAAGAGACGCCCAGCACCTCGCCCGGCGCAATCGAGCCGACCAGGGCATTGACGATGGCCCCTTCGCCGCCGCCGCTGTAGATGAGGTCTACATCCCCCTCCATGAGCAGCATCAACTTTTCGGCGGCCGTGTCTTCCTTGACCAGCAGGGTGTCCTTGGGATAAGTTTTCTCTTCGGCAATCATTGAAATCGCCTTCAATTGATCTTCGGTCAGCAGAGCAAAGAAAGGATAGCGGCGCAAGAGTTCGGGGGAAACCATGGCAATCTCCTTTTGAACGAAATAAGACTTACGCAGGACAAACCGCCCGGACACGAAGGACGCCGAGATTGGCATCAAGACGCCAAGCACACCTGGCGAACTCTGCAAAACTTTGGCGTTTTGGTGCCCTGGTGGTGAATACCATTTTGCGTAAGTCCTGTTAAAGCAATTGTAGTACGCTTTCGACTGCCGCGCTCACTGCTGCTGCAACCGGCGGCGAGAGCGTCTCGCTGAAGTCATACACGTTCTCGGCCTCGATGGCAATCACATGAATCTGCGAATCCTCGGGCAGGGGGATGCTCATGCTCCGCCCGACGTTGAGGGCGTTGCGCAGCGAGGTATCGTGGGCCGAGGCCGAGTGACCGGCGCTCAGGTCGGGCAGGTCGCTCAGCAGGAAATGGCTGACCGCCCCGGCCGGTTTCTGGCCGGTGTAGATGGCATCCACCAGGATGACGCGCTTGTAGCCGGTCAGCCGCTCCATCAGGCTCAACCCGCCCAGGGCGACGCAATCCGTCTCGACCTCGGGCCGGCCAGCCGTCAAACGGGCGACTTCCTCCACCACCCGCCAGCCGACGCCGTCATCGCCGAGGATGGGGTTGCCCAAGCCAATTACGAGCGTTTTCATAAGGAAAACGAATAGTCGGATAGTCTTATCGCCTCATAGTCTTCTGGCAGACTATTCGACTTCTGACTATCCGACTATGGGGCTAATCCACAAATTGCTTCAGCACGTCCACAATTTCGCCTTTTGCGTCGCGGATGGTGACCTCGAGCGGCATTTGGCCGGGCAGGGAGTGGGTGGCGCAGCCGAAGCAGGGGTCGTAGGCGCGGAAGGCCATCTCGACCATGTTGAGCAGGCCCTCGGTCACGACCGTCCCCTTCTTGATGAGGCTCTTGGCGGCCTTCTGGATGGACATGGTGATGGGGGCGTAGTTGTTGGTCGTGCCGACGATGAGATTGGCCTTCGTGACCACGCCGCGCTCATCGGTCCAGTAGTGATGCGTCAGTGTGCCGCGCGGGGCCTCGACGATGCCCACGCCCTCGGTCGGTTTTTCGGTCGGGATGGCGCGATAGTCCGGCGAGGTGATTTCGGGGTCGGTGGCCAGTTCCACCCAGCGCTCGGCAGCGTAGAGCAGTTCGATGAGCCGCGCCCAGTGGGTGGCCAGGCGCTGATGCACCGGCTTGCCGCCCAGGGTCTTGTACATCTTCTCGTATTCTTCCTGGGCGCGCGGGGTGGCCATGCCGTCGGCGGCGTTGAGGCGCGACAGCGGCGTGGCGCAGTAGACGCCGGAATCGGGTCCGTCCACGAAGCCCTTCCAGCCGACCTTCTTCAGGTAGGGGAATTTCAGGTACGTCCAGGGTTCGACGTGCTCGGCGACGTTGTCCATGTATTCGTGTGGGGCGTACTTGACCAGTTCCTTGCCGTCCGGGCCGACGACGCGCACTTTGCCGTCGTAGAAGTTGACGTGGTTGTTCTCGTCCACCAGGCCCATGTAGTAGGTCTGGTGAGTGTAGATGTCGCCCAGGATGAGGTCGAGGTAGGTCTTGTTGCCCAGGACGATGTCGTTGAAGGCTTGCAGGCTGAACAGGGCGAATTCGATGGCCCAGCGGCCCATCTCTTCGATTTCTTTGCGCTGCTCTTCGGTGATGCCTTTGGTCAGGCCGCCGGGGATGGAGGTGCAGGGGTGCACCTTGCGGCCGCCAATCATCTCGACCACGGTGTGGCCATATTTGCGCATCTGGATGACCTTGCCGCCGATTTCCAGCCCGACCTTGTGGATGACGCCCAGGATGTTGCGTTCGGCCACGGGGGCATCTGGCCCGACGATGAAGTCGGGGCCGGCCAGGGCGTAGAAGTGGGTGGTGTGGTCAGTGCAGTAGAAGGCGGAGTAGAGCAATTCGCGCAGCATCTTGCCGGTGCGCGGCACTTCCACGTGATAGACGGCGTCCACGGCTTTGGCGGCGGCCATGTGGTGCGCTTCAGGGCAGACGCCGCAGATGCGGTTGGTCAGCAGGGGCATTTCCTCCACCGGCCGGCCGACGACGAAGCGCTCGAAGCCGCGCAGTTCCGGAATCTGGAAGTAGGTGTTGGCGACCTCGCCCTCGTCGTTGAGGAAGATTTCAATCTTGCCGTGGCCTTCCAGGCGGGTGATCGGGTCAATCGTGATTCGTTGTGTCATTTCTCTACCTCCAAATTAGTCGCCCGACTTCCAGGCCGGCTTGGCGGCGCGCAGCAGCGAACCGGCCAGGTTGAAGCGGTAGAACTGTCCGGCCGGGTCCACCAGGCCGTCGAGGATGCGGTCAATTTCGGCGGGGTCGTTGCTGTCGATGACCGAGGCGAAGGCCGAAAGCAGGCGGGCGCCGTAGTCCACCACGCCCTCGGCGGGACCGTAGCAGCCGATGCACTGCGCCCCGGCCGAGGGGCAGCGGGCGTTGCAGCCGCTGCGGGTGGCCGGACCGTTGCACGGGATGCCCTGTTCGAGCAGGCACAGTTCCGGGTCGGCTTGCATCAGTTGGATGCGGCCGAATTCCTTGATGGTCTTGACGTTGCGCTTGCGCGGGCATTCGTCGCAGACGGTCGAGTTGCCGGCGCCGATGACCGCGCCCTTGGGCGGCAGTTGCGCCTTGCCCTGCACGACCTGAATGACCAGGTCAATCACTGCCGCAATCTGGTGCGATTCGGGCGGGCAGCCGGGCATGTAGTAGTCCACGTCCACCACCTGGTCGAGGGTCTTGAGGACGGGGAGCAGGGTCGGGATGTGAATCGCGCCTTCGGGCATCTCGTAGTGCGGCTGCGGGCGGACGTTATCCGGGTTGTCGGTCGAGAGGGTGCTGAAGGCGGTGTCCACGATCTCTTTGAGGGGGGAGAAATTGGCCAGGCCGGGGATGCAGCCCTCGCAGGCGCAGGAGCCGAAGGCGACCAGAATCTGCGACTTGCGGCGCAGGAGTTTCGCCAGGTGTTCGTTCTCGTCATTGCGGATGCCGCCGTTCCAGAGGGTCAGCAGGATGGAGCCGTCTTCCATGGCTTCCACGTCTTTGTACTTGGCGTCCATGGCCACCGGCCAGAAGACGACCTCGAAGTTGGCGTCCACATCCAGGATTTTCTCGTGGATGTTGAGGACGGCGATTTCACAGCCGCCGCAGGACGCGGCCCAGTACATGGCGAATTTGGGTTTGCTCATGCCGGCACCTCCTCATGGACAGGGGCTTCTACTTGAGCGCCGTTCCCCGGCTTCCAGTTCAGCGGCCCAAGCGGACGCACCTGTTCCACAAATTTGTTGATTTCTTCGGCAAAGATGGCGCCTTCGGCGGCGCTGGCCCACAAGAGTTTGATGCGTTCGGGTTCGATGCCCATCTGCTGGAGGACGCGCTTCAGCAGGTGGAAACGGCGCAGCATCTTGTAGTTCTGATTGATGTAGTGGCAGTCGCCGGGGTGGCAGCCGGAGACGAGCACGGCGTCAGCACCGCCGGCAAAGGCTTTGAGGACGAAGGTCGGGTCGAGGCGCCCCGAACACATCAAGCGAATGAGCCGCACGTTGGGGGCATATTTCATGCGGGCTGTGCCTGCCATATCGGCTGCCCGGTAGGAGCACCAGTTGCAGGTGAAGCCGATGATGACGGGTTCAAAAGTTTGGGTTTCGGGAGTGTCTGTCATAGGTTCTCTCCTGGCATGTTCGGGCCACGCTTATGCCACAGTCTCCTTCTTGGGGATATTCAAGAGCAACAAGCCCTCGATTTGCGAGAGGATTTGCTCGTTCGAGAAGCCGGTGCCGGAAATAGCGCCCGCCGGGCAGGCCGCCACGCAGGTGCCGCAGCCCTGGCACAGCGCCGGGTTGACCTCGCTGACCATCCGGTCTTCGTGGAAGAGGATGGCGTTGAACGGGCACAAATTGTTGCAGATGCGGCAGCCGGAGCATTGGTCTTGGTTGATGCTGGCGCGCACCGGTTCGAGAGCGATTTCCTTTTGCTGAATCTTGCCCAGGATGCGCGCCGCCGCGGCCGCGCCTTGCGCCACGCTGGCGGGGATGTCCTTCGGTCCCTGGACGCAGCCGGCGATGTAGATGCCTTCGGTCACGGTGGCCACCGGGTCCAGTTTCGGGTGGCGCTCGATTAACCAGCCGTCGGCTGAGCAGGAGATGCCGAATTTATTGGCGACCTCTTTGGCGTCGCGACGGGGTTCGAGGCCGGCCGAGAGGATGACCATATCCACCGGGACGCGCAACTGGTTGCCGGTCAGTGTGTCTTCGACCTGGATGATGAGTTTGCCCTCTTCGCCGGGCAGGCGCACGGCGTCGCTGATTTCGGCCACCTTGCCGCGGATGAAGTGGGTGCCCTCTTCCAGCAGGCGGTGGTAGAACTCTTCGTAGCCCTTGGCCGGCGTGCGGATGTCAATGTAGAAGTTGTAGACCTCCGCGCCTGTCCGCTCGTGAACCAGATGGGCGAATTTCAGGCTCTGCATACAGCAGATGGCCGAGCAGTACTCGTTGTAGTTCTTGTCGCGGCTGCCCACGCAGTGGACGATGCCTACCACTTTCGGGACGGTTTTGCCGTCGCGCAGGACGATGTTGCCGCCGGTCGGGCCGGCCGCGTTGGAGAGGCGCTCGAACTCCAGGCTGGTGAAGACGTTGGCCAGGCGGCCATAGCCGTATTGGGTGATGCGGCGGGCATCGAAGAGTTCGTAGCCGGTGGCCAGGATGATGTTGCCGACTTCGACGTTCAGGAGTTGGTCTTCCTGGGCAAAGTCAATGGCGTTGGTCGGGCAGAATTTCTCGCAGGCCTTGCAGGTGCCTTTGATGTAGTACGTACAATTTTCACGGTCAATGACCGGATACTTGGGCACGGCCTGTGGGAAGGGGACGTAAATGGCTTTGCGGGTTCCCATGCCGGCTTCGAAGATGTTGTCGACGACCTTCTTCGGGCATTTTTCCCAGCAGATGCCGCAGCCGGTGCAAAGTTCCTCGTTGACCGAGCGGGCGCGCTTGCGGATGGTGACCACGAAGTTGCCCACGTACCCGTCCACCTTCTCGACCTCGGAGTAGGTCAGCAGGGTGATGTTGGGGTGGTTGCCCGCCTCGACCATCTTGGGGGTCAGGATGCAGGCCGAGCAGTCGAGGGTGGGGAAGGTCTTATCGAACTGGGCCATGTGCCCGCCGATGGACGGTTCGCGCTCGACCAGATAGACCGGGTAGCCGGCGTTGGCGATTTCGAGCGCCGCCTGGATGCCGGCGATGCCGCCGCCGACGACCAGCGTGGCCGGGTGAATCGGCACGCGCAGCGGTTCGAGCGGCTCGTGGTGGATGACGCGCGCCACGCCGCCGGCAATCAGGGCTTTCGATTTTTCGGTTGCCGCGACCTTGTCGGTGTGTACCCAGGAGGACTGTTCTCGGATGGAGACCAGTTCGCTCAGGTATGGGTTCAATCCTGCGCCCTTGCAGGCGTTGCGAAAGGTCTGCTCGTGCAGGTGGGGGGAACAGGCGGCCACCACCACGCGTGTCAGCCCGTGCTCTTTGATGTCTTTCTGGATAAGTTCCTGGCCCAGGCTGGAGCACATGAACTTGTAATCGCGAGCGATGACCACGCCCTGTTCTTTCAGGTTCTCTGCGGCCCAGGTGCTGACCTCGCCGACATTGACGACGCCGGCGATGTTGGTGCCGCAGTGGCAAACGTATACGCCAATCCTTTCTTTCTTTTCCATAACGCATTACTCCTTTGTCTCTTGGTCTGAGGCAGCGCCAGCCTGTTCGACCCGCAGCAAGGCCGGGGTCGCAGCGACGAATTCTTTGCCGATGCCCAGTTTTTTCTGGGGGATTCCCAATGCCAGGCCGACCAGTTGGGTGAAGTACATGATGGGTACGGAGAAGTTCGTGCCGAATTCTTGATTCACTTGTTGCTGGTAGACTTCCAGGTTGACCTGACACATGGGGCAGGCGGTGGCAACGATGTCCGCCTGAGCATCTACGGCGCATTGCAATAGGTTGCGCACCATGCTCAACGCGGCCGGGCGGCTTGAAATAATGAGAGAACCGCCGCAGCAGCGCATCTTGAGCGGGTAATTGACGGGCGTCGCCCCGATGGCGGAGAGGATATCTTCGAAAAATTGAGGCAGTTCTACGTCCTCGTGGTCTTTTTGCGGTCTGACGATTTGACAGCCGTAATAGGGCGCTATCTTGACGCCTGTCAATGGTTTGACGACTTTGCTTCTCAATTCTTCGGGGCCGATGTCATAGGCGAAGACCTCGATAAGGTGCTTGACGCCAACGTTTCCGGTAAAGTGCAGATTGTCCTCTTCGAGAGCAAAGTTGATGTGCTCGGCTAAGTCTGGGTCTTTTTTCAAATGCGCCGCGGTGAAGTACATATTTTTGTAGCAGGCGCTGCACGGCGCAACCACGTCCAGGCCGGTTTGTTCGGCAATCGCCAGGTTGCGGGCCGAGAGGGTGTATGCCAGCAATTCGTCAATGTAGGAATAGGTGGTGGCCCCGCAACAGTTCCAATCCTCGAGTTCCTTGAGGTGAACGCCGAGTTTCTTGGTTGTCTCCATGGCCGACATGTGGTAACTGACGGCCATTTTTTCGAGCGAGCATCCCGGGAAGTAGGCGAATTCTTTTTTCATTCGAGGCCTCCCATGGGGATGATGCGGCCGAGCATGCGCTTGAAATTGTCCAGGCGCTTGATGCGTGGCGGCAGGAGAGGCAGACGGCCTTTCAGGAGCAGTTCAGTCGCCCCTTGCACTTCGAGGAGCAATTCGCGCATGCCAAAACTGAAGATATAGGAAGGGGCCAGGACGGGTTCGAAGGAACGCCCACCACGCACGATCATTTTCACGAAGGCTTCCGAAAAAGTGGGTCCAATTAATCCTTCTTTGTGCTGTCCTTTCCAGATGGAGTAACGTTTCAGCGCATACATCAAATCGGTAATATTGATGTCTTGAGGACAGCGCACTGTGCAGTGATAGCAGGAAGCACAATACCAGAAGGTGTTGCTCTCCAGAACCTGTTCTTTCATGCCCTGATTGATCATGGCGATGATTTGTCGTGGCGTGTAATCCATATAGGGTGCCACCGGGCAGGTTCCAGAGCAGGTTCCGCACTGAATGCAGGTATTGAGCGGTTCTCCTTCGGAAGCGTACAAGAGATTGGCAATCTCTTGACGGAATGAAATGGTATCACTCATAGTATTAACCTCTCATGATTGCCAACGACAGGGAATTTTCTCCTGTGTTGACGCTCAAGAGATAACTACTTCTCGGCCTTCTTGGCTTCGGCTGCCTGGATCAGGCTTTGCACCTTGTCCAGCAATAGTTTGGGCTCGACGGGCTTCTCCACCATTTCGTCTACGTCAACGAAACGGGGATGGACCGGCTCGCCGGGGAACAGGAAGGCGATTTGTTCGCGCATGCCGGTGATGATGAGGACGGGCACTTCGCGTAGTTTAGCGTCTTTGCGCATTTTGCGGGCGATCATGATGCCTTCTGCGCCGCGTCCCATCATGATATCGAGCAGCAACAGATCGTATTTCTTTGCCTGCAAAGCGCGCAGGCCATCTTTGGGGTTGTAGGCAACATCCACCTCGTAACCGCCGGCGTCGAGGATGGCCTTGATCCCAGAAACGAAATCCGGATCGTCGTCAATGATAAGCAATTTTTTGGTCATGGTTTACCTCCATTCGGATTGAAAGGTTGTTCGCTGGTCCTGTCTCAGGTCTTGTGAATAGGCAAATGGACCGAGAATGTCGTCCCTTTGCCCAGTTCGCTTTCTACAGTAATCGATCCGCCGTGCGCCTCGACGATCTGACGGGCAACTGCCAGGCCAATTCCATGGCCTGTTGCAGAGGCTTGCCCGCTCTTGCCCCGATAAAAACCATCGAAGATGTGGGGCAGATCCTCCTTCGCGATTCCGATGCCCGAGTCCGCGATGGTCACCGTCACGCTTTGTTCTTCTTGGCCGGCTTTGATGAGCACTTTTGTCCCATCAGGCGAATATTTTAGGGCGTTGCCGATGATGTTAACGAACACTTCTGTCAGGCTAACCCGGTCGCCGTGGATAAGCGGCAATGCGGGTTCGGTTTCCGAAACGATTTCGATGTTCTTGCGGGCCGCCAGGGTGGCCAGGCTTTCGATGGCATCGGCGATCGGCTCAGAGACCGATAGCGGCGTGAAACTTTCTTTGAGCCGGTTGATGTCCACCGCGATGACCCGCAGCCAGGAGTTGATCATCTTGAGCAGGTCGCCGACTCTGACTTTGATGCGTTCCAGTTTTTCTTTTTGTTCTGGCGTCAGGACCTGATCGAGTTCGAATTCCAGGGCAAAGATATTTTGCTGGATGGCGCTCAGGGGCGCTTTCAACTCGTGGGATACAATGGATGCAAATTGTTCGCGCAACAGGTCGCGCTCTTTCCTCAGCGCCACGGCTTCCAGCATCAGTTTTCGGCGCTCGATGCCGCGGCGGGCAATCAGCCGGAATTCGTCGGGCGTGAACGGCTTGGGCAGGAAGTCGTAGGCCCCTTTTTTCATCGCCTCGACGGCCGAACTGACGGTGGCAAAGCCGGTAATAACCACGATGACGATGGTCGGGTCGATTTCGCCGATCTTTTCCAAGACCTCGAGGCCGGAGATGCCCGGCATTTTGAGATCGACGAAAACCAAATCGGGTTGGAATTCTTGCAGCAACGCCAGCCCGCTTGTGCCGTCGCTTGCCGTGGCCAGCCGGTAGGGCGTGCTTTTTAGAATCTGAGTGCAAGAATCCAGCACGACCTCTTCATCATCAATGATCAGAATTTTTGCTTTATTCTCCATCTTTTTCCATGCCGAGCGTTTCGGTAGTCAGCGGCAGGCTGACGGTGAACGTGGCGCCTTGGCCGGGGGTGCTTTCTACAGAGATGTGACCGTTGTGCTCCTTGATGATGCCGAAACTGATCGCCAATCCTAGTCCAACGCCGTGGCCGGTCTCTTTGGTGGTAAAGAACGGGTCGAAAATCTTCTCCAGGTTTTCTTCGCTGATGCCGTGACCGGTATCCCGCACCTTGATTTCAACGCAATTGCCCTCGCGATTGTGACGGGTTGACAAAAAGAGTTGCCCGTTGCCGTCCATGGCCTCGGCGGCGTTGATGATCAGGTTCAAGAAGACGCGTTCCATCTGGGACGGATCGAGAATGACCCGAGGCAGGTTTTCTTCCAAGTCCATGTTGACCTTGATGTTGTGGAACAGGGCCTGCCGTTCGACCAGCGAGACACAAGCCGTAAGCAGGTTGTTGACATCGCATAAGGTTTTGTCCGGCTTTTTCTGGCGAGAGAAGTCGAGCAGGCCTCGGATGATGTCGCGGCAACGATTGGCCTGGGTGACGATCTTCTGCACATTTTCTTTCTCTTCCGGGTTGCAGGTTTCGCTTTCCAAAAGAAGGTAAGAGTATGTGACGATGCCCTGCAACGGGTTGTTCAAATCATGGGCCACATTGGCTGCCAGTTGACCGATGAGGGCGAGGCGCTCCGATTCCATGATTTTTCTCTTGGCGTATTCTTTCAGCCGTTCATCGCGCTCGCGCAGCGCCTGAGCCATGTAGTTGAAGGTCTCAGCCAGTTCACCAAATTCATCGTTGGATATTTTCTCGACTTTCACGTCCAGTGTGCCGCTTGCCAGCCTTTGCGAAGCCTTGACCAAAACGTTGACCGATTGCGAGATTCGGCGTGATATCCAAATTGTGATGAATATGGAGACCAGGACGCCTGTCAGGGTGATGCCCGTGAAGATCAAAATGGCTCGGTTTTTAATGTCCAGATATTTTTGTTCGAGAATGCCGACGTATAGAATTCCTTTGATGCTGCCGTCGTACGCATAAATGGGTTCATAGGCCGAAATGTACCAGTTGTTGACCACATACGCCCGCCCCAGCCACGGCCTGCCTTCGAGAACCACCTGGTTATATACATTCTCCGCGATGCGTGTGCCGATGGCCCGCGAACCGTCTTCGTTGTACACGTTGGTCGAAATGCGGACATCGTCCTGGAAAATGGTCGCCGTTCCAATGTCTTTGCCTTCGTAAACGACGCCCTGGAAGACGGTCTGCTTAATTTCGTCAACGATTTCGTAGTTGCGGTTCAACAGTTTGGCGGCGTACACGACTCCGATGAAGTTGCCCTCTTCGTCGAACACAGGCACGGCTGCCATCAGTGCCATGCCAGCCGTCTCTTCGGTTTCGGGACGCGGTCTGGCCATGGGCGTATCCACGAATTGGAAGTAGGCGCGTTCTGCCAACAGTTCCGATTCGGCGCGCAGGTCTTCGGCGGAGAGGATGACCGTCCCGACGACAGGGGTTCGTCTTTGTAGAACGGCGGCGACCAGTTCGAGCCGGCTTTGATCGTCGCCTACGCGGTCCGGATCGTTTGCCCGAAAGACGACCGTCCCTGTGCTGTCTGTGATGGTCAGGATGTCGAGGCCTTCGCTCACCTTGAACCAAATCATTTCGTCAATGTAGGTGTGCACGTGATGGCCGTTCAGGATTTGGCGGGTGATGTTTCTGACCGCCGTGAATTCGGCCGCATCGCGCACACTTTGGAGGGCATCATCGTAGATGAGGCGAGCAGCGTTCAAATCGTTTCGGACGCGTTCCTCGGCTTCTGAGGTAATCAGGTTGGTAATGATCTGGGTGCCGACCAGGGTGAAGATGAGGCTGCTGAGCAGGATGACTGAGAGAAAACTCAAGGTCAGTCTGGCGGCGATGGGCAATCGGACGGGACGCCCCTTGATGAAGTTAAATCTTTCGGCGATTCCTTTCAACTTGTTCATGTTTTTTATGCTGATACAGAACCGCCAGCACAGGCAACTAGAGAGCCTCTGCAACCAAATCGATCAGGTCTTTGACCTCCAGCCGCTGTTCGTTGCCGGTCGTTTTGACGGCGTCTCGAAACATGGTCAAATCTTTTGGGCAGGCGACGACGAACAATTGGATGCCATCCAGGGCGACGGCTTCTCGAATGCGCGCTTCGCTCGGTCTTTCTTTGACATCCTTCTCTTCCATCCAAATCCGGCCGCCGCCTGCGCCGCAGCAGAAGCCGCGCTCGCGGTGGCGAGGCATTTCGACCAGTTCGCAGCCGGTCGCTTCGATCACGCGCCGCGGCGCGTCGTAGACGCCGTTGTAGCGTCCCAGATAACAGGGATCGTGATAGGTGACTTTGTAGCCCAGTTTTTTGCTGAATTTGAGTTGCCCTGAAGCAATCAGTTGATCGAGCAATTCACTGTAGTGCAGTACAGGATGACGGCCGTTGCCGTTGGCGGGGTATTCGTTCTTGAGCGTGTTGTAGGAGTGCGGGTCGGTGGTGACGATGACCTGGAATTTGCATTTGCTCAACACCTGGCTGTTCTTGTCGACCAGCATCTCGAACAGGCCTTCTTCACCTACCCGGCGCACATCGTTGCCGGCATTGCGCTCGCTTTCGTAGAGAATGCCGAAACTCAATCCCAGTTTGTGGAACACCTCGGCCGTCTTGCGGGTGACATCGGTGAGGGTGGCGTTGTAGGAGGCGTAGTCGCCCACGAACCACAGGTATTCGACCTCCTCGCGGCGGGCATCTTTGACGGGCGGCTGCAGGCCCATCGTCCACTTGGCGCGCATGCGGTCCGATTGACCAAAGGAGTTGCCGTAGCGACCCAGGTTGCTGAGGGCGTCCTGCAGCATTTGATCCATCTTCCCCTGGTCAACCAGATGGCGGCGCAGGTCGACGAAGGTGGTCACGTGGTCAATGAAGGCCGGACAAACTTGCACGCAGGCCCGGCAGGTGGTACAGGCCCACAGTTCCTCTGCCGACACGACCTCGCCGTGCAGGGCGCGCTGGTTTTTCGCCCACAGGTGGTCGTCCAGTTTGACCATCATGTTGCGCGGCGAGAGCACCTGGGCGCTGGCGTAGGCCGGACAAACGTCCTGACAACGGCCGCAACGTGTGCAGGATTCGAAGTCCAGCAGTTGTTTCCACGTGAACTGTGTCCACTCCTTGACGCCCATTCCGCCGTCCATGTTGGCGGCGCGCAAAGCGCCGGCCGGCTCCAGCGAGCGGAAGTAGATATTGAGCGGCACGGAAAAGATGTGGAACAATTTGGTGAAGGGCAGGCTTATCAACACGCCAAAGGCGGTGGCGATGTGCAGGCCCCAAATGACCAGGTGCAGGGTCTGGTTGGTGGGATCGCCCAGAGAGATGAAGAGGGCCGCGATGGCATTTCCTACCGGCGACCAGGCCGCCCATTCCGGCTGGGTGACGGCGAGGCGCAGGCCCTCGGTCAGATAGCCGCTGAGCGTGATGAAACTCAGCAGGACCAGCACGTAGGTGTCGTCGCCGGCCAGCCTCTTGAGCGGGAAGTTTTGCAGCCGCGCCGGTCGGGCAATGTAGCGGCGGTAGATGGCCATTCCCAGGCCGACGACCACCAGCAGGCCGAGGACGTCGAGCATCAACTCGAAGGCGATGTAAACGCCGCCCTTCAAAATCTGGAAGCCGAAGAACAGGTGAGTGATGTCCCAGTCAATGGTGGCTAGAGCGGTGCCGGCGGCGAGGACCAGCATTCCCCAGAAAATTGAGAAGTGCATGAGACCGGGGAATTTCTCGTCCAGGGTGCGTTGTTGACCGAAAACTTGCGTAATCAGCGAGCCGATCCGTTGCCAGAAATGCCCCCCGCGTTTTTCAGGCCGGCCTTTGCGCCAGCGCAGGACGCGGCGGGTGATGCCGGCGACGAAGACCAACGCCGTGATCAAAGCGGCGATGTATTGGGCAATCTCTGCCCAGTGCGGGATGTTCCAGAAGGTTTCTCGGATAGGCATGTCCCACGCTCTCCTGTCGGCTTATTTGGCTTGTTTGACTTTCTCGATCAGCACAGGAAGCAAGTCGAACATGTCGAGGGTTGTCCCGTACTTGGCGATATTGAAGATGGGGGCGTTGGGGTCGGTATTGACGGCCACGATGACCTCGCTCTCGCCCATCCCTTCGACGTGTTCGGGCGCGCCGCTGATCCCCAGCGCAAAGTAGACTTTGGGCTTGACGTGCTTGCCGGATTTTCCGACCAGGCGGGTGGTCGGCAGCCAACCCTGGTCTACCACCGGGCGGGAGGCGCTGACCGCGCAGCCCAAGGCCTCGGCCAGTTCGTTTGCCAGTTCGATATTGTCTTTGTTTTGGATGCCGCGCCCGACCGATACCAGCATGGTTTCTTTGCTGATGTCCACGTCAGAGGTGTCTGGCTCGATGTATTGCTTGACGGCGACGCGCAAATTATCCAGGGCGGGGGCCGCGACCGTGGTTAGCGGGGGCGCCTGGGTGGTTTGTCCCTCTTCGGCTTTGTAGCCGCCGGGAATCATTGTCACCAGGGCGGGGGAGGGGAGGTCGCCCTCGGCCATGATTTTGCCGCCGCAAATCTGGCTGACGAATTTGCCCTCCTCTGTGAAAGTTCGGCACGAGTTGACGACCGGTATGTTCAGTTTGGCCGAAAGGACGCTGGCCAAGTCCATGCCGATCGAACTATGGCCGAAGAGAACGGCGCGCGGGGCGTGTTCTTGAATCAGGCTGGTCAGTACAATCTGATAAGCGTCCGAAGTGAATTCGGCCAGGGCGGGGTGGTCTACATACAAAACGCGATTGGCTGCCAGGTTGCTGGCCAGCCCTTGTGCGTTGTGACCCAGGAGGACGGCGACCACCTCGCCGTTGCTGGTCTTCGATAAATGGCGAGCGCCGGCAAGCAGCGCATAGGAAACATCTGCAACTTGGCCGCGCAGGTGTTCAACGACAACGAAAATATCCTGGCTCATAGCGCCTCCCGTTTACAGCGTGCCCAATTCTTTGAACAGGCCGACCAGTTTATCGGCCACATCTTCTGGACTGCCTTCGAGCATGGTGGCCCGTTCGGCGACTTCTGGTTGGAACATGCGGCTGACGACAACCCCGCCGCTGCTTTCCAGGCCGCTGACGGGCCGCTCCTCGATTTTGGCCGTGCCCATCACCTGGCGAATCTTGCTATAGGCGACGTAACGCGGCGGCTGCTCGGCAGCCTGAATGCCCAAAACGGCGGGCAGTTGGACCTCTACTTCGGCAACCAATCCGCCAGAATATTCTTTGCGGGCGGTTACTTTGTCGCCTGCAAGCGTGACGCCGGCCACATAACCCACGTAGGGAAGTCCCAGATATTCTGCCAGCAATGGGCCGACCGAGCCATCCAGGTCGTTGTGGGCCTGCACGCCGGTCAGAATCAGGTCGGGTTGCAGTTCTTTGATGACATCGGCAAAGGCGCGCCCGAGGGCGTGATTGTCGGCGGCGCTGAAATCCCCGGTCAGTTTGATCAACCGGTCGGCCCCCTTGGCGGCGGCGGTGAAGAGGAAATCGTCCACGCCGTCGGCCTCGGCCGAGAGCACGGTCACTTCTCCGCCGGTGCGCTCTTTCAGGAGGATGGCCTCTTCTACGGCGTGGTCATCGAGTTCGTTGATGATGAGGCGCAGCCAGGTGGTGTCGAGGGCGGTTCCCGATGGGTCGATGGTCAATTCTTCGACCAGATCGGGCACGAACTTGATAGGCACTGCAATTTTCATCGTGTTTCCTCCTAAAGGTCCATCGATTCGGCCAGCAGTTCGGCGATTTCCCGCACTTTGAGCTGACTGGCAGCCGGGATGGTCTTGGTGGCGTCTTCAAAGCGCGGCGGTTCGTAAGGACAGGCGACGGCCAGAATTTCGGCATTGGTGGCTATCGCCTCGCGAACGCGCCATTCCGATAGACGGGTGTGCGCTTTTTCCCACTGGAAGCCGTCCAACCACATGCCGCCGCCACCTCCGCCGCAGCACAGACTGTTGATGCGCTGATGCGACATTTCTACCAGTTCGATGCCGGGGATGGCGCTCAGCAAAGCGCGCGGTTCGTCGAAGACGCCGTTGACCCGTCCCAGGTAGCAGGGGTCATGATAAGCAACTTTGGCCTTGATTTCGTTCTTCAGCAAGGGCTTGATTTGCTCAAGGCGCTCGAACAGGAACTGCGTATAGTGACGCACCGGATATGCGATTCCCAGGGCCGGATATTCGTTCTTGAGAGCGTTGAAGGCGTGGGGGTCGGTGGTGATGATTTCGTTAAACTTGTATCTTCTGAACACCTGGCCGTTCTTTTGCGCCATCATCTCGAACAGGCCGCGTTCGCCGGCCAGGCGCTGCGAATCCCCGTCGCTGTATTCTTCCGGCCCCAAGATGCCGAAATTTACCCCCAAGACGTTCAAAATCTTGGCCAGCGCTTTGGTCGCCGATTGCATTCTGGGGTGATAGGAGGCGTAATCCCCCACGTACCACAAAACGTCGACAGGCTGGCGGGTCTTGGCGAGGATGTTCACCTCCGGCTGCAGACCCAGGGTCCAGTCGGCGCGTTTGCGCGGCGATTCGCCCAGCGGGTTGCCGTAACGCTGGGTGTTTTCCAGGGCAGCCTGCAGTTCGCTGGGCACGTTACCCGCCAGAATCATCTCTTCTTTGGCGCGGGTCATCAACACGCTGGTAATCGGGATGTTTGAGGGGCAAAAAGCGGCGCAGGCGTTGCACGAAACGCACATCCAGACCGAATCGGTCTTCAAGACATGCTCGAAAATCTCGGCCCGGATTGCCCCGATGATTTTCCCCGGCGGGAATTTCATGATGTAGCCGAAGGGGCAAATGCCGCTACACGTGCCGCATTGCAGGCACGTTCGTATTCGTTCACCGTCTTTAATGTCGAACAGACTGGTATAGAAGGTTTTGGTGACAGATGGGGATAACGGGGAAAGCGTAATCTCCAAGGAACACCTCCTTAGTTTTCATCAGCGACAAACGGCGCATTTGTTCCTGACTGGCATTAGTATGTTATTTTTGAGCCAAAAACACCAGTACAGTTAGTCACCGCTTTGTTGTGATTAACATCCTTCGTAAATTGTAGCCCGACTTTCAAACTCTGACACGCCCTTCGGCGGACTTTTTCAGAGAATGAGAGACAACGCTGGTATAATGGTGGGCTGATTTTCTTCTCAGGAGGTGTCCCATGAACTTTGCAATGTGGAAGAAAGCCCTCAATGTCATTCCCGAGGTTTCCAAAGAGGAATGGCAACAGTTGGACCTCATCTCGAAGTGGTTAATCTCGACCCGCGCCGCCGTGCTGGTGATGACCTTCCTCTCGGCCGTTCTGGCCGGCTTGTTTGCCTTGCATGACGGCCATTCGGTCAACCCCCTGGCCTGGTTCGTGCTGGCGTTGGGCCTGGTCCTCGCTCACGCGGCCAACAACATTTTCAACGACTTCACCGATTACGTGCGCGGCGTGGACAAGGACAACTACTTCCGCACCATGTACGGCCCCCAGCCGGTGGCGCACGGTCTGCTGACGAAGCGGCAGCACCTGGCCTACTTCGCCGTCACGGGCCTGCTCGCCCTGACCTGCGGCCTGTTCCTGCTGTTCGTCAACGGTTGGGACCCGCTCATCTGGCTGCTGCTCGGCTTGGGGATGGTTTTCGTCCTCTTCTACACCTGGCCGATGAAGGGCTGGGCGCTGGGCGAACTGGCCGTCCTGATTGTCTGGGGGCCGCTGATGATCGGCGGCGGCTACTATGTGCTGACCGGCCAGTGGGTCTGGAATGTCGTCCTGGCCAGCCTGCCCTACGTGCTGGGCGTGACGACGGTCATCTTTGGCAAGCACATTGACAAGCGCAGCATTGACCTCGAAAAGAAGATTTACACGTTGCCGGTGGTCATCGGCGAGAAAGCCGCCCGCTACGCTGTCCTGGCGATGATGGTCGCGCCGTACCTGTTGGTGCTTTATCTGATTGCCGTCCGCTACTTTACGCCGGCGATGCTGCTGGTCTTCCTGGCCGTGCCGCAGTTCCTGAAAATCTATCCGCAATTTCTCAAGCCCAAGCCGGAGACCTGCCCGGAGGGCTTCCCGCAGGGCCAGGGCGGCTGGCCGCTCTACTTTGCCCCCCAGGCCTTCGTCAACAACCGCGCCTTCGGGATGTGGTTCATGTTCGGCTTGATTCTGGACATCGTTCTGCGGCTCTGGCTTCCGGCTTTCTGGGCCTAGACTGTGCATGTGGGGCTGTCCAATCATCGCCCGATAGGACAGCCCCACACTTCAATTCGGAGGGATTCCCATGCGCCCTGATTGGGATACCTATTTTATGAAGATTGCTTATGCCGTCTCGGAGCGCTCGACCTGCGACCGCGCTTTCGTCGGCTGCGTGCTGGTGCGCGACAAACGCATCCTGACCACCGGCTTCAACGGTTCCCCCGTCGGCCAGCCGCATTGCGACGAGGTCGGTCACCTGATGGTCGAGGGACACTGCGTCCGCACCATTCACGCCGAGACCAACGCCATCATCCAGGCCGCTCTGCATGGCGTTTCCACCAAAGGCGCTACTTGTTATGTCACCCACTTCCCCTGCATCAATTGTACGAAAGCCCTCATCAACGCCGGCATCGTTCGATTGGTCTACAGTGTCGCCTATCGGGTGGATGAAAACGCTCTGCATTTCCTGCAAACGGCCGGCATCGAGATTGTCTCCAAAGAATATACTCCCTGATTTAATTAATGAAGACGGGCCTTCTGGCCCGTTTTCGTTTTCGGCAGGTGGTTGCTCTCATGGGCATGGTTCGAGGCTTAAATCGGCGATTTCCAACCAGGCGGCGGGGGCATCCAGCAGACCCCATCTCAGGCGGCCATCTGGCTGCCAGGCGGCGAACTGATTGTCGATCCAGATGACCAGCGCCAGCGGCTGGCGCGGGGCGAGGGGGCTGGTCAGCACCTCTTGCCCGTCGAGCAGGAAACGGCAGCCCGCCGCTGTCCATTGCAGGGTGTAGGCGTGCCAGCGGCGCGCCTCGACCTGGAGCGGCGCGCCGTCCTGTCGGACGAGGCCCCCGGCCAGGCGGCGGACGAGGCGAGAAAAAGGCCGAAGGGCCAGCAGCGGCAGGCAGGGGGCGGCGGGGGCGAAAAGAAGTGCGGGAATGGCCGGAGCGCGCATGACGCCGGCAAAGAACCCCTGAGCGGGGACGCCGTCACGAAAGGCGAGGTGATTCGGCGGCGAGGCGTGAAAGAACCAAGCGGCGTTCGGCAGGGCCGGCAGGCGACCGGCCGACCCCCCGAAGCCGAGCGAAAGACCGAACGGGTCGTTCCACAGCCCGAAGCCCCACGTGCCGGGCAGGCTGGCCGCCGAGAAGCGGGCGCGCAGGCTCAAGGTCAGAGGCGGGCGGTGCGGAAAACGGCGGCGCGGCAGGGAGGCGTAATCGTCCACCTGCGCCAGCCGATAGGTCCGCTGCGACCCGGCGGGGATTTCCAGCCGCCAAATCCCCTGGCGGTTCTCGGCGCGGCCGCCGCCCGCAAGGCGGGGGACGAGTTCGGGGTTCACGGCCATAATTATACGTGTATAATAGTCGCCAGCAACGGAGGTCTCATGGAAATCGTCTGGTATGGTCATTCCTGTTTTCGCTTGAGCGAGCGCGGCCTGGCGACGGTCGTCACCGACCCGTTCGACTCCGAGGTAGTCGGTTACGAGGCGCTCAAGTTGAAGGCAGATATCGTCACCGTCAGTCACGCGGCACCGGGTCACAATCACCTGGCGGCCGTTAAGGGCTATAGCCATGCCATCAGCGGCCCGGGCGAGTACGAAATTGGCGGTGTTTTTATTACCGGTGTCCAAACGGATGGGCAGGGCAAGAAGGCTGCCGAGCGGCCGCGCAACACCCTGTACGTATTCGATTTCGACGGTCTGACGGTGGCCCACCTGGGCGATTTGCGCACCGTCCCCACCCAGGCGGAGGTAGAAGCGCTGGGAGCCGTCCACGTCGCCCTGGTGCCGGTCGGCGGCGGGGAGGGGATGAACGCTGCCAAAGCGGCGGAGGTCATCAGCCTGCTGGAACCGAACCTGGTCATCCCGATGCACTACCAGACGCCCGCCGCCAAACTCCCCCTGGATAAATTGGACAAATTCCTGAAGGAAATGGGGCTGCACGAGGTCGAAACCCTGCCCGCTCTCAAGGTCGGAAAATCGTCCCTGCCCGAGGAGACGAAGGTGGTAGTGCTGCGCTATCAGGGTGAGTGAGGCTTTCCATGCCGATCAAGTTGATTATGACCTGGGACATCATTGCCGAGCGCGAGCGCGAGTATTTCGAGTTCGTGATTGGGGAATTCATCCCAGGGGTGCAGCGGATGGGGCTGCAGCCGGTCGAGGCCTGGGTAACGACTTACGGGGACTACCCTCAGATTCAAGTCGCCATGCTGGCCGATAGTCTGAGCGGCTTGCAGCGCATTTTGCAGTCGGAAGGCTGGGCGCAGT
This sequence comes from Anaerolineales bacterium, assembly GCA_041287425.1. Classification (GTDB taxonomy): domain Bacteria; phylum Chloroflexota; class Anaerolineae; order Anaerolineales; family Villigracilaceae; genus JAFGSI01. The sequence continues at coordinate 29,938 of JBEULG010000022.1, read as the reverse complement.
TGCGCGCCAAATTGGGGGATTTCGTCGAGAACCTGGCCTACAAGATTACCCGCGCCCGCGGCGGATTTCAATTCTAGGAGCCGGCCGCGCTCGATGGGCGAACTTCCTCGCCGCTTGCTGGACTGGTACGGGCGTCATGGACGCCGTCTGCCCTGGCGTGGACACGCCGACCCGTATGTGGTCTGGGTCTCGGAAATCATGCTCCAGCAGACGCGGGTCGAGGCGGTCATTCCCTACTTCGAACGCTGGATGGCGCGTTTCCCGACCCTCGCCGCTCTGGCAGCGGCATCTGAGCAGGAGGTGCTGGCGGCCTGGGAGGGCTTGGGGTATTACGGCCGGGCGCGCAATCTGTGGCGGGCTGCCCGCCAGGTGGTCGCCGAATATGGCGGGCGGCTGCCGGATGACCCGGCCGAGTTGCAGAAATTGCCCGGCATCGGGCGCTACACGGCTGCGGCGATCGCCTCCCTCGCCTTTGGCCGCGACTTCGCTACGCTGGACGGCAACCTGCGGCGGGTTTTTGCGCGCCTCTTCGATGTGGACGCCCCGGCCGATTCGCCGGCCGGCGAAGCCCTGCTCTGGTCGCTGGCCGAGGCGAACCTGCCGCCCGGCCGGGCCGGCGACTACAACCAGGCCTTGATGGACCTGGGAGCGACGATTTGCCTGCCGCGCCGGCCGCGCTGTCTGCTCTGCCCGCTGGCCGACCTGTGCCGGGCGCGCGCCGCCGGTACCCAGGAGATCCGCCCGGTGCGGAAGCCGAAGAAGGACATCCCCCACTACCTCGTCACGGCGGCCATTTTATGGCGGGAGGGCAAAGTCTTGCTGGCCCAACGGCCGCGCTCCGGTTTGCTGGGCGGCCTGTGGGAATTCCCCGGCGGCAAAGTCGGCGAGGGCGAATCGCTGGCCGACGGCCTGCGGCGGGAAATAGGCGAGGAGTTGGGGGTCGAAATCCGCGTGGGGGAAGAACTCGGCGTCTATCGCCATGCCTACACCCACTTTCGCATCACCCTGCACGCCTTTGTGTGTGAACTGCTCGACGGCGAGCCGCAGCCGCTCGAGGCGGAGGCGCTCGTCTGGGCGCCGCCCGCCGCGCTGGAAGCATACCCGATGGGCAAGGTGGACCGTCAAATCGCGCGCACATTGATGGCCGAGGCCGGTTGTTGGGGATAAAATAAAAGAAATGGACCGCTACGAACAGGAACGCAACCGCATGGTGGACGAGCAGATTGCCCGGCGCGGCTTGCGCGACCCGCGCCTGCTGGCCGCTTTGCGGACGGTGCCGCGCCATCGTTTTGTTCCCCCCGACGAACTGGAGTGGGCCTATGCGGACGGCCCGCTGCCCATCGGTCACGGCCAGACCATTTCCCAGCCCTATATCGTGGCATTGATGACCGATTTGCTCCATCTCGCCCCGACCGCCCGTGTGCTGGAGGTGGGAACCGGCTCCGGTTATCAGGCGGCCATCCTGGGCAAGATGGCGGCCGAGGTGCACACCGTCGAAGTGATTCCCGAATTGGCGCGCCAGGCAGAGAAGGTGCTGGCCGAATTGGGTTTCCGCAACGTTCAAGTGCACGTCGGCGACGGTTCGCTCGGCTGGCCAGAGACGGCTCCCTACGATGGCATCCTGGTGGCGGCCGCCGCGCCTGACGTCCCCCCGCCGCTGCTCGATCAACTGGCAGAAGGCGGGCGGCTGGTCCTGCCGGTGGGCAGCCGCGGCTTTCAGGAATTGCAGGTCTGGGAGCGGCGCGGCGGGAAATTGCACTGCGAGCGCGGCATACCGGTGACCTTCGTCCCGCTGCGCGGCGAGCATGGATGGAGGTAGGCAGCAGTCGCCGACGGTTGCCTGGCTGCCCCGTTCACGCTTTCGTGATGCTGACGAACACCATCGGACGGCGTTTGGTCTCGTGGTAGAGCAGCGAGCGGACCGCGTCGGCGATGGTTTTTTCGTCGTCCAGCCCGCCGCCGTGAACCAGGTCGGTCACTTTTTGGCGGATGGCGGGGACGAGCGCCTCGGCGTCTTCGGGGGAGACGAAGCCGCGCGTAATCACCTCGGGTTCTTTGAGAAGGCGGCTGGAATATTTGTCGAGCGGAACAGTGATGAGGACAATGCCCGAACGGGCGAGTTGTTCGCGTTCCTGCATCACGTCCATGTCGATCTCGCCGACGCTTTCGCCCTCGACGAAGATGTAGCCGCCCGGCATGCGCTCGGCCAGCCTCAGGCGGCCGGCACTCAGTTCGAGCACCTGGCCGTTTTCGACCACCTGGATGTTTTCGGCCGGGATGCCCACCTGTTGGGCCAAGACGGCGTGGCGCTTCAACTGGTGCAATTCGCCATGGATGGGGACGAAAAATTTGGGGCGCACGAGGTTGAGCAGGAGTTTTTGCTCCTCCGAACTGGCATGCCCCGAGACGTGCACCGCCGCCACCGACTCGTAGATGACGTTGGCCCCCCGCCGGAAGAGACGGTTGATGGTCTTGTTGACCGCCTCTTCGTTGCCCGGAATGGGATGTGAAGACAGGACAACGGTGTCGCCCGGTTCGAGGTCGAACTGACGGTTGGTGCCGGTTGAGAGCCGGCCGATGATGGAGGACGGTTCGCCCTGCGAGCCGGTGCACATCAGCACCACGTCCTTCTTGGGCAGGTGCAGCGCTTCTTCCAGGCTGACGATGGCGGCTTCGGGGATATCCAGGTAACCCATCTTGCGGGCAATTTTGGCGTTGTCCACCATGCTGGTGCCTACAAAAGCCAGTCGGCGCCCATGGCGGACGGCGGCGTCGGCCACCTGCTGCATGCGGGCAATCAGCGAGGCAAATGTGGCGATGATGATGCGGCCCGGCGCCTGGCGGAAGACTTCGTCGAGGGCGGGGCCGATGACGCGCTCGGAGGGCGTCCAGCCGGGGCGTTCGGCGTTGGTCGAGTCGGACAGCAGCAGGTCCACGCCGCGCGCCGAAAATTCGGCCAGTTTGGCGAAATCGGTCGGCCAGTTGTCCACCGGCGTTTGGTCGAATTTGTAGTCGCCGGAGTGGACGACCAGACCGGCCGGGGTGGTGATTCCCAGGCCGATGGCGTCGGGGATGGAGTGGCAAACGTGAAAAGTTTCCACCCGGAAGGGGCCCAGGCGAAGCGTCTCTCCGGCCTGGATGGTATTCAGGACGGCCTTGCCGGCCAGCCCGTTGCGGGCCAGCTTGACCTCGATCAGGCCGCGCGTCAGCGGCGTGGCATAGACGGGCGCCGGCACGTCGCTGAGCAGATGGCGGATGGCGCCGATGTGGTCTTCGTGGCCGTGGGTGATGAGGATTGCCTCGACGCGCTGGACGTTATCGAGCAGGTATTGGTAATCGGGGATGATGTAATCCACCCCCAGCATGTCGTTTTCGGGAAACATCAGGCCGGCATCGACGACCAGGATGCGGCCGCCGTACTCGTAGGCCATCATGTTTTTGCCGACCTCGCCCAGGCCGCCGAGAGGAATGATGCGCAATGTTTGATTTTGACTCATGAGTATCCTTGCCGCCCTGGCGCGAGAAACACAAAACTCCCCTCGTGGGTCGAGGGTCTGCGCCAGGATGGATTGTGAAGTATTGTAACTGCCCGCAGGCAGTAGAAGTCGTGTTCAAGCCGGTACAGTATAGCAGGGTCGGGGAGGCTTGTCAAAGGGCGGTTTCGCAATTCCAGGGCCTTCTTAAAGTCTAGGGGGGACGGAATCCCCTGCCTGAGTTCATAAAAGTCGGCTGTAAGCCGACTCTGGAATCCGCTTTCGCGCGGCGCCCTTTAGGGTCAGCGGACTTCCATGGCCTGAGTTGCGCCGTCGTCGCCTTCCTTTGCTGCTCCTTCGCTTCGCTCGGCACAAGGCTCTGGGCAGGCGCCTCTCACAACAACACACCCTGCGGACTTTAAGAAAGCCCGGTTGCAAATCAATCTGTTTCGAGGAAGAAGGGTTCCTGGCGCAGGAAATTTTGTCCGATGGTTCTGAGCATGCGCGGGATGTTTTCGTATAGCCACTCGTGGCGGGAGGCGTCGGGCAGGATGAACGTGTAGTGGCCGAGCACGCTGAGGATGAAAAAGGCTTCGATGGCTCGCAAGCGGTCTTCGGGGAGCGGACGGCGCCGGCGGTAGCCTTCGAAGAAGAATGGCCGCAGACCGGCGTTTTCTGTGCCCAGGCTGCCGGCGGCGATGGCGATGTCGAAGAGGTAGTAGCCGAAGGCGCACAGGGAGAAATCGAGCGGGATGATGCGGCCGCGGCGCGTCAGCCAGTTGCCGGTGTGCAGGTCGCCGTGAATCAGGCCGTAGTGTTCGGGCGTTTGGGCGATCTCTGAGATGGTCGCGGTCAGGGCATCGGCCAGGGCGCGCAGCAGGGCGAAATCGGCCGGGGAGAGGATGCCCAGGCTCACCCCCGCCGAAAGTTTTTCGAGCAGGGCCCAGGCGTGGTCGGACCCGTAGCGGGGACGCAGAAATCCCTCGGGCGGCTGCCAGGCGGCAGCGTGAGCGTGCATGCGGGCCATCAGTTCGCCCAGTCGACGCGCCAGAGCGGGGGCGTCTTCGGCTGCCGGCTCGAAGGGGCGGCCGTTCACCCAGCCCAGCAGACTGCAGGGGATGGGGTCAGACTGGCCCTCGGGAAGGATGAGGGTGACCAATTCGCCGTTTCGATTGGGAACGACGGGAGGGACGGGAATGCCGGCTTCGCTCCGCAGGGCGGCCATCCATTGCAGTTCGGAGAGGATTGCCTGCGGCTGCTGACGGAGGTCGGCGAGGGTGGGTGTTTTGGGCTGGTGCAGGCGCAAGAGGTACTGACGCCGCCCGTCGCTGACCCGAAAGGTCAGGTTTTCGCTGTGACGGATGAATTCCAGGCGCGGCCGGGCGAGGGGGTAGTGTTCGATGGCCAGGGCGGCCCACTGCAGGAATTCCGGCTGGCAGGAGGCGGTCATCGGCCTGTTTTCCTTCGCTCGCGCAGCAGGTTGTATCGCAGGAGGCGCGCTTCGATGGCGGCGGCGAGTTGGCGCTGGCGGACCGGTTCGGCGCAGGCGCGCAGGTCTTCTTTCAGGAGGGCAATCTCTTTGAGCAGGCTGGCTTCTTCGGGGAGAATGTTGGCGCTTTTGAGAATCGAATAGGCCAGGCGCACCTCCTCGGGAGTATCGAAGTAGGCGCTCAGGTCAAGCGGTTGGCCTTTGCCCGGCAGGTGGTCGAATTCGCCGCGCTCCATTGCTTCGCGCAGGAGGGCTTCGACGCTCTTTTCGAATGGCATGCGAGGCTCCTCGTCAGAGGCCGAGACGGTCGAAGAGTCCATCGAGCAGCGCCCCCAATGTCTGGCGCATCCCAATCAGGCTGCCGACGATGGCGCTGAAACCAAAGACGACGATCGCCGCCGCGGACGGCCAGTAGTGGAGAGCGTAAGAAAGAAAGCCGAGGGCATTCGAGGGGCCGCCGGCTTCGGTATAGACTGCGAAAGCGCCCAGGAGGGTGTACAAACCCACAGCCGTTGCGCCCAATCCAAGGACGAAGAGGATGAGGGCAAGGGCGATCATCAGCGGCGATTGTTTTTTGATAATCGTCTCTTCGTGTTCGGCCTGGATTTGCTGGACCAGTGCTTCCGCCTCCGGCCAGGTCAGGTGGTGGGTGTGGCACAATTCGTAGATGATGTCGTCGGGATTTTTGCCTGCGGCCAGGCGGCGAATGATGGATTGGGTCATTTGGGCGTCCATGATGGGGTCAATTATAGCGGGGTTTGCGGTTTTGATGTAAACTTTCCCCTGGCGGCGCCGAAGAAGCGACAGGAGTCAGGCGCGTTTGTTGGCTGCCTGGTCGGGCTTTGCCGGAGAAACGCATCGCCTCTTGCGGCTGCTGCTCACTTTCGATGTTCAAGGAGGTCGTCATGGCTTATCGTTACATCATCTTGGGCGCGGGAAGACAGGGGACAGCCGCCGCTTATGACCTGGCGAAATTCGGGGAGGCGGAGCAAATCGTCCTGGCCGACATCCGGGCGGAGGTGGCCGAGGCGGCCGCGGCCCGGATCAACCGTCTGATCGGACGGCAGGTCGCCGTCCCGCGTCGGTTGGACGTGGCCGACGAAGCCGCGCTGCGGGAGGCGTTGAGCGGTATGGATGTGGCCCTCAGCGCGGTGACGTATTACTTCAACGTGGCCATCAGCCGGGCGTGCATCGAGGCTGGCGTCAGCCTGAACGATATGGGCGGCAACACAGGGGTCGTCTGGGAGCAGTTGCGCCTCGATGAAGCGGCCCGCGCCGCCGGAGTGAGCATCGTCCCTGACTGCGGGATGGGGCCGGGGCTGATCAACCACATGGGCGTCTATGTGATGGATTTGCTCGATGCGCCGCGCGAGGTCTATCTTTACGATGCCGGCCTGCCGCAGGAACCGGTCCCGCCGTGGAATTATCAATGCGCCTTTCATCTGAACGGATTGACCAACGAGTACGATGGCGAGGCGACCTACATCCGCGATGGAAAACTGGTGCAAGTGCCCACCTTTACCGAACTCGAAACGGTCGAGTTCCCGCCGCTGGGCCAACTGGAGGCGTTTGTCATTTCGGGCAGCATGTCCACCACGCCGCACACCCATCTGGGGCGCCTGCAGCGTTACGAGAGCAAGGTCTTGCGCTATCCCGGCCACTTCGCACAGTTCCGGGCCTATAAACTGCTCGGCCTGTTCTCTGAGGAGCCGGTCATGGTGGATGGGCAGGCAGTGGTGCCGCGCCAGTTTTACCATGCGTTGCTGGAGAAGCACATCAGCGCGCCGCTTGTCAAGGACATCTGCATCATGCGCGCCATCGGCATCGGCCGGAAAGACGGGCGCGAGCGGCGCGTGACCGTGGACCTGATCGACCGCTACGATCCGGTCACCGGCTTCACGGCTATGGAGCGCCTGACCGGCTGGCACTGCGCCTTGATGATGGGCTTCCAGGCGCGCGGCGTCATCGGGCCGGGGGCGCACCGCATGGAGTGCGCCGTGTCGGCGGCGCGGGTGATGGAGGAGATTGCCCGCCGCGGCATCCAGTTTACCGTCCGCTGGGAGGACTTGTGAGCGCCGGCCTTGATGAGACCGATGGGTATCGGCCCGGATGTGTGGGCCGATGGCAGGACGCATGTGCGAAATACGACCGGAATTGACCGGATTCGTGTGGTAGACTTATAAGAGCAAGGCAGCCATCCACAAGAGAATTTTCGCATAGAGGTGAGATAGCCATGGAATATCGAATGTTAGGAACCACGCAACTGAAAGTCTCGGCGCTTTGCCTGGGGACGATGCAGTTCGGCTGGACGGCCGACGAGCCGCTTTCGTTTCGGATTTTGAACGCGGCGGTAGAGGCGGGCGTCAATTTCATTGATACGGCCGACATTTACTCGCGCTGGGCAGAGGGCAACCCCGGCGGCGTCTCTGAACAGATTATCGGCCGCTGGTGGAGACAGAGCGGGCTGAAGCGCGAGGCGCTGATCATCGCCACGAAGGTGCGCGGCAACATGGGCGGCGGTCCCGACGATGAGGGGCTGTCGCGCGCTCACATCATGAAATCAGTCGAGAATTCGCTGCGCCGCTTGCAGACCGATTACATCGATCTGTACCAGGCTCACTGGCCCGATGAGTCCACGCCCATCGAGGAGACCCTGCGCGCCTTCGACGATTTGGTCAAACAGGGCAAGGTGCGTTACATCGGGGCCTCGAATTACGCCGCCTGGCAGTTGATGCAGGCGTTGTGGACCTCGGACAAGCACGGCCTGGCGCGTTTCGACAGTTTGCAGCCGCACTACAACCTGGTTCACCGCGACGAATTCGAGCGGGAACTGGCGGCGGTGTGCCGCACCTATCAGATTGGCGTCATCCCTTACAGTCCGCTGGCGGGCGGTTTCCTGACCGGAAAGTATCGCCGCAATCTGGTGCCGAACAGTGTGCGCGCTGGCGGGGCCAGGCGGTATTTTACCGAGAAGAACTGGGCGTTGCTCGACCAGATGGATGCGCTGGCGAAAGAGAAGAGCGCCAGCATTTCTCAGATTGCGCTGGCCTGGCTGCTGGCCGATCCGCTCATCACCAGCCCCATCATCGGGGCCAATTCGGTCGAGCAGTTGAACGACAACCTGGGCGCCGTGTCGGTGCGCCTGACGCTGGCGGAGAAGGACGCTCTCGACCGGGCGGCGGCCTGGGCGGAGGAGGAAGAATAGTCAAGGGCCTTCAAGGACCTTCAAGAACCCGTTTCCTCAGAGGGAACGGGTTTTTGAACCTGCGTCTCAAAGCCGAACTTTTGCTCCTGCTGACGGCTGTCATCTGGGGGACGGCCTTCGTCGCTCAGCGGGCGGCTGCGCTGCAAGACAGCCTGTTTCTCTTCAACGCGGCGCGTTTCCTGCTGGGAGCGCTGGTTTTGCTGCCATTTTGCGGCCTGCGCTGGCGCGCCGGATGGAGGCAGTGGGGGGCGGCCTGCCTGGCGGGCGCTTTGCTGTTTGTAGCCGGCACCTTGCAGCAGTTGGGCATGCATTACACCACGGCGGGCAACGCCGGTTTTCTGACCAGTCTGTATGTGGTTCTCGTGCCGGTGCTTTTGCTGGCGTTTTGGTGTCAACGGCCTGCGCCGGCGGCATGGGCGGCAGTTTGGCTGGCGGTGGCGGGCGCCTATCTGCTGGGGACCAATGGCCAGGGGTTCGTCTTCCGGGCCGGCGACGCTCTCGAACTAGCCGGGGCAGTCTTTTGGGCCTTGCATGTCATCGTGGTGGGGAAGTACGCCGCAGGGGTGGCGACCGTCCCATTCGCGGCGGCACAGTTTGCCGTCTGCGCGCTGCTCAGTCTGCTGGTTGGCTGGCCCGTTGAGGGGAGAGAGTGGCGCGGCTTGTCGGCGGTGCTGATTTCCATTTTTTACACCGGCATTCTCTCGGTGGGCCTCGGCTATACGCTCCAGGTTTGGGCGCAGCGCCACACCCCGCCCACTGAGGCGGCCCTGATTCTCAGCCTGGAGGCGGTGACAGCCGTCGTTGCAGGCTGGTTCTTCTTGCAGGAGCGGCTTACGTTTGTTCAGGGGGCGGGATGCTTATTGATACTAATGGGGGTGGTCATCGTCCAGTTGAAAAATGTTAGAATGTAACCGAAGCCCAGCGCACAATTTTATTTTAGAGGTAAAAGATGACAGCCAAAGTGATTTTGAATCCGTATTCCAATCGTTGGAAGGCGGAGAAACGGTGGCCGGAGGCCGCCGAAGCGTTGAGGGGTGCGGGGGTTGCATTCGAATTGGCCGTCTCGGAACGGCATGGCCATGCGATTGAACTGGCCGAGCAGGCCGTCCGGGCGGGGTATTCGCCGATTATCGTTGCGGGCGGGGACGGGACGATTGGGGAGGTGGTCAACGGTCTGGCCCGCGCCGCTCGTTCTCCTGATGAAAGGCTCGGCCCGTTAGGGGTGATGCCCCTGGGGTCGGCCAACGACCTGGCCGCCAACCTGGGGCTGCCGCTCGATTTGACGGCGGCAGCGCGGGTGATTGCGGCCGGCGAGACGCGGCCTGTGGATGTGTGTCGCGTCAACGACATCTATTTCGTCAACAATTCGGCGATGGGGCTGGAGCCGTATGTCACCCTTATCCAGCAGCGCATTACGTGGATCAAAGGGATGCTGCGTTATCTGGTCGCGGCGCTGCGCGGCATTTATGAGGGGCCGCGCTGGCAGGTGAAGATCGAGTGGGATGATGGACAGTTCGAGGGGCGCGTCTCGCTGGTGACGGTCGGCAACGGGCCGCGGACGGGAGGGGTGTTCTTCATGGCCCCTCACGCCAATCCTTTCGACGGGCGGCTGACTTTCGTCTACGGCGGGCGCGAGCGGCGTCTCGCCCTCTTGCGACTGCTGCCGGCGGCTATGAAACCTGGGCCGGGCAACTATGTGGAAATGGAAGGCGTATTTGAGCGACATGCGACCTGGATCGACGTCCATTTCGAGATGCCCACGCCCGCGCATGCCGACGGGGAAATTTTTTCAGCCGGGATTCGAGAACTGGCGTACCGCATCCAGCCGGGGCGGCTGAAGGTGTTGCTTCCTGCAAAAACTTGAGCGGCGCGCTGCTCTGGCGAATCACTTGCTCAAAGCGGCCTTCTTGCTCCTCTCCTGATAGCGTTTGTAGACGCGTTTCCACGCCTCGCTGGGATTTTCAGGCCTGGTCTTTTTGTGCGTTTCTTTGCTCATAAAGAAGGCAAAATCTTCCAGGATGGCGGCCAGGGGCGATTCGGGCTGGTCGTATAGAACGGGACGGCCCATGTTGATTGCGTCCACAAAGACGTCCTGTACGTAGGGGATGGTCATGGTCGCTGGGAGGCCGAGGGCGGCCTCGATTTTTTCTTTGGTTAGCCCAGAATGGGGAAAAGTGGCATTGAGGATGAATTTGAATTTTTCGGGAGGGTAGCCTAGTTTCTGATAGGTGTCGATGGCGGCTGCTACGGCGCGCACAGACGCCATGTCGGGGGAGGCGGTGATCAGAATCTGATCCGCCAGGTCGAGCGCCTGCAGGGCCGGATCGCTGAAATCGTGCGGCAAATCGGCGACGATATAGGCGTAGTTTGCCTTGATGAGTTTTAGGGCGGCGCCAAGCGTTTCGCCGCTCAGGGTTTCGGCCTCGGCGGGGAAGGTCGGGGCGGCGATGAAATGCAGGCCGCTTTCATGTCGGCCGATGATGGATGCCAGCAGGGTCTCGTCCAGGTCGTCGGGGGAGCGGCCGGCGATATCCAGCCAGGTGCGCCGGAGGGTCATGTTGAGCATGAGGGCCACCTGGCCGGCGGTCATGGTGAGGTCGAGGAGGATGGTTGGTTCTTTCCAGAGAGAAAAGAGACCGACGCCCAGATTGACGGCCAGGCTGGAGCACCCTGTTCCTCCGCGCAGGCTGTGGACGGCGATCATCCGGCCTTCCTGGGCGAGGGGCGATTCGATACGCTGTGATTGGAGGGCCTCCGCCCGCCGCAAGAGGGCCGCGACACGAGCCGCAAATTCTTCGGCGTTGAAGGGTTTGGTCAGATGGTCATCGGCACCCGCCTCAAAAGATTTGATTTTGTCTTGCAGACCGGCTTGAGCCGTGAGAACCAGGATGGGCGTTGCGGCAAACATAGGGTCGCGCCGCAAGGTGCGGGTGACCTCGTAGCCGTTCAGGCCGGGCATCATTACATCGGTGATGATCAACGACGGCCGGTGTTGGCGGGCCAGGGAAAGTCCTTGTTCTCCACTAGAGGCAAAATAGAATTGGCGGTCGGGGGCATCGAGGACGTTTTTGATGAGCGTGTGATAGGTGGTTTCATCGTCAATGATGAGGATGGTGTTCATGATGACTTCTCCTGCAGGATGTTGGTTGAAATGAATTCTTCGGCTCTGTCCATTTCTTGGCGCAAGCGGGTCAGGAGGGGACGGATTTCTTCCAGCCGCGCCTGTTTACCGAGTTCTTCGATTTGTGCAGCCAAGCGTCCAAGGGGCTGGGCGCACAGGTTGAGTGAAATCCCTTTGAGATTGTGAGCAGCCCGGCAGAGAGATTCGGCCTCGCCGTTGTTCAGAGCGTCTTGGATTTCTCGCCAGCGTTCGGATAAATGGCTGCGATATTCGCCGAAGATCTCTTTCATCATCTTCCAGTCATTGTTGAGCAATGACAAAACGGCCTCCAGGTCCACCGGCGGGAGGGAGGCGATTTCGTCTTCGATGTTGGGCGGAGGGGCGGTACGAGTGTCGGAGGCAAGAGGGGCGTCTTCTCCGAACAGGCCTTCTTCCCCGGTCACAGAGAGGGAAGCGGTTGTGGAATAGTCTTGCTTGATCTCTGCGGATTCCTGTGGGGCGGCGTCTGGGTTGGCCAGCCAGCGGTCGAGGGCGCTGAAGAGAACTTTTTGCTGGAGCGGCTTCGACACATAATCATCCATGCCGGCCTGCAGGCAGCGCTCGCGGTCTCCTTGCATGGCATGGGCGGTCATTGCGATGATAATGATATGGCCGCCGTTAACGGCTTCCCAGGCGCGGATTTTGCGGGTGGCCTCGAAGCCGTCCATTTCCGGCATCTGGACGTCCATCAAGATGAGCGGGTACTGGCGGGTCTGGGCTTTTTCGAAGGCCTGGAGGCCATTTTCTACGCTGTCGACCAAGTAGCCTGCGCGCTGGAGGATGGCCACAGCAAGTTTTTGGTTGATGGGATTGTCTTCGGCCAGGAGAATGCGCTGTCCCGTCTTGCGCCGCTCGCTCAATGTTTGGCGGGTCACGATGCGCGGCTGGTCCGTTTCGCTCAGCACGGCGACGATGGCGTCGAAGAGCAATTGTTGTTTGACGGGCTTGAGCAGATAACCGGCGCACCCCAGCGTTTCCAGCCGATCCAGGTCGCCGCGCGTTCCCATGGAGGTCAAGATGATGATTTTGACGTTTTTGATGGCCGGGTCGCTTTTGATGGCGCGCGCGGTTTGCTCGCCGTCCATGCCCGGCATTTGCATATCGAGCAAAACGACATGATAGGGATTGCCGCTGCGGTATGCAGTCCGCAAGGTCTCGATGGCCTTGGCCCCGCTGTTGACTGCCTCCGCCTGGCAGCCGAGCGCCTCGACGTTCTTGAGTAAGATCATGCGGTTGGTCTGGTTGTCGTCTACGATGAGGATGCGTGCTTCTGTCAGACGATTGGGCTTGCGGAAGAGAGGAGCGGTATCTTGCTTTGTGCTTTTGGCTTTTGGGAAGGCGATTTCGAACCAGAAGGTGCTGCCAACCCCGAGGCTGCTTTCGACGCCGATCTTTCCTCCCATGGCTTCGACCAATTGTTTGCAAATCGCCAGGCCGAGGCCGGTGCCGCCGTACTTGCGCGCCGTTGAGCCATCGGCCTGGGTAAAACGGTCGAAGATGGCCTCTTGGCGGTCTGGCGGGATGCCGATGCCGGTATCCTGCACCGAGAATCGGACCGTTGTTTGGCTGTTCGTCTCGACTACTTTTTCGGCGCGGACGACGATTTCGCCCTGATGGGTGAATTTGATGGCGTTGCCAATCAGATTGACCAGGATTTGACGCAGGCGGGCGGGGTCGCCGAGAAATTCTGAGGTCAGGTCTGGTTGTACCAGGCAAGCCATTTCCAGGCCCTTATCCTGGGCGCGTTTGGCAAGGGTGTAGGCGACGTCTTCTACCAGATTGCGGAGGTTGAAGTTGATTGTTTCGAGTTCCAGGCGGCCGGCCTCAATCTTGGAAAAGTCGAGAATATCGTTCAACAGGGACAGCAAGGCTTCGGCGCTTTGCAGGGCAGTTTGCACATAATCGGCTTGCAATGGAGTCAAAGGGGTATCCAGCACCAGTTCGAGCATGCCGATGACGCCGTTCATTGGGGTGCGGATTTCGTGGCTCATATTGGCCAGGAATTCGCTCTTGGCCAGGCTGGCCTCTTCTGCTAATTGGCGGGCGCGGTTGAGTTCGGTGATGTCATGGTAGATGCCCAGGGCGCCAAGCCGTTGTTTTTCGAGGTAAACCGGGACGGCGAGAATTTCCACATCGACCAGTTGGCCGTCTTTGCGCCGGCGCTTGCCTATGGCGCGGAGCGGCCGATCGAGGGCCTGGCGGGTATAGGCGATTGCTTCGCTGGCCGTATCGGGAGTGGTAATCAGTGTGTCAATCCGCACCCCAAGCGCCTCTTCCTGGGTGTATCCGAAAAGGCGCTCGAAGGCCGGGTTGATTGAGATGATCTTGCCGTCGTTGTCGAGGACGACAATGGCTGTGGGACTGTTGGTGACGACCGTTTCGAAATAGTGCTTTTGTTGGAGGGCTTTGGCTTCGCTCTCTTTGTGGGCGGTGATATCATGCAAGATGACCAGGCTGTGGAGGCGGCCGTTTTGCGCGGCGATTGGATAACGGCAAACATCAAAGATGTGTCCTTGCCATTCAAATTCTTCCGCGGCAGAAGGGTCTGTTCTTGGGCCGGTGGTTCGGTTGTTGGCCAGCAAAGCGTAGAGCCGGGCGCCGTCGGGGTCGGCGGCGGAACTATCGAGCAGTTTCTGGCCAGCAGCATTGCAGTGTAGGATGGTTGCCGACGCCTCTTCGAGCAGAAAAGCGGCGTCGGAGAAGGCATCGAACATGGTTTGCCATTGTCTCAGGTTTTCGGCGGCTTGCAGGCTAGACTGCTTTTGTTTTCCCCATAGAAAGGCCAGCAGCCCTATCGAGAGGGGGGCCAGGTCGAGAATCCACAAGAGGGGTTGGCTCAACTGCGTCGAAAGAAGCGAGGGGAAGGTGAGGGGAAGGCGAATTCTGGAAGCCTCGATGAGCATGCCTGCAAAGGGGGCCATAAGAGCGGCCAGACAACCCCAGGCCATGTACACGTAAGGCAAGCGTGTGCTCTTTTTGCTCATAGAAAAGTTCTTCTCCAGATTTCTCTCGGCCGTCGTTCTAGACGATTTGGCGGATGTGTTTGAGGAAGACGGCCGTCAATTGAGGGTCGAAGAGCAGGCCTTTTTGGGCTTGGACGTAGGCGATGGCATCCTGCTCTGGCAGGGCGTGGCGGTAGGGACGGTCGGAGCGCAGGGCATCCCAGACATCCACGATGGTAAACAGGCGGGCGGCGAGCGGGATTTGTTCGCCCCTCAGGCCGCGTGGATAGCCGCTGCCATCCCAGTGTTCGTGATGGCAATAGGGGATGTCGAGGGCCGGGCGCAAGAAGTCGATGACGGAGAGCCATTCGTAGGCATAGATCGGGTGCTGGCGCATGATTTTCCATTCTTCTTCGGTCAGAGGGCCAGCCTTATGAAGGATGGAATCGGGAATGCCCATTTTGCCAATATCGTGCAGGATCGCGCCGCGGCGGATGTGTTCGATGGCTTCTTCCTCCACCCCTACCAGGCGCGCCAGGCGGATGGTCATGTCTGTGACCCGCCGCGTGTGGCCGGTCGTCTCGTGGTCGCGCAGGTCAAGGGCCTGCGACCAGCCCTCGATGGTCTGCTGATAAGCGGCGCGCAGTTCCTCGTTCATGCGTGCCAGCCGGTCGCGTTGTTCAATGAGATGTCGGTAGCGGTTGAGGCGGGTGATGGTTTTCAGGCGGGCGAGCAGTTCGAGGGTGTCGAAAGGTTTGGTCAGGAAGTCGTCGGCGCCGGCCTCCAGCCCGGCCAGACGGGTGGGGCGGTCGTCGAGGGAGGTAATCATCAGGATGGGCACTTCGGCCAGGAGAGGGTGTTCGCGCAACTGACGGCAGACGGCGAATCCATCCATGCGCGGCAGCATCACATCCAGAAGAATGGCGTCTGGCTGAAGCGCGATGGCTTTGGACAGCCCCTCGGCGCCATCTCTGGCATACTGGAGTTCGTAAGTTTCTGCCGGAAGGAGGGCTTCCAGCGTCTGCCAGATGATCGGCTCATCGTCTACGATGAGGATGCACGGTTTTTCGTTCATTTTGTCCCCTCTTCCTCCGGCCTGAGCGGGAGAATCAGTTCAACCTGGACCCCCGGCCCCGTTTCGCGATTGGTGAGGCGAATCTTGCCGCCGACCTGCCAGACGAGGGAGGCGACGGTCGGCAGGCCGAGGCCCATGCCGGGCGCTTCGCCGGTGAAATGTTTCTCGCCCTGAAAGTAGGGCATCAGGGCCCATTGCAATTGCTTGGCGGTGAGGGTCAGGCCGTCATCGCAGATGCTCAGGCGCAGGCGCTCGCCTTCCAGTGGGGAGAAGACGATTTCCACGTGCGGGTCTTGGCGGGGGTGGAATTTGTGGGCGTTATCGAGCAATTCGTGGAAAATCAGTTCCAGGGCGTTGGGCGGCATGGCGATTTGTCGGCCGGCAAGAGGGGCCGGCATCGAGATGGAGAGGTGTGTGATGCCGCGGTTTTCGGCGATTTCTTCGATCAGGGCCGGCAGGGTTTCCAGGCTGGTTGGCTGGCCCACCTGCAGGGAAAGCGGCAGGTCGAGGTATTCGAGCACGGCGCGCACATCATTGACCAGGCGTTCGCTGCTCTTCCAGGCCACCTTGACCATCTCGCGAATTTCTTTTTCGTCGAAGGCGTCCATCTTTTCGGTCAACAGAGTCATGCTGCTGTAGAGCAGGGAGACGGGGGTGCGCAGTTTGTGGGCGACGATGGTGTGGAACTTGCGCATATCCTGATCGACGGCCATCTTGTCGGTGATGTCTTGCATGCGGACGACGCGGTGATTGTCCTGGCCGAGGGGGGTATCCACCGCGCTGACCAGCAGCCAGAAGGGGCGCGCCGTGCTGGTCTCGGCCTGGACGAAGTAGCCGGGCTGAGGATCCTCGGCCCAGTGCTCCCAGCCTTCGGCCGGTTCAAGGGCGTAATGCAGACGGGCCTGGTCGAGGAAACCGATATTGACGTATGTATCGGGCAATTGGAGCCAGAAGCGGGCGCGTGGATTGGCATACTGGATGGTGTTGCGCGCCGAGAGAATCAGGTAGCCATCCTCGCTGTTCTCGACCATCCACAGGAAGCGCGCTCGTTCGGTGATCAGGCTGCGATAGCGGTTCAGGCGCAGGATATTCTGGATGCGGATTTGAATTTCGGTGGTGTCGAAGGGCTTGGTGAGGAAGTCGTCGGCGCCGGCATCCAGCCCGGCCAGGCGGGAGGCGCGGCTATCGAGGGCGGTGATGATGATGATGGGCACCTCGGCCAGTTCGGGGATGGCGCGTATCTGACGGCAGACCTCGTAGCCGTCCATATCGGGCATCATGATGTCCAGCAAGATGGCGTCGGGCAGGAATTGGCGGGCAAGTTCCAGGCCCTGTTTGCCGTTCTCGGCGAACAGGAGTTCCAGGTTTCGGTCGGCCAGCAGGCTTTCGACTGTCAGGCGGACGATGGCTTCATCGTCAATGACCAGGATGCGGGCTTTTTGGTTCATTGGAGCTCCTTAACCAAGAATTAGCGGCGCTCGCGTCTCGCAGGAGTTTGCCGTCTCTTTTTTCATGATACGCGTTCTTCCTCTAGGAAGACAAGCGTGAATCTTCGCCGGGGGAATTGCGGAGAGTACTTAATTTTCCGGCTGCAGGGGGCGCGGCTTCAGGTTTCGATGAGGCCCTGCTGGATGGCAAAACGAATCAGTTCGGCGTGGGAACGGAGGCGTAATTTGGCCATGAGCCGGGCGCGATGGGCTTCTACGGTGCGCACGCTGAGGGTCAGTTTGTTGGCGATGGCGGTGTTGGTATTGCCTTCGGCGATGAGTTGCAGGATTTGGCGTTCGCGCGGGGTGAGGATATCCAGTGAGCCGGCTTTATCGCCGCCATTGGAGAGCAGCAATTCGAGCACCTCGTCGGCAATTTCGGCGCTCAGGTAGCGTCTTCCTTCGGCGGCGTTGTAGATGGCCTGCAGGATTTCGGAGAAATCGGCGTCCTTGATGACGTAGCCCAGGGCGCCGCTGTGCAAAGCGCGGACGGCGTAACCGGCGTTGGCGTGCATGGACAGGAAGACGATGCGGCTCTTGATGCCTCGCTGACGGATTTGTCGGCCGGCCTCGATGCCGTTCAGGTGGGGCATCATGACGTCCAGCAGAATGACATCGGGGTTCAGACGGGCGGCCAGTTCCAGGGTCTCGATTCCGTCGGCGGCCTCGCCGATGACTTGCAAATCGGGGCGGGCCTCGAGCATGGTGCGCAGCCCCTGCCGGACCAGTTTATGGTCATCTGCCAGCAAGATGGTGATGGTCTTCATGGCTGCTCGCCTCCGCCGAGAGGAAATACAGCCGTGATGAGCGTCCCCTCGCCGGGCGCCGATTGGAGTTGCAGCGTGCCTCCTGCCAGGCGGGCGCGTTCGCGCATGGCCGACAGACCGGTCGAGCGGCCGGCGGCAATTTGTTCGGGGTCGAATCCGGCGCCGGCATCCAGGATGGCAATTTCCAGCCGGTCGGACTCGACGGTGAGGGTCACAGTGGCCTCGCCGACGCCGGCATGGCGGGCGATGTTGGTGAGGGCCTCCTGGACGATGCGAAAGGCTGCGGTTTCGACCGGCCTCGGGAAACGGCGCTCGTCGAGGGGGTTGAGGTTGTGACTGATTTTCAGGGAGGCCTGCTGCTCGAAACGTTTGAACAGCCAGTCGAGGGCGGTCAGCAGGCCAAAGTCATCCAAGAGGGTGGGGCGCAGGTCGAGAGAAAGGTCGCGGACGCGGCGGAGCAGGTCGAGGGTGGTTTGGCGCGCTTGGGCGCAGACTGCTTGCAGGGCGGGGAGGGCTGCGTCATGCTGTTGGTCGAGCAATAATTTCAGGCCGGTCAGGAGTTGGCCAATCTCGTCGTGGAGTTCGATGGCCACCCGGCGGCGTTCGTTTTCCTGGGCCATGAGCACTTCTTCGGAGAGACGCCGGAGTTCGGCGTTCTGGGCTTCGATTTGGCGGTACATTTCGGCCAGCCGGGCGCGCTCTTCCAGCAGGTGACGGTAACGGGCGACCCGCTGGAGGCTGCGCAAGCGGGTTTCGAGTTCCAGGCTATCGAAGGGCTTGGAGAGGAAGTCGTCGGCGCCGGCCTCCAGGCCGCGCAGACGCGACTCGCGGTCATCCAGGGCAGTGATCATGATGATGGGCACCTCGGCCAGTTCGGGGTCGTTGCGCAGCCGGCGGCAGACCTCGTAACCGTCCATACCGGGCATCATGATGTCGAGCAGAATGACCTCGGGGTGAAGCAAGGAGGCTTTGCGCAAACCTTCTCTGCCCGAGCCGGCCTCCTCGATGCGGTAACCGGCGCCGACCAGCAGGGCGGTCAGGGTCTGGCGGGCGACGGGGTCGTCGTCAATGAGCAGGAGAACCGGCTCGCTCATCGGCTGCTCTCCAGGAAGGAGCGGATGACGGCGACGAGTCCTTCCAGGGCGACCGGCTTGCTGATGTAATCGTTGGCGCCGGCCTCCAGGCAGCGCTCCCGGTCGCCGGGCATGACCAGGGCGGTCAGGGCGATGATGGGCAGGTTGGCCAGGGCGGGGTCGGGCAGGCGGCGGATGCGGCGGATGGCCTCCAGCCCGTCCATGCCGGGCATTTGGATGTCCATCAAAATCAAGTCGGGACGCACTTTGGGAATCACTTCGAGCGCCTCGGGTCCGCTGCGAGTCAGAACGGTGTTGTATTTGCAGGCGGTCAGGTAATCGGAGATGGCCTGGATGGTGATTTCATTGTCTTCGACCAGGAGGATAGTATGGGGGTGGGCGGCTGCAGTTTCGTCTGGGACGGGGGTGGTCTCGGCCTGGCTGTTCCACAGTGGGGCGGTCTGGCTCTTGCGCCAGGGGATGATAACGGTGAACCGGCTGCCCTGACCGAGCGCGGATTCGACCTCGATTCGGCCGCCGTGCAGTTCGGTCAGGCGGCGCGCCAGCGAGAGGCCGAGGCCGGTGCCGGGGTAGTTGCGCGCCAGGCTGCTGTCCAGTTGAACGAAGGGCTGGAAGAGTCTGTCCATGTCTTCCTGGGCGATGCCGATGCCGTGGTCCCAGACGGTGAAACGGATTTCGGCGTTGGCTTCATCGCCGCAGACTTCGAGGCCGAGTTCACCGCCTTCGGGGGTGAATTTGACGGCGTTGCCGAGCAGGTTGAAGAGGATTTGCTTGAGGCGACGGGCGTCGGCGCGCAGGACCAGGTCGGGCGGTTTCTGGCTGTAGGAGACGGTTTGGCGCTTGGCGGAGGCCATTTGTTTAATCAGGCGCAGGCTGGCCTGACAGAGTTCGTCCACCGAGACGCGTTCGAGTTCGAGTTCCATGCGGCCGGCTTCGATTTTGGACAGGTCGAGGATGTCGTTGATGAGATTGAGCAGGTGACGGCCGCTCTCTTCGATGGTGTGGAGGATGTCGGTTTGGCGTTCGGTCAGGTCGCCGTAGACGCGGCGCTGGAGGGCTTCGGTCAGGCCGAGGATGCCGGTCAGAGGGGTGCGTAGTTCGTGGCTCATGCTGGCCAGGAATTCGTCCTTGAGGCGGGCGGCTTTCGCCAGAGCAACATTGGCAGCGCGTAGTTCCTCGGTCCGCCGGGCGACGCGCTCCTCCAGTTCGAGATTCAGCCGCTGCAAGGCAACCTGGGTGCGCTTTTGGTCGGTGATGTCGGTTGAAATTCCTCCCACGGCATAGATTTTGCCCCGCCGGTCGCGCAGCGGGAATTTGACCGAGAGGTAGGTGAACGCTTCATCGCTCCGGGCGAGTGTCTCTTCGAAGAACAGGGATTGGCCTTTCTGGAGCACTTCCTGGTCGTTGGCGTGGTATTGCCGGGCGTCGTTTTCGGAGAAAATTTCGCTCACCGTTTTGCCGATGAAGTCTTTGGGCTTTCCGCCCATGACTCTGGCCAGTGCTTCGTTGACCAACAGGTAGCGACCGTCGAGGTCTTTTAGATAAATCATGGCGTTGGCGTGGTCGAGGATGGATTGCAAAAGGGTCTGACTTTGGCGCAGGGCTTCCTCGGCCTGCTTGCGTTCCAGGAGTTCTTCCTGGACGGTCTGGTAGAGGTGGGCGTTTTCGAAAGCGATGGCGATTTGGCTGGCGAGGGTGGTCAGAAGGCGCTCGTCCCTCTCGCTGAAGGCGTCGAACGCTTCCGATTCGACGGTGATGCAGCCGATGATGCGCTGGCCGATTTTGAGCGGCACATACAGGCCGGAATGGATGCCGGGGTAAGTCTCAATGTATTCGGCGTGGGCATGCACGTCGCCGCTGCGAATGATTTCGCCCCGGCTGGCGGCCAGGCCGCAGAGGCCGTGGCCGAGGAGGTTGACGCTTTGCTCGAAGCGCGCCTGGACGGCGGCCTGCTCTTCGGGCGACAGGCCGGCGCGGCTGAAGGCGACCAGCCGCAAGGTTTGGCCAATTTCATCCCGTAATTGGATGGCCGCGTGACGCCAGCCGAGATGCCGGTCGAAGATTTCGACGAGACGGCTGCCGATCTCGGCCGAATCGAGCAGGTTCGAGATGGCCAGGCTGCTTTCGTGCAGGAATTCGAGTTCGGCCAGGCGGCGGCGCTCGTCTTCGAGCAGGCGGGCGTTTTCGATGGCCGGGGCAGCGTAAGCAGCCAGCATTTTGAGCAGGGCTTCGTCTTCGGTGGTGTAAGCCTCCGGCTGGTAACTCTGCACCGACATGGCGCCGATGACGCGCTCGCCGATGCGCAGCGGGACGCACAGGTACGCGCGCGACGGGCGGTCGCTGCCGTAGTGGACCGGGGTGGGGGCGCCGGGGTCATTCAAGGCGTCGCCGATTCGCAGGGGGGTGGCAGTGCGGATGACGTAGCCGGAGATGCCCTCCTGGATGGAGGCGCGCACCGGCGGGCAGCGCTGCCCCTCGTCAATCAGGTATTCGCCGATGAACTCGCCGGCGGCTTCGTCGTGGATGGCGATGGTGAAATTGTCGGCGCTCATCAGTTGACCGGCGGCCCGATAGATGGTCTCATAGACCGCCTCCAGGCTGCCGATTTTCTGGCCGATTTCCTGGCTGAGGCGGTAAAGCACCTCGCGGCGCTGGGCGGCGCGGACCACATCCTGGTACAGGCGGGCGTTCTCGAAGGCGGCCACAGCCTGGGCAGCCAGGGTTTCGAGCAGGCGGGCGTCGCGCTCGGAGAAGGCTTGCGGCGTTTCGCTCTCGACCGCAATCACGCCGATGACGCGCTCTTCCACCTTCAGCGGCACGTACAGGCCGGAACGGATGGCAGGATGTGTTTCCACGTACTCCGGAAAGGCGCGGACATCGGCGGCGATGATGGACTCGCCGCGGCGGGCGGCCAGGCCGCTCAGGCCCTGATCCAGGCTGCTGACCAGGCTGGCATAATGCCGGGCTACTTGCGCTTCCTCGCCGGGCTGCATGCCGGCCTGGTTGAAGGCGACCAGGTCCAGTTGGCGGCTCTCGCCGCGCCGCAGACGGATGGCGATGTGGTGCCAGTTCAGATGGCGGGCGAGGGTCTCGACCAGCAGTTGGCCAATCTGCTGCGGGTCGAGCGAGCGGTTGAGGTTGAGGCTGCTCTGGTACAGCATTTCCAGGTCGGCCAGGTAATGGCGCACATCGGCCTCGGCGCGGATGCGCTCGGCCAGTTCGCGCTCGAGGGCGCGGTACAGGCGGGCTTTGTGGATGGCGGTCGCGGCCTGGTTGGCAAAAGCGGTCAGGAGGGGCAGTTGCTCGTTGAAGGCGCCCGGCTGCCGGCTGTGCAGGTAGAGCACGCCCAGCACGCTGTCTTCGGCGATGAGCGGCAGGCCGGCCAGGGACCGGATGCCCTCCTGGCGCAGATAGGGGTTGAGTGTGCGCGGCGCGCCGGCGGGGAGAGGAGGATAGATTCGCCCGCGCCGGTCAATGCGCTCGACGACGAGCGGCTGACGATTCTGGACAATCCAGCGGGTGAGGCCGAAGCGGCGGGCGCGGCCCTCCAGAGCGGGGATGCCGAGCAGATTCTCGCTGCTCTCGACAGGCAGGCCGGATTCATCCACCAGCAGGACGCTGGCGTATTCGGCGCCGCTGACTTGCTGCGAGAGGGCGACGATTTCATCCAGCGTGGTCTCCATTTCCAGCGGGGCGCTGACGGCTTGGGCAGCGCGGCTCAGGGCGGTCAATTGCTCGAGGCGCTGCTGCAACTCGGCTTCGGCGCGCTTGCGCTCGGTGATATCTATGACCGAGACGATGACGCGCGCCAGGTCATCTTCGTGGCCGGGGACGACCGCCCAGTTTAGGCTGATGTCAATCTGCCGCCCGTCCAGGGTGTAGTTGTTTCCTTCCCAGTGAAAATTCGTGCTGCCCCGCGCAATCTGGCGCAACTCTTCTTTGAATGATTCATAGGACTCGTCCCGGAAGATGGTCGTCAGGTTTTGGAGCAGGGATTCTTTAGCGGCGGCTCCATAGATGCGCAGAGTGGCGCGGTTGACATCGCGAACGCGCACCAAGGCGGCGCATTGGCGCACGAAGTCGGGATGGGATTCGATGTAGGCGTCCAAATCTTCCACGCCGCGGCGGCGCAGGTCATCCAGGCGCGCTTTGACAGCCGAAAAATCCTCTTCCCAAAGCGAGATGGGCGAATCCTCGAACAGGCCGCGGTAGCGCTCCTCGCTCAGACGCAGGGCTTCTTCGGCCTGCTTGGCTTCGGTGATGTCGAGGATGGCGCCGACGTAGCCGATGAGGCGGCCTTGCGAATCGACTTCGGGCATGGCCTGGCCGCGCACCCAGCGCAGCGAACCGTCGGGCCGCAGGAAGCGATACTCGGCGGTAGAGGCGCGCCCGCTTTTGGCGGCCTGTTCCCAGCCGGAAATTAATGTTTGACGCTCTTCGGGATGAACGGCCTGCAGCCAGCCGTTTCCCAGAGCGGACTGGGCATCCATGCCGGAAATTTCGCACCAGCGCGGGCTGACGTAGGTGGTCAGGCCGGCGGCATCGGTGTGGAAGATGCCTGCCGGCGAGGCCTCGACCAGGGCGGCGTAGCGGCGTTCGCTTTCCAGAATTTCCCGCTCGACGCGTTTGCGCTCGCTGATATCTTGCTTGACGGCGATGAAGTGGGTGATTTGCCCGGCGGAATCTTTGAGCGGCGTGATGGTCATCTCTTCGTCGTAGAGGGAGCCGTCCTTGCGGCGGTTGATGAGGCTGCCGTGCCAGACTCTGCCGGAGAGGATGGTATCCCACAAGTCCTTGTAGAAACGCTGATCCTGCTTGCCCGATTTGACCAGGTCGCGCGGGTTGCGCCCGAAGACTTCGTCGGGGACTTTGTAGCCGGTGAGGGCGGTGAAGGCCGGGTTGGCCCACTGGATGAATCCCTCGCGGTTGGCGATGACGATGGCGTTGGCCGAGGCTTCGAGGGCGGCGCTTTGCAGGCGCATCTGTTCCTCGGCCTGCAGGCGCTCGGTGATATCGCGAATGTAACCGCCCACGCCGAGGCGCCCGCCGCCGAGCGGGACGGGGAATTTGTGCGCCTCGTAGACGCGCCCGGCGACGATTTCGAGGCTGACAATCGGGCGGTTTTCTTCCAGCGCCTGAAGGTCGCTGCGGCGGCAGCCTTCGGCGGCCGGGGCGTCCATCAGTTCGAAGTCATCGCGGCCGATGATTTCTTCCAGCGAGCGCCCCAAAAAGGCCGCGTTAGCCCGGTTGCAAAAGATGTAGCGGAAGAGTTCGTCTTTCAAGAAGGCGATGTCTTGGGTGGCGTCCAGGAAGGTGCGGTAGAGGGCCTGGCTTTCGGCCAGGGCGCGGGCGGCGGCGCGCTTTTCGAGGGCGCGCTGCAAGACGAGCAGCAACTGCTGCATCTGGTAAGGCTTTTGCATGAAGGAGTAGGCCCCGGCGTTGATGGCTTCGATAGCGGCTTCCTGTGAGGCGTAGCCGGTCAGGATGATGCATTCGGTGTCGGGCGAGAGTTCTTTGATGCGGCGCAGGACTTCGAGGCCGGGCATGTCTTCCAGGCGCAGGTCAATCAGAGCGATGGCTGCCTGACGGCGGGCGGCGGCCTCCAGGGCTTCCTGGGCGCGGGCGGTGGGAAGGGGGTCGTAGCCCTTGTGGCGCAGGATGTCGGTCAGGGTTTTGCGCAGGTAGGGGTCGTCATCGAGGATGAGAATGCGTTCGGGTTCGCTCATGGCTGCCTCGCATGATTTGCGCCGCTGGCGGCCTCCCGCCAGAGTTCTTTCAGGCGGGCGCGGCGGATTTCCGTCAGTTTGGCCAGCAGGTCGGGGATGACCAGCGGCTTATACAGGCAGATGCAGGCATTGAGGGCCAGCGCCTGCTCGATGGGGATGGCCATCTCCTGGCGGTAGGCGGTGATCAGGATGACCGGCAGGCCCGGATGGGTGCGGCGGAGGGCTTCGAGCAGGTCGCGCCCGGAGACGGAGTTCAATTTCATGTCCAGGAGCAGGATTTGGGTGCGTTCGAGAATCGTTTCGAGGAGGGTGTGCGGGTCACTGAAGCGGGTGACGCGAAAGCCGCGCCGCTCGAGGATGTCGGCCAGAGTCTGGCAGAAGCCGGGGTCGTCATCCAGGATGGTGACGACTTTTTCCTCTCCCAGCGCGGCCAGGAAATTCAAGAGGTAGTGCAGGTCGAGCGGTTTTTCCAGGACGGCCACCGCGCCGTCTTCCAGCCCCTGACGGATGGCCTCGTCGGAGGCGTAGGCGGTCATGAAGAGGACCGGCAGGCCGGGCTGCACGTCTCGGATTTGGCGCACCAGGTCGGCGCCGCTCATGCCGGGCATGGAAATATCGGTCAAGACGCAGTCGAAGGCTGTTTCCTGAATCAGGCGCAGGGCCTCTGCCCCCGAAGCGGCTTGAGCGGCCTGGTGACCATGGACGGCGAGGATGTCGGCCAGGGTGCGGGTCATGCGCCGGTCGTCGTCAACCAGGAGGACGTGCAAGGAGGAGT
The DNA here is from genome assembly GCA_041287425.1 of Anaerolineales bacterium. Lineage (GTDB taxonomy): Bacteria > Chloroflexota > Anaerolineae > Anaerolineales > Villigracilaceae > JAFGSI01. Next base: position 4,745 of record JBEULG010000022.1, on the reverse strand, counting down.
TCATAGGCTATCCAGTTTGGGAAGCGGCGCGGACGGTTGGCAGGACGAGGGTGAAGGCCGCGCCCTGGCCGGGTTCGCTCTCGACCTGGATGCGGCCGCCGTTGGCCTCGACCAGTTTCCTGCTGACGGCCAATCCCAGCCCGATGCCGTGCGCTTTGGTGGTGAAGAGCGGCTCGAAGAGATGCGGCAAGTTTTCGGGCGGGATGCCGGGGCCGGTGTCTTTGACAGTCATCAGTAGCCGGTGTTCAGTGTTCGGTGGCCGGTCATCGGTCGGTGATGACTGTCTGCTGATGACTGATACCTGTCCTCCATCGGGCATGGCTTCGTAGGCGTTGCGCAGGAGGTTGGCGAGGGCCTGCTCGAGGTGAGCGGGGTCGGCGTGGACGGGGGGCAGGTCGGCGGGCAGGTCGAGGGTCACGCGAATGGCGGCGGGCGGGGGGAAGCGCGTCAGGAGGCGTTGGATGAGTTCGGGAGCGGAGACCGGCCGCGGGTCCGGCTGCGGAGCGGTGGTGTAGTGCAGCAGGTTGGCGACGATGAAGGCAGCAGTCTGGCTTTCGGCGTCGAGGATGCGCAGATAGTCGCGCACCTCGGCGTGGCGGGAGGCGGGTTCGATTTCCGGCGGCAGAATCTGGCTCAGGTAGTAGGCAACGTTGTGGATGACGCCGAGCGGGTTGCGCAGTTCGTGGGCCACCCCGCTGGCCAGGCGGCGCAGAGATTCCTCGCTGGTAGCCAGGGCGCGATTACTTTCCTCCAGGGCAAGCATTTTGTCCTCCAGTTTGCGGACGAGGGCCTCGTTGTAGAGGCGGTAGAAGACGGTCTCCTCCTCGAGGACGGGCTGCCCGGCCGGCAGGCGGCCCTGCCGATGGGACTCGAGGACTTCGCGCAGGATGGCGAGAAATTCTCCGTTTTCGATGGGCTTGACGATGAAGCGCGCCGCGCCCAGGCCGAGGGCCAGTTCTTCGTCGCGCGGGTCGGTGTAGGTGGCGGTGTAGAAGACGAAGGGGATGGCGCGCAGGGTTTCATCGCGCTGGCACTCGCGGCAGAGGGTAAAGCCGTCCATTTGCGGCATGAGGATGTCGGAGAGGATGAGGTCGGGGCGTTCGCGGCGGGCGAGTTCGAGGGCCTCGACGCCGTTGGAGGCTTCCAGCATTTCGTAACCGGAAGCGGTGAGGACGGTGCGCAGGAGGTAGCGGTTCGATTCCAGGTCATCTGCGAAGAGGATTTTGGTCATAGGACTCCTTTCGTGAGTGTCTGCCCAAAGGAATGGGCAGGAGGCTCAAGAGAGGGGCTTCGCGTAGGGCAAGTCTGTGATTTGCGCTACGCGGCGGACGCATCGGTCGGCAGGTGGGCCAGCACCTGGTCGAGGAAGGTTTCGGGGTTGATGGGCTTCTCGATATAGCCCTGGCAGCCGGCGGCGAGGATGCGCTCGCGGTCGCCGGCCATGGCGTAGGAAGTGACGGCGATGATGGGGATGGCGGCGGTGATGTCGCGGCCGCGCAAATTAGCGGCCACGGCGTAGCCGTCCATGCCGGGCAGTTGGATATCGAGCAAGATCAGGTCGGGGCGCAGTTCTTCGGCCAGGCGGATGCCCTCGGCGCCGTCCCGCGCCGGCGTGACGCGGTGGCCGTGCTTTTCGAGGATGAAGGTGCTCAGGTAGAGGTTGTTTTCGTTGTCTTCGATAATCAGAATATGGGCCATGGCGTTTCCTTTCGGCTCTTTGGGCGGTTTCCCGTTTTCCGCCGGGGGATGAATCCCCCGGCTCAGGAGGTGAAAGTCGGCTCAAGCCGACTCGCGTCGAGCGGCAGGGTGACGGTAAAGACGCTGCCTTTGCCCCATTCGCTTTCGGCGGTGATGTCGCCGCCCAGCAGGGAGGCCAGGTGCTTGCAGATGGCCAGGCCGAGGCCGGTGCCTTCGTGATGGCGCGCCAGGCCGGTCTCCAGTTGCTGGAAGGGGCGGAAGAGTTTCTCCATATTTTCCGGGCGGATGCCGCTGCCGGTATCGCGCACGCGCAGGGTGACCCAGCCGGGGCGGGTTTCGCATTCCAGGCGCACCTCGCCGCGCTCGGTAAATTTGACGGCGTTGGTCAGCAGGTTGATGAGAATCTGTTCGACGCGCCGCTGGTCGCTGACGATGGTCCCCACGCCGGAGGCGATGGCGGCGGTGAGGGCGAGTCCCTTCTTCTGGGCGGCGGGCGTGACCATGCGCAGGACGTTCTCGATGGCCGCGCGCAGGTCGAAGGGGTCGCGGCGGACTTCGAGTTGACCGGCTTCGATTTTGGAAATATCCAGCACGTCGTTGATGAGCGCCAGCAGGTGCTGGGCGCTGTCGCGAATCATGTTCAGTTGTTTGGTTTGCTCGGCGTTGAGCGGCCCGGCCAGTCCCTGGAGGAGGACGCCGGTGAAGCCGATGATGGAGTTGAGCGGGGTGCGCAGTTCGTGCGACATGGTGGCCAGGAAGGCCGATTTCAGCCGGTCGGCCTCTTGGGCTTTTTCGAGCGCCAGGTTCAGGTCGCGGGTGCGCTCGGCGACTTTTTGCTCCAATTCGGCGGCGTAGCGTTGAATCTCGGCGTACAGTTGGGCGTTGCGGACGCCGCCGGCCACCTGGGCGGCGAGGGTTTCGAGGAATTCGGCCTGCTGCTCGAAATCACGTTCTTCCGAGCAGGCCAAGCCGACGACGCCGATGACGTCCTGCCCCGCCAGGAGCGGCAGAGCGGCGAAGGAGCGATAGCCGGCCTTTTTGCATTCTTCCCAGGTGCAGCGGGCGTCGGCGAAGATGTCGGGGGTGTACATGGGGCGGCCCTCGCGCACGGCCAGGCCGCACATGCACTCGCCGACCTTGTGTTCGGGGATGCTCTCGAAGCGGCGGACCTGTTCGGCCGGCCCGCTGCCCGCCAGAATCAGCCGCTCGCCCTGGCGCAGGAAGAGGAAAGCCACTTCGGTGCCGGTGACCTCGAGCAAGGTAGAGACGGCGCTAGAGACAACTTCTTCGAGCGAGACCGAGCGGTTGACGTTCTCGCCCAGGGTGTTCAGGGCTTCGAGTTCGCTGACGTAGCGGCGGATTTCGTCTTCGGTGCGCTTGCGTTCGGTGATGTCGGTGATGGTGCCGATGTAGCCAATGAGGTTCCCGGCCGCGTCGGTCTCCGGGACGGCCTGTCCCATGACCCAGGCGGTCGTCCCCTCCGGGCGGAGGAAACGGTAATCGGAGAAAGCAGGCACGCCCCGGCGGGTGGAGTCTTCCCACTCGCGGCGCAGGCGCGGCCGGTCTTCGGGGTGGACGGCGTCCATCCAGCCGTAGCCGAGGGCTTTTTCGGCAGGCAGGCCGGAGATGGCACACCAGGCGGGGTTGACGTAGGTGGTGACGCCGCTCGAGTCGGTGCGGAAGATGCCCACCGGCGACATGTTCGCCAGGGTTTCGTAGCGCCGCTCGCTTTGCCGCAGGGCGGCGCGGGCTTGCAGGAGTTCGCGCAGGCTGCCGCTTCTCTGGCGGCGGAAGAGGATGGCGGCAAGGAGCGTCAGGACGAGCAGACCGAGGAGGCTTCCCACCAGCCACCAGAGATAGGCCGGGACGCGCTCCTGGAGGGCGAGGTCGGTCCAGTGGCCGAGGGTGGTGTAGTAGGGCGAGCCGGGGACGGGAATCCACTCGTTCAGGCGGCGGTCTATGGCCTCCAGCAGGTCGGCGTTGCGGCCTTGGGCGGTGGCGTAGAACAGTTCGACCGGGTTGAAGTCAATGGTCGTCTTTTGCAGGCCGTAGCGGGCGCAGAAGTAGTCGCCGAAGAGGTGATTGGCGATGGCGGCATCGGCCTGACCGCCGGAGGCGAGTTCGAAGGCCTCGGTCAGCGAGGCGGCGGGGACGAGCGTCACCCGGTAGCCGAAGCCGTCCATCAGTTGCTGAAAGACCTGTTCTTGTATGGAGCCTTCTAACACGGCGACGCGCTTGCCGTCCAGGTCGCGCAGGCCGGTGATGCCCGCCTGGGGCGCGGCGTAGACCCGCGACCAACTTTCCAGCACGGGGGTCTGGTGGAAGTCGAAGCGCCGGTCGCGCTCTTCGGAGTAGGCCACGTCGGGCATCAGGTCAATCTGGCCGCTCTCCAGGGCCTGGAGGCAGGCCTCCCACTCGCAGGGGACGTATTCGAGCGTCCAGCCCTCTGCGGCGGCGATTTTTTCCAGCAACTCGATGAAGAGGCCGGCGGGCTGACCGTTTTCGTCCATAAAAATTTTGGGTTCATTTTGATAGACACCGACGCGCACGAGGCGGGTGGCGGCGGCTTCAGACGGCCAGAGAAGCGAGGCCAGCAGACACAACAAGCAAAGGCGGAGGAGTGTCTTCATGACCGCTTCTCCAGGTAGGCCGCTTCCACGCCCTGAACGAGAGCCAGCAGAAGGTTCAGGTCGAGCGGTTTGGTCAGTACGGCCTTGACGCCCTCTGCCTGGCCGCGCTGGATGATGTCATCGGCGGAGTAGGCGGTCATCAGGAAGGCAATCAGGCTGGGGACGAGGCGGCGGGCCCGCACGAAGAGTTCGACGCCGTTCATGTCGGGCATGATGACGTCGGTGAGCAGGATGTGGATTTTTTGGCGACGCAGGAGGTCGAGCGCTTCGCCTCCAGAGTGAGCGGTGCTCACCTCGTACCCTTTGAGGGCGAGGATGTCGGCGGTGGTCTTGGCCATGGAGGGGTTATCATCCACGATGAGGAGGCGGGTGGGGGTGGACATGAAGTTACCTCCGGAGCATTCTATTGGTGGGGGG
>JBEULG010000021.1:0-7660 GCA_041287425.1 Anaerolineales bacterium | reverse complement strand
ACGATGCGGATGGTGTGGGGCGTGGCGCCGGGCAGGAGGCCGCTGGTCCAGGTGCGCTGCCAGACCAGGCTGCTGTTGTACTGGTTGAGGCTGGCGTAGAGTGCGCCGTCCACGTAGATTTCGGCGACGCCGCGGTTGGTGAAGCCGGTGTAGGTGAGGCTGAAGCGGTTGCCGTTGATTTGGAAGGTGGCCTCGCCGCCGGTGACGGTGGAATAGTACAGGGTATTGTTGGTCGGGCCGCTGGTGTTGAGCGGCACCCAGCCGGCGGTGTAGGTGATGTTGGTGTCGGTGTCTTCGTAGGTGCCGGGGTCGAGCGGGCCGGGCGGCGGGACGTTGATGACGGTGATGGCATCAATGTCCACGACCGCGCCGGATTTGTGAACGATTCTCACGATGTGCGGACCGGTATCCGGCAGGATGTTGCTCGTCCAGGTGCGCTGCCAGGCGAGGGTGCTGTTGTACTGGTTGAGAGTGGCGTAGAGGGCGCCGTCGATGTAGATTTCGGCAACGCCGCGGTTGGTGTAGCCGGTGTAAGTGATGACGAGGCGGTTGCCTTCGATGACGAAAGTGGCCTGTTGACCAACAGTTGCAGAGTAGTGCAACGTGCCGTTGGTGGGGCCGACGGCGGCGTAGGATGTCCAGCCGCTGGTGTAGGTGATTTTCGAACTGGTGTCTTCGTAAACGCCCGGCGTCATCAGAATCTCGGTCGGCACGTAGTGGACCGTTGCAGTGTGGGGCTCGTTGGGCATGACCACCACGTTGTTCGCCGAGGTGGAACTGTCATTTTGTGTGCCGCTCCAACTGCCAACTTGGTAGCCCGGCCCGGGTGCGGCGGTGATGGGGACGACCGCGCCGGGGATATATTGGCTCTGACCACAACCGGACGAGTTGGGAATGGAAGATACCGGGTTTGCCCCTGCGCCGGTGTGGGTCAGGGTCAGGGTTTGACAGTTGGTGATGGGCGTAGCGTTAGACCAGTCGGTAAATCTTTGGGCCATTTCGGGGGTGATGCGCACGGCGCAGTTGGTCTCAGGGTGGTTGATGTCGTTGTGGCAGACGGCGCCGATGCCGTAAGCGTGAATGCCGATGGCGTAGGTGTTGCTGCCGTCGGTAATCCAGACGGGCGAACCGCTTTGGCCGGCGTAGGTGTCGATTTCATAACTGAGCAGGAGAGGGTCAACGAAAGCCAGTGGGCCGCTCGCATACCACATCGTTCCACAAATATAATCGGGAATGCCATCGCCGGCAGGGTTGTGGGGGTCTTCTGGGTCATCGTCAGGGAGCAGGTCCGGGCAGCCTTCGGGGATGCCCAAGACGTGGTCGGCAGGGTAACCGGCCAGGGTCACGGGCGTCGTAAGGTAGGTGCTCAGATACGAATCGCTGAAGTAGGCGTAGTCGAACCAGCCGACCGTATTGCCGAGGGCACCGTCGTCACTCAAGGTAACCGCCCCATAATCATAGAGGGGATTCGCCAATGTTCTCCAGCCCTCAACCGTGTACATCAGCGTCCCTCTGACCGCATTGACCTCTGGATAGAGAATGTCGACGCCGTTCTGAGCCGCATAGGCGTATAAATCGATGGCCCAGCCGCCATACTCGTGGCTGTAGACGCAGTGACCGGCGGTGGCAACCGTCGTTGGGCTGATGAAGAAGCCCGAGCACATTACCTGCACCTGTCCCTCTCCGGTGCCTGGAAAGGTGATGGCCAGCATGACGATGCGCCGCCAGGGCTCCAGTGTGGTGTCGGCGACATGGATACGTTCATCGCTGCCGATGATGGACTGGATTCCCACTTGGGAGAGGAACCATTCTGGTGAGGGTGCTTCTCCCTGTGGGGGAGGGAGGGTGGCTTGAACCGAGGTGTTCGGGGGGATGTCCTCTTCGGCGCGGGCGACCTGAATGCCCTGCCAGGCCAAGAAGAGGAGCGTCAGAGTCAGGACGAGCGTCAGGGCGCGCAGAAGCGCAGTGTTCGTTTTCATGGGTTTACCTCCTGGTCATACATGGCGGGGGGAGAGCCGGCGCGCCAAAACGCGCCTTTCTCCTCCCCCGAAACTTCTGGTGCGGGGTTCTCCGGGCGTCTGAACGGGCGAAATTGGGTAATCAGAGAACCTTCTATCTTTGATTTTAAGAGTCTCCGTTTTGTTCAACATTGCATTTTCGAAAGGAACAACCGACAATTTCGTTAAGTCATGGGAGCACGTTGACGGCGTCCAGTTCGACGTACGTACCGGTGACGTGAACCAAACGGACGACGTAAGGGGGCGTTCCGTAGGCGCTCAAATCGGGGCTGGTCCAGGATTGTTGATAGGTCAGCGGTCCGATTTGGCCGAGGGTGACGACCAGAACCCCTTCGACGTAAATCTGCAGGTCGCCGTAATCGGGCTGGGTGGTGTAGATGAGGCGGAATTGCGAGCCGTCGACGAGGAAAATCAGGTCGTTGCCCGTGACGGCGGAGCGGGCCGCACTGCCGCCGTACAGGGAGGCGTTGGCATAGGTCGTCCATGTGCCGCGGTAGGCGATGCGGCTGTCGGTCTGGTCATACGTGCCGGGCAGGAGCGGTTCTGGGAGACTGGCAGGCGCCGATGGCGAGTTGGATAAGCCGGCGCGGTTGAACTCCTCGTCTTCGGCGCGGACGGCGAAGTAGTAGACGCGCTCGGGTACTAGACCGGAGACGGTCATCGATTGGAGCAGGCCGGCCGGAAAAGGCGCAGGAATGCCGCTGTTGACCGGCGTGGCGGCGTTCCAATCGGCCTCGGTTAGAATGGGTGTCGCGGCGTAGCGGACCAGGTAGCGGGTCGCCGTGCCGGTATCGCCGTCGTCGCCCGGGGCGGTCCAGAACAGGTCCACGTTGCCGCCGTAGGAGCCCAGGTAAGCGGCCAGGTCGGTGATGGCGGCCGGGGCGGCCGCGTCCACGCCGGGCAGGACAATCACCCCATCCAGGTCCACCACCGCGCCGGTCTTGTGGACGAGGCGGATGACGTGCGGGCCGGGACCGGCCAGGATGCCGCTGACCCATTGTTTCTGCCACGCCAGGCTCGTGTCGTACTGGTTGAGGGTATCGTAGAGGCTGCCGTCCACGTAGATTTCGACCGTGCCGCGGTTGATGTAGCCGGTGTAGATGAGAGCAAAGCGGTGGCCTTCGATGCTGAAGGAGATGTCGTTGCCGATGGCGGTGGAGTAGTACAGGTTGCCGTCGGTGGGACCGGTGGCCGAGTAGAGCGTCCAGGCGCCGCGGTAGACAATCGAGGCGTGGGTGTTGTTGTAGACGCCGATGGGAAGGGCGGGGATGCTGGTCACCGTGACGGCGTCCAGGTCCACGACCGCGCCGGTCTTGTGGACGATGCGGATGGTGTGGGGCGCGGCCCCGGGCAGGATGCCGCTGCTCCAGGTGCGCTGCCAGGCCAGGCTGCTGTTGTACTGGTTGAGAGTGGCATAGAGGCTGCCGTCCACGTAGATTTCGGCGACGCCGCGGTTGGTGAAGCCGGTGTAGGTGAGGCTGAAGCGGTTGCCGTTGATTTGGAAGATGACATCATCGCCGATGGTGGTGGAGTAGTGGAGGGTGTTGTTGGTCGGGCCGCTGCCGGTGTAGGTTTGCCAGGGGCCGGTGTAGAGGAGGTTGGTGTTGGTATTCTCGTAGGTGCCGGGATCGAGCGGGCTGGGCGGCGGGACGTTCATGACCGCGACGGCGTCCAGGTCCACCACCGCGCCGGTCTTGTGGACGATGCGGATGGTGTGAGGCGTGGCCCCGGGCAGGAGGCCGCTCATCCAAACGTTCTGCCAGGCCAGGCTGCTGTTGTACTGGTTGAGGCTGGCGTAGAGTGCACCGTCCACGTAGATTTCGGCGACGCCGCGGTTGATGTGGGCGGTGTAGGTGAGGCTGAAGCGGTTGCCGTTGATTTGGAAGGTGGCCTCGCCGTTGAGGGCGGTGGAGTAGTAGAGGGTATTGCTGGTCGGGCCGCTGCCGGTGTAGGGCGTCCAGTCGGCGGTGTAGATGATGTTGGTGTCGGTGTCCTCGTAGGTGCCGGGGTTGAGCGGGCCGGGCGGCGGGACGTTCATGACGGTGACGGCGTCGAGGTCAATGTAGGTGCCGGTCTTGTGGACGATGCGGATGGTGTGTGGGGTGGCGCCGGGGAGGATGCCGCTGGTCCAGGTGCGCTGCCAGGCCAGAGTGCTGTTGTATTGGTTGAGGGTGGCATAGAGTGCGCCGTCCACGTAGATTTCGGCCTGGCCGCGGTTGATGTGGGCGGTGTAGGTGAGGCTGAAGCGGTTGCCGTTGATTTGGAAGGTGGCCTCGTCGCCGATGGCGGTGGAGTAGTGGAGGGTGTTGCTGGTCGGGCCGCTGCCGGTGTAGGTTTGCCAGGCGCCGAAGTAGAGGATGTTTGCATTGGTATTTTCATATGCGCCGGGGGCGAGGGGCAGGATGGGAGTGAAGCGCACATGGAGGCTGAGCATGCGGGCGGAAAGGATATTGACCTCATGAAGGCTCATATCCGGTCCCTCCGCCTGGGTTTCGTTTGCGGCAACGTAAGCGTACTCAGCGACCTCGATGTAGTAGGTGTTGGCGGCCGGCAGGAAAACGTTGACTTCGGACTGCAGGTCGGAGGGCCGGTCATCGTTGCAGCCCAGCAGAGTCAGGTTGCTGCGCGTGCCGCTCCAGACAGCCAGCATGGTGTCGTAGTTGCTGCCGATGGTGTCTGCCGAGAGCATGCCTGGGCCGGAGGTGGTCAGGCGATACCAGACGGTTGCCCGGCCTGGGCCTCGGTTGCAGGCGCTGAGCGGCGGGTCATCGGCGGCGCTGGTGGCACCCGAAACATCTCCCGAATAGGTGTAGGGCGTTTGGGTGATGACGAGGGGGGAGGCGAAGTCGTCGTGGGGAACGGCGGGACAGGCGTCCGTGATTCCCTGAATCCAGAAGGTGTGTTCCGATTCGCCGTATGTGTTGTAGGCGCTGACCTCGTAGTAGTTGAAGTCGTTGTTGCAGTCCAGTCCGCTGTCGGTAAAGGTGGTGACGTTTGCGCCCACAGAGGCGTAGTAGTAGAAACCCCAGGCGGTGCCATTGTATCCCCACTTGTAGATATTGAAGCCGGTTTCGTTGTTCGAATTGTCCTGCCAGCGCAGGGTGATCGAATGGGCGGTTGTGGCCGCAATGACCACGTTGCTGGGCGGGGCGGGGATGGCGGGGCAATCGGCGGTCACGGGAGAGACTGCGTTGCTGGGGTTGGATTCCAACGCGCCGCGATAGGCTCTGACCTCGTAGGTGTAGCGGGTTCCACAGTCCAGACCGGTGTTGCTGTAGGTGGTCGTGGAACTGCCCACCGTAGCGATTGGGGTTCCGTTACGATAGATGCGATAGCCGTCAATGTTGCCGGGGGCGTCGGCGGAGGCGCTCCAGGACAGGTTGATCTGGCTGCCAGAGACGATCGAGGCGCTCAGATTGGAGGGCGCGCCGTAGCGGATGGTCAAGGTGCGGGTTTCGCTCCAGCCGCTTTCTACGCCGCTGCTGTTGCGGGATTTGACCCGCCACTGGTAGACGCCGCCCCATTGCGAGCCGATGGCCCAGGAGGTGTTCGTCGTCCAGCCCGAATTGATGTTGATATTGGGGCCGCCCCAGAACTCGACGTAGTATTGGCTGGCGCCGCTGGCGGCGTTCCATGTTAGGGTGACGTTGTCACTGCGCTCGAGGGTCGCCCCATTGGCCGGGCTGTTCAGGACGGGGACGCCTGGGCCGTCTACGCAGTTGGGGCTGGTGTAGACGCGCGCCCAGGTGGCCTGGTTGGCAACGGTCGTCCCATCGCTGAAGGTATCGTTCCACAGGTCCATATCGGAGGCGGTGTAGCAGATGCTCGGACTGGCCTCGCTATTATGCAGGTACAGTCGCACCGACCAGCCGGAGGGGATGGCGAGAGCCTCGGCCCGGTCGTTGAAGGTGGAACTCAAGTCCCAGAGACCGGCGGTGCTGCGCGAAACATAAGTTCCGCTGCAGTTCCAGGAATCGTACAGCCTTATCTCGCCGCTGACCGTCGGGCAGGCATTATTGACGCTGGCCTGGACGTAATAGACGTAATTTTCGATGTTGCATTCGCCGTACCCCACTTTGCCGTAGCCGGATTCTCCCCAACTGGTTCCCCAACTGTTTCGGATAATCCAGTAGCCGCCAGCGTCGTTATAGCCGACAATGACGATAGAGTGGTCGAGGCGCGTGTCGTCCGCGCAGCGCAGGATACCGCTGCCGTCCACATAACTACCGCTAATATACATGGCGGCGGGCAAAGGGCCGTACGTAATGAGCGCTTGCTTGATAGCCGTGGCATTATTGCTGACCGAGCCGTACCCCTGGATGCGCACCGAGCGGGTGTTCCAATCGCTACAACGGTTGGCGCATGTGCGCGTGCTCTGACAACCGGCGGCGCAACTGCAGGAACTGTCGGCGTAGGGCATGCAGGCCTCATCGGGGAGGCCGGGATTGACAGCATACTCCAGGGCGCTGCTGTGCCAGCCGCCGCAGCACGAACCCGCTGTAGAACAATCCGAGACCAGGACTTGCTCCGAGAGGTTGTAGTCGAGATTGGGATTGTGGTTCTGAATGTTCAGGGCTGCCTCAACGCCACCGACGGCCGCAAAAGCCCAGCAACTGCCGCAACCACCCTGGTAGCGGATGGGAGTCATCCAATCCATGCCCTGGAAATTGCGCCAGTCGAAGGATGCGGGCGGCGCGACGACCGTTTGCGCCAGCACCTGCTCGTCAAGCGGCGTGGAAGCAGGCAGCACCTCGATCAGGTCTGTGCCCTCGCAGGCGATGATTTTTTCGCGCAGATTGCTCAACTCTTCCACGCTGCCAACGTCATGACCTTCTTCGTCCACGCAGACGGCATATTCTTCACCGAAGCCTCCCTCGCCGCCACTGACGGTGCGAATCCCGTATCCTTGTTGGGCGCAATAAGAAAATTCCTGACCGCACCTGCCGGCCAGGAAATCCCACTCTTCGCACAATGTGCCATCAGGCATCTCGCAGGCGCCTATAGCCGAACCGTCCTCGTTTTCGAGGATGCGAGATTCGTAGCCCAGGTCGCGGCAATAGACTGCTGCCGGGTCGCTGATGGCGTGAGTCAGCGGCACGCTGAGCGTTTCTACCAGCAGGGCGCTTCCCGTCAGGAACAAAAGACAAGCAATGGCGGGCAGAATTTTTATGCGGGCGCTCATATTCATCGGTCGCTCCAATGGGGGAAGAATGTGCTCTTCTCTTTTCGATGCCCGTTCTGAAGAGAAACGAAGCATTGATTCCCATTATAGCGTCTGCTGTGGACGCCAGATGACGGCTAACAGATTTGTTATCTGGTGGAGGATGGTCGCCGCGTCTCGATGGAGGCTTTCAAGAGAGCCGGCTTTTGCCCCGCAATTCGACCTGCCAGCGGGGGGAGACGGGACGCCGCCGCGCTGTTAGCAGAAGAATCAGAATGCCGATGCCGAGCAGGCCAGAGCCGTAACACAGCAGGAGCGGCGATTCGACCCGCGGCCGGTCGCGCCCGGCGGGGGCGGGCGTGGGCGAGGGGGGTTCGTCCGCGCCGCTGACGGCGGTTGGCGAGGCGGTCGGGCTGGAGGTGAACCAGGCCGTCGGCGTGGGGGAGGCGGCAGTTGGGCCGACGGCGCGGCTGGGGACGAG
>JBEULG010000020.1:0-48737 GCA_041287425.1 Anaerolineales bacterium | reverse complement strand
TATGTCAAATTATATGCGCGGCGGGCGGGGTTTCAAGGTAAAATACATTCAGGAGACAGGCATGAACGTTTTGCTGAATACTTCTGTCGCCCCGACCGGCTTTCCTCCGGTGGCCGAGACGCTGCCGCAGGTGGTGGCGCGCCTGGTGGAGGCGTTGCAGCCGGAGAAAATCATCCTGTTCGGCTCGTATGCCTACGGTCAGCCCACGCCGGATAGCGATGTGGATTTGCTGGTGGTGTGGGACACCCACTTGCCGCCCCGTCAACGGGTCGTGGAAGTGTCGCGTTTGTTGTATCCCCGCCCTTTTCCGGTAGATATTCTGGTCAAGACGCCGCAGGAACTTGAGACTGAATCCCGCGAAAACTTCTTCTTACGAGAAATTCTACAGAAAGGGGCAGTGCTTTATGAGCGCCGATAACCCGCTGGAATGGGTGCGCTATGCGGAAGCCGACTGGCAATTGGCGCGTTCTCTGCTGCGGCGCAGGCATATTCCGACCACGATTGTCGCCTTTCATGCCCAACAAAGCGCCGAGAAGTATCTCAAAGCGCTGCTGCTTTCAAGGCAGGTCACGTTTCCGAAAGTGCATGATTTACCCACCTTGAATTCGCTGTGCGAGCAGAACGGTATTCTGACCGGTTTTTCGGTTGACCTGTTGACCCTTTTGACCGATTATGCCGTCACCGCCCGTTACCCCGGCACGGAGCCGAGCGTGGAGGAGGCGCGCCAGGCGGTGGAGATTGCCCGCACGGTGCGTGCGTTTGCCCGTCGCTGGCTGGGGGTGAAGGGGTAAGTCGCGGCGGGTGGGGAAGGGTAGCGCGAGATTCGCCTCGCCGCACGAATTTCAACAACTTTCGTAATTATCCCCCCATCTTGGCCGGGGATTGATCCGCCACCCCTTCGCCGTGGATTGAACATCCACGGCTCAAGGCCTGGAAGTCCGCTCAAGCGGACTCGGAGTCGGCCTTCGTCCAGCACCCTTTTTCGTGGCCAAAACCGAATCAAAAAGGCCTCCTTCTGGAGACCTTTTTGACAGACTTCTTAGTGTAACAAGCCGGTCAGCCGCTTCAGCGGGGAACACGAGGAACAAGCGAGGGATTGCGACAATGCTTCATATCCCCGCCGAGAGATGAGAGGTCGGCGGGCGGTTACGACTTCAAGCGGGCGAGGACGTCAGAGCATTCCATCAACAAGTACTCTTCGCCGTCCAATTTGAACTCGGTGCCGCTATATTTGGCAAACAACACCTTGTCGCCTGCCCGCAGTTTGATGGACTCGTCGTCGCCAATCGCGATGACTTCGCCCATCTGCGGCTTTTCTTTGGCCGTTTCGGGAAGGAGCAAGCCAGACGAGGTTTTGCTTTCCTGCTCCAGCGGGCGGATGAGGACGCGCGTCCCCAGCGGTTCGATTTTGGTCATAAGACACACTCCTTGTTGAAATGAATTTGGGATGTTCCGATAAGAACCAAACTCAGCGCAAACCGAGCAATTTGTCAATCTTCGGGCGGTCGAAACCGACCACGATTTTCCCGCCGATATCAATCACCGGAACGCCTTGCTGGCCGGAACGGCGCACCATATCGCGCGCCGCGGCCGCGTCGCGGCTGACATCCACCTCTTTGAAGCGGACGCCCCGCTCGCGGAAATATTTCTTGGCCATGTTGCAAAACGCACAGGTAGGTGTGGTAAAGATGATTACGCGCGGTTGAGTCATGCATACCTCCGCACGATTGGATGCAGACCGGCCTCAAAAGTTACAAGCGATAGAGATGCAACTTCAGCAGACGGCGCGTTCCCCTCGTGACCCGCGCGGTGTGCGCCAGCCGGAAGCCCGGCACCCAAACGATTCTCTCTCCCGCGCAGACCAACGGCCAGTTTGAGCGCGCCCGGCGGGGCAACTTCACGTTGACGAAGAAATCCTGCAATTTGACCTGGGTCTCCATCCCAAGCGGCTGAAAACGGTCGCCGGGGCAGCGGGGGCGGACAAGCAAGGCCTCGCCTGTCGCTTCGGCATCCAGCCAGGCGGCCCAGGGATCGGCGGGAGGCCACTCGTCTCCGGCCAGAGGCGACTCTCGATCTGTCTGCTCCAGGGCGAGTTTCCAGCCGCCGCCGAGGTCGGTCTCTGGCGCCAGGAGCGGGCGGGGCGCATCAATCTGGGGATAATCGGCCATCGGCAGGTCGGCCTCGCAAGCGGCCAGGTAGAGGCGTTCCCCCTCCACGAACAGACGCAGGCCGCCGGTCAGGTTGGCCGGTCGCAAATCGGCGGCCCGCTCCAGCGAGGCAAAATCCAGTTCATCCAGCCCCGGCCGCAGGACGCCGGCCGCCCGCCGGAACAGGTTGCGCCGCAGCGGCCGCGGCATCTCATCCAGCGCGGCGCGGTCGAAGGCCACGAATCGCTCCTCGCAGGCGCGCAGCGCCCGCTGCCAGGCCGCCTCGACCAATTCGGCCAGCAGGGCCTCGTCCCCCTGCAAGGCAGTCGCCATGCGCCATAGAGCCTGGCGGAGGCGCGGATTGTAGGTCTCCAGCAGCGGCAGCACCTCATGGCGCACACGATTGCGAAAGTAGGCCGGGTCGGCATTGCTCGGGTCGGTCAGGGGCTGCAGGCCGTGTGCCCGGCAATAGGCCTCGGTGTCGGCCCGCCACAAGCCCAACAGCGGGCGGACAAGCGGGATGTCGGGGTCGAAAGACGGCAAGTACGTGCGCCAGGTCATCCCCCTCAGGCCGCTCAAGCCGGAGCCGCGCAGGAAGTGCATCAGCACCGTCTCGACCTGGTCGTCGGCCGTATGGCCGACCGCCACCGCCTGGGCGTTCCGCCGGCGGGCAACCGCGAAGAGGAAGCGGTAACGCAGCGTCCGAGCCGCCTGCTCAATGGACAGTCCCTCCGATTCGGCGAAGGCGGCCACTTCACCGTCTCCGCCGACGAAATCCAGGCCGAGCGAGCGCGCCAGAGTCTCGACCGCCGCCTGTTCCTGCTCCGCTGCGGGGCGCAAACGATGATTGAAATGCGCCACCACCAGCGGATAGCCAGCCTCGTGCAGTACACCGAGCAGACACAGGCTGTCGGCGCCGCCCGAAACACCGACCACGACCGGCTGGGAGGTCTTGAGTTGACAGGCTTCCCGCAGGATGGCCTCCGGCATTTTCATCCCTGGCCATGCCGAGGCGTCAGAAATCGAGGAGGCAGCGCCCTGGTTCATTTCTCCGCATTTTCCAACAAATCAATATAGGCCTCATGCACCAGGTCTGTCTGGCGAATCTCCAGGCGGGCCATCAAGTCATCGGCGATTGCGCGGCCGTCGGCGTCCGTTTGACCGGGGCGCAAAACGACCTCCAGTTCGACGAACTCTCCCAGCCCCTCGACCCGGTCAAGGTGAATGCGCGTCTGCCCGACCAGGTACAGGCGGCGGGTCTTGCGGACGATGCCGCGCACCCCCAAAGCCGCGGCGAGGACGGTCTGCAAAGTCGCGGCCTCCTCGGTCTCGAAGATGAAATAATCGGAACGTTTGGGAGCGGCCTGATCGGGGCGTTCGTAGTACACCAGTTGCGCCCGCCCGGCAGACGGGATGCGCAACTTGAGGCGGCCGCGCCGGACGTGGAAAAAAACATCCTCCTGGGCAATTGTCTGACAGGGCGCGTCGCTGAGAGCGGCGGCGCGCCTCTCCAGGGCGGCGAAATCGCGGGCGCGGGCTTTGATCTCGATATTAGCAGGCATCAGATTTCCTCTGGGGGTTCGGGGCGGGCTTCGCCGGCCAGGCGCAGAATGCGGCGGCGGGTCTCCTCGGTCAGCCACATGCCGGCCTCGGCGTTCAGGCGGCCGACATACGGAGCGATGCGCTTGAGGAGACCGCGCTGTTTGGCCTCCAACAGCACCTGCAGCGTGCCCCACACCGTCAGGCCGGCGAGACGGCCGGTCTTGCGCGCCCGGCCGTCATCGAGCAGGGCAACCGAATCGGGAATCTCGAAACACAGCGAAAGAGTCACCAAATCGGAGAGATTCAATTCCTGAGAAAGCCAGGCGGAGGGCAGCGTGGTCTGCGGGTCGGTGTAGCGCACCCAGTCGTAATCGAACAGGTGCGGCACGTCCAGGCCGATGAACAGGCCGCGTTGCAATTCCTCCAGGACGTCCGAAGGCACCCAGACCTCATCGAACATCTGCGGCAGCAATTTCAGCGCCTTGATGCGGTAGAGATAGACCAGCGCGCTGGTGCTACAAATGACCTTCGGCATATCGTTTTTCCAGTTCGCTCAACTCGGCCTCGAGCGGGAAGATGTTGTAGAAACTCAAATCGAGCAAAAACTCCAGGCTGGATTGGCCGGCAATCCGGGCGGCGCGGTCGCGCGAAACCCGGTCGGCCAGATAGAGTTTGACGGCGATCAGGCTGCGCATCTCGCGCCAGAAGGGCAGCCCCAAGCGTTGACGGGACTGGGTGCGTCCGAGGCGGCGGGAGGTGGCTGGCTCGACCCGTTTGACGGAGGCCGGGCGGCGGGGCCGGGGGCTGCTTGCCAGCGCAACCTGCCTGCGGGCTGAGAGCAGGGTCTCGAAATCAATGTCAATGTAGGGAACGTCATTCTCGATTTTCTCGCGGCGGCCCGGCAGGAATTTTCTCACCCAGGGGTCGAGGTGGTCGGTCCGTTCGAGGTACAGCAAATCGGCATACAGGTTGATTTCGAGCAACTTCAGGAACAGCGGAATCTGTTCGACCCAGAAACGGCTGATCGAAGTCTGGCTGCAATAACCGTTCAGGAGGTGAACCATGAACTCGCGGGCGAATGCCAGCCTCTCCTGGCCATCGTAAAGGACCAGCACATCGAAGAGCAGGACGGCCAGGTCCATCACGAACCAGCCATAGGCGCAATCGTCGAAATCGACCAGCGTGATGCTGTGGGTCGAAAAATCGATGATGAAGTTGCCAAAATGCAGGTCGGCGTGGATCATGCCGTAGTCATCGCCGCCGCGCGGCAGTTTGCGGATGCGTTCGAGGACGGCGGCCTGTTTGCGCGCCAGCCATTCGTGTTCGGGCGGCGGATGGTTGAAGAGGTTGACCGCCGCGTCCCAATCGGGGCGGCGCAGCCCGGCCGGCGGAATGTATTTGCGCGACAGGGCATGCACCGCGCCGACCGAGCGCCCCAGTTCCTGGAACAGGGCTGGGTCCCAGCGGTCGAGGCCGAGATTCTCGGCCAGCCGGCCCGGCGCCAGCGTCACCGCCATCACCAGCCACTCCTGCCCCTCGTGGAGGATGGATTCCACCCGCGAGCCGTTCCTGGTCGGCACCGGTTCGGGGACCAACGCCCCGCCCTCGACCAGGTATTCCAGCCAGTGAATGGTCGCCTGCAGATAGATGAGTTCCTGGTCATCGCCGCGCGGGATGAGCCGCAGGGCAAAGTCGGCGCCGTCTTTCGAGAAGCGATAGACGTGAGTATAATGGCCGCCGCG
Organism: Anaerolineales bacterium; assembly: GCA_041287425.1. Classification (GTDB taxonomy): domain Bacteria; phylum Chloroflexota; class Anaerolineae; order Anaerolineales; family Villigracilaceae; genus JAFGSI01. The sequence continues at coordinate 43,306 of JBEULG010000020.1, read as the reverse complement.
CATCAGGCGCAAGTCCGAAGCAGAGACGCCATACAAAGCGGCAGCCTGGTTCAAGGGGAGGGTGGGCATCGGAAACAGAATCCAAAAAGTAGGGTTAAGTGTACCGCAAAATCAAGCGGCGATGCACCGACACCCTCATTCATCCCCTTCCGTGTTTGCCGCCGACTCATGGTAAACTACCTGTGTCTTTCCTATGAGCCCATTCCTACAACTCGCCCTTGAACTTGCCATCATCCTGTTAGCGGCCAAACTGGCCGGTTACTTGAGCATGCGGCTGGGCCAGCCATCCGTGTTGGGAGAAATTCTGGTCGGCGTCCTGCTTGGACCGTCCCTGCTGGATGTGACCCACCTGGCCTTTGTCACAGACAAATCCTTGCCGGAATTCATTCACGAACTGGGCGAACTGGGCGTGTTGTTTCTGATGTTCATCGCCGGCCTGGAATTACACTTCACCGAGTTGACCCGCAACATGCGCGTCTCGGCGCTGGCCGGCAGCCTGGGTGTGCTGATGCCGGTCGGGCTGGGCTGGGGAGTGGGACGCCTGTTTGGCCAGGAAAACCAGGCCGCGCTCTTTTTAGGGCTGGCGATGGGCGCCACCTCGGTCAGCATCTCGGCGCAGACCTTGATGGAATTGAAAGTGTTGCGCCGCCGGGTGGGGCTGGGATTGCTGGGGGCAGCCGTCTTCGACGATATTCTCATCATCCTGTTCCTCTCCGGTTTTCTGGCGCTCAGCAGCAACGGCCACAGTCTGATCGGCTTGCTGAGTGTGGCCGGAAAGATGCTGCTCTTCCTGACGCTCTCGATTGTGCTGGGTCTATGGATTTTGCCGCGGCTGGCGCACCTGGCCGCGCGCCTGCCCGTCAGCCAAAGTGTGTTGAGTCTGGCCGTCGTCGTCATGCTCGTCTATGGCGTGGCCGCCGAGGCGTTGGGGGGAATGGCCGCCATCACAGGGGCATTTATCGCCGGCCTGATGTTTGCCCGCAGCCACGAGAAAGAACGGATCGAGCCGGGCATGCACGCCCTGGCCTACGGCCTCTTCGTGCCTGTCTTCTTCATCAGCATTGGCCTCTCGGTGAATCTGCGCGCCGTGCATCCCAGCGCCATCTGGCTATCGCTGGCCATCATCGGCGCGGCCCTTGTGACCAAATTTGTCGGGGCCGGGCTGGGAGCGCGGCTGGGCGGCCTGACCTGGCGCGAGGCCTGGCAGTTGGGCGCCGGGATGATTTCGCGCGGCGAGGTAGGGTTGATCGTTGCCAGCGTCGGCATCACCGAGGGGCTGGTCTCCCAGGAAGAATTTTCCGCCATCGTTGGCATGGTCGTGGTCAGCACGCTGGTCACACCGCCCTTGCTGCGTTTGCTGTTCAAAGAGCCTGAAACAGCCCCCCTGGAACAAACTCCATCGAGCAAGCCCCCAACGGGCGAGGAGAGTGCCTGATGTACATGATTCTTTTCGTCTTGAACGACCCCGACCGGTTGGAGGAGGTCCTCGCCGCCTGGGAAGAGGCCGGCGTCAGCGGTGTGACCATCCTGCCCAGCACCGGCCTGGGACGCATCCGCCAGAAAGAGGGATTGCGCGACGATCTTCCCCTCCTGCCCAGCCTGGAAGATTTCTATCATCATGAAGCCGACATCAATCACACCCTCTTCACGCTGGTGGAGAGCGAAGCGCTAGCCCAAAAAGTGCTCGCCGCGACCGAGGCGATCGTCGGCAGCCTCGACCGGCCCGGCAACGGCATCCTGGCCGTCCTCCCAACGGTCAACATACACGGATTGATCAAGCGAAACAGCGCGGCGAGTTGACCCTCATCCTTTGGCCCGTCAGGGAAAGAGGATGTATGTCATTTGCGCCCGGCGCTCGAAAATGCTACACTTATTCATGACTTATCGTATATCTCATTGAACTTGCGGAGGCGTTATGAAACCTGTTACCTGGATGTACATCGGGGCAATCATCCTCTTCCTGATGGCCGCCTGCGGACTCGGCCTCGGCGGCTTCCTGTATCTCGCTTCGCTGGACCCGGTTCAGGGTCAGGGGGCGTGGGCAACGATGGGGACAGCCCTGGCCTGTATCGGGCTAATCGTCCTGGGCGGCGGAATCCTGCTGATTGTCCTGGCCGTCCGCAAGACCAGGCAGGAAACCGCCCAAAACGTTACCCTCAAGGTGGATTTACCCGGAGAAACCTCGTTCGAGGCCATCAAATGCAAGTCGTGCGGCGGCACGCTGCACGCCAACGACATCCAAATCGTCAACGGCGCGCCGATGGTCCATTGTCCTTATTGCCAGACCGTTTATCAACTGACCGAAGAACCGAAGTGGTAGCAGTCTCTGCCTGACGGGCGAGCGACCGCCCTCGGGTATTTTTCTGTAAGGAGGCCATATGAAACTGCGTCTCGCCAGTGCGCTTCTGTTCGTGGCGTTGCTTTTCGCCATAACGACCAGCGCAGCGGCTCAGAATTACTCCTTCCGTCTGGCCCAGGAAATCGTGCATATTTTCTGGAACAGTGATGGCACGATGACCATTGACTATACGTTCGTCTTCGTCAACGACAGCGGCGCGGCGGCCATTGATTTCGTCGATGTGGGCATGCCCAACGGGAGTTTCGACCGCGCCAGCATCGCCGCCGACGTAAACGGCCAGCCGGTCGCCATTTCTTCGGACTATCAGGGCGGCGGCAGTTACGGTTTCGCCGTCGATCTGGGAGGGTATGCTATTCAGCCCGGCCAGACCGGCAGCGTGCATGTCCGCGTCGGCCGCGTCGAGCGCGTACTCTACCCCGATGACAATGACGAAAACTACGTCAGCGGCGTCTTCACCCCCACCTGGTTCGGCTCACAGTTCGTCTACGGCAACACAGACCTGACCGTCGTCTTCCATTTGCCGCCCGGCGTCCAGCCCGGCGAGGGACGCTACCACGAAAGTCCGCCGGTCGGCTGGCCGTGCAGCAACACTCCCCAAACGGCGCTGGACAATCAAGGGCGCGTCCAGTATACCTGGACCTGTCCCAATGCAAATGGATACACGCAATACACCTTTGGAGCGTCCTTCCCCAAACAATACGTCCCCGCAGACGCCATTATCACCTCTCCGCTTCCCTTCCAGCCGTCCGATATTGACTTCCGTCTCGACACCGATGCCCTGATGGCCTGGCTTTTCTGTTGCTGTTTTGTCAGCATCTTTATCGGCGCGCCCATCCTGAGTATCATCGGCGAGCGCAAGCGCAAACTGCAATACATGCCTCCCAAGATTTCACTCGAGGGGCACGGCATCAAGCGCGGCCTGACCGCGGTCGAGGCCGCCATCTTGATGGAGCAGCCGCTCGACAAAGTGATGACCATGATTCTCTTCGGCGTGGTCAAAAAGGGCGCCGCCGAAGTCGTCCAACGCGAACCGCTCGAATTAAAAGTTGCTTCGCCTCTGCCCGAAAACTTACACGAATACGAAAAGAATTTCCTGGCCGCCTTTACCGAACCTACTCTGGCCGCTCGCCGCAAAGCCCTCCAAGAAATGACTGTCAAACTGGTCAAGTCGGTCTCGGAAAAAATGAAAGGCTTCAGCCGCCGCGAAACCGTTGAATATTACAAAGCCATCATGGAACGCGCCTGGCAGCAAATCGAGGCCGCCGGCACGCCCGAAGTCAAGAGCCAGATGTACGACGAAGCCCTCGAATGGACGATGCTCGACAAGGACTACGACGAGCGCACCCGCCGCGTCTTCACCGGGCCGGTCTTTGTACCCGTGTGGTGGGGACGCTACGACCCCGCCTATCGTCCGGTCTCGACCGCCGGAGCGGGCGGCGCCGGCAGGGTATCTGTCCCCTCCACCTCCGGCGGCGGACGCGTCAGCGTGCCCGGCGCGGCCTTCGCCGCCTCGGTTGTCTCCAGCGTCCAGAGTCTGGCCAGCCGCACCCTGGGCGATGTCAAGACCTTCACCAGCGGCGTGACCAGCCGCACCAACCCGCTTCCCAAATCCACCAGCAGCGGCGGACGGTGGAGCGGCGGCGGAGGCGGTTGCGCCTGCGCGTGCGCCTGTGCCGGCTGTGCCTGTGCCTGCGCGGGCGGAGGAAGATGATTGACGATTTACGATTACCGATTGACGATTTTCCCAGAGGCGAGGAGAAACCCGTATGGCCTTAATGGCTGGATGGCTCAATCGTAAATCCAAAATCACAAATCCAAAATCGGGCCTCTACCACTACCGCATCGAGACTCCGGCCGAGAAATCCCGCATCCATCTCCGCCTCGACCCCGACGGCCACGGCACGCTCATCGTCAACGCCAACCGCGTCTTGCACCTCAATCCCACCGCCGCGCTGATGGCTTACCTGACCCTCGAACAAGTAGACCAGGCGGCTGCCGTCCGTCTCATCTGCGAAAAGTACCGCGTCGGCCGCAAACAAGCCCTGGCCGACCTGCAAACCTTTGACGTGCAACTCAAAGAACTCCTCCACCCCGACGGCGCCTGCCCGATTCACGACCTCGACCTGGAGACCGTCGCCCCCTTCTCGGCGCGTCCCACCGCCCCCTACCGCCTCGACCTGGCCCTCACCTACCGCTGCAACAACGACTGCGCCCACTGCTACAATGTTGCCCCCCATGCCGGGCCGGAGACGAAAGCCGAACTGAACACTGAACACTGGAAACTGGTTCTGGACAAAGCCTGGTCGCTCGGCATCCCGCACATCATCTTCACCGGCGGCGAACCGACCCTGCGCGACGACCTGCCCGAACTCATCGCCCACGCCGAACAAAACGGCCAGATTACCGGCCTCAACACCAACGGCCGCCGCCTCGCCGACCCCAAGTACGTTGCCCGCCTGGTCGAAGCCGGCCTCGACCACGTCCAGATTACGCTCGAATCCGCCGACCCCGAAGTCCACAACCAGATGGTGCGCGCCCGCGCCTTCGAGCAGACCGTGCGCGGCGTCCGCAACGCCCTCGCTTCGCCGCTCTACGTGATGACCAACACCACCATGCTGCGTACGAACGTCCACACCATCCCGGCCACCCTCGACTTCCTGGCCGAACTCGGCGTCCCGACCGTCGGCCTGAACGCGCTCATCTACGCCGGCCGCGGCGCCACGGTCGGGACCGGCCTCGCCGAGGCCGAACTCGCCTCCCTGCTCGAAATCGCCCGCGCCAAAACCGAAGCGCACGGCCAGCGTCTCATCTGGTACACCCCCACCCAATACTGCAACTTCGACCCCGTCCAGATGGACCTGGGCGTCAAGGGCTGCACCGCCGCCCTCTACAACATGTGCGTCGAACCCGATGGCGGCGTCCTGCCCTGCCAATCGTACTACCACCCACTCGGCAACCTGCTGACCGACGACTGGCAGACCATCTGGGAACATCCCCTCGCCGTGCGCCTGCGCGAGCGCAAGGGGCTGCCCGAAAAATGCAGCGGCTGCCTGCTGCTGGCCGAATGCGGCGGCGGCTGCCCGCTTCAATTCGCCAACGCCTAAACGTTCGCGTGACGTTTGACTCTCGACTTTCGACTCTCAACGGAGACCCCATGCCTGAGTTCAACTGGTTCAAAGAACTCCCCATCGCCATCACCATCTGCGACGCCGACGGCATCCTTCTCGACATGAACGACGCCGCCGAAGAAGTCTTTCGCCAAGATGGCGGCCGCGCCCTCCTCGGCTCCAACGTCCTCGACTGCCATCCCGAACCGGCGCGCAGCAAACTCGCCGACATGATGGCGCGCCGCGTCAAGAACATCTACACCATCGAGAAGAACGGCCGCAAAAAACTCATCTACCAGACCCCCTGGTACCGCGACGGCCAATACGCCGGCTTCGTCGAACTCTCCCTGGAAATTCCCTTCCAGATGCCTCACTTCCTCCGCAACTGACCACTGATAACTGACCACTGACAACTGACCACTGATAACTGACTCCTGATAACTGACCACCGAAAGGAGAACCCCATGGCCTCCCTGATGAACTGGCTCCGCGAACGCTTCACCAAAGTCCGCCCGCTTCCCGCCGGACATTTCCACTACCAGTCCCCTGCCGGTGACGAACCCGCCTACCGCCTGCACCTGCGTCTCCATCCCGATGGCTCCGGCATTCTCATCGTCAACGCCGCCACCGTCCTGCACCTCAACCCCACTGCCGCCGAATACGCCTACCATCTCATGAAAGGCACCCCGCCCGAAGAAGTCGCCAGGGAATTTTCCCGCCGCTACCGCGTCAACAAAGACACCGCCCTGCGCGACTTTTCCGACTTCCGCGACCGCGTCCAGACCCTCATCCACACCCCCGACCTCGACCCGGTCACCTTCCTCGACTTCGAGCGGGTCGCGCCCCATTCTGCCGCCCTAACCGCCCCCCTGCGCCTCGACTGCGCCCTGACCTACCGCCTGCCCTCCGGCACCCAGGCCGAATACGCCCCCGTCAAGCGCGTCGAGCGCGAACTCTCCACCGACGAGTGGAAAACCATCCTCGATAAAGCCTGGACGCACGGCATCCCGCACGTCACCTTCACCGGCGGCGAGCCGACCCTGCGCGACGACCTGCCCGAACTCATCGCTTACGCCGAGGGCCGCGGCATGGTCGCCGGTCTGCTCACCGACGGCCTCAAACTCGCCGACCGCGGCTATCTGCAAACCCTGCTCCAGACCGGCCTCGACCACATCCTCTTCCTCCTCCAGCCGAGCGACAAAACCTCCTGGAAAGCCCTTGAGGCGGTCATGCCGGAAGACATCTTCGTCACCGTGCATCTCACCGTCACCCCGCAGAACGTCAAAAAGGCTGGCGAAACGCTGGAGCGGCTGGCCGGGCTGGAAGTGCGCAGTCTCTCGCTGAGCGCCTCTGACCCCTCTCTCAAGGACGACCTGCTTATCCTGCGCAATCGCGCCGCCGAACTCGGCCTGACCCTGCGCTGGGACCTGCCTGTCCCGTACTCGGCGCAGAACCCCGCCACGCTCGAAGTGGTGGACGAAGAACTCCCTGATGGCGCGGGCAAAGTCTGGCTTTACCTCGAACCCGACGGCGACGTCCTCCCTGCCCAGGGCGAACCCGACAAAGTGCTGGGCAACTTCCTGCGCGACCCCTGGGAAAAGATTTACCCGCGTTAGCCTGTTTTTTGGCATCTTCGGGTCTCCAAGTCCCAACGCAAAGACCCCAAGGCGCAGAGAACACAACGGATGCCCTCAACCTCTTCGCGGCTTCGTGTCTTCGCGTTGGTAACATCTTCTCAAAATCCTGTTTTTATGGAGCGCCAATGATGAAGACCCAAATCCAGTCTCTTATCTTAGTGCCTGTTCTTCTCTTTTCTTTTCTCCTCCCTACCCCCGCCGACTTCGCCGCCATCGACTCCTACGCCGCCGCGCAGGCCGAGGCCGCCAACATCCCCGGCCTGGCCATCGGCATCGTCCACAACGGCGAAGTCGTCCACACCGCCGGCTTCGGGGTCGCCGATTCGTCCGGCGCGCCGGTCACCGCCCAGACGCCCTTCGTCATCGGCTCGGTCAGCAAGGGATTCACCGCCCTGGCCATCCTGCAACTCGCCGAACAAGGCCGGGTGGACCTCGATGCTCCCGTCCAGACCTACCTGCCCTGGTTCACCCTGGCGGACCCACAAGCCTCTGCCCAAATCACCCTCCGCCACCTGCTCAACCAGAACAGCGGACTGGGGTACAACGACAGCACCCGCCCGATGTGGGACCGCCCCGGCGAGTTCACGCTGGAGGCGCGCCTGCGCCAACTCTCCGACCTCGCCCCGCGCCGCGCCCCCGGCACGGACTTCGAGTACTCCAACTACAACTACATGCTCCTCGGCGCCGTGATTGAGGCCGTCTCCGGTCAGACGTATGGAGCATACCTCGCAGACCACGTCTTCGCCCCGCTGGGGATGGCAACGAGCGCCGCTTCGCCGGGACAGGCCCCCGGTCTGGCTGCGCCGCACCGCTGGTGGTTTGGCTTCCCCGCGCCGGTGGACGCCCCCTACCTCGCCGATGCCCTGCCGGCCGGCTTCCTCATCTCCAGCGCAGAAGACATGGCGCGTTACCTCGCCTTCCAGCAGCGCGGCGATGCGGCCGTCCTCTCGCCCGAAAGCCTGACCGCCATGCACACCTCCTGCCTCCCCTCCGGCGGCGCGAACGAGTACTGTTTCGGCTGGGTGCGCGGCCCCTTCGGCGAGCGCACCGCCCTCTACCACGAGGGCGCGGCGGAAGGCTACTACTCGGTCGTCGCCCTCGACCCCGCCAGCGGCTGGGGCGTGGTCGTGCTGAGCAACGTCAACGGCATGATTGCCGCCCCAGCCAAGGACCTCGCCATTGCCCTGCTCGACCACCTGGCCGACGGCACCCCGCTCACAGTCTCGCGCCGCTTCGGGTTGACCTACACAATCGTGGATGTCATCGTCCTGGCCCTGACCGGGCTGATGGTCTTCTCGCTCGTCCGCCTGCCGCGCTGGAAGACGCAACTGGCCGCCAACCGTCCGCGCGGCTTCGGCGGCTGGACCGGGAAGGTGGCCTTGCCCATCCTGAGTGAGTTCATCCTGCCCTACGTGGCCTGGGTCTTCCTGCCGCAAGGGGCAGGCTTCCCGATGTGGAAAGTTTTCTTCATCTTCCAGCCCGACCTGGTCGCCTGGGTCTTCCTGATGGTCGGATTGTTCCTCCTGCGCGGCCTGCTGCGCGCCGTCCTGGCCTTCGCCGCGCTGAAAACGTAGCGCAGGCCTTCCGGCCTGCGCAGGGCATGTCTTCCGACCTGTCTTGGCAACGTAGCGCAGGCCTTCCGGCCTGTTCGGGTGCTGGCCCGGTTCCTGTCCGCTGTTGTCGAAGAGTCCGGCAACTGGAGTTGTCGGCCCCCTGTGTATAATCAAATTCATCCGCGGCGGATTTGCCTACCAGGAGGAGATAGCCTCATGGACAATGATTTCCTCATCGTCCTCATCACCGCCCCCGGCGCCGAAAGTGGTCGGCAAATAGCCCGCGCCCTGGTCGAAAAGCGCCTGGCCGCCTGCGTCAACCTGTTGCCGGGCATAGCCTCGATATATCGCTGGGAGGGTCAGGTGCAGGAGGAGAACGAAGTCCTGCTCATTTGCAAGACCCGCCGCCCCTGCCTGACGGCCCTCCAGCAGGAGGTGCAGGCCATGCATCCCTACCAGGTGCCGGAAATCATCGCCCTGCCGCTCGTCGGCGGGTTAGACGCCTACCTGAACTGGGTGGCCGAAAGCACACAGCCGCCCGACTCGACCTCCACTTAACCCTTTTGCCAGGAGTATCCCGTGAACAATCCTTCCGACCGCGCCGCTGACCTCTTTGCCCGGGGCTTCAACTGCGCCCAGGCAGTCTTTTCCGCCTTCGCCGCTCAACTCGGCCTGGATGAGACAGCCGCCCTGCGCCTCGCCTCGCCTTTCGGCGGCGGGATGGCGCGCCGCGGCGAGGTCTGCGGCGCGGTGACCGGGGCGTTGATGGCCATCGGCCTGGCGCGCGGCGCTTCCACGCCCGAAGGCAAAGAACCCACCTACTTGATAGGCCAAGAATTCATGCGCCGCTTCGAAGCCCAACAGGGAGCCCTGGCCTGCCGGGCTCTGATCGGCTTCGACATCCTCCAACCCGAAGACCGCGCCCGCGCTCGGCAAGCGGGCGTTTTTCAGATCATCTGCCCCGCCCTTGTACGCAGCGCCGCCGAAATCACTGCCGCCATGCTGGCCGAGGAAAATGCGGTCAACAAAACCGGGAGCGCCCCATGAGCGCCCCCGCCCTCCCGTTTCCCGAATCCTATTGGGTGATTCCCGGCCGCTTCCTGGCCGGCGAATACCCCGCCCTGGGCAGCGACTTCCAGATTCGCAAACGCCTCACTGCCCTCCTTCTGGCCGGCCTGGATACCTTCGTCAATCTGACCTGGCCGGGCGAATTGCCGCCCTATGAGGACCTCCTGCGCCAGGAAGCCCGGCTGTTGGACAAGGCCGTGACTTGCCTGCGCTTCCCCATCCCCGACTTCGGCCTGCCCGCCCCGCAGGAGATGACCCGCCTGCTCGATGCCCTCGATGAAACCCTCGCCGCCGGGCGCAACCTCTACCTCCACTGCTGGGGCGGCGTCGGGCGCACCGGCACGACCGTCGGCTGTTACCTCGTCCGGCATGGCCTGAGCGGCGAACAGGCCCTGGCCCAACTGGCCGAGTGGTGGCGTGCCGTCCCCAAAAGCGCCCGCCATCCTCGTTCGCCGGAGACCGAAGCACAAATCGCCTTTGTGCGCGCCTGGGGCGGAAAAGAGTAGGCCGTGCCTCGCACAAAGATTTTGTCCCGATCCATAGAGAAAGGAAAATGACGTGAAGACAAAATTCCTACCCTCAATTGGTCTGCTGCTGGCCACCGCCTTTTTGTTGGCTTGTTCCTGCGGCGGATCGGGCTTTCCCTTCAATCTGCTTGCCACCTCCACACCGACCCCTATCCCCACCGCCACGCCGACGCCCACTCCCCTGCCCACACCCACACCGTCCATTAATCTCGGAACCAGAATCACCATCCCACAAGGGGGCTTCTCCTTCCGCCCAGTGATAGGCTATGAAGTCGAGGCCGAAAGCGACACCGTCTATATCACCAGCCCCGATCAACACGTCATAACGATGTTCGCCGGCACTTACGATACTTCAGCAAGCAATGATCTCAACCAGGTCTCGCAGGATTTCCTGGACGTCCTCCGCTCCGACATGCCCGATATGATCACCAACCCGTCTTGGAACATCTTCGTGGGCGGCACCCAGGCGCTGGCAACCGACCTGAGCGGCACGTTGAACGGCGCCGAAACCAGGGGGCGTATCGTGGTTGCCATCCCCTACGACAACCAATACTTCTTTGCCATTTGCCTGACCAACGGCGCTTCCTATTGGGAAAGCGAGGGCCGCGCCGCTTTCGAGGCCATGCTGGGTTCGGTGACCTTCTTCAGCCTGCGGTGAGCATCGACTGGCACACCCGCTTCGAACAGCAGGCCGGCTGGACGCGCCACCTGCGCGCCTATCTCTTCCGGCGCGCCGGAATCGAGCAGGCGCGGCGCGTGCTGGAAGTCGGCTGCGGGACCGGCGCGGTGCTGGCCGAAGTCCCCGGCCCGGCCGCCCGCTTCGGGCTGGACCTCGAGCCGGCGCGCCTGAGCGAGGCGCGCCTCCACGCCCCGGCGGCACGCCTCGTCTGCGCCGACGCTCATGCCCTGCCCTTCCCCGACGCCGCCTTCGACCTCACCTTTTGCCATTTTCTCCTCCTCTGGCTGCGCGACCCGCTCCGGGCGCTGGGCGAGATGAAGCGCGTCACCCGCCCCGGCGGATTCATCCTGGCGCTGGCCGAACCCGATTACAGCCGCCGGCTGGACCGCCCCGCCGAACTCGAGCCGCTCGGCCGCTGGCAGACCGAATCGCTCCGCCGTCAGGGCGCGGACCCGTCACTGGGAGGGCGGCTGGCCGACCTCTTCCAGCGGGCCGGCATTCGTCTCCTCGAAACGGGAAGCCTGCGCCAGGGCGGAGAGCGTCCGCTCTCTGCCAGGGAGCGGGAAATCGAATGGGCGGTGCTGGAAGCCGATTTGGCCGGCCTCCTTCCGCAGGCCGAGATTCAGCGCCTCAAACAACTCGATGCCCAGGCCTGGCAAGCGGGAAAACGTATCCTCTACGTGCCGACTCATTTTGCCTGGGGAAAGAGGCCATGACCTTTGTCCCTTGCCGCTCTTTGCAAGGGGCTTTATAATGATTCCGGAGGCGCGCTTGAACGAAGAGAACATTCCAGACGAGAATCCCCAGCCGCCAGAGACCCGGAAATTCGATTGGAAAAGCACCCTGCGCGACGTCCTCGAAACGCTGGGGCTGGCCGTGGTGCTCTTCCTGGCCATCAATCTGGTCTCTGCCCGCGTGCGGGTGGATGGCTTCTCGATGCGCCCCACGCTGGAAAACGGCCAGTTCGTGCTGGTTTCCCGCCTGGCTTATCTCGACGGCGAATTCGAGCGCGGCGACATCGTCGTTTTTCGCCCCCCGATGTACCCGGAGGAAGCCGCCTGGCGTCATTACCTCGGCCTGCCGGGTTTCAGCGCCTACGAGGATTACATCAAGCGCGTCATCGGCCTGCCCGGCGAAACGGTGCGCATCGAGAACGGGCAAGTTTTCATCAACGGTGCGCTTCTGGAAGAGCCTTACATCGCCGCCCCGCCGCAGTATTCCGGAATCTGGCAGGTGCCGGAAGGACACCTCTTCGTCTTGGGCGACAACCGCAACAACTCTTCCGACTCGCACAGTTGGGGACCGCTGCCGGTCGAAAACGTGGTTGGCAAAGCCGTGCTCATTTACTGGCCCTTGCGCGACTGGATGGTTCTCCGCAATCAAGACGCTTTGGCCGCGCCATGAACGATAACGACTCTCAAACTCAATCCTACCCCTGCAATGAGTGCCAGGCCGGGATGCTGCGGCTGACCTACGTCACTTATTTCACCTGGCTGGACGATGAACTGGTCACCGTGCCGAATTTTCCGGCCTGGGTATGTGACGTATGTGGACGCCGCGAGTACGACGAGCGCGCCATTTCCTGGCTGGCCACGCTGCTCAACCCGGAGACCGGCCGGCCGACGCGCCGCCCGCCCCGCCCCCATCCGCCGATGGCCAAACGCGATTCGTCCCACTCGCTGACCAAATAGCCGGAGCCAGCCCATGCCCACCGAACCGACCGTTACACACCGCTTGATCGCCGCCGACTTTCTGACGACCAGTTATCGAGTCGTGGGCAAAGTGATGACGCCCAATACCGGCATGGTCGGCCTGCTGAACGACACCACGACCTCCTTCATGGAGGTGCTGGACGCTAAACTGGCCCGCCTGCACATGCCCACCAAACTGGTCGGCGAATATAAGGTCATTGACCTGGTAAAAACGAATGTTTTCGCAGTTTGCCTGACCCGCCGCGAGGACATCGGTCCGCAGGCGCTGGCGCGCGGCGGGTATCAGAATCTCGCCAAGTATCCCCTGCGGGTGACCACTCAGGTCTACGAATTGGAAGGCACACTCGAATGGGCGGGCCGGTTCGATTTCGCCACCATCATGGTCGAGGGCATCCGCGATTTCGTCCCGCTCTACGATACCACCCTGACCGCCATTCTGATTCCCACCCTGCGCATCGAGTCGCCGGCCGTGCTGTTCAACCGGCGCATGGTCGATTTGCTGGCACTCATTTCGGATAAGCAAGCCTGAGTTCGCCTCCTGCGCTTGACCCCCGGCGAGGGGAATGGTAAAATCCGTCCGCTTTCGACACCGCAGAGGCCCCCATCGTCTAGAGGACCAGGACGCAGCCCTTTCAAGGCTAAAACCGGAGTTCGAATCTCCGTGGGGGCACTCCTCGAAAAACCGCCTCCCAAGCGGTTTTTTTTTTGTTTTTCACCGAAGTATAATCATCCTGACCTTTCTCAGGAGGAATCCATGAAACCCATTCGCGCCTTGAATCTGATTGGCTTGTTTTTGGTGCCGATTGCGCTTGCGCTGGCCGGCTGCGGCGGATTTTCGCCGCGCATCACGGCAGTGAGCCTCGATCGCAGCGAGTTGACGCGCTACGAGTCGCTCGAAATGACAATCGTCCTGGAAGCCCGATACGACAATCCCTACGACGCCCGCCAGGTGCGTCTGGACGGCGTCTTCACCGCCCCGGACGGCTCCACAATGCGCGTCCCCGGCTTCTGGGACGGCGAAGCGGCCTGGAGGCTGCGCTTCACCCCCTCTCAGGCGGGCGAGTGGCGCTACGCCCTCACCGTCCGCGACCGGCGCGGCGAGAGCCGCCCTGCCGAAGGGACCTTCCGCGTCGCCGACTCGGACCTGCACGGCTGGCTACAAGTCGGCGCATGGGTTGACCCGTCCTACAGCAGCCGTTACCTGGTCTATCACGATGGGACGCCCTTTTACGGCCTCGGCCACTGCGATGCGCTCAACATCCTGACGGACGGTTTCGACGCCCAAAGCGGCGTGCGCCTGTTCGATAACATGCTCGCCGCCGGAGAAAATTTCGTCGTCTGGTGGCCGCTGTACACCAACTCGCCGGTCAACAGCAGGTACGACCAATACAACCTGGCGAACATGAAAATGATCGATTTGATCGTCGCCGATGCGCAGCAAAAAGGAATCTTCCTGATTTTCACCATTTGGGATCATCCCGAACTGCGCGACAATACGCACCCGTGGGGAAACGGCCGCTGGTCGTCCAACGGCTTCAACGACCTGGGCGACATTGATTCATTCTTCACCGACTCGGAAGCCTGGGCCTGGCAAGAAAACTTCTATCGCTACATCATCGCCCGCTGGGGCTACAGTCCGGCCATCGGCATGTGGCAGACCGTCTCGGAAATCAACGGCACCAATGCCTACGAACAGACCGATCCCTGGCACGCGCGGGTCAACGCTTACTTTGTCGCCAACGATCCCTACCGCCATCCGACGACGGCAAGCATGTCGGGCGACGTGGACTGGCCGGAGGGATATGCCGTCATGGACGTTCCCCAGGTACATGTTTACGACCTGGACGATCCCATCGAGGCGGCGGCTGCCATCGCCTCCTGGACCCGTAGAATGTGGGAATCGCAGGCCAAACCAAACTGGATCGGGGAATTTGGCGTCCCCGGCAACCTGGTCTATCCGGAGTTGTTTCACAACTCGATTTGGGCGGCGCTGGCCAGCGGCGCAGCCATGACGCCCGCCGAATGGAACAGCGGCGGTTCGTGGGGCGAAATGACCTCCGAAATGTACGCCGACATCCACCGCCTGGCGCGCTTCGTGGCCGACATTCCCCTGGCGCAGTTGAACCCCTCGCCGCTGGAAATCGTCAGCCGCGACCCGGACCTGCGCGGCTGGGGATTGGCCGGAGGGGAAGGCGGCCTGATTTGGGTACAGGATGTTTCCTTGCAGGGCCTGCCCATCGCAGACCTGCGCGCCGGCTGGAGCGTCCGCTCCGGGGCACAGATTGAGATCAACGGCCTGACGGCCGGCGTCTACACACTCACTCCGTATGATACCTGGCAAGGCTCGTACCTGGAACCCATTCAGGCAGATTGCACCTCGGGCCGCGCCTGTTTGGTTACCCTGCCCGACTTTCGCGCCGACCTGGCGCTGCGCATCGAGCGCCATCGTTGAGGCTCCGGGCAGGCTGCAAATTCTTGCCCCGAATTGCGCGCAGGCTGCGGAACGGTTGGCGACAAATGTTACAATAAGCCCAAGGATTACGGTTCGCGCCGGAAAAGGGCTGTGAAGCAGAAATTCATCCGTCCCCTGAGTATATGGCTGGCCCTGCTGGTCGCTTCGGCAACGCTGGCAGGCCTGCCTTCGCTCTGGCAGTTGCGCGCCCATCGAGAACCCCCTCCCTTCGAGCCGCCAACCGGCCAAATCGGCAGCGAGGCCGAAACCGCCCCCTCTTCAGCCTCTACCCCTCCGATCATCCGCTTTGGCCACCTCGGCCCGGCCGAGGGCCTTTCTCAAAGCATGGTCACTTGCATCCTGCAAGATGACCAGGGTTTCCTCTGGATTGGCACTCAGGACGGCCTCAATCGTTACGATGGTTACACGTTTCGGGTGTTTCGCCCCGACCCCGCCGATCCGACCTCCATCAGCGACAACTGGATCAACACCATCTTCCAGGACAGTCAGGGCTACCTGTGGGTCGGCACCAACGAGGGGCTTAATCGCTACGATCCCAAGACCGGCCAATTCAGGCGCTTTCTAAACGACCCCGACAACCCCGAGAGCCTCATCAACAACACCGTCCAGGTCGTATTCGAAGACAGCCGCGGCACACTCTGGGTCGGCACAGCCGACGGTTTGGACCGTTTCTCGCCGGCCCGCAACGGATTCATCCACTACTACACCGAGACCTTTCTGCCGCCCGATATTTCCAGCAACAACATCACGGCCATTCACGAAGACGTCAACGGCGGCCTATGGATCGGAACGAACGGCGGCGGCTTAAACCGCTACATCCGCACGCTCGATGGTTTCCTGCATTACACCCACGACCCGGCCAATCGCAATTCGATTATCAGCAACAGCATCAACGCCATTGTCAGCGATTACAACGGCACGTTATGGCTGGCGACCAATCGCGGCCTGGACCATCTTGATCCCCGCCTGGAGTACGCCGCCCACTACCGGCATTACCCCGCCATTGCCCATTCCCTGGCCAGCAACAACGTGCTCAGCCTGTATATTGACCGGGGGGGCAATCTATGGGTGGGAACCAGCGAGGGGCTAGATCGCTTCGAGCGTTCCACGGGCCGCTTCATACACTATAGACATCAGCCCGGCAACCCCTACAGCCTCAGCGCCAGCGCCGCCTCCGTCATCTATGAAGACCGCGGCGGCATCCTGTGGGTAGGCACCTTCGGCGGCGGCCTGAACCGCTACGATCACGGCCAAGACCGTTTCACCCTTTACGATTACCAGCCCGACAATCCCAACAGCCTGAGTGGCAACGTGGTTTTCCCCATCCTGGTAGATTCCTCCGGCCAGGTCTGGGTCGGAACCTACGGCAGCGGCCTGAATCGTTTCGACCCTCAGACCGGCCTGTTCACCCGCTACCGCCACCTCCCAGATGACCCCAACAGCCTGCAAAACGATGAAATCTGGGCCCTGCACATGGACGAAGACGGCTTGCTATGGATTGGGACCTCCACCGGCCTGGACTGGCTGGACCCGCGCACGGGCCAGTTCACCCATTACACGCCAGCCGAAGGCGACCCCCGCCCTCTGATGAGCGAACGCATTTACGTCATCCACGCCGACCGGCGCGGCATCTACTGGCTTGGCACCGACACCGGCCTGTACAAATTCAACCCGCGCACCCGCCGCGTCATTGCCCGCTACATCCATCAGGTGACCGACCCGTCCAGTTTGAGCGGCAACGAAATCTACTCCCTCTACGAAGACCAAGATGGCACGCTCTGGGTAGGCACCGCCAGCGACGGCCTCAACCACTTCGACCCCCTGAGCGAACGCGCCGTCCGTTATCAGCACCGCCCCGGCAGTCCTGGCAGCCTGAGCGATGACACGGTCTTGACCATCTACCGCGACAGCCGGGGGACGCTCTGGATCGGAACCGGCGGCGGGCTGAACCGCTACCTGCCGGAAAGCGACTCGTTCATCTACTACCTCGACACCGACGGACTGCCCGGCAACCTCATCTACGGCATCCTCGAGGACGCCGGCGGCTTCTTGTGGCTGAGCACCAACTACGGCCTTTCCCGCTTCGATCCGCGCAGCGAGACATTCCGCAACTACACCGTGAGCGATGGCCTGCCAAGCAACGAATTCAACCTCAACGCCTACGCCATGGCCCCCAGCGGAGAAATGTACTTCGGCGGCATCAACGGTTTGACCGTCTTCCAGCCGAACAACATCCAGGACAGCACATACGTTCCTCCCGTCGTCCTGACCTCCCTGACGACCGATGGCCAGCCGCTCCTCGCCGACAAGGCGAGCGAAGCGCTGCAAGAAGTCACCATCGCCTGGCCAGGCCGCTCCTTCGAATTCGAATTCGTCGCCCTCGGCTTTGCCCAACCCGGCAGGAATCAATACGCCTACCTCCTGGAAAACTTCGACGAGGACTGGAACTACATCGGCACCCAACACAGCGGCCGCTACACCAACCTGCCGGGCGGCACCTACACCCTCCATCTGATGGCCGCCAATCACGACGGCATTTGGAATCCGGTGCCGACCTCCATTCAGATCACCGTCGTGCCCCCCTTTTGGCAGACCTTCTGGTTTCGGGCGCTGGCTATTTTGCTCGTCCTGCTCATCGCCATCAGTAGCAACCAAGTCCGCATACGGGCCATTGACCGGCGCAACCGGGAACTCGAGCGCCTCGTTCAGGAACGCACCTCCGCCCTGCTGCGCCGCAGCGAAGAGATGCAAGCCCTCTACCAGGCCGACGAAAAGATGCTCCGTTCCCTGACCCTGGAGGACGTCTTCTGCGCCCTGATCGACACCGCCTGCGACATCCTCCACGCCGACGAAGGGGTCATCCTGTCCTGGCGTCCATCTCCCGCCGGCTGGTACGTACGCGCTGCCCGCGGCCTGGACCCAATTCCCCCCTCTATTCCCGGCAACCGGTCACCCGCCGACCCGCTGGAGCAAATCGCTTCCAAAAGCAAACCCATCATCCTGGATCTCTCCACCGACCGGCCCAAAGGTCAAAGAGGGTCCATCTCTGCTCTTTTGTCCGAGCGCATCCGGTCGGCCATTCTTCTGCCCATCTCCATCGGAGAATCCAGGCCCGCCATCCTGCTGGTGGGATTCCGTCAACGGGAGGCCGTCAGCGCCGACATCCAGCGCTTGTTCCAGGCCATGATTCAACGGGCGGCTCTGTCCATCGAAAATGCCCGCCTCTTCGAACAGGCGAAAGAACTGGCTGTCATTGAGGAGCGCAACCGCCTGGCCCGCGATCTGCACGACAGCGCCAAACAAAAAGCCTTCGCCGCATTGGCCCAACTCGGAGCGAGCGGCGGTCTTTTGAACACCAATCCGGCCAGCGCCGGGCAACATCTGCGCGAAGCAGAGACCCTCGTCTCCGAGGTCATCCAGGAACTCACCTTTCTGATTCAAGAAATGTACCCGCTTGCCCTCGAAGAAAAGGGGCTGGCAACCAGCCTGCGCGAATACGTCTTCGAGTGGGAAAACCGCAACGAAACCACTGTGGACCTGAAGATCAGCAACGAGCGCCACATCTCCCCCAAAATCGAGCAGGCCATCTATCGGGTGATTCAAGAAGCGTTGGCCAACGTTGCCCGCCACAGCCGCGCCAGCAAAGTCGTTATTGCATTGGACTACCTCCCCGAAAGTATCGAGGTGTCTATTCAAGATAACGGCTGCGGATTCGAGCCTCGCCAGAAAACGGCCGGCCTGGGGCTGCGTTCCATCCAAGAGCGCATCGAGCGCCTGAACGGCACATTGCGCCTCGTCACTGCGCCGCACCAGGGCGTCCGCCTGGAAGTGCGCGTACCCGTCGAGAAAAATGCAGAACAGGAGGTCTGAAATGAGCCTGCCTCACACCGTTATCATCGCCGATGACCACGAAGTGGTACGCACTGGCGTACGCGGCTACCTGGAAACCACCCGCGATTTCAAAGTCATTGGCGAAGCGGCCAGCGGGCCGGAAACGCTCAGCCTGGTGGCCGAACTGATTCCCGACCTGGTCCTCCTGGACCTGATCATGCCGGAGACGGACAGCGTCGAGACCATTCGACGCATCAAGCAAATCAGTCCGCGCACCCGAATTGTGGTGCTGACCTCTTACCACGAGGACATCCACATCTTCCCGGCCCTGAAAGCCGGTGCGATCTCCTATATCCTCAAAGACGTGAAGATGGAAAAACTCGCCGAGGCTTTACGCCGCGCCGTCAGAGGGGAGGTGACGCTGCATCCCTTGGTCGCCAAGCGCGTCCTGCAGAACATGGGCAGCGAAGACCCGAACGAACAACCTTTGATCGCCGACTTGACCGATCGCGAACTGGATGTCCTCAAACTGATTGCCAACGGCCTGACCAACTCTCAAATCGCCCAACAATTGGTCATCAGCGAAAATACGGTCAAGGGGCACGTCAGTAACATTTTGAGCAAGTTGCACCTGGCCGACCGAACGCAGGTGGCCGTCTATGCCTGGCAGAAAGGGATTATGCGGCGCGACTAAAGAATAGCCGCCCTTCGGCTAACGGCCATCCACGAGCCAATCGAACAAATTGTCTCCCCCGCTGAATTCGGCCGCCTCGATGAGGTGGCCGGCGCAGTCCCATGCCCAGGCATACAAACGCCGCTGCTCCGCCGGAACGAAAAGGCTCCAGAGAAGCGGCAAGCGAACGTCGCGCGACTGAGGATAGCGCAGGGCGCTCCCCAGACGATTCGGCCCCGCCTCGAGCAAATCGGGAGTGCGGGAAATTTGCACCGCGCAAATGGTCTGGAAAGATTGATTGCGCACCAGCACCGTCACACCCCCATAGCGCAGCAGCAGCCCCGCCAACGCCGCGCCGATCAAAATCCAATAACCGCGGCGGCGCAAGAACTCGATCACCTCGCTACTCCTGAACAGGAGAGCGGGAAATGCGGAATGGAATCAGCAGCAGCAGACCAACACAGATGACCGCCTGGCCAATTTGAACGCCCACCGACTGCCAGGGCCCAAAAAAGGGCACGCGCGGCAGGGGTTGGGTTCCCATACCAAAGACATCGGCCATACCGGCAAAGACGGCGATGACGTAGCCGGTTGCGACCAATCGCGCCCCGATGTCGGCGGCAATGCTGCGCTCCACATGACGCCAGTAAGCAGTCAGTGTAACATAACCACCCAGACAAATGACCGCCAACCCGACCAGAAACACGGCAATTTGGACGAAGCCGACCACCGGGCTGCGATCCAGGCCAAAAAGATCGGGACGAGCCCCCAGCAAAAAGAGCAGCAGCCCCACAATGGTCAAGAGCAAACCCGCCCGAACGCGCAGCCGGGAAGGAAGATGGACGGGCGAAGTATCTGGAGAAAGCGAGACGTCTTCAGGCATCACGCCTCCGGCAGATTGGCCCTGAGATACTCACACCAGTTGCCGCCCATGATCGCAGCCACATCTTCGCCGGAATAGCCGCGCTCACGCAGGAGAGGGACCAATTTCTGCAAATCGGCGATCGTATCCAGATCGGCAGGCACACATGAAAGGCCAAAACCGCCATCGAAATCGCTGCCGATGCCCACATGCCGGGCATCGCCGGCCCGCTGACAGACGTGGTCAATCATGGCGACCAGGTTGGCAAGCGTGATGCCGGCGCGCCCGTCCGATTCCGTCCAGCCAGCCTTGAGAAAACGAGCATACGGAACCACGCCGACGATTCCGTCCCGCTCGATGAGGCCGCGCAGGACGGCCTCGCTCAACAGACGGTTGCCCTCGTAACCGGCGACGGCTGCCGCCGGGTTGGCATGACTGGCGATCATCGGCCCGGGGTAACTATCGAGCGCCTGCAGGGCCGCCTGCTCATCCATGTGACTCAAATCCAGGCCAAAACCAATCTCCGCCATCCCCTTCAGCAACAGGCGGCCATCCGGGGTTAACGGCCCCGGCTCGCGGGTTCCGCCGCAGAAACGCGTCCCCGCCCAGGCCAGGCCGATGATGCGCAGGCCCATCTGCCACCATTCCTCCAGTTCAGAGGGTTTGCGAATCCCCTCGGCGCCCTCCATCAGCACTACCAGCCCGACCGGGTGGCTATCCTTCTCGGTTTGCCAATCGGCCAGCACCGATTCCAGGTCGGCCCGGCTGCCAATCAGACAAAACTGATCGGGGGAGCGGTCGGTCAACATGTGATAGGCGGCCAGTTGCGCCCGGTACAAACGATGCGCCTCGTCGAACGTCTCGTAGGATTGCGTATCCCATGCGCCGAGAACGCGGCGTTTCGGCGTTGCAAACAAGGTGCCGAAGACAATCGCCACGCGCCCCTCTTGATATTCCGGCCAACCGAGCAGCGTCTCCCCGTTACGGACCACATTTTCCGTTCCCTGTTCGAGGGCGCGCGTCTCGAGGGCAGAACGCCTGTAATCCCGCCCCAGAACCAGCATGTTCCAGGCGAGGTCTTCGTGAGCGTCAACGATCAGAGGCCGATTCATGGCAATAAAGAGGCGCACCGTTGCGGGTGCGCCCATCTCATTCACTCCTCTTTCTTCTCCTCGGGCTCCCCGCTCTCAGGGACCGCCTCGCTCGTTCCGGCTTCGGGCGGCGTCTCGACCGGTGACGACGGCGCTTCTGCCGCCGGGGCGGCCGCTTCGCTCGTCTGCAAGCCGACATCCTCGAGGTCAATTTGTTTGAGGTCCAGATCCTTATAAGCGCCCGAGTCGACTTTGCGCAGGCTCAGCCCAATGCGGCGCTGGTCGGTGTCAATGCGAATGATGCGCAGGGTCACCACATCGCCTTCATGCAGGACTTCCTTGGGATGCTCAATGCGCTTTTCGCTGATTTCGGAGATGTGAATCAGCCCCTCCAAATCGCCCTCCAGGCGGGCAAAGGCGCCGAATTTGGCCAGGCGGGTGATCACTCCCTCGACCAACTGCCCAACCTTGAATTTTTCCACCTTGCGCTGCCAGGGGTCATCCTGAAGCGCCCGCAGCGACAGCCCAATGCGCTTGCGCTCCCGGTCGATGTTGATGACCTTGACCCGCACCTCCTGACCGACTTCCAAAACTTCGGAGGGGTGCTGCACCCGATCCCACGAAATCTCGGACAGGTGAACCAGGCCATCTGCGCCGTTGACATTGACGAAGGCACCAAAGTCGGCCAGGCTGGTGACGCGGCCCGTGCAAATGTCACCCTCCTTGAGTTCCTCGATGACGCGTTCTTTGATGGATTGACGCGTCTCGCTCGAAGCGGCCCGCTCCGAGAGAATCAGGCGGCGGCGGTTGCGGTCCACTTCGATGACCCGCACCGTGATCGGCTCGCCGATCATCTTCGACCAGCGCTGGTCGGCCGTCTCGCCGCTCAGGCTCATCCGGCGGCTCATGCTGATTTGCGAGGCCGGGACGAAGCCGCGCAGACCGTGCACCGGCACAATCAGGCCGCCTTTGTTGTAGCCCTCGATCCTGCCTTCATAAGCCTCCCCGGCCTCCAGCATTTTTTCGACGGCCTGCCAGCCTTTCTGTTCCTGGGCGCGGGTGTAGGAGAGCACCACCGTCCCGTTGGCATCCTCGGCCGCCTGGACATACACCTGAATCTCCTGCCCAACGCGAAAAGCCTCGCGCTCCTGGGCCGGAATCTGCTCCAACTCGCGACCGGTGATGACGCCTTCGGATTTCGCCCCCACGCTGACCAGGATTTGCGTGGGGCTGATGCTGGCAATGGTGCCGGTGCGAATCTCGCCCGGCTGGGGGAAATCCAAAGCCAGCCCTTCCTCCTGAAGAAGGTCTTCCATATTAGGGCTGTTCGTGCCTTCCTGGGGCAAACCATTCCCGGGCGCGTCCCCCTGCCCGAGTACAACATTATCTTGTTCCATCATGAAAACTGAACTCCGGCGGTTAAGTGATGGGTGGATTATACAGGCGAATGGGTTTTTAGACAACCCTTGCACCGCAAAGCCCAGATTTTTGCCATGATTCGATAAGTGCAGTATAATCCTTGGGCGGAGTTGTCCATGCCCAGCATCTATCCTTTCACCGCTATCGTCGGTCAGGAGCGCATGCGCCGCGCCCTGATTCTCAACGCCATTGACCCGCGCATTGGCGGCGTGTTGATTCGCGGCGAACGCGGCACGGCCAAGTCGACGGCCGCCCGCGCCCTGGCCGCCCTGCTGCCCAAAGTGCGCGTCGTTAAAGATTGCCGCTTCGGCTGCGACCCCGACCAGCCCGCCTCCTGGTGCACCGAGTGCCGCGAACGGGCCGCCAGCGGCCAGCCCCTGCCGGTCGAAATGAAGCCCATCCCCTTCGTCAACCTGCCCGTTTCGGCTACCGAAGATCGCGTCGTCGGCACGCTCGACATCGAACAAGCCATCCAAAAGGGCGAGCGCCACTTCGAGCCGGGCGTCCTGGCGGCCGCCAACCGCGGCCTGCTCTACATCGATGAAGTCAACCTGCTCGACGATCACGTGGTGGACGTCCTGCTCGACTCGGCTGCCATGGGCATGAACATCGTCGAGCGCGAGGGCATCTCCTTCACCCATCCCGCCCGCTTCATCCTCGTCGGCACGATGAACCCCGAAGAGGGCGACCTGCGCCCTCAACTGCTCGACCGCTTTGCCCTCTCGGTCGACATCACCGGCATCCGCGACGCCCGCGAGCGGGTGACCATCATCGAGAACAACCTGGCCTTCGAGGCCGACCCCGAAGGCTTTTGCAAGACCTGGCAGCCACACGAAGAAAAACTCTCGCGCATCATCGAACACGCCCGCACGCTGGTTGACAAAATCTCCTACACCCGCCGCGACCTGCTCTCCATCGCCGCCCTGACTGCCTCCCTCAACGTGGACGGTCATCGCGCCGACCTGGTCATCCTCAAGGCCGCCCGCGCCCACGCCGCCTACGAGGGCCGCCTGGCCATCACCAACCGCGACATCGCCCTGGCCGCCGAACTGGCCCTTCCCCATCGCATCAAACACGGCCCCTTCCACCAGACCGAAATCACGCCCGAACAGTTGCAGGAGCGCATCGAGCAACTGCAAGGCTCTTCGTCCGAAGGGGAACCCTCCGAGCCGACCGAAAAAGAGGTCAGCGACGAGGCGCAAAAAAAAAAAAAATCATAACTGAGGCCGCCGAACTGGACTCGACCAGCGAGCCGCCGCCGGCCGAGCCATCCCCTCAGCAGGCCGTCTTCGACAAGCAGGATGCCCACTGGTGGGACGGCGGCCAGAAAGTCAAAGTCGGCGAGACCTTCCAGCCGCGCAAACTCGATACCCCCCTCGACAAACTGACCCGCCGTCATTCCGGCCGCCGCTCGCGCACCCACACCGAGCGCAAACGCGGACGCTACATCCAGGCGCGCCCGGCCAACGGCAAGACCGACGATGTCGCCTTCGACGCCACCCTTCGGGCTGCTGCCCCCTACCAGAAACGGCGGGCCGAGCAGCGCAAGCGGGTCGCCTTCGCCATCCAAAAAAGCGACCTGCAGCGCAAGGTGCGCGTCAAGCGGGCCGCCAACCTGGTTCTCTTCCTGGTGGACGCCTCCTGGTCAATGGCCGTCGCCGAGCGCATGGCCGCCACCAAGGGCGCCATCCTCTCCCTGCTCACCGACGCCTACCAGCGCCGCGACCGCGTCGGGCTGATCGTCTTCCAAAAAGACCGCGCCACCCTCATCCTGCCGCCCACCAACTCGGTCCAACTGGCCCAGCGCGCCCTGGCCGACATCCCCGTCGGCGGCAAGACGCCTCTCTCGGCCGGTATCCTCATGGCCCACGAAGTCCTGATGCAGGAGCAACTCCTCCACCCGGATATCGAGCCGCTGCTCATCGTCCTGACCGACGGCGCCGGCAACGTCTCCATGGGCATCCTGCCGCCCCAGGAGGAAGCCTACCAGTTCGCCGAACAAATCGCCGCCCGCAAAATCCGCAGCGTGGTCATCAACATGGAACACGCTTCCTTCGACCAGGGCCTGGCCCAGACGCTGGCCGACCACCTCAAGGCCCCCTGTTACACGCTGACCGAACTGAAAGCCGAAAATTTGCTCTCCGCCGTCCGCGCAGAAATGAGCGAATCCGTCAAAAAGGGCAAGTGACTCGCCTTCCGCCTGGCCTCTCCGTCAGCCGGCCCCGCCTGCCGCCTCCGTCTCGCCTGGGCGCAGCAAACCCACCAGCGCCTGCAGCATCCGCGCCCGGTACTCAATCGCCGTCCGCACATTCTGCTGGTGCAAATCGAAGACGGCCACATCTGCCTCCAGGCCGCCGAATTCGTTCTTCTTGGCCGGGACAATCACCTCGCTCTCCCCATCCAGTTTGACGATGGTGCGCACCATCAGGCTGGCATCCTCGAAACTGGCCGAATCGAGATCCACGTACTTCGTCTCGACCGTCATCACCGCCGCCTCGCGCACATAACGGGCCGCATCCTCGATGGCCGCTCGCACCGCCTCTCGCATCTCGTTCTCCATCTGTGACCTCCGCCAGCAAGTTTTTTCTCGTGGGAGGCGTCCTCCTTTCGAGGCCAGACTCCCCAAACGACTTCTCAATTATACGCCAGATGTCACCGCCCAAAACCATGCTCGCCAGGGAAACTTCCGCCATGTTCGCTCACTCTCCCACCGCCGCCCGGCTGCCGGCCTTCGTCTTCGACCTGGGAGGCGTCCTCCTGGACTGGAATCCCCGCCGCCTCTTCCGAGAATTCTTCGACGGCGACCCGGCCGCCCTGGAAACCTTTTTGGCCGAAATTGACTTTCCCGCCTGGAACGCCGAACTTGACCGCGGCCGCCCCATCGCCGAGGCCGTCGCCGATTTGTCCCGCCGCTTTCCACACTACGCCGCCCCGCTGCAAGCCTACCATCTGCGCTGGGAGGAGACCGTCCTCGGCCCCATCCAGCCGGTCGTCGGCCTGCTCGCCCGCCTCAAACAGGCCGGCCGCCCGCTCTTCGCCCTCAGCAACTGGTCGGCCGAGACCTTCGCGCTGGTGCGCGCCCGCTACGACTTCCTCGGCTGGTTCGACCGCCTGGTCATCTCCGGTGAAATCGGCCTCATCAAGCCCGAGGAAGCCGTCTTCCGCACCTTCCTGGACCTCATCGGCCGCCGCCCCGGCGAATGCCTGTTCATTGACGATTCGCAGGCCAACATCGCCGCCGCCGCCCGCCTCGGCTTCCAGACCATTCACTTCCTCTCGCCCGAACAATTGAACGCCGAACTGGCCGCCCGCGCCCTTCTGCCGCCCGCCTGACCCGTCCGCGGATGCGGTATACTACGCTCATGCCTGCCCTCGCTATCTTCGGCGGGACCTTCGACCCGCCCCACCTCGCCCACCTCATCCTGGCCGACGAGGCCCGCCACGCCCTCGGCCTGGAACGAGTGCTGTGGGTGCTGACTCCCGACCCGCCCCACAAGCAGGACCAGGCAATCACCCCGCTCAAACACCGCCGCGCCATGCTCGAACTGGCTATCGCCGATGAGCCGCGCTTCGAACTCTCCACTGTCGAGATCGACCGCCCCGGCCCGCACTACGCCCTCGATACCGTCCTGCTCCTCGCCGCTCAAAACCCCGGCTGCGACCTCATCTACCTGATGGGCGAAGATTCCCTGCGCGACCTGCCGACCTGGCACCGCCCCGCCGATTTCCTGGCCGCCGTCCACGCCCTGGGGGTCATGCGCCGGCCGGGCCTCCCCGCCGACCTGGCCGCCCTCGAAGCCGTCCTGCCGGGCATCCGCCTCAAGGTCCGCTTCGTGGACGCCCCCCGAATCGAAATCGCCGCCAGCGACATCCGCCAGCGCATCGCTGAAGGGCGGCCGTTCCGCCGTTTCCTGACGCCGGCCGTGTACGAGTACATCCGGCAGCATCATCTCTATCGTTCCGCCTGACCATCCCCCCTTATGTCTCTTCTGCTCGACGCCCTCTTCAACGCCGTCGCCTGCGGCCACCTCATCGTGGACGTCCTCAACGGTCAGCGGACGGTGCTCTTCACCTATTGGAGCCAGGAACACGGCCTGAGCAACGCAGCCCTGGCCGTCATTTCCACCGTCTATGTTTGGGTGGCTTCGCTCTCGCAGCCGGTCTTCGGCTGGATTTCCGACCGCTTCGGCAAGGCCCGCCTGCTGGCCGCCGGCGGCATCCTGTGGATGACCGCCCTCTTCGCTGCGGCGCTCTTCCTGCCGGTCGAGGCGGCCATCCTCTGCCTGGTGCTGGGCAGCCTCGGCTCGGCCGCCTTTCATCCGGTCGGGACGATGCAGGCCACCCTGCGCGGCAAATCGCTGCTGGCGGGGCGAGAGACGACCTCCACCTCGTGGTTCTTCGTCTTCGGGCAGTTCGGTTACTTCATCGGTCCCATCCTCGGCGGGATGTTGCTGCAAGCCTTCGGCCCGCCGGGGGTGGCGCTGTTGGCCATCCCGGCCCTGCTCATCGGGCTGAACGCCCTCTGGCGGCTGCGCCATGCCATCCTCCTACCCCGCCCTGCGCCGACTGACACCGCCCGCCGGCCCGCCGGCAGCAGAGTCTTCCTGATTGCCCTGGCGCTGGTCGCCTCGCTGCAAGCCTGGGCTCAGCAAAACATGATTACCTTCATCCCCAAGCACTTGAGCGATTTAGGGCAAAGCGCCTCGGTTTACGGCATCCTCTCCGGCCTGTTCATGGGCGGGTCGGCGCTGGGCAACGTCCTGGGCGGGGCGCTGGCCGACCGCTTCGGACGCCGGCAGGTGGCCGCCGCCATGCTTGCCCTGGCCAGCCTGCCCATCGCCGCCATCTCGCGGGTCGGCTGGTCGTGGAGCCTTTACCTGCTCATCCCGCTGGCCGGCCTGTTGACCGGCGCAGTGCACAGCATCATCGTCGTCCTGGCTCAGAACGCCATCGGCGGCGGCATGGCGCTCGCCTCCGGCCTGACGCTGGGATTCATGTTCTCGGCCGGCGCCCTGGGGACGCTGCTCTCCGGTCCGTTGGCCGACCGCTGGGGTTTCCCGCCCGTTTTCCAGATGACCGCCGCCCTGGTGCTGGTCGCCGCCCTGGGAACAGGCAGCCTGCGCGAATCAAGACCGGCTGGGTGAACCGCCCCCATAGCCTCCCCCCTTTGCCGGACAACAGAACAGGGTCCCGCCCCAAGGCCAGGACCCTGTCTCTTCGATGCCACTCGCCTGCTCAAGGCTGGGGAGCGCCGGCGTCAGGATGGATAACGATTCCCTGGGCCGTCCAGCCGGTGCTGGTGACATCGCGCGGCGCGATGACCGTCACGCGCGCTCCTGCCTGCAGGCTGTCTGCCCGCTCAGCGGGCAAAATACGAGTCTCCTCGCTCAGACGATAGGTATAGGTCTTCCCGGCCGCGTCGGCAATCGTGATGCTCACGCCCGGCTGATAATCGGTGACCGTGCCGACCCGGTGGGTCTGCACCGGCTGGCCGGGGATGACCTGGACGGCGCGGGCAATCAGGGCGCCGTCTTCGCCCCGCACCGCCTGAATCTGGACCTGCAAACCGGGCTGCAAACTGGCGGCCGTCGCCTCGCCGCCCAAAGTCGGGACGCGGATGCGGGTCTCGGCGGTCAACGCGACGGTGACCGCGGCGCCGTCCTCCACCGTCACGGTCAGGCTGGCGGCGTCGGCCGAGACGACGATGCCCCTGAAGTTGACGCGCTCCCCCTGCGGATTTCCATTCCCCTGACCCTGCCCGTTGCCGCGCCCCTGGGTGGCGCGCCGTTCGGCGTTCTCGGTCGCCCGCGCCGCCGGCGTTCGGTCGGGTGTACGGCGGTAGAGCGAGTCGTCCTCCGGGCCGGCCAATACTTGTGTGGCCGCCAGAGAAACGACAAACAAAACCCCCAAAACGACAAGGAGCCAATTCTTTTTCATCACGACCTCCTACGGTTCATAGATAACGGTCAAAACAAACTCGATGACATTGCCCTCGTAATCGCTGACGACGATTCCGAGCGCATTGGGTCCTTCCAGCAGCGGAACCGGCACCTCGAACGGTTGACCGGCCGGCAGCAGGTAAATTTGCTCGTCGATGCTCAGCACGGCCTCGGCGTTCACCGTTCCGCGCAACAGCACCTGCGGCTGACGCACGACCGCGCCCTCGGCGGGCGATTCGAGCACGAACACCAGGCCGCCGCCGGTAAAGCGCAGGGGCGTTGCCGTGGCTGGCTCCGCCCCTTGTGTCGCCAGAGAAGGCCCTGCTATCTCGGCCGGCGCACAGGCCGCCAGGAGAGAGAGCAGGATGAAAATTGGAACGAAATACACTCTCATTTTTCGCCACTTCTCCACAAAAGTCAATCCCCTGAAGGTTTTACAGGGTGCTCTCGCCATGCGCCAAAACGTAGAAACTGCGTCCCTGATCGTAAACGAAGTCGGTCACCAGATAACCGGCCGCGAAGGCGTTCTCGAAAACCTCGCGGGTATAGAAGCGCCAGTCGCGCGCCAGGGCCAGGTCGGCGCGGCGGAGCGCTTCGAAATGGGTGGGAATCTCGACCAGCAGAAGAGCGCCCTCCAGGCGGGGCGGCTCGCCGATCGGACGCGGGCCGCCATCTGCAACCGGATACGCCTCCAGCAACGACGGGCGCGCCGCCAGGAACTGGTCGAGGCGGAGGAGCGGCCGCGCCCGCCGGCTCAGGCGGCGTTCGACCCGCCGGCTGTTCACCCACCAATCGACCTGGAAACGGTCCGACGGCAGGCCGGCATTCAGGCCGTCGCGCATCTCGCCGTACTCGCTGCGCCGATAGGTGTTGCAAACCGCCCCCAGCCGGGCGATATTGAGATGGGCGTTGCGGCTGAGCAGTGGATCATACGTCCAGGTGACGCGGTCAATGCCCTGGTGGCGGACCAATTGCCACTGGGCACGCTTGAGTGCAAAGCCCAGCCCGCGCTCGCGCCACGCAGGATGAACCCCAAGCATGTGGGAACAATGCTTGAGGCGCGGTCCATCGGGCGTCTCGTAAAAACCTGGAAAGCCGAAGACGAATCCGACCAGTTCTGCGCCGGCGAACGCCCCCAACACCAGGCCGCCGTTATGTGCGGCAGTCAGCAGCAAATGGGAGGGGACGACGTCGGTCTCTGAGCCCGGCCAGACCAGGCGTTGCAGCGCCTCGACCAGGCGCATCTCTTCGGGCGTCTCGATCAGACGGATGATCCAATCACCGTGTTTCGCTTCCATAATTCCCATCAAAGAGGCGCAAACCATCGGATGCGGATTCTAGGGCCGCCGCCTGAATAAACTCTTGAAGTACTCACGGCCCCAATGCACGCCGCGCAGATGTTCCAGGCGCGCCGCGAAGCGGGCCGGCATCAGCCCAAACAAGCGCGGCAGGCTGTCCACCGGGCAGGTGCGGTTGACAGCAAAATAATCCAGCCAGAAGACCGAGGCCGGATAGCCGGGGAAGATCCCTTCGAGCAGGATCACCAGCGAACGCAGCAGCGGCAGCGGCCAATTGACCAGCAGGCGCGGGGCGCCGATGAGGCGGCCAATCGTTTCGAAGACCTCCCGCACGCTCAGGTACTCGCTGCCGCCCACTTCATACGTCTGGTTGATGGTCTTCGGGTCGTCGAGCGCCCAAACCATGCAGGTCACCAGGTCTTCCACCCACAACGGCTGGACGAGGTTTTTGCCGCCTCCCGGCAAGGGAAGAAAGCCCGGGGCAGCGGCCATCAACTTGGCGATGCCGGTGGTAAAGTTATCCTGCAATCCAAAGAGCATCGAGGCACGCAGCACCGTGTAAGGCACGCCCGCCTTGCGCACAAATTCCTCGGCAATGCCTTTGGCCTTGAGGACGGGATAGGCCGAGGCGCGGTCTGCATCCAGGTGGCTGAGGTAGAAGAAACGCTCGACTCCCGCTTCGGCCGCCGCCTGGGCCAGGTTGCGCGTCCCGACGATGTCCACCGCCTGGAGGTTGGCGCGCGCCCCTTCACCCTCCTCACCCGCCAGGTGATAGACCACCTCCACGCCGCGCAGCGCCGCTTGCAAGCCGCGCACATCGCCCAGGCCGGTCACTGCCACCTCGACCGGCACGCCGGTCGGCAGTTTGGGCGAGCGCGGCGAAGGCCGCAGCAAGAGACGCACCCGCTGGCCGACCTCCACCAATTGGCGGGCCAGAACGCGGCCGACAAAACCCGTCCCGCCGGTCAAAAGAATCATGACACCGATTATACTTTGGATGAGGCCGACTTGGACCGGCCATCCCCAAAAAACATCCTCGCCCGGCCGCAAACACGCCAAACGAATCGGGTTTAGAATCAGACCCATAGGACAAGACAGCCATGAAAACTTACCTGCACGGTCTCTGGCGCTATCACACCGAAGACGCCCCCGCCTTCGCCCGCCCCGACTACGACGACTCGGACTGGGCGCAGATGAGTCTGCCGGCCAACTGGTTCCTGGCCGGCCTCGACCATCACGGCGTGGTCTGGTTTCGCCGCGCATTCGACTACCAACCCGGCCGCGGCCAGTTCGTCCGCCTGGGCTTCGATGGCGTGGATTACTTCGCCGAGGTCTACCTCAACGGCACGCGGCTGGGATGCCATCGCGGCTACTTCGACCCCTTCGCGTTCGATGTCACCGGCGTGCTCCGTCCCGGCCGCAACCTGCTCGCCGTGCGGGTCGATTCGCCCTACGAACAACCCGGCCTGGACGGCTGGCATCTGCGCAAAAAACTCGTCAAAGGCGTGCTCAACCACCACGATTGCCGCCCCGGCGGCGGCTGGGAGCCGCTCGGACAATCCTACAACACCGGCGGCATCTGGAATCGCATCTACCTCGAAGAGCACGGCGCGGTGACCCTCGAGGCCCTCCTGCTGCGCGCCGACCTGGACTCCGACCCGCCGCGCCTGCACGCCGAAGTGCGGGTCGAGAACCGCGGCCCGGCGCATGCCGGCCGCCTGACGCTCCGCTGCACTCCCGATAACTTCTCCGGCCCGGCTTACCAGGCCGAATTTGCCCTCGACCTGCCCGCCGGCCGAAGCGTTCATCACCTCTCTCTTGCCGTGCCGGCCGCGGCGCGCTGGCAGCCCTGGGAGCGCGGCTTTCCGCACCTCTACCAGGTCTCGGCCAGCCTGGAGGGCGCCGAGGCCCGCTCCCTGTTCGGCTTCCGCACCGTCCGCATGGACCCCGGCTACCGCTTCGTCCTCAACGGCGAGCCGTTTTTTCTGCGCGGCTCGAATTACATCGCCTCCCAATGGCTGGCCGAGACGCTCTTCCCCGAAGCCAACGGCGCAGATCATCCCTTCGGCGGCGGACCAGGCGCGGGCGTCTTCAGCCGCGATGTCCAACTGGCCAAGTCGTGCAATCTGAACATCCTGCGCGTCCACGCCCACGTCCTGCCGCCCGAATTCCACGAGGCCTGCGACCGGGCCGGACTGCTCGTCTGGCAGGATTTTGCCCTGCAATGGGGCTACTCGGACGACCCCGCCTTCCAAGACGAGGCCGCCCGTCAGATGCGCGCCATGGTGACGATGCTCTACAATCACCCCTCCATCGTAATCTGGTGCTGTCACAACGAAAGCCCCTGGGATGCCCCCTGGATGGCCGGCGCTGCCGGCGGCCTCTACGACCCCGCTCACAACCGCGACCTGGACGCCCGCCTGGAGGCCGAAACCCGCGCCCTCGACCCGACCCGCATCGTCCACCGCAACTCCGGCAGCGGCGACGGTCACGCTTACCCCGGCTGGTATTTCAGCGAGTACTCTCTCTTCCGCGACCTGCCCGGAGCGCCGCTGGTCACCGAATACGGCGCCCAGGCCCTGCCCGGCAAAGAAAGCCTCCTGCGCGCCCTCGCCCACCTCGGCCCCGACGGCGGCTACGCCGAACTGATGCGTTTCAAGGACTACCTGCGCGCCCGCAGCACCTACAAACCCCTGCCAAAACCGCTGCTGAAGTTCATGAGCACCCTCATCAACAACGCCGAGCGCCTGTCGCTGCTCAAACCGCTGGTCGGCAAAATCAACGCCTGGGGCATGAAGGCCGAGACCTCTCACTACAAGCGCCTTCCGCCCGAAGAAGAAATCCCGGCCGAACTGCGCCCCGCCTACCGGGTTTGGCAAACCTGGCGCTTCCACGACTTCCAGCCGCCCGAAACGTTCGAGGAAGGCCGCCTCGACCCCGGCCGTTCGCTCGACGACTTCATCGCCAGCAGCCAGGCATACCAGGCCCGCCTGCTGCAATTCGCCACCGAATGTTACCGCCGCGCCAAAGGGCGAGTCACCGGTCTGATACAATTCGACTTCACCGACCCCTGGCCGGCCATCACCTGGTCGGTGCTGGATTACTGGCGCCGCCCCAAGGCCGGTTTCGAAGCCCTGCGGCGCGCCATGCAGCCCATCCTGCCCAGCCTCGACCTGCCCGACTCGATTCGCCCTGGCAAGGGCTTCAGCGCCGCTCTGGTGGTGGTCAACGACCTGAACCAGACCTTCCCCGCCGTCACCTGCACCTGGCGGCTGGAGAGCGGCGGACGCATCCTTGCCCAAGATGCCTGGCAAGCCGACCTGCCCGCCAACGCCGCCAAAAAAGTGTACACCTTCCTCTTCCCCGCCCTGCCGCCCGGCGAACATCTCCTGACCGTCACCCTCACCGGCCCCGATGGAAAAGTGCTGGGCGAGAACCTCTACACCCTTGAAGTATAAACCGGAGAAAAAATGACCCTGCCAACCAAAATTGTCGTCATCGGCGCCGGCAGCGCCTCGTTTGGCGAGAACACCTTGGCCGCCCTGCTCCGCTCGCCCAAACTGCACGGCTCGCGGCTGGCCCTCGTCGACCGCAACCCTGACACCCTCGACACCGTCCACCGCCTGGCCGAGCGCCTCAACCGCGAGTGGAATGCCGGCCTGACCATCACCCGTCACACCGACCACCGCGACGCCCTGGATGGCGAGACTCGGTTCGTCGTCTCGGCCATCGAAGTGGGCGCGCGCGAGGGCCTCTGGCGGCGTGACTTCGAAATTCCGCTCCGGTTCGGCGTCCGCCAGCCCTATGCCGAGAACGGCGGACCGGGCGGATTTGCCCACGCCCTGCGCAACATCGGGCCGGTGCTGGCCATCGTCCGCGACATGGAACAAATCTGCCCCGAGGCCTGGTTCATCAATTACACCAACCCGATGATTCGCATCTGCGACCTGGTCAACCGTCACAGCCGCATCAGGGCGGTCGGCCTGTGTCACCAGATATTCATCGGCTACATCATGGTCGGCCTCGCCCTGGCCCACGACCTGGGCATCGAAGTGCCGGAGGGCATCCTCGGCATGCACGCCGACATCACCCAAATTCCCCTCCACGAGAGGCTCAAGGAACAAATCGTCCCACGCATCGACATCCGCGCCGCCGGACTGAATCACTTCTCCTGGATTCTCTCTATCCGCGACCGACAGACCGGTGAAGACCTCTATCCGCTCTTCCGCCAGCGCTTCTTCGAACTCGACCCGGCCTTCGAGCCGCTCACCCGGCGCGTCTTCGAGGCGTTCGGCCTCTTCCCCGTCCCCGGAGACACACACCTATGCGAATATCTGCCCTGGGTGAGCGACCCGCTCACCAAGCCCTGGGAAAAGTACGCCATCCGACTCTACGACTGGGACACGATGGCCGCCGTGCGCGAATTCCAGCATGAACGCCTGAAGAACATGGCCGACGGCGAATTGACTATCGCCGGCCTGGAAAACACCGATTCAGAGGGCGCCCTGGAAATCATCGAGAACATCGCCGCCGCCGGCACCCATTACCATCTGGCCGCCAATTTACCCAACCAGGGGCAAATCGCCAACCTGCCCCTCGGCGCGCCGGTCGAGACGCCCGTCGTTGTGGACGGGGCCGGCGTTCACCCCGTCCTGGTCGGCGCGCTGCCCGAACCGGTAGCCGAACTCCTGCGCCGGGAGGTCACCGTCGCCCAATTGTGCGTGGACGCCGGCGTGGAAGGAAGCCGGGAAAAAGCGCTCCAGTGCCTGCTGCTCGACCCGGTCATCACCGACATCGAAACGGCCAAGTCGGTCCTGGAAGCATATTTGCGCGAGTACCAGGCCTACTTGCCGCAATTCTGGAAATGAAGGGAGAGGCGCATCTGCATCATGGACTATTTCCTCGGCATTGACGTGGGAGGCACCAAAACTCACGCCCTGTTGGCTGACGAGACCGGCCAGGCGGTCGGTTTCGCCACCGGCGGACCCGGCAACTGGGAGGCGGTCGGCTACGATGGTCTGACCCGCGTCCTGCGCCAGGTCACGCAAGAAGCGCTGAGCATGGCCGGCCTCCAGATTGGACAGGTGGCTGGGGCGGGTATGGGGTTGGCCGGCTTCGACTGGCCCTCACAGCACGAGGCCCACATGCAAGCCATTGCCCCCCTCGGATTGACCTGCCCGGTGCGGCTCGTCAACGACGCCACTCTGGGCATCGTCGCCGGGGCAGAGGAGGGCTGGGGCATCTCGGTCTGTTCGGGGACCGGCTGCAACTGCCGCGGCTGGAACCGCGACCACAGCCGCGAGGGACGAGTCGTCGGCGGAGCCAGCCACTGGTCGGGCGAATACGCCGGCGGCTGGGACATCATCATGCGCGCCATGCAAGCCGTGACCTTCGAATGGAACAAGCGCGGCCCGGCCACCGCCCTGACTCCCCTCTTCCTGGCGCACACCGGCGCCCGCGACCTCGACGACCTGATTGAAGGCCTCTATGTGGGGCGCTATCATCCCGAAGCCTCGCTCGTGCTGGACATTTTCCAGACCGCTGCCCAGGGCGACCCGCAAGCCGTCGAGGTCATCCGCTGGGCGGGCCGCGAACTGGGCGGATTGGCCATCGGCGTCATCCGCCAATTGAACCTCGAAAACGAAACCTTCGATGTGGTGCTGATCGGCAGCATCTTCGACGGCCACCCGCTGCTCACCGACAGTTTGGGCGAGACCATCCACGCCGTCGCCCCGGCAGCGCGCCTGGTCCGCCTGGCGGTCCCGCCCGTGATCGGCGGCGTTCTGCTCGGCATGGAGGCCGCCGGCCTGGACTATCGCACCCGGCGGGCGCGTCTGATTCAAACCCTGTCGCGACTCACGCCCTAGGCGCGGCCAGCAAAAAAAGACGTGCTGGCGCGCCGCAACTTTTAGGAAAAGCCACCTCGGACAACCGCCGCCGTTTCCTCAGCGAACCAGGTCGGTCGGGGCGCCCTCCTGACTGGCCTGGTTTGTCGTTCAGGAAGCCCTTCGCAGCAAGAGAGTCTCGCCAGAAACATGAAGGCCCGGCTGCAAACGCGCCCGCCTTAAGTACTTCTACTTATTTTCGAGGGAAGATAAATTCGCTATCATAGGACAAGAACACTCGTATGCGAAAGACGATATTCGAGGAGACGACATGTCTGAGGCATCCTTTCTTCGAAAACATCAACAGAACCTCGCCGAGCGCATCGTGGACCTGCAATACGCCCGCCAGCCGGAAGTGTGGAAACCCTACGGTTCGCCCGGCCGCGAAAAGTCGGTGCGCGACGCCGGCTATCACCTGACCTACCTGGCCGAGGCGCTCGAGGCCGATGACGCCGCCCTCTTCAGCGAATACCTGGCCTGGGTCAAGGCGCTCTTCGCCGGGCTAAACTTCCCCGCCGAGGTGCTGCCCACCACCCTCGAGTGTACGCGCCAGGCGCTGAGCGAAATGCTGCCGCCGGACGAGGCCGCCCCGGCGCTGAGTCTCCTGACGGCGGGGATGCAGACCCTCGGGTCCGCGCCCGAAGCGCCGCCGCCCTTCCTCGTCGAGGACGCTCCCCTCGCCGCCCTGGCGCGGGACTACCTGGAGGCCCTCCTGCGCGCCGACCGCCGCGCCGCCAGTCAGATGATTCTCGCCGCCGTGGAGAACGGCACGCCGCTGCGCGATATCTACCTGCACGTCTTCCAGCCCGTCCAGCGCGAGGTCGGTCGTCTGTGGCAGACCAACCAAATCAGCGTCGCCCAGGAACACTTCTGCACCGCTGCCACCCAGATGGTCATGTCGCAACTCTACCCCTACCTGTTCACCGGCGAGCGCAAGGAACGCCGCGCCGTGGTGGCCTGCGTGGGCGGCGAACTGCACGAACTCGGCGCCCGCATGGTGGCCGACTTCTTCGAGATGAACGGTTGGGACTCGACCTTCCTGGGCGCCAACACCCCGCC
The DNA here is from genome assembly GCA_041287425.1 of Anaerolineales bacterium. GTDB lineage: Bacteria > Chloroflexota > Anaerolineae > Anaerolineales > Villigracilaceae > JAFGSI01. The sequence goes on along the minus strand of JBEULG010000020.1, from coordinate 6,134 downwards.
CGAAAGCATCCTGCGCATGGCCGAAGAGCGCCGCGCCGACCTGCTGGCCCTCTCGGCGACGATGACCTTCCACGTCAGCCGCGTGCGCGACCTCGTCGCTGCCCTGCGCGCCGCCTCCTCCCGGACCCGCGTCCTGGTCGGCGGTTACCCCTTCAATCTCTCCCCCGGCCTGTGGCGCAAGGTCGGTGCGGATGGCTACGCCGCCGACGCCGCCGGCGCGGTGGACGAGGCGGAGAGGGTAATGGCGTCGCCTGCGCCCGCCGTGGATTGAAAATCCGCGGTCCGGTCGTGGAAGTCCGCCGACCCTAAAGGGTGCTTCGCGAAGCGGACTCAGTCGGCTTCCAGCCGACTTCCATGCACTGAGGCGGGGGATTTATCCCCCCGCCGAATACGGGGCGCTGACCCGACCGTGGCCGAATCTCCCCGCCGAAGGCGCCGAACGCGCCGCGTCGGCCTGCGCCCGACTTCCATGCACTGAGGCGGGGGATTTATCCCCCCGCCGAATTCAGAAAGGCCTCCCCATGTCCTCTTCTGGTCTTGCTCTGCTCTGTGATATACACGGCAACCTGCTCGAAATCCTGCACGACCCGCAAGGGCTGGCTGCCGGCCTCCAGCCGGGCACGCCGTTTGCCCGTCTGGCGGCGCGCGGTTCGCTGGGCAAAGCGCTTTCCTTCCTGGCCGAGATTCGCGCCCAGGGCGCGGCCTTCGACTGGGAAATCAACGTCCAGGCGGGCGAGAAAATCTGCACCCTGCACTTCAGCGGCGGCAAGTCCGGCGAGACCCTGCTCATCGCCGGGGCAGAGGACGGCCGGTTCTCCGTGGCGCTCTACGAAGAGATGATGCGCATGAACAACGAGCAGACCAACAGCCTGCGCGCCGCTTACAAAGACGCCGCCCGCGACGCTTCCCTGTTCGATGAAATCAGCCGCCTGAACAACGAACTGGTGGACATGCAGCGCGAACTGGCGCGTCAAAAGGCCGAACTGGAGCGCCTCAACGCCGAGAAGAACCGCTACCTGGGCATGGCCGCCCACGACCTGCGCAACCCCCTCCACGCCATCCTGATGAACAGCGAATTCCTGCTCGAAGAATGTCCGGCCGGCGAGATGCGGGAATTCATCGCGACCATCCACGAGACAACCCGCTTCATGGCCCAACTGGTGGACGACCTGCTGAACGTGGCCCAAATCGAGGCCGGCGAACTGACCCTGGACTACGCGCCGGTGGACCTGGCCGACCTGATTCGCCGCAACGCGGCCACCAACCGTCCGCTCGCCTCCCGCAAGGGCATCGAATTGGTGTATCATATTCCTGAAGACCTGCCGCGCGCCGTGCTGGACGCCGCCAAATTTGAGCAGGTCCTGAACAACCTCATCGGCAACGCGGTCAAATTCTCGCCGCCGGGCGAAAAGGTGGAAATCCGTCTCGAGGCGCGCGGTGAGACCTTCGTGCTGTGCGTCCGCGACCGGGGGCCGGGCATCCCGCCCGAACGGATGGCGACTCTCTTCCGGCCCTTCCAGCGCGGCGAAACCGGCAGCGCCGGTGAAAAATCCATCGGCCTCGGCCTGTCCATCGTCAAGCGCATCGTCGCCGGCCACGGCGGGCAGATTTGGGTCGAGAGCCATCCTGGCGAGGGTGCCGCCTTCTACGTCCAGTTCCCCTTTCGCCCGACTACCTGACTATCTAGACTATGAGACTATGAGACTATCAGACGATAAAACTCCCCACATCCTGGTCGTAGATGACGACCCCGCCATCGTCCAGGCCACCGAGCGCCTGCTGAAAAAGGCGGGCTACGTCACCCTCTCCGCCCACACCGGCCAGCAGGCCCTCGACCTGGCGCGCCGCCACCGCCCCGACCTCATCCTGCTCGACATCAACATGCCCGATATGGACGGCTTCGAGGTCTGCCGCCGCATGAAAGCCGACCCCGAACTGGCCGGCATCGGCATCCTCATCGTCAGCAGCACCTACACCGACGGCGAGAGTCAGGCTTCCGGCCTCGACCTGGGCGCCGACGGCTACATCGCCCGCCCCATCACCAACCGCGAACTGCTGGCGCGCGTCCAGGTGTTGCTACGCGCCCGCGCCGCCGAGCAGGCTGCCCGTCTCCATGCCGCCGAGTGGCAGGCCACCTTTGACGCCGTCGCCAGCGCCATTTTTATCACGGACGAGAATTTCACCATCGTGAAATGCAACCGCACCGCTGAAACGCTCTTTCAGCGTCCATCGGCAGACATCATCGGCAAAAAATGCTATCACCTGGTGCACAGCACAGACGCGCCCCTCTCTGCCTGCCCGCTTAAAATCGTACGAAAAGACAAGCGCCGCCACATGCTGACTTTCGAGCAGGATGGCCGCTGGCTCGAAGTGAGCGTGGATCCCATTCTGGATGCTGCCGGGAATTTCACCGGCTCGGTGCATGTCATCAACGACATCACCGAGCGCAAACAAGCCGAAGAGGCCCTGCGCGCCAGCGAAGAGCGTTACCGCACGCTGGTGGAAACGGCCGGCGATGTCATCCTGCTGACCGATTTGGAAGGCAGGCATCTCTTTCGCAACAGCGCCTACTACACCAGCCTGGGATTCGAAGTGGGTGAACCTGTTCCCCTGGACGGCTACGCGCGCGTTCACCCCGACGATGCGCCGGCCTTGCGCGCCAGCATGAATGAACTACTCCAAAAGGGCGAATTGAACACCGAATACCGCGTCCAGCACAAGGACGGGCATTGGGTCTATCGTTTTGCCAGGTCGCGGGTGATTTATGACGCCGAGGGCCGCCCCCAGTCTGTTTTGGCAATCATCCGCGACATCACCGAGCGCAAGCAGATGGAAGAAAGGATTCAGGCAGAGCGCGACCAGGCCCAGCGTTACCTGGATATTGCCGGAGTCATTCTGCTGATTCTAGACACAGAGGCCCGAATCACGCTCATCAATCGAAAAGGCTGCGAAATACTGGGATACGATGAGGATGAGCTGCTGGGCCGCAACTGGATTGAGACCTGTCTGCCTATCGAAGAGCGTGACGAGGTCGCCCGTGTGTTCCAGAACATGTTGAGAGAGGAAATCAAAGAGAACGGTTATCACGTGAACGCGATATTGACCAAAAGCGGCGAGGAAAGATGGATCTCTTGGCACAATGTTGCCTTGACCGACAAGTCTGGCAAATTGATTGGAGTGCTGAGTTCAGGGGAAGATATCACCGAGCGCAAACGAGCCGAAGAGAAACTCCGCCAAAGCGAGGAAACCTACCGCAACCTCTTCCACAACGCCCAGGTCGGTCTCTTCCGCACCCGCATCTCGGATGGCAAAATCCTGGAAAGCAACGAGCAACTGGCGCGCATGTTCGGCTACGAAAGCCGCGAGGAGTTCATCGCCGAGTACGTCACCTCGCAGAATTACGTTGACCCCGGCACGCGCGAACGCATGCTCGAATTGCTTCGCAGAGACGGCTCTATCCAAAACTTCGAGGCCCGCTTCTACCGCAAAGACCGCTCCATCTTCTGGGCGCGCTACTCGGCCCGCATCTACCCCGAACAAGGCTGGATCGAGGGCGTGGCCGAAGATATCACCGAGCAAAAACTGGCCGAAGAAGCCTTGCGCGAGAGCGAGGAGAGGCTCTCTCGTCTGATCGAAACCGTTCCAAGCGGCATCACCATCGTCAATCGCGATGGACAGATCACGTTTGCCAACCCGGCCGCCGAAGCCATCCTGGGGCTGACGCGCAGCAAGATCGAGCAGCGCCGTTACAACGACCCCGATTGGCGCATTACCGCCGTGGACGGTTCGCCCTTCCCGGATGAAGAATTGCCTTTCGTGCGCGTCATGCAAAGCGGTCAGCCGGTGTACGATGTCGAACACGCCATCGAGCATCCCGATGGCCGACGGGTGATTCTTTCCATCAATGCTGCCCCTCTCAAAGATGCAACCGGCCAAGTGACAGGCATGATTGCGGCCATCACCGATATTACCGCGCGCAAAAAAGTCGAAGAAGCCTTGCGCGAGAGCGAAGAAAAACTAAAAAGTATCTTTCGAGTGGCACCCACCGGCATCGGCGTCGTACGCGACCGTATCCTGCTCGAGGTCAATCCAAAAATATGCGAAATGACCGGCTATTCGCCGCAGGAACTGATTGGGCAAAGCGCGAGGATACTCTACCCGTCTCAGGAAGAATTCGAATTCGTCGGCAGGGAAAAATATGCGCAGATTGCGGAGCGCGGAACTGGCATTGTCGAGACCCGCTGGCAAAGGAAAGACGGCCTCGTCATAAACATCCTTCTGGCTTCCACGCCCATAGACCCCGACGATTTATCCAAAGGGGTAACCTTCACCGCTCTCGACATCACCGAGCGCAAACAAGCCGAAGAGGCCATTCAGCGCCTCAACGCCGAACTGGAAGCGCGCGTCGAAGAGCGCACCCGCCAACTCAAAGAAGCCCAGGAGCAACTCGTCCGCCAGGAAAAACTGGCCGTGCTCGGTCAACTGGCCGGCGGCGTGGGCCACGAACTGCGCAACCCGCTGGCCGTCATCAGCAACGCCGTCTACTTCCTCAAACTCACCCTGCCCGAAGCGGATGCCAAAGTGCGCGAATACCTCGACATCCTCGAGCGCGAGACGCGCAACGCCGAAAAAATCATCTCCGACCTGCTCGATTTCGCCCGCCTCAAATCGGTGGAACGGACGGCCATCCCCGTCCGCGAACTGGTGCGCCGCGTCTTCGAGCGCTATCCCGCACCCGAAAACGTCCTCGTGACCCTCGACCTGCCGCCCGACCTGCCGCCCCTGTGGGTGGACCCGCGTCAGATGGAGCAGGTGCTGGGCAACCTGATGCTGAACGCCTACCAGGCCATGCCGGAGGGGGGACGGGTATCAGTCATCAGTCGTCAGTCATCAGCAACCGACAACCAAACACCGAACACCGAGCACTGGCCACCGAACACCGAGCACTGGCTACTGATTACTGTCCGCGACACCGGCCCCGGCATCCCGCCTGAAAACCTGCCCAAACTCTTCGAGCCGCTCTTCACCACCAAAGCGCACGGCATCGGGCTGGGACTGGCCGTCACCAAAAAACTGGTCGAGGCCAACGGCGGCCGCATCCAGGTCGAGAGCGAGCCGGGCCAGGGCGCGGCCTTCACCCTCATCCTGCCGGCGGCGAAGGAGAAAAAATGAACTCTCCAGAATCCGCAGTCGGCCTCGCACAGCCCCCCATCCGCCGTGGGTCGAACTGCCGCGCGTCGCCCAATCCGCCGGGGCTAAAGCCCCTGCTCAGGCCATGAAAGTCCGCTCAAGCGGACTCCGCTCCACTCAAAAGGAGTAATTGTTAATGTCCTATTGGCGCTTGCACTATCACATCACCTGGTCCACCCTTGACCGTCAGCCTTTGTTAACACCGGAGCGCGAGAAGATTTTCTATGGTGTGCTCTACCAGAAAGCCAAGGAACTGGGACTGAAAGTCCATGCCGCCGGAAACATCGAAGACCATATTCACATCGCATTGTCCATCCCGCCGAGGCTGGCCCTGGCCGATTGCGTTCGCCATATCAAGGGTGCCAGCGCTCATGCCATCAACCAAACCATCTCCGGCGAGGAAAAATTCCAATGGCAGGAAGGCTACGGTGCCTTGACCATTGGTGAGCGTTCTCTTCCGATTGTGATGCGCTACGTGGCGCGCCAGAAGGAACATCACCAGCAGGGAAAGACGTTGGATGTATATGAGCAAACGGAAGATGGATAGACCACGATTCGCGCCGAGTCGGCTTTCAGCCGACTTCCACGTCCTGAGGCGGGGGATTTATCCCCCCGCCGAAGACAGGACGTCAACTCGGTTGTGGTCGCACCTCCCCGTCGAACACGGAGCGCAAATCTTGCGGGGGATTCATCCCCCCGCCAAACTGGTCGGGAAGCCATATCTACCGGCGATTGACATCCCCCTCGAACTGCCACGCGTCACCCGAACCGCCGGGGCTAAAGCCCCGGCTCAGGTCATGGAAGTCCGCTCAAGCGGACTCAGTCGGCCTCCGGCCGACTTTCACGCCCTGAGGCGGGGGATTTATCCCCCCGCCGAAGACAGGGCGCGAATCTTGCAGGGGATTCATCCCCCCGCCAAACTGGTCGGGAAGCCATATCTACCG
>JBEULG010000002.1:0-69580 GCA_041287425.1 Anaerolineales bacterium | reverse complement strand
TCCGATAGGAGGCGGTGACGAGCCAGCGGCCGGATTCGGGGTCGAAGCGGATGAGGCCGCGCGCGAAGGCCGGGTCGAAGGCGGAGGGGTGGGGAGGGGGGAGGGGGGTAGGAGTTAGGAGGGTAGGAGTTAGGAGGGTGGGAGTCGGATAGTCGGGAGTCGAATAGTCGGCGGTCGGGAGGCTGCCGTCTGCCGTCTGGGGTGCGCAGGCAGCGAGCAGGGTCAGGGCGAGCAGGCAGGGGACAAGCAGGCGTTTCATCGGTTTCCTCCTGGGGAGGATTATACCCGATGCGATTCGGCGGGAAAATCCCCGGCTTCAGGCTGGTGGCCTGGGCGCATTTTGGCATCGAATGACACGAATGGATCGAATTTGTGCAATTACCCCGCTGGCGAGAGTCTGCTTTAGCGGGGAATCCGCTTTAGCGGGAAATCCGCTTTAGCGGACTTCCACGACCTGAACAGAGGGCCCCAGCGGGCAGCGGCCGGAGATGAATCGTGTATAATTTTCTTGCCATAATCGAATTGCTCTTCCCAAGCATCCATGACAGAGTTTTCGGCAGACGAATTGCACATCAACCACCGTTATGTCCTTACTCTTGCGGCCCATTTTTGCCGGGAAAGGGAAAATCCCAAGATTCTGGATTATGGTTGCGGCGCGGCGCAGACGGTCGCGGCTGGCAGAAGGCAGGGCCTGGAAATCTTCGGGGCCGATATTTTCTACGCCGGCAGCAACGACCGTCAGGTGGTAGAAAAGAGCGGCCTGTTTGGCACAATCGTGCGCGAGATTCGAAATGGCCGGATCGATTTTCCAGACGGCTATTTCGACTTCGTGTTTTCCAACCAGGTTCTGGAACATGTCGAAGACCTGGAGGGCGTCCTGGCGGAGATTCGGCGCGTTCTCAAACCCGATGGCAGGAGTGTCCATCTATTCCCCTCGCGGGATGTCTGGCGGGAGGGCCATTGCGGTATTCCTTTCTTGCACTGGTTTTCCAAAGACAGTCCAGTTCGTTACCCTTATGCCCTTTCTCTGCGCCTGCTCGGTTTGGGCAAGTTCAAACGCGTCGATCCCAAGGGTTGGACTCGGCGGATGCTCGATTTTTTGGATGAGTATTGCGTGTACCGGAATCGGGCGGCAATCTTTGCCGCATTTCGCAAATATTTCGACTTCGAACTCATCGAGGACGATTATATCTACTACCGTTTGGGCGAAACCCGGCTCCATTTTTTGAGGCCGTTGATTCGATGGCCGGTGATCAAGCCAATTGCGAAAGAAATGTTCCGCAAACTGGGCGGCCTGGTCTTGCTGGCCAGCCCGACAACACGATTCGAATGACCTGGCGAGGTAACCATGTATCTTGCAGACTCGAAACGTTATGACTCCATGCCCTACGCCCGCGTCGGCCGCAGCGGGCTGAAACTGCCGCGCATCTCGCTCGGCTGGTGGTACAACTTCGGTGGTCTCGATCCGTTCGAGAATGGCCGCGCCATGGCCCGCTACGCCTTCGATCACGGCATCACGCATTTTGACCTGGCCAACAACTACGGCCCCCCGCCCGGTTCGGCCGAGGAGACGCTCGGCAAACTCCTCAAGCAGGACTTCGGCCCCTACCGCGACGAACTGGTCATTTCCACCAAGGCCGGCTGGGGCATGTGGGACGGCCCCTACGGCGATTTCGGCTCGCGCAAATACCTGGTCGCCAGCCTCGACCAGTCGCTCAAGCGCATGGGCCTCGATTACGTGGACATCTTCTACCACCATCGCCCCGACCCCGAAACCCCGCTCGAGGAGACGATGGGCGCCCTGGATTTCATCGTCCGCAGCGGACGGGCGCTCTACGTGGGCGTTTCCTCCTACTCGCCCGAACAGACCCGCGCCGCCGCCCAGATTCTGCGCAGCCTGGGCACACCTTTGCTCATCCACCAGCCCTCCTATAACATGTTCGACCGCTGGATCGAAGACGGCCTGCTGGACGTGCTGGCCGAGGAGGGCATCGGCTGCATCGTCTTTTCGCCGCTGGCCCAGGGTCTGCTCACCGACCGTTACTTGAACGGCATCCCGCAGGGAGCGCGCGCTACCAAGACCGAGCGCGTCTGGCTGACGAAGGAGGATGTCGAACGCAGTCTGCCCAAGGTGCGGCGCTTGAACGAAATCGCCCGCCGACGCGGCCAGAAACTCTCGCAGATGGCCCTCGCCTGGGTGCTGCGCCAGCCACAGGTCACCTCGGCGCTGGTGGGGGCCAGCAGCGTTCAGCAGTTGGCAGATAATCTGGAGGCGCTGAACCATTTGGAATTCAGCGCGCAGGAACTGGCCGAAATTGAGGAAATTTTGGGTGAATCAAGCCCCCGTTCTTGAAGGGAACGGGGTCGTCCAGTCAAGAGGAGAGATGCTATGAAAAAACACCCCGTGCTCTGGTTCTACATTCTGGCATTCCTATTTTCCTGGCTGGGATGGGTGCCGCAGGCCTTGCAGGCGCGCGGCCTCCTGACCTTCGACCATCCGCTCCTGACCATCCTTTTCGCCCTGCTGGGCGGCGGCGGGCCGACCTTTGCGGCCGTCATCATGGCGGCCATCGTGGACGGAAAAGACGGTCCCGGTCGGCTCTTCGCGGCCCTGTTCAAACTGCGCGCCCGCTGGCCCTGGTACCTGGTCGCCTTTCTGCTGATGCCGTTCCTTGCCGCCCTTGCCTTGGTCGCCGGGACGCTCTTTGGCCAGCCTTTCCCGGATTTCCGCGGTTTTGCCTGGTTCAGCCTCCTGCCGATTTTCATCGGGATGCTGATTTCCAACGTCTGGGAGGAAATTGGCTGGCGCGGCTTTGCCCTGCCGCACCTGCAAGCACGTTACCGCGACCTGGTCATCGTCTTCGTGATGGGCCTTCTGTGGGAATTGTGGCATCTGCCGCTCTATCTCAACCCTAACAATCCGATGTCGGGCCTGAACCCCCTGTTGTTCGTCCTCTTCAGCCTGGCGCTGACGGTTCTCTATACCTGGCTTTATAATCACACGCAGGGGAGTTTGTTCTTCGTGACCGTCTTTCACGCCATGTCGAACACGGTGGCGGCGGTGCTGCTCGACCGGGGCGTCTTCGTCTCGTCCTACCCGGCGGTGGTGGCGCTGACGGCCATCGTAGCGGCGGGGGTTCTTCTGTACTTTCGAAGAACTCGTTCCCTTTAGGGAGACGGATTCTTCTTTGCCAATTCCACCACGAGCGTCTCCAGGGCCAGGTCGAGCGGAACTTGCCCCGTTTTCGCCTCTACATCGGTCTCCAGCAAGGTATGATAGATGGCCTCCAGCGTCGGCAGAGAGAAGCCTCTGGCCTGGGTGCAAATTTTGCCCGCCACGAACTCGTGCAGGCCGAGCGTTTTCTGGACCTCAAGGACGGAGGCGCGTCCATCTAGCAATTCCCTGGCCTGGAGCAGCAAGCGGAACTGACGGATGACCATCCCCCACAAGGCAAACGGGTCCTCGCTGTCCAGCAGTTGATGGAGCACTTGTTGGGCTTTTTTCCCGTCGCCGGAGCCGAGGGCGTCCACCAGTTCGAAGACGCTTCCCTGTGCGCTGACCATGCTGACCGCCTCCACGTCGGCGGTGGTGATGGGGCGGGCGAAGTCCACGTAGGTGAGCAGTTTGGTGATTTCCTGCGCCGCGGCGCGCGGGTCCTCGCCGACCATTTCGGCCAGCAGGGCGGCAGCCGGCGGTTCGATTTTGCCCCCCTGCTTCTTGGCCTCCGCCTCGATCCAGCGCGGCATCTCCCAGCGTTTGGGCAGATTGCAGAGTTGGACTCCGGCGCGGGGTCTGGCTTTGTCTGCCCACTTGACCAGCCAGTGGTCGGGTTTGAGGGCCTCGTCCTCCACCAGGGCCAGGAGCGTCGTCGGCGGGACGGTCTCCAGGACGGCGAGCAGTCGTTCACGGGGCAGGGCGGTCGGGTGCTCGAGGATGACCAGGCGCAGGGGGGAGAGGAACGGCAGGGCGTTGACCGCCGTGTTCAGGCTCTCGAAGGAAAGCCCGCGGCCGTCCAGGGACGACAGATTCATATCCGCGGTGGAGGGGTCCAGGCTGGCCTGCAGTTTTTGCAGGCGCTCGCGGATGGCGAAGTCATCGCTGCCGTGGAGGAGAAGGATGCGCGGCGAATCGGTCATGAGAGCAGATGGAAAAAGTGGGGCAAGATACCTTGAGGCTCGGTTTCTATCCCTGGGTGGTCACGCGGTGCAGGGGCAGTCGTCCGAAAGAGAGCGGCGAGACGTCCACGATGGTCAAACCTTGCGGGTCGCCGTCGGTCATGATGCGCTGCTGGACCAGCGGGCCGAGCGGCTGGGTGAAGATGAAGGCCAGCGTGACGAGCGTGACCACCAACGGCAGGCGCTCGAGGCGCTCGCGGCGCGTCCGCGTCCCCGCCAGGCCCAGCCAGGCCAGCAGGCCGGCCGCCAGCCCTGAGACGGCGTAATTCGTCCCACAGTGGGGATGGACGGCCAGGTGGCGCTCGCCGTTGTTCAGGCGGGCCAGGGCGATGGCCACCGCCTGACGCAGTTCATCCGTGGCAATCTTGCCCAGGATGTAGAAACCGCCGGGGAAGGAGAGGCCGGCCAGGCGGCAGGAGGGGAAACGCTGCGCCAGGACGGTCAGCGTGGCATGTTCCAGGCCGTGGTTGCGGCGCAGGCGGGAGAGAAGGGGAAGAGCGAGGAGGGTCATGAGAGCCTTTGCCTGAGGGAGGATAGTTTGGTCGGGTACAAGAGAGATTATACCTGCAAAAAATCCCTTTCCCCGGTCGAGGAAAGGGATTGGGGAGTGGAGCGAGAAGCCGCTATTCCACCGCCAGGCTGGCGCGCTCGGCCGGGGAGAGTTCGGCGGCGCGGCGGCGGAAGGCGGCCACGCTGATGCTGCCGAACAGGAGCACCGCCATCAGCAGCATGGCGGCCTCGACCGCGAAGACGACCACGTAGCCGGTCAGGGCGTTTCCCGTGATGGCCGTAATCAGGTCGCGCAGCGCCCCACCCAGCACCGAGCCGGTCAGGCGCGAGAGGGCGTTGGAAAAGCCCCAGGCGCCGATGAACAGGCCGGTCTGCCCCGGCAGGGTCAGGTCGAACATCAGCGCCAGGTTGGCGACGGTCGAAAGGCCCGTCCCCGTGCCGAGCAGGACCACGCCCAGGTAGAAGAGGCCTTCCAGGCGGAGCATCCCGCCGAAGATGAGGAGCAGGAATCCGGCCAGCGCGCCCAGGTTGCCGACCTGGGCGGTCAGTCGGCGCGAGAGTCGCCGCTCCAGCGCCCCGGCGACCAGGATGGCCAGCAGCACGAAACCGCCCCACAGCGAGGTCAGGCGCGTCGTCTGGGTGACGGTCCAACCGAAGGCCTCGGCGGCGAACGGTTCGAGCAGCACGTCCTGGCCGAGGATGGCCGCCAGGAGCAGGAGCAGGTAGAGGAAGAAGCGCTTTGCCTGCGGGTTGCCGAGAATCGCGGCAGCCATGCGGCGCGAGGATGGTTTTTCCGAAGCGGGCAGCGGCAGGCTGCCGCGCGGCTCCAGACCGATCAGGGCCAGCGTGCCCAGGGCGAGGGCGGCCAGCCCCACCCATTGAAAGGACGCAGCCAGGGCGGCGGGCGTGTACGGGTCCAGCATGCGGCTGAGGCCGATGGCAGTCAGGATGATGCTGACAATCATCATGAACCACATCACGGCGACTGTCTTGCCGCGCCCCTCCTCGCCGGAGAGTTCCGAAGCCAGCGCCAGGTAACAGACGCTGGCCAGGTTGTAGCCCATGCCCCAGGCCAGGAAGGGCAGCAGCCCGGCCAGGATGCCGGCCGCGCTGCCCTCCGCCAGTTGGAAAGCCGCCCAGGGGCTGATGATGACGCCGGTCACGCACAGCAGCAGACCGGCCAGGATGTACGGCGTGCGCCGCAGGCCGAAGAGGGAATATCTGTCCGACAGGGAGCCGATCACCACCTGAACCGGCGAGAACAGATAAGGCAGGGAGGCCAGAATCGCCACCAGCGTCGCCGGCAGCGCCAGTTCCCGAATCATCACCCGGTTGAGGGTGCTGTTGATGGGGACGAGGGTCATGGCCACGGCCACGTGAACCAGGCCGAGTTGGACGCGTTTGAGCAGCATGGCGTTCATGCGGAAAATTCTAGCCGAAATGGATAAAAACCAGATAAGATTTGCGAACTTTAGGCCACCTTGCGCCCCTTGGGCAGTTCGCGCTGGATGCCGAAGGCCAGGTCGAGGGCCTGGTAGAGCGAGCGCGCCTCCAGCACCTGAATCTCTGCCGGCCAGGCCTCGCCCCGCCGCAGACGTTTCGGCACGATGGCCGTCTTGAAGCCCAGTTTGGCGGCCTCGCGCAGGCGGACGGGCATCTGCCCGGGCAGGCGCAGTTCGCCGGCCAGGCCGACCTCGCCGATGAGGGCCGTATCGGCGCGGATGGGCAGGTCGCGCATCGAGGAGGCAATCGCGGCGGCAATCGCCAGGTCGGCGGCGGGTTCTTCGATTTTCAGCCCGCCCACCACGTTGACGAAGATATCCGCCTCGGCCAGTTTCAGCCCCACTCGGCGCGTCAGCACGGCGGCAATCATCTGCAGGCGATTGTAGTCCACGCCGTTGGGCGTGCGGCGGGCGTTGCCGAACTGCGCCGGGCTGGTCAGCCCCTGCACCTCCACCAGCAGCGGACGCGTCCCCTCCATCGTCACCGCAATCGCCGAGCCGGGGACGTTGACCATCCGCTCGGCCAGGAAGGCCTCCGAGGGGTTGGTCACCTCCACCAGGCCATGCTCGGCCATTTCGAAGACGCCCACCTCGGCCGTCGCCCCGAAGCGGTTCTTCACCGAGCGCAGCAGACGGTAGGCCTGGAAGCGGTCGCCCTCCAGGTAGAGCACCGTGTCCACGATGTGCTCCAGGACGCGCGGCCCGGCAATCGTCCCCTCTTTGGTGACGTGGCCGATGACGAAGACCGCCGGCCCGGCCGATTTGGCCAATTCGCGCAGCCGGTTGGCGCACTCACGCACCTGCGAGACGGAGCCGGCAGCCGAATCCAGGTCGGGGAGGTAAACGGTCTGGATGGAGTCGACAATCAGCAGGTCGGGCTTGAGGGTGCGGACGTGTTCGAAGATGGCGTCCAGGTCGGTCTCGGTGACCAGGTACAGGTTGGTCAGCGCGGCGTGCTGCGGGTCGAGGCGGGCGGCGCGCATCTTGACCTGGCGCTCGGATTCCTCCCCCGAAACGTACAGCACCCGCAGCCGGCCCGCCAGGGTCATCGCCAGTTGCAGCAGGAGGGTGGACTTGCCGATGCCGGGGTCGCCGCCGACCAGGACGATGGAGCCGGGGACGATGCCGCCGCCCAGGACGCGGGCGAACTCGCCGATGGGGACGGGCAGGCGTTCCTCGGCCTCGCCGCTGACCTCGCCGATGCGGCGCGGCGCCGAGCGTCCGCCCAGGCCGCGGCCGGGGGCGCGGGCGAGGGGTTCTTCCGAGACGATTTCCTCGACCATCGAGTTGAACGAACCGCACTGCGGGCATTTCCCCATGAAGGCGGCGGAGACGCGTCCGCACTGCTGACAGACGTAGCGGGTGTGGGTCTTGGACATGGGCTTATTATACGACAGGGGAGGGCAACGCGCAGAGAACCGCCCCGCCTGATGAGCGGACTGCCACTCGCTGAACCGCTCAAAGGCGGATGACCGGCCGATTTGGTTAAGCCGCGCAGGGCGAAAATGGTTATAATAAATGGACAAAGACGAGAAAGAAGGGCTACCATGCGCAAATCCTTCGAAAGCGATATCCAGCATCTGAAAGATGAGTTGCTCCTGCTTGGCAGCATGGTCGAACAGGCCACTTTGGAGTCGGTCGAGGCGCTCAAGAAGCGCGACATCGAGGCTTCGCGGCGTATCTATGACATGGACCTCAAAATCAATGCCAAGCGTTATGCCATCGAGGAACAGGTCATGATTCTGATTGCCACCCAGCAGCCGATGGCCCATGACCTGCGCCTGCTGGCTTCGATTCTCGAAGTGGCGGGCGAGTTGGAACGGATGGGCGATTACGCCAAGGGAATCGCCACCATCAACATCCGCATGGGCGATCAGCCGCTGCTCAAGCCGCTGGTGGACGTGCCGCGCATGGCCCAGATCGGCACCAGCATGCTCCACCGCGCCCTGACCGCGTTTGTCAACGAGGATGCCGAGGCCGCCCGCAGAATCCCCACCGAGGATGACGAGGTCGATTTGCTCTATAACCAGGTCTACCGCGAACTGATGACCTTCGTGCTGGAAAACCCCCAGAACATCGAGCGCGCCAACTGGCTCTTGTGGGTGGCTCATAATCTCGAACGCCTGGCCGACCGCGTCACCAATATTTGTGAGCGCGCCATCTTCATCGTGACGGGCGAAATCAAGGAAATCAAGACCACTTACGACGAACTGAAAGAGGAAAAGTAATTCGGTCGTCGGAAACCAGGCGCTCTTCTGCGATGACGAAAGGACTTTTGCTCCGGGCGGGGCAAAAGTCCTGTGTTTTGGCGACCGGGTTGAATCTATCTGGCTGGCCGTTGGTCGTCAGCCGAGGATTTGGCGGGTCTGCCTCTGGCCGCGCCAGCGCATCACGTCCAACAGGCGCGGGATGAGCCGGGTGTACATCCGGTACAGGAGCGGGCTGGCGGGGTAATCCCAGGCGCCGAGGGTGCGCGCGACCTGTCCGCCCAGGCCCTCTTTGAAGCGGAAGACGCCCCACAGGCTGTCGCTTGGGTCGAACTCGTCCGGTGCGCCCCACAGATCGTACTGCGTGCAGCCGTTGGCTTTGGCGCGCCGGATGGCCTCCCATTGCAGCAAGTGGTTGGGCATCTTCTCGCGGTGAGTCTGGCGGGACATGCCGTAGAGGTAATAGGCTCGCCCGGCAAAGTAGAACAGGAACAATCCGGCCGCCGCCTGGCCGTCCACTTCGGCGAGCAGCGCTTCGGCCCAGGGCTGAGGGCCGCCATCGGGCGCCGGCCGCAGGAAAGCGCTCCACACGCTCTGATAATAGTCCTCGGAGCGGATGACGAAGCCGTCGCGCGCCGAGGTTTCGGCGTACATGCGGTACAGCAGCGGCAGGTCTTGCGTCGTCGCCAGCCGCAGGCGGACGCCTTTCTTCTCCGCCAGGCGGATGTTGTAGCGCGTCTTCTGTTTCATGCGCGCCAGGATTTCCGCTTCCGAGGGGGTAAGATCGAGCAGGACGGTATTGCGGAACTGAATCTGGTCCGGCGAGAAGAGCCAGCCGCGTCGCTCCAGTTCGGCGCGCACCTGCCGGCCGGTTTCCGTCTCGATGGCGTCTGGTTGGCCGGGGATGCCCGTGCCGAGCAGGACGTCGGGGTCGGCCTTGAGAAAGATTGCGCCGCTGCGCCTGGCCAGCGCCTGCAGGTCGTCGAGAACGCGGCCGCGCAGGACGGCGTCGGACCAGTCGAGCAGCGGCCCCTTCGGGACGTAAAGCAGGCACATCTTGCGGGCAAAGCCGCCGGTCGGGATGGGCCGCCGCAGCACCATCGCCGCTGCCAGCGGCGATTTTTGTCCCGCCGTTTGAGATTCCCATACGAACGGCATCGGCTGCCAGCCATACTTTGCCTTGACCTGCGCCCACTCCCAGGTTTGCAGGAGATGCGGGGCGGGCAGGCGGGCAATCAGGGCGTCCCATTCGGCAGGGGAACCGCGAAAGACTTGCATCATCCGGCCTCCCGTCCGGCCATGCGCCACAGATAGAGGCGGTAGAGCAGGGGATGGTAGACGCGGTCCAGGGCGGGGACGGCGCGGCGCAGTTCGCCGCCGAAGCCGCGTTTGAAGCGATAGACGCCCCACAGGCCGTCGCGGCGCGATTCGAACTGGGCTTCCAGCGCCGCCTCGTCGGCGTCGGGGACGCCGTAGAGGTCGTATTCCTCGGCGCCGCGCTGCCGCGCCCAGCGCATCGCCTCCCATTGCAGCAAGTAGGTCGGCATGCGGTTGCGCTGGCGGTCGCTCGAGGCGCCGTAGAGATACCAGGCGCGCCGCCCGCGGGCGAAGACCATCAGCGCCGCCAGCGGTTCGCCTTCGTATTCTGCCACCAGCAACTCGGCCATGCCGGCCGGCCGAAAGAGTTCGTAGGCCCGGCGGTAGTAGGCAGCGGCGTGGACTCCGAAGGCGTCGCGCTCCCCCGTTGCCAGCAACATGCGGTGGAAGCTGTCCAGGTCATCCCACGCCCGGACGCCGACCCCCTTCTTTTCTGCCAGCCGGATGTTGTAGCGGCATTTCTGCTTCATCCGCCCCAGGATGTCCGCCTCGCTGCCGCGCAGGTCAACGATCAGCGTGCGGCGAGGCTGGATGGCGTGTCGGCTGATGAGGAAACCGGCCGCGCCGGTTGCTGAGGGCGGCCCGGCCGGCTCCCAGGCATCCGGCTCGATTTTCAGGAAGATAGCCTTCTTTCGGCGGCAGAGCGCATCGAGTTCTTCTATGCACTGTTCACTGAACATGGAAGCCTGAACGCCGCCGACCGGTCCCTTCGGGAGGTAAGCCAGGGTAAAGCCGAGTGGCAGGTGGCGGAACAAGACCTGCGCCCCCCAACCTTCGCCGACCAGCCGCACGGCCTCCCAGCCGAAAGCGGACTTCAACTCGCCCCATGTGCCGGTCTGCAGCAGGTGGGCGTGGGGGTAGGCTTCCAGAAATTCGTTCCAGGCGGAGAGACTGACTTCCATAGGGCAGATGGTTGTCTTCGCGGCACCTTGAGGCCGGTTATACGATGGAGGTGAAATCGGGCGGAGGGGCGGCGCGCACGTCGGCGTCGGGGATGGTTTCGTCCAGCAGGGATAGGATGGCGGCTGTCTCGCCGCGGCGCGCCAGGCGCCCCAGGCGCTCCACCACCTCGTCCAGATCGATGGGCAGGTTGGCCTCCTCGGCTTCCAGGCGGAAGATGTCGGGGTGGGCAGTTTTCTGATAGATGGAGCCGTCTTCCCACAGGTCCTCGGTGAGTTTTTCGCCGGGCCGGATGCCGGTGAAGACGATTTCGATGTCCCGCCCCGGCTCCAGGCCGGAGAGGCGGATGAGGTCCTCGGCCAGGTCGAGGATGCGCACCGGCTGCCCCATGTTGAGCAGGAAGACCTCCCCGCCCCGGCCCAGGGCGGCGGCCTGCAGGACGAGGTGGACTGCCTCGGGGATGGTCATGAAGTAACGTTTCATCTCCGGGTGAGTGACGGTGACCGGCCCGCCGCGGGCAATCTGGCGCTTGAAGAGCGGGACGACGCTGCCGCGGCTGCCCAAGACGTTGCCGAAACGCACCACCGAGTAGGGCCGGCCGGTGCGCCGGGCGGCCTCCAGGACGATCATCTCGGCCAGGCGCTTGGTGGCGCCCATCACATTGGCCGGACGGATGGCCTTGTCGGTCGAAATCATCACCAGCCGCTCGACGCCGCTCGCCACCGCCGCCTCGACCACGTTGCGCGTGCCGATGACGTTGTTGCTGACCGCCTCCTCGACGTTGCTTTCCATGAGCGGGACGTGTTTGTGGGCCGCGGCGTGGAAGATGACCTCCGGCTGGCGCTGGCGGCAGATGGCCTGCAGGCGCGGCAGGTCGCGCACATCGGCGATGACCGGCTGGAGCGGCTGGGCCGGATAGGCCTCGCGCAGTTCCAGCAGGGCCTCGAAGATGCTGTTCTCGCCGTGTCCCAGCAAAATGAGGTCGGCCGGTTCCCAGCCGGCGATCTGGCGGCACAGTTCGCGCCCGATTGAGCCGCCCGCGCCGGTGACCAGGACGCGCTTGCCGCGCAGTACCAGGCCGGTCTGCTCGGCCTGGAGGTGGGCCGGCTCGCGCCGCAGCAGGTCGGTGATGTCCACCTCTCGCAGCGACGAGACGCTCACGCTGCCGCCGATCAACTCGTACAACCCCGGCATGGTGCGGAAAGGCACCCCTTTCGCCCGGCAGGCGTCGGCGACCAGGCGCACCACTCCGCCGCCAGCGCTGGGGATGGCGATGATGACCTCGTTGGCGCGTTTGCTCTCCAGCACCCGCCCCAGATCGCTCAATTTGCCGATCACCGGCACGCCGTGAATCTGGTGGCGCTGTTTGGCCGGGTCGTCGTCCAGGAAACCGATTGGAGTCTTGTTCAACTGGGGATTCTTCTGCATCTCGCGCACCACCAGCGCACCGGCATCCCCTGCGCCGATGACCAGGACGCGCTGCGTCCGCCCGCTCTTCTGTTTTTCGGCGGTCGCCCGGTTCTCGGCCAGCAGGCGGATGGCGAAGCGAATCCCGCCGACGCCGAAGAGCGAGAGCAGCCAGTCAATGGCCAGCACCGAACGCGGCAGGCCGGGGCCGAACACCTGCAACAGGAACAGGCCGATCATGGCCACTGCCACCACACCCGAAGCCGTGGTGACCGCCAGAGCGATGACCTTCAACTCGTTGATGCTGGCATACACCCACAGACGGCGGTACAGACCGAACAGGTAGAACACCAGCGGTTTAATCAGCAAACTGAGGCCCGTCAGCCACAGTGCCCCTTGCAGGTAGTAGCGGAAGAAATCCGGCCCCATCTCCAGGCGCAGGGCGTAACTGCCCAGCGCCGAGAGGACGATGACGGCCAGGTCGAAGGCCAGCACGAAGCGGTTGCGGATTTGCAGGCGGGGAGACGTGTTGCGGCTCATGCGCCCATCCATTCGAACGTCTGGCGCAGACCGTCGGCCAGGGTGGTTTCGGCGCGGAAGCCCAGCAGACGAACGGCCTTGTGCGGGTCGCCGGCCGAACGGTAGATGTCGCCCGGCCGCGGCGGGCCGAAGCGGACCTCCGGCTTGCTTCCGCCCGCTTCGCTCAGCGCCGCCAACAGGTCGAGCAGGGAGGTCTCCTGGCCGGTGCAGATGTTGATGACCTCGCCGTCGGCAGCCGGGGTTTCGGCGGCCAGCAGATTGGCGCGCACCACGTCTCCCACAAAGATGAAGTCGCGGGTCTGTTGGCCGTCGCCGAAGATGTCCACCGCCTGGCCGTCTCGCAGGCGGCGGATGAAGATGGGAATGGCTGCCGCGTAGGGCGAATCGGGCGCCTGGCGCGGCCCATAGACGTTGAAGTAGCGCAGGGCGGTCACCGGCAAGCCGAAGATGCGCGTGTAGAAGCGGCCGTACTGTTCGCCGACCAGTTTCGAGAGGGCATAGGGAGAAAGCGGGCGCGGCGTTTCGCTTTCGGCCAGGGGCAGGTGGTCGTTGTCCCCGTAGATGGCGCTGCTCGAAGAGAAGACGACCTTACGCGCCCCGGCCTGCCGCGCCGCCTCGAGCAGGGTTGCCGTCCCGGCGGCGTTGACCTCGAAGCAGGTCTGCGGATCGCGCAGCGAGGCCGGGACGGAAATGAAGGCCGCCAGATGAAAGATGACCTCCACCCCCTGCACGGCGCGTTGCAGGAGGGGGGCCTGGCGCAGATCGCCTTCCAGCACCTCCAGGCGGGGATTGTCCGCCGGCAGGTTTTCGCGCCGTCCGGTGCTGAAATTGTCCAGGACGCGCACCCGCTCGCCGCCGGCCAAGAGGGCCTGGACGAGGTGTGAACCGATGAAGCCGGCGCCGCCGGTAACCAGGAAAGTCGCCATCTTACCTGCCGCGCAATCCCAGCACCTGCCCCACAGTGCGCAGGATAATGAAGATGTCCATCCACAGATTGCGGTGCTTGATGTAATACAAGTCGTACTCCAGTTTGACCGCCATTTCCTCGACGGTGGCGTAGTAGCCGTAATTGACCTGCGCCCAGCCGGTGACTCCCGGCTTGACCAGCAGGCGCGCCCGATAGAAGGGAATCTGCTTCTGGAACTCGGCCACCCACTCCGGCCGCTCGGAGCGCGGCCCGACCACGCTCATCTCGCCGCGCAGGACGTTCCAGAATTGGGGAAATTCGTCCAGGTGGGTGCGGCGCAGGAAATTGCCGACCCGCGTGATGCGGTTGTCCTTCTCCTGGGTCAGGCGCGGCTTGCCGTCTTTTTCGGCGTCTTGGCGCATGGTGCGGAATTTGTAAACGTAGAAGGGCTTGCCGCCCTTTCCCAGCCGGATTTGTTTATAGATGATGGGCAGACCGCTGTCAATCAGGATGAGCAGGCTCACCAGCGGAAAAATGACGGCCAGCATGACCAGCCCGATTAACGCCAGCAGAATATCGAGCAGCCGCTTGCCCAGTTCATAGAACCCACCCACCCGCGCCTGGTCCACGAACGAACGCAGCAACCACTCCGATTCGAGGTGATGGACCGGGACGCGCCCCAGCAGTTCTTCGTAGAGAGTCGGCATCGGCACGACTTCCAGGCCGCGCTCCTGGGCGTCCAGGATGGTCTGGAAGGTGCTGCCGCGCATTTCGCCGACGATGGCCACCACCAGGTCCGAGACGGATTCGTTCTCGACGATGGCCAGCAACTGGTCGCTGTTGCCCAGCACCGGATAGCCTTCCAGGGAGGTGCCGGCTTTTTGCGGGTCGTCGTCCACGAAACCGACCAGGTGGAAAGGAGGCGGATAGATGCTCTTGTAAGCCTGTGCCAGAGTCTGGCCGGCCTTGCCCGCCCCGATGATGAGGATGCGGCGCATGAAGGCCGGGGCCGAGAAGATGCCGATGTAGAGCAGCCGCCAGAACAGGGTCAGGATGAACGAGGCGAGCAGGAAAACCCCCACGCCGATGCGGGCGATGGCGCCCTCGAACAGAAAGTAGATGATGGCATAGCCCATCATCCCAATCGCGGCTGCCAGGGTCACGCCGCGCAGGGTTGTGCCCCAGTGGGCGGCCCGATGGGGGTCGTACAACTGAACCAAAAGCACCAGCCAGAGCAGCGGCAGGAAATAGTACCAGAACTCGACCCGCAAGCGAAAGAATTCGGGCGAAAAGTCGAGCCAGGGGTCGCGAACGCTCCAGACCACCAGGGCAATCACCAGCGCAACGTAAGATACGAGCAAATCGCCGATGATTAACAGCGTGCGCTGGTCGCGCGGCCGCATGCGCCAGGCGGGAGGCTTAGGTCTCGCCGTCGAACCCATTTATCGTTTCCTCTTTGGAATTTGGGGAGCGCCCATCTCCTTAATCATACTCCATAAAAAGCCGCTTCCCCAGGCGAGATGCATGACGGCAATCGCCAGCGGCAGCCCGGCGAGGAGAAACGCCTCCCGCCGCTTCCACGCCGAGCGGAGGCCGGCGGCGGCCAAAACGAGCAGGTACAGCCCCGCCTCGGCCGCCAGCAGCAGCCAGAAGCCGCGCCAGGCCACTCCCAGCCCGGCCAGCCCCAGCAGGCTGAGCACAAACAGCGGCGGCAGCGCCTGCCGCCAGCGCAGGGTCTGCGGATAGCGGCGCAACATGCGGTACTTCCAGAAGCCGTAACGCCAATACTGCCGCGCCAGCGCCCCAAAGGTGGGGCGGGCAAAATAGACCGAGCGGATGGCCGGGTCGAGCCAGATTTTCCCGCCGCGGGCGCGGATGCGGGCGTTGAACTCGTAATCCTCGTTGGTCAGCAGGGACTCGTCGAAGAAGCCCACCAGCGCCAGCAGTTCGCGCTTGAAGGCCCCAAACGGGACGGTATCCACATAGGCGGCCTTATCGGTGTGACGGTAGAGGGCGTCGCCCACGCCGAGCGGATGGGCGGCCGCGGCGGCGATGGACCTGGCCGCCCACGTCTGCGCGCCGGGGTGGATTTCCCACACCCCGCCGACGTTCTCGCCCAGGCCGGCCTCCAGCGCAGCCACACAGCGCTCGACGTAATCGGGATAGGGCCGTGAGTGCGCGTCCAGGCGGATGATCATCTCGCCCGAAGCGGCGCGCAGGGCGGTGTTGAGCGCGGCCGGGATGTGGCGCTTGGGGTTGTCCAGCACGGCAATCTTCAGGTCCGGGTGCGAGGCGGCAAAAGCGGCAATTTCCTCCCGCGTCCGGTCGGTGGAGAGGCCGTCGGCGATGACCACTTCCAGGTCACGGCGCGGGTAGGTTTGGGCGTAAATCGCCTCCAGCAGCGAGCGGATGGTGTGTTGCTCGTTGTAGCAGGGAACGATGATGGAAACGGTTGGCATGGGTTATGTCTGGCGCTTCGAGGAGAGTGTGCGGGCCGCGGGCGCGCTTAGCGGCAGGAAGACGGTGAATGTGCTGCCCTCGCCCGGTGTGCTGCGGACGCTAATTCTACCACCATGCGCCCGCAAAATCTCCTGGGCGATGGCCAAGCCCAACCCCGCGCCGTGACGGCTGCCGCCGGCGCGGGAGGCATCGGCCTGGTAGAAACGCTCGAAGATGTGCGCCTGCACCTCCGGGGTCATCCCGAGGCCGGTATCGCTGACCTCCACCTCCACGCCGCCGGGAACGGCCTGGGCGCGCAGGAAAACGCCTCCGCCGGGGGGCGTGAACTTGAGGGCATTCTCCACCAGGTTGCCGAAGACCTGCACCAGCCGGTCGCCGTCGCCGGTGAGGGCGGGCAGGTCGCCGGCCTGCAGGTCGAGGCTCACGCCTGCCGCCTGCGCCTGAGGCGTCACGCGTTCGACGACGCCGCGCAGCAGGGCGGCCAGGTCGAGGGGGGCGCGCTGCAATTCCAGCGTGCCGGAGTCCAGGCGCGCCAGGTCGAGCAGGTCGAGCACCATGCGGTGCATGCGTTCGGCCTCCTGGCGGATGATTGCAGCCGCCTGCTGCCGGGCGGCGGGGGTCTCGGCGGTGCCGTCCTCCAGCGCCTGGGCAAAGCCCTGGATGGAGGTCAGCGGGGTCTTGAGTTCGTGAGAGACGTTGGCGACGAATTCGCGCTGGGATTTCTGGGTGGCGCGCACGCGGGCGGCCATGTCGTTGAAGGCGTGAATCAGTTCCTGGACTTCGCGCGGGCCGCGCGCCGTCAGCGGGCCGCTTTCGGGCATGCGCCGCGCCGCCGCCACCAGCCCCTGGAGCGGACTGCCGATCCAGCGCGCCAGGCCAAAGGCGAGGAAGAGCGAAAGCGCCAGGGCAATCAAGCCGGAGTAGAAGAAGGGACGGAAAATGTCGTTTTGCAGGATGGACAAAAGCGGCAGGCGCGGCCGCGGCAGGAGGGCCAGCAAAACGCGTCCATCCGGCAGGCGCTCGGCGCTGAAGAGCCAGGCTGCCCCGTTTTCGTCGCGCAGGACGGCGGCGGAACGCAGCAACTGGTAGCGGCGCACAGGCCGGAGGTCCGGCGCGTTGCCGGCGCGCGAATCGGCCAGGGGCTGCAAAGCGGCGTCCAGGACCATCAGGCGCACGTGCAAGGCGGCGTCGTAGGTGCGCAGGGTCGCCTCCAGCGCCGGGCCGGAGAGAGTCGCCAGGTCGGGCTGCGCCAGCAGCAGGGCGCGGCGTGCGGTTTCCAGTTCCTGGTAGGCGGCCCGGTGGGCCAGCGGACTGCGCAGGATGTACACCAGCAGGACGAGCGCCGTCAGCGTGAGGGCGCCGAGGATAACGAGGGCATAACTCAGCCACAAACGGGCGCGCAGGGAGGAGAACATCGTCAGGCTTTCGGGGCGGTCAGTTTGTAGCCGACTCCGGTCACGGTCTCGATTTGGCAGGCGGAGTCGGCCAGTTTGCGGCGCAGGTGGGCGATGTGGACGTCCACCGTGCGGGTCTGGCCGTAGAAGTCGAAGCCCCAGGCTTTTTCGAGCAACTGTTCGCGGCTGAAGACGCGCCCCGGCTGGGAGGCCAGGACGAGCAGGAGTTCGAATTCCTGGGCGCGCAGGTCGAGGGTCTGGGCGCGGCAGCGGACCTCGCGGCGGGCGGCGTCCACCGTCAGGTCGCCGACCCGAATCAGTTCCGCCGTCGTCGCGATGCTTCGCTCGGCGCGGCGCAGGATGGCTTTCACCCGCGCCACCAGTTCACGCGGGTTGAACGGCTTGGTCAGGTAGTCGTCGGCGCCCAGTTCGAGGCCGAGGATTTTGTCAATGTCCTCGTCGCGGGCGGTCAGCATGAGGATGGCCACCGGGTTGGCCTCGGCGCGCAGACGGCGGCAGACCTCGAAGCCGTCCAGTTTGGGGAGCATCACGTCCAACACCACCAGCGCCGGGGCGAGGCGCCGGACGGCCTGCAGGGCGGCTTCGCCATCGCCGACGGCCTCGACGCGGAAGTTTTCGCGCTCCAGATAGAGCCGCGCCAGCGAGATGATGGAGGGTTCATCATCCACGAGCAGGATGAGTTCGGCGCTCATTTGACCAGGGCGACGACCTCGATTTCGACCGCCGCGCCCTTGGGCAGGGCAGCAACGGCCACCGTGGAGCGGGCGGGCGGGTTTTCGGGGAAGAACTCGGCATAGACGGCGTTCATGGCGGCGAAGTCGGCCATATCGCGCAGGAAGACGGTGGTCTTGAGGGCATATTCGAGGCCGGAGCCGGCGTCGGCCAGCACGTGCTGCAGGTTGGTCAGCGCCTGACGCGTCTCGGCTTCGACGCCGCCGGGGACGAGGTTGCCGGTGAGCGGGTCGAGGCCGACCTGCCCGGCGGTGAAGACCAGGTCCCCGCTGCGCACGGCGACCGAGTAGGGGCCGATGGCTTTGGGCGCCTTCTGGCTGGTGATCACGGTTCGTTCCATGTTTTGCCTCCGCAGGATGGTTTGGCTGAATTGTAACGCAAACTGGAGAGACGGCGCAGGGCGCGTCTCTCCAGTCGCATACGCCGGAGGAGGACGTTACGGTTGAACGGGGGCGTTGGCCGGGCGCAGGGCGCGGAGGGCCTCGCGCAGGGCCTGGCCGGTGCCGTTCATGGCGGCGCGCACCTCACGCAATTTGCTGCCCAATTCGCGAATCGTGGCGATGGCCTGTTCCCGGTCGGTGACTTGGCCGTTGGCATCGAAGCCGCGATGCGCCTGGACGATGCCGTGAGCGCTCTGGTAGATGGGGCGCGCCTCTTGCAGGGCGGCCTCGAAGGCCTGCAAGGCGGCCTGGGCAGCCGAGGTATCCAGGCCGCGGGCGCTGGCTTGAGCAAGGCCCTGCTCGATGCGGGCAATCATGGTTTCGGCATTGTCGAACATCTGCCCGACGCGCTCATACACGCTCAGTTGGCGCGCCCAGATTTCGGCCAGGCGTTCGTCGCTGATTTGGCCGCCAGGCGGATTGTTCTCATCAGCGCTGCCGGCTGCCGCGGCGGAGGCGGCCGGCAGGAAGGCCAGTCCCAGGGCGATCAACAGAAGAGAGACTTGCTTGAGAAAAGTGGTCCATTTGAACATGGTGGGGTCTCCTTTCAGTGTTATTTTCTTGCCCATTTTAGAATTTTGGGGTTAGCGGCGTATGACTTGTATGTAAAATCATTGTAAAGTTCGTCGCCACCTGCGCTGAACGGCGGGGGATTGGTCCGCCGCCCGTTCGCCGTGGATTGAACATCCACGGCTCAAGGCATGGAAGTCCGCTCAAGCGGACGCGGACTCGGAGGCGGCTCTGGCCGACTTTCATGCACTGAGGCGGGGGATTTATCCCCCCGCCAAAATGGCTGGCCAGGCAGATGCCAACTTCCGGCATGCTGCCGGGCTGCAGCGGCAAATCCCATTTGGTGGACAGACCTCAGGTCTGCCCTACGTGGCGGCTGGCTGGGGGTGGAGCAGGTGTGAGGCGTTATTCGTGGCCGAGTTCGTGGAGGGTACTGTATGGGGCAGACCGAAGGTCTGCGCTACGAGGAGGTTGTGCTGGCGCAGGGCGTCGTGGGTGTCGAAGGTGGCGGGGTCGAGGGCGAAGTCGGCGGAAGGATTTTTTGACAACTTTTGTAACCGCCTACCGAGGCTTCAAAACTGCCAATCTCAACGCCAAGACGCCAAGAAGAGCAAGGTTCTTTCGGCGCAGGCTACTCGGAGCATCAGGGCATCATTTCCCTTCGCTTCGAGTCTCTGGCGTCCGAAGTCTTCACAGCGGCCCGCCTTTGAGAAACGTTGCTTTAGACACCAGGCGGGGACTTGTGCACACGCTTCCTTTGCGCCTTTGCGTTAGATGGGCAGATAGTTAGGACTTACGCAGAACGAACCGCCAAGACACAGAGAACGCCAAGATGGGTATCAAGACGCCAAGCACACTTGGCGAACTCTGCAAAACTTTGGCGTCTTGGCGGTGAAATGAATCTCATTTTGCGTAAGTCCTGATAGTTTTTTGTTGAATTTCCTGCGAGATAGATTCACCAAGGAATGCGCGGTTACAAAAACGGTCATTTTGAGATTTGTGATAAAAGATCAGGCCTTTTCAGGCTGTCGAAGCAGGCTGGACAGGCTGGAAAGCCTATCCTACATAACGAGATTTGTGCGGACACTCGGTGACCGGTCTGCTTGACTGGCAATGAATAGCGCTTATAATTCAACCGGTCTTCCGGCCGACTTCAGTCACAGAAGCGAGATTGCGCCTGCCGCCGGAGGCAGGCGGCCGTTCAGGGAGTTCTTTTTCGATGCAACGCCTGCAGAAGTTCTTCCTCCGTTCTGCGGCGCAAGCCCTCTTGCCCGCTCTGACGGCGCTCCTGGGCGGTGTCCTGTTCCTGGCGCGAGCCTGGGCGATTGCCCACACCTTCCCCCCCGACCTGGACGAGGCCTCTTACCTCCTCAAAGGGTACCTGTTTGCCAGCGGTGTCTATGAGCCCTTCCAGCCCTATGGCTTTTGGGTCAATAAGATGCCGCTCTCTTTCCTCATCTGGGGCTGGGTGGAGAGGCTGTTTGGACCGGGGCTGCGGACGGGGCGCTACTTCGCCATCCTGCTCGGCGCGCTGGTAGCGTTGGGGGTCTGGCTTGTGGCGCGGCGCTTCGGCGGCCGCTGGCTGGCGGCGGCATCCGTCTGGCTGCTGGTGCTCAACCCGGCGCTGCTCTCGCTCTATGGAGCGGCAGCCTCCCAGATTCTGGTCGCCTGTCTGTTGACCTGGGCGCTGGTCCTTTCGCTGGGTGAGAGGCGGCCCGCCTGGCAAATTGCCCTCGGCTCGGCGCTGGCGGGCGCGATGGTCTTGACGCGCGAGAATATGGTGTTCGTCCTACCGCTGTTGCTGCTCTACGTTTTCTGGGAACACGGCTGGAAGAAAGGGCTGATTTCCCTGGCGAGCATGGTGGTGGTGGTGGGCGTCGGCCACTGGCTTTACTGGCCGGAGATTCTGCGTCTGTGGGCCACCTGGCTGCCGTTTCCCCTGCCGGCCGGTCTCTACGCCTCGCCGTCTGCCGCGCCGGCCTCGGAGGCGGTGGCTTCGGCGGCGAGCGCGGCCGCGGCCGAGTCCCAGCCGCTGGTGACGCGCTTGCACAGCCTGTCGGTTGGGCTGCGCATTTACTTCATCCCCCTCGTCGGCGGTCTGATGGTCCTTTTGCTCTGGCCGAAAAGGAACGCATGGCCGAGCCAGGCGCATTTTCGGGCGGGCGTCTTCCTGGCCCTGACTTTCTTCGTCCTGACCCTGGCCCATGCCTGGGCCTCGTTGATGCAAGATTATTGCATTTATTGCTTCTCCCCCTATCTGGCTTTCTTCAGCAACGTCGGTTTGCTGCTGGTCATCGTCTCGCTGAGCGGATGGAATCGGCGTCCGGCCTGGCTCTCGCAGGGGGCGGTGGTGCTCGGCCTGTTGGCCGCCTGGGCGGCGGTCTTCTTCTCGTTGTTCGAGCAGATTGGGGCCGCTCTGCTCCGCCTGCCGGTCCCGCGCCTGCGCGAGGGGCGCGTCCTGGCCGGCGGGGCGACGCTGTGGGACATCCTGGCGAACAAATTCCATGTCGAGTATGAGGCGGCCAGGATGTACACGCCGCCGGTCATCGGCCTGTTGATTGGCGTTCTGTTGACCCTGGTCTTGTTCGTCGCCTATCGCCGCTCGGCGCGCTGGAGAAACAGCGGGCGTTTCGGCTATTTTGTCGTCTGCGCCTTTCTGGCGCTGGGCTTCGCCTCCACGCCGGTTGTGAACGCCCTGCCGCCCAGCCTGGTCTGCAGCGCCGACGTCCTGCGCTCGTATGAGCGCCTCGGCGAACTGCTGGCGACGGTCGCCCCACCCGGCACGCCCGTCTACATAGACGGGCGCGTGGCGGCCATGCCGCTGCTCTATGCGCCGGGCGTCGTCCTGCTGCCGCCGCAGGTGAACGACCGCTACAATTACCAGGTCGGCGGCGACCCCGATCGCCTGCTGCGCGACGGTTACTGGAACGAAGCCATCGCCTTGCAGTGGCGCGAGCAAGCCGAGGTCTTCGTCATCGCCGAGAACCGTTACCATGACTGGAACGATGAGTACATCGCGCCGCAGCACCTCGTTCAACTTCAGGTGCCGCTGGAGGTCTATGCCTGCCCGGCCGAAGACCGCCTCTATCTCTTCTATCGAAAATGAAAACCAAAAACACCCTGTCTATCGTCATCCCGGTCTATAACGAGGTGGAAAACCTGCCCCTCCTGTTCGAGGCGCTGCACGCCGCCCTCGACCCGCTGCCCCACCCCTGGGAAGTCATCTTCGTGGACGATGGCAGCCAGGACGGCAGCGGCGAGGTCTTGCAGCGGCTGGCCGCCCAAGACGCCGCTCATGTGCGGGTCGTCGTGCTGCGCCGCAATTTCGGCCAGACGGCCGCCATCGCCGCCGGCATTGATTTCGCCCAGGGCAACATCCTGGTCTTGCTGGACGCCGACTTGCAGAACGACCCCGCCGATATTCCCCTGCTGCTGGAAAAACTGAACGGGGGCTACGACGTGGTCAGCGGCTGGCGCAAGGAGCGCAAGGACACCTTCCTGACCCGCACCCTGCCGTCGCGGCTGGCCAACGCGCTCATCTCCTGGGTGACGGGCGTCCACCTGCACGATTACGGTTGCACGCTCAAAGCCTATCGCCGCGAAGTGCTGGGCGGTTTCCGCCTCTACGGCGAGATGCACCGCTTCATTCCCGTCTATGCCTATGCAGCCGGGGCGAAGATTACCGAAATGCCGGTGCGTCACCATCCCCGCCGCTACGGCAAGACGAAATATGGTCTGGAACGCACGCTCAAGGTCATCCTCGACCTGTTGACGGTGCGCTTCCTGCTCAGTTATTTCCACAAACCCATCTACCTCTTCGGCGGCACGGGCGTCGGGCTGATGCTGCTCAGCGCGGCGACCATTCTCTTTCTGATGATTCGCCGCCTGGCCTTTGGAATTTCCCCCTTCACCTCGCCCTTCTTCCAGATGAGCGCCATGTTCTTCATTCTGGGTTTCCAGTCCATCCTGATGGGCTTGATTGCCGAGATGCTCGTGCGCACCTACTACGAGTCGCAGCACAAACCGACCTATCGGGTGCGCGAGACGTTCAACCTTCCGCCCTCGGACGACGACCGTCCATGAAGATTTTGGTGCTTATCCATGAATTCCCGCCCGTAGGCGGCGGGGGCGGACGCGCCGCCCAGGAGATTTGCCGCGGCCTGGCGCGGCGCGGTCATCGAATCACGGTGCTGACCGCTCACCTGCCCGGCCTGCCGCGCCGCGAAACGGCCGACGGCCTGGAGGTGGTGCGCCTGCCTTCCCTGCGGCGGGAGGCCTTCCGCGCCGGTCTGCTCCCGATGGGCGCTTATCTGCTGGTGGGACTGGCCGCCGGCTTGCCGCTGATTCGGCGCTGGAAACCGGACCTGATTCATGGGCATTTTGCCGTCCCGGCCGGGGCGCTGGCCTGGATGCTGGCGCGCTTGACGGGTTTGTCCTACGTCTTGACCGCTCATCTCGGCGATGTGCCCGGCGGCGTGCCGGAGAAAACCGGGCGCTGGTTCCGCTGGCTCTTGCCGTTCACGCCTCCCATCTGGCGCGGCGCCCGGCGGGTGGTCGCCGTCAGCGAATACACCCGCAGCCTGGCGCAGCAGCACTATCCGGTGCCCATCGAAGTCGTCCCCAATGGGGTGGATCTCGAGGCGGCTTCGGCCTCGCCGGAAGAGCCGGGCACGCCGCCGCGCCTCGTCTTTGCCGGACGCTTCGTTCCCCAGAAAGATCCCCTCCAAATCGTGCGCACGCTGGTCGAATTGAGAGACCTGGCCTGGCAGGCCGTCCTCATCGGCGACGGGCCGCTGCGCGGCGAGGTGGAGCGCCAGATTCAAGAGCACGGTCTGGAGGACCGCATCCTCCTGACGGGTTGGCTGACCCCCGAACAGGTGACGGACTGGTTTTCCCGCAGCGACATTCTTTTCATGCCCTCCCTTTCGGAGGGGCTGCCGGTGGTGGGGGTCCAGGCGCTGGCCAGCGGCCTGGCCATCGTAGCCAGCCGAATCGGCGGTTTCGTGGACGTGGTCGAGGACGGCCGCAACGGCTTTCTCGTGGACCGCGCTCACCCGTCCGAGTTTGCCGCCGGGCTGAGGCTGCTGCTGAGCGATTCGGCCCGTCTGCGGGGGTGCAAACGGGCGAGCCGGGAAAAGGCAGCCGTATTCGATCTGCGGCGGGTGGTCGAACGCTACGAAACGATTTTCCGGGAAGTTCTCGATGAGCGCTAAGGTCATCGCCTCGATTGTGGGCGCCCGCCCGCAATTCATCAAGGCCGCCCCGGTCTCGCGCGCCCTGGCCGGTCACTGCGACGAGCGGCTGATTCATACCGGCCAGCATTACGACTACGGCATGTCGGAGATTTTCTTCGCCGAGATGGGCCTGCCGGCCCCCTGCTGCAATTTGGGAATCGGCAGCGGTTCGCACGGCGAGCAGACCGGCCAGATGCTGATTGCCCTCGAGCGGGTTCTGACCGAGATTAAACCCGACCTGGTGCTTGTTTACGGCGACACCAATTCCACCCTGGCGGGGGCGCTGGCGGCGGCCAAGGCGGGCATTCCGCTCGCCCACGTGGAGGCCGGCCTGAGGTCCTTCAACCGGGCGATGCCGGAGGAAATCAACCGCCTCGTCGCCGACCATCTCTCGACCTTGCTGTTCTGTCCGACCGAAGCGGCGGTCCACAATCTGGCGCTGGAAGGGATTCGAGCAGGCGTTCATCTGGTGGGAGATGTGATGTACGACGCCTTCCTCTACAACCTGGCGGCGGCGCGCGCCCGCTCCGACGTCTTGTCCCGCCTGGGGCTGCGCCGAGGGGGCTACGCCCTGGCGACGGTCCACCGCGCCGGCAACACGGACGAGGCCGGCAACCTGAGCGGCATCTTTACCGCCCTGGGGCGGTTGCCGCTGCCGGTCATCCTGCCGCTCCACCCGCGCACCCGCAAATTGCTGACCCAATTCGGCATTTCTGTCCCCGCCAACGTCACCGTTCTCGAACCGCTGGGTTACCTCGACATGCTGAGTTTGGAAGAAAACGCCGAGTGCATTCTGACGGACTCGGGCGGCATCCAAAAGGAGGCTTATCTGGCCGGGGTGCGCTGCATCACCCTGCGGGAGGAGACCGAGTGGGTGGAGACGGTCGAGGCGGGCTGGAATCGATTGGCGGGGGCCAACCCGGAGCGGATTCTGGCGGCGTATGCCGATTGGCGTCCGCCCGCCGAGCGCCCGTCGTTTTACGGGGACGGTCACGCGGCCGAGAAAATCCGCGACCTGCTGTGCGCCCTGCCCTGAGGTTTCTTCCCTCGCGCTTGACAAAGTCGGCGTTCTGTGTGAGAATTCAAAAACTGAATGCTGCATCCCATGGCCGATATCGAACGCCACGAATATGAAGTCTTGAACGAGATTGCCCGCGATTCGCTGGTCACCCAGGCGACGCTTTCGCGGCGTCTGGGAATGGCGGTCGGCAGCGTGAACTGGTACATCAAGCGGCTGATCAGCCGCGGCTGGGTCAAGGTCTCGCATTTGAACCGCACGCGCCTGCAATATGACCTGACGCCGGAGGGCATGGCCGTCTTCACCCAGCGGGCGCTCCAATACGCCAAAGATTCGCTGCGCGTCTATCAATCGTTCCGCCAGCAGGCCAGGGCGGTGGTCGCCCGATTGAAGGCCGAGGGTATCTCGCGCGTTCGTTTCGAGGGGGATGACGAAATCATGGATATCCTGCGCCTGACCTGCATCGAGGCCGGCCTCTCGCTGGAGGCTTCCGGGGAGGCGGTCGTGTTGCGGCACGAGCAGGATGGGTATCAGGTTATCTATCCGGCGGCGGTCGGCGAAGCGCTTTCCTCTCAGAACGACCAGGAGGATGGCGCTGTTTCGAACACAGGGACGGTTTTTCGATGACCTATAACTTTGCCATCATCGGCGTAGGCGGCTACGTGGCGCCGCGTCATTTGCGGGCGATTCGCGATACGGGCAACCGCCTCGTGGCAGCGGTCGATCCGAAGGATTCGGTCGGGATTTTGGACCAGTTCGGTTTCGATATTCATTTCTTTACCGAAATCGAGCGCTTCGACCGTCATTTGGAGAAACTGCGCCGCGGCCCGGCGGAGAATCGCGTCCACTATGTGAGTATTTGCTCGCCGAATTACCTCCACGATGCGCACTGCCGCCTGGCGCTGCGGGTGGGCGCGGATGTCATCTGCGAGAAGCCGCTGGTCATCAACCCCTGGAATTTGGACGCCCTGGCCGAACTGGAGGCCGAGACCGGCCGGCGCATCAACACCGTGCTGCAATTGCGGGTTCATCCGGCGCTGCTCGCGTTGAAGGCCAAACTGGAGCAGAATCCCGGCCGTCGGCGCGAGGTGGTGCTGACTTATATCACCAGCCGGGGCAACTGGTATCATGTCTCCTGGAAGGGACAGGCGGAGAAATCGGGAGGCGTGGCGACCAATATTGGCATTCATTTGTTCGACCTGTTGCTGTGGCTGTTCGGGCCGGCCGGCGCTCTCAAGGTCTATCACGCCGACGACAGGCGGGTGAGCGGCTGGGTCGAACTGGAGCAGGCGCGGGTGAGGTGGTTCCTCTCGGTGGACCCGGCCGATTTGCCGCCGGAGGCCAAAGCGGCTGGCAAGACCACTTACCGTTCCATCAGCGTGGACGGTGAAGCGCTTGAATTTTCGGAGGGCTTCACCGATTTGCACACGCGCATCTACGAAGAGACTCTGGCCGGGCGCGGTTTTGGCATTGCCGATGCCCGTCCGTCCATCGAACTGACCTACCGGATTCGCACGGCGCAGGTTGTGGCAGCGGATTCGGATGCGCATCCGGCCCTGAAGCAGGCTGGAGGTCCGGGATGAGTTATTTCGTGCATGAATCCAGTTATGTGGATGAGGGCGCCGTCATCGGTGAAGGCACCAAAATCTGGCATTTCTGCCACATCATGAACGAGGCCGTCATCGGGGCGGGCTGCAATCTCGGCCAGAACGTGTTCGTGGCCAGCCGCGTCACCATCGGGAACAACGTCAAGATTCAGAACAACGTTTCTGTGTACACCGGCGTTCAGATCGAGGATGATGTTTTCCTGGGGCCTTCGATGGTCTTCACCAACGTGGTCAATCCGCGCAGCCAGGTCAACCGCAAGGACGAATACCAGCCGACCCTGGTCAAACGCGGGGCGAGCATCGGGGCCAACGCCACCATCGTGTGCGGGGTGACGCTGGGGCGCTATTGTTTCATCGGGGCGGGGGCGGTGGTCACGAAGGACGTGCCGGACTATGCGCTGGTGTACGGCAACCCCGGCCGAATCCAGGGCTGGATGTGTCGGTGCGGGGTGCGCCTGCCCTTCGAGCGGGTGGAAGGCGAGGAGCAGGCGCGCTGCCCGGCCTGCGGGCGCGCCTACCGCAAGGAGGGGCTGACCGTTGCTCCGCTGGAGGAGGCGGCATGAACATTCCTCTCGTTGATTTGACTGCCCAGTACCGCGCCATCAAGGACGAAATCGACGCGGCGGTTCTCTCGGTGCTCGAGTCGGGGCGTTTCATCCTTGGGCCGCAGGTGGCGGCTTTCGAGGCCGAAGTGGCAGACTACCTGGGGGTCAGGCATGCCATTGGCGTGGCCTCCGGCACCGACGCCCTCGTCATCGCCCTGCGCGCCCTCGGCATCGGCGCGGGGGACGAGGTCATCGTGCCGGCGTATAGTTTCTTCGCCACAGCGGGCGCCGTCCTCTCGGTGGGGGCGCGGCCGGTGTTCGTGGATATCCAGCCGGGGACGTATCTCATGGCGGTCGAGCAGGTTGAGACGGCCATCACGCCGGCGACCAAAGCCATCCTCCCCGTCCACCTTTACGGCCAGCCGGCCGACATGGACGAGATTCTGACGCTGGCGCGGGAATATCACCTGGCCGTGATTGAGGACAACGCACAGGCGTTTGGCGCCGAGTACAAGGGCAGAAAGACCGGCGCGCTGGGCGATGTGGGCTGCCTGAGTTTCTTCCCCAGCAAGAATCTGGGCGGCTACGGCGACGGAGGCATGCTGACCACGAACGACGACCGGCTGGCGGAAAGCATGCGCATGCTGCGCACGCACGGCTGGAAGAAGAAATACTTTCCCGAAATGCTGGGCTACAACTCACGCCTGGACGAGTTGCAGGCGGCCGTGCTGCGAGTCAAGTTGCGCCACCTGGATGAGTGGAATCGCCGCCGCAGGGAAATCGCGGCCCTCTACCATCGCCTGCTGGCGGACCTGCCGCTGGGCTTGCCGCTCGAGGCGCCGAATCGTACCCATGTCTATCATTTATACGTGATTTCGCTTTCGCAGCGGGACGAACTCCAGCAAGAGTTGAAAAAGGCCGGCATTGCGAGTGAAGTCTATTATCCCCAGCCCCTGCATTTGGCCGAGCCTTGTCACCCTCTGGGTTACCAGGCCGGGCAGTTCCCGCTGGCCGAGCAGGCCAGCCGCGCATTGCTGGCGCTGCCCTTGTACCCGGAGTTGGAGAGAGAACAAGTGCAAGCGATTTGTTCCGCGCTGGCAGATAATCTGGCTTTAGGGAAGAGAAAATGAAAGTCGTCATCCTTGCAGGTGGTTTTGGTTCCCGCCTGGCGGAAGAAACCGAAAACAGACCCAAGCCGATGGTCGAGATTGGGGGACGCCCGATTCTCTGGCACATCATGCGCTATTATGCCCACTACGGTTTCAAAGAATTCTTCATCGCGCTGGGATACAAGGGGAATGAAATCAAGCGGTATTTTCGAGATCAATACGAACTCGGCGGGAGCATGACCATCAACTATGCCCAGCAGCGGGTGGAAATTTATGACCGCGACCGTGAATGTGAGGATTGGACCATTCACCTAATCGAAACGGGCTTGAACACATACACAGGGGGGCGTGTCAAGCGCCTGGAACCCTGGCTACGGGGGGAGACATTTATGGTGACCTATGGCGATGGGGTGAGCAATGTGGATTTACATGCCCTGTTGCGTTTTCACCAATCCCATGGCCGGATTGCCACGGTGACGGCCGTGCGTCCGCCGGCCCGTTTCGGCGGGTTAGTATTCGAGGGCGATTTGGTCAGCACATTCATCGAGAAGCCCCAAATCGGCGAGGGGTGGATCAACGGCGGCTTTCTGGTCTTCAACCCCGGCATCTTCGATTATTTGAAAGATGATACGAGCAGCCTCGAAGCGGATGCCCTGGAGGCGCTGGCCGCTGACCGGCAGTTGGCAGGCTATCGTCACGACGATTTCTGGCAGTGCATGGATACGCTGCGAGATAAGCGGCTGCTGGAGGGTCTCTGGCAAGAGAAACGCGCTCCCTGGAAGGTGTGGGAATGAACGATTTCTGGCTCGATCGTCCAACATTTGTAACCGGCGGGACCGGCCTGGTTGGTTCATGGCTGGTGCAGCGCCTGATCGAAGCCGGTGCCGATGTGGTTTGTCTGGTGCGCGATTGGGTTCCGCAGACGGAACTGGTGCGCACCGGCCTGATGGCTAGAGTCAAAGTCGTGCGCGGCGATGTGCGCGAGCAGACGCTGATGGAGCGTATCCTGGGGGAATATGAAATCGATACGGTCATCCATCTGGCCGCCCAAACGACCGTTCCGGTCGCCAATCGGAATCCGGTTTCGACTTTCGAGACCAACATTGGCGGGACGTGGTCTCTGTTGGAGGCCTGCCGTCGCAGCCCGCTGGTCAAACAAATTGTAGTGGCTTCTTCTGACAAAGCCTATGGGGCGCAGGAAAATTTGCCCTACACGGAGGATATGCCCTTGCGTGGGCATCATCCTTACGATGTCAGCAAATCCTGCACGGATTTGATTGCCCAAATGTATGCCCGCGCCTATCAATTGCCGGTGGTCATCAGTCGGTGTGGCAATTTCTATGGGGGAGGGGATTTGAACTGGAATCGGATTGTGCCGGGCACCATCCGGGCCGTACTGCGAGGCCGGCGCCCCGTCATTCGCTCAGACGGTCAATACGTGCGCGATTATTTTTATGTAGAGGATGGCGCCGCCGCGTATGCCTTGCTGGCGGAAAAATTGGCGCAAGACCGCGCCCTGATCGGCGAGGCGTTCAATTTTTCGAACGAGACTCCTTTGACCGTCCTGGACCTGGCCCGTAAAATCCTGGAATTGATGGATTCGAACCTGACGCTGGAGGTCCGCAATGAGGCGACCAATGAGATTCGGAGTCAGTATTTGAGCGCCCAGAAGGCACGCCAGCGGTTGAATTGGAAACCTGCCTTTTCGCTGGAGGAAGGTTTACGGCGGACGATTGCCTGGTATAAAAATTTCTTTGGAGGTCCGCAGGATGGTTGAAAGAGATTTGCTGTGCCGTTCTTGTGGACAAAGGGGACTGCAACCCATTTTGTCATTGGGTCATACGCCTTTGGCCAATTCGTTGCTCCCGGATTTACGCTTTGCCGCTTCCGAGGAAAAATTCCCTTTGGACCTCGTTTTCTGTCCCCATTGTTCGCTGGTGCAAATTACCGAAACGATTGCGCCCGAAAAACTATTCCGGCAATATTTGTATTTTTCGTCATTCTCCGATACGATGCTCCGCCATGCTCAAGAGTTAGCGACGGAAGTCATCGGGCGTGCCCGCCTCCATTCGGGCAGCCTGGTGGTCGAGATCGCAAGCAATGATGGCTACCTGTTGCAATATTACCAGCAGGAGAACATCCCCGTTTTGGGCATCGAGCCGGCCCTCAATGTTGCCCGTGTGGCTCAAGAGGAGCGAGGCATTCCTACGCTCGCCGAGTTCTTTGGCTTATCCCTGGCCGAACATCTTCGCGAGGAAGGCAAACAAGCCGATGTCATTCATGCTCACAACGTGTTGGCCCATGTGGCGGACTTGAACGGTTTCGTCGCCGGCATCGGAGTCCTGCTCAAAGGGCAGGGGATGGCGATTATTGAGGCTCCCTATGTGAAGGAGATGATTGACCGGTGTGAGTTCGATACGATTTACCACGAACACCTATGCTATTTTTCCCTCACCGCGCTGGATCATCTCTTTCGCCGGCATGGGATGACGATTTTCGATGTAAAACGCGTTCCTATTCATGGAGGTTCCCTGCGCATTTATGTCAGGCGTTCCCAAATTGGGGAGGAAGTCCAATCCAGTGTGACGGATTTGCTGGAGGAAGAATCGGGGTGGGGCGTGAAACAATTCTCTTTCTATGAGGCGTTTGCGCGGCGAGTGCAGAACCTGAAGGCATCCCTGACCGAGTACTTGAAAACCCTGAAGGAACAGGGAAAGCGGTTGGCGGCGTATGGAGCCTCGGCGAAAGGCAGTACTTTGCTCAATTACTTTGGAATCGGCACGGATATTCTGGATTTCGTGGTAGACCGCAGCACCTACAAGCAAGGTCATTACATGCCGGGCGTTCATCTTCCCATTTATGCGCCGGAGAAACTGCTGAGCGAAATGCCCGACTATGCCCTCCTGCTGGTATGGAATTTCGCCGATGAAATTCTGTCGCAACAACAGGAATATTTACGGCGGGGCGGGCATTTTATCATTCCCATCCCTGAGGTTACTGTCATTTGAGGGCTGGTATGATTTTTGTGGAGACGCCGCTTCCAGGGGCTTATGTTATCGAACTGGAGCGCCGCGAGGACGAACGCGGCTTCTTTGCCCGTTCCTGGTGCCAGGCTGAGTTCGAACAGCATGGCTTGAATCCGCGTTTGGTGCAGTGCAACATTTCCTTCAACAAAAAGCGCGGCACGCTGCGGGGAATGCACTATCAGGCCGAGCCGTATCCGGAGGCCAAACTCGTGCGTTGTACCCTGGGCGCCATCTATGATGTGATACTTGATTTGCGGCCGGAGTCCCCGACGTTCAAGAAATGGTTCGGCGTAGAACTGACTGCCCACAATCGGCGCGCCTTGTACGTCCCCATCGGCTTCGCCCATGGCTTCCAAACCTTGGAGGACAACAGCGAGGTATTCTATCAAATGTCCGAGTTCTTTCACCCCGAATGTGCGCGCGGCGTACGCTGGAACGACCCCTGTTTCGGGATTTCCTGGCCGGTCGAGCCGCCGATTCTTTCTGAGCGGGACCAATCTTTCGAGGATTTTTGCTGCGATGACTGATATTTCGACGCCTGTCCTGGTCGCGGGGGTCGGAGGCGCTTCGCTGGGCACTGAAATCATCAAGTGCCTGAACCTGGCCCGCCGGTACAGCGTTTATGGGTGCGACATTTCTCCCCTCGCTTTTGGGCATTTCCAGGAGGGGGTGGCGAAGAGTTACTGCATCCCTCGTCAGGGCTATGTGGACTCTATTCTGGAGATTTGTCGGCGGCATGCAATCAAAGTGGTGATCCCTGGCGGCGAGGAGCCGATGAAGTTGCTCGGCGAGGCGGCAGACAAACTGCAACAAGAAGGAATCCGTTTGGCGGGAAATTCGCCAGCGCTCATTTCCCTGTGCAGCGACAAAAATCGCCTGTTTGAATATCTGAAGCAACGCAATCTTCCCATGCCTTATTCGCTGCCTGTCACGCATGTGGAAGACCTGAAGGATTTTCCCACTCCCTGCATCATCAAACCTGCCACCGGCACGGGAGGCAGCCGTTTCGTGTTCCTGGCAGCCAGCGAAAGCGAGGCGCGCCTGTATTTGCGCTATGTGTTGGACAATTGTGAGAGCGCCCTGGTACAGGAGTATATTCCCCTCGATGAGGGGGAATTCACGATTGGCGTCCTTTCGCTGCCCGATGGAAAGGTGTACACCTCCATCGCGCTCAAGCGATTGTTTCATGCTAAACTCTCGGTGCTGGTGAACACCAAAACGGGCCTCATTTCCAGTGGCTACAGCCAGGGGTTGATTGACCATTTCCCAGACCTGTGCAGGCAGGCCGAGGAAATTGCAACCGCAATCGGAAGCCGGGGGCCGATCAACGTCCAGGGCCGTGTCCGGAACGGGGTCTTGTTGCCTTTCGAAATCAACCCGCGCTTTTCGGCTTCCACGTATCTGCGGGCGCTGGCCGGCGTCAACGAAATTGATCTTTTCGTTCAGTTCCTGCTGCATGGACGACTTCCCCAGACGCGGCCGCAAATCAAGCCGGGATATTACTTGCGCAGTCTCACAGAGCAGGTCGTCCCCAAAGAAGAGGTGGAATTGTGATTCGGTGGATTACGGACAGGTTGGGCACGGCCTCTTGGGATTTTGCCAAGTCGGTTGCGGGCTTACATCTCGTGGATGTGCGCGACCTGGTTGATAAGCGCGGCAATGTCGAAGCAATGATTAAGGCCAAAATCACCGAGGCTCTGCAGGCTTTGGAGCAGGGCCGACAAGTGGTGATTTGTTGTGATTATGGGATTTCTCGCAGCAATTCGATTGCGGCAGGGGTCTTGGCGTTGTATGAGAAAATTCCTATGGACGCCGCCGTCCAGCGCGTTCTGGCGGCAACCGGCGAGGAGGGGATCAAACTCGAAGTGCTGGATGCAGTCCGGGGGGCGGTCGAGGGAACGGGGAGCGCTGCTTCGAGCGGCGGCGTCTTGATTACCGGCGGGTCGGGTTTTATCGGTTCGTCTTTGGTCCAACGGTTGCGGGAGGAAGGGGAAACCGTGCTTGCCCCTTCTCGTCAGGAAATCGATTTGACGAAGGATGTCATTCTCCTGGATTTGTTGGTCAAGAAACATGGAATTCAAAAAATCATCCATCTAGCGACTCCTCGTATTTACACGACCAATGAAGCGTTGGGAAACGCATTGGTCATGCTCAAGAATGTGCTGGATGTTGCGGCGCAGAACCAGGCGAAACTCTATTACTTGAGTGGTTGGGAAATCTATTCTGGTTACCGGGCCCAGAGTCTGCTGGCGGATGAACGCCTGCCAGCACGGCCGGGTTCGACGTATGGACAGGCGAAGTATTTGTCCGAGGTGTTGATTCGACAGTTTGTCGAACAGCGCGGCCTGGAAAGCCTCATCATTCGTTCGGGGCCGGTCTATGGAACGCGCAGCCAGCGTCCCAAGTTCATTTGGAATTTTCTGGCCAAGGCAAGGAAGAACGAGGATATTGTGACTCACCGCTATTGGAACGGCTTGCCGGCCCTGGACTTATTGTACATTGATGATTTGCTCGCGGCGCTTTGGAAAGCCGTCAGACTGGACATCTGCGGAGAACTGAATATCGGTACGGGCGTTGGCGTGACAACCGCCGAAGTGGCGCGCCTGCTCGTTGAAAAGACAGGGTCTCGAAGTCGTATCTCGCAGGTAGCGATAGACGACTATGTGGGCAATATCGTGATGGATTACCGCCGCGCCAGGGCCTTGCTTGGCTGGGAGCCGCAGGTGACCATTTCGCAGGGCTTGGAGCAATACCTTCAGTCTAGTGAGGAGACAATAGAATGAGCGAACATTTTTCGATGCTTCTTCCGCAGCATCAAACCGAAAAAGACCTGGCTTTTTCGCAAGGGATGGAAGACTATTTCTCTCGCAGCATGGGGACGAATATGGATAAACTGCGGAATTTCGCCAAATTCGTCCCCCGCCAGGCGCTGAGTCATTTTCTGGCGAAATATGAACTTTTCAAACAGGTCCTGCATGTGCATGGGCATATCGTGGAATGCGGTGTTTTTCTGGGAGGGGGGTTGATGACCTGGGCGCAACTCAGCGCGATTTATGAGCCGGTCAATCATGTCCGCCGGATAGTCGGTTTCGACACGTTTACCGGTTTCCCGGCGATTAGCGAAAAAGACCGCGGCCGCAATCCCGACTATGCGGTGGAGGGCGGGTTGTCCACGCATGCCTACGAGGACTTGCAGGAGGCTATCCGCCTCTATGACCTCAATCGGCCGGTCGGACACATCCCGCGGGTCGAGTTGGTGGTAGGAGATGCCACCAGGACGATTCCCCAATATCTCGAGGAGAATCCCCATCTGGTGGTAGCCATGCTCTACCTCGATTTCGACCTGTTCGAGCCGACGCGCATTGCCCTCGAGACTTTCCTGCCGCGCATGCCCAAAGGGGCAGTGCTGGCTTTCGACGAACTCGACCAGGCAGCCTGGCCGGGCGAGACGCTGGCGGTGCTGGAGACGGTTGGCCTGCGGAGCATCCGAATCCAGCGCTTCCCTTACACGCCGCAGTTATCTTATGCGGTCTTGGAGTGAACCATTCCTGGCAAGGATTTCCAAAAAAGAGGTCATTATGAGCGAAGCGGAACAAGCGTTTCGATTGGAAAGAGAAAGGAACATTCAAGCCCAGGGGCAAGATGTTTCCCTGCGCGGTTTCTCGAATATCTGGGTACGGGAAACGGCCCGATATAAGTATGTATATAACTTCTCCTGGCTGGGGCGGCCCATCATTCAACTTCCTCAAGATATGGTCGCCATGCAAGAGATTATATGGCAGGTAAAGCCTCGCTTGATTATCGAAACCGGAATCGCGCATGGCGGCAGTTTGATTCTGTACGCCTCCCTGCTCGAATTGCTCGGCGGAGATGGGCTGGTGCTGGGCATTGATATTGAGATCCGCGCCCATAATCGCCTGGAAATTGAAAAGCATCCCATGTCGAAACGCATCCAGATGCTCGAGGGTTCGTCCACGAGTGAAGCGATACTCGCTCAGGTGAAAAACATTGCGGCCGGACGAGAGCCGGTGATGGTCGTCCTCGACTCCAATCATACCCACGAGCATGTTTATCGGGAACTGCAACTGTATTCCCCGCT
Source organism: Anaerolineales bacterium (assembly GCA_041287425.1). GTDB lineage: Bacteria > Chloroflexota > Anaerolineae > Anaerolineales > Villigracilaceae > JAFGSI01. Next base: position 33,859 of record JBEULG010000002.1, on the reverse strand, counting down.
GGTCACGCCCGGCAGTTACCTGGTGGTATTCGATACGCTGATTGAGGATATGCCCGACGAGTTGTTCGCCGACCGTCCCTGGGGGAGGGGCAACAATCCCAAAACGGCGGTTTGGGAATTCTTGAAGACGACCGACCGGTTTGTGATAGACAGAGAAATCGAGAACAAACTCTTGATTACGGCTGCGCCGGATGGTTTTCTCAAATGTGTGAAGGAAGGAGGCGAGGCATGAAACGTATCCCCGTGGCTGGCCCCTGGATCACCCAAAAGGAAATCGATTACGTCACCGATGCGGTGACGAATGCCTGGTATGAGAACGCCAACATGTACCACCAGCGCTTCGAGAAAGCCTTTGCCGACTACCTGGGAGTCCGTTTTGCGGTGGCTTTGCCTTCTTGCACCTCGGCTATCCATTTGTCCCTGCTGGCGCTTGGAATCGGCCCCGGCGACGAGGTAATTGTCCCCGAGGCGACCTGGATTGCGACGGCCGCTCCCATCAGTTATGTCGGGGCCACGCCGGTCTTTGCAGATATTGACCCGCTGACCTGGTGTCTGTCCGCCGAGTCCTTCGAAGCCTGTATCACGCCCCGCACAAAGGCAGTCATTCCGGTCGACTTGTATGGCGGCGTGCCGGATTGGGATGCGCTTCGGGCGGTTGCGAATCGCCATCACCTCTTCATCGTGGAGGATGCCGCTGAGGCAATCGGGAGTGAGTACAAAGGGCAGAAAGCGGGCAGTTTTGGCGAGACGGGCGTCTTCAGTTTTCACGGCTCCAAGACCCTGACCACGGGAGAAGGAGGCATGCTGGTCACAGACCGCGAGGACGTATATCAGCGCGTCTTGCAGTTGCGCGACCACGGGCGGCGGCCTGGCGATACGCTGTTCTGGAACTACGAGGTGGCGCACAAGTACAAGATGAGCAGTATGCAAGCCGCCCTCGGTTTGGCTCAGTTGGAGCGCATTGATGAATTGCTGGCGCGTAAAATCGAAATATTCCGTTGGTATCAGGAAGAACTGGAAGATTTGGAGGAAGTCAGCCTCAATTACCAGTTGCCAGAGAGCAAAAATACGTACTGGATGGTCACCATCGTTTGGACTGCCAGGTACGATCTGTCCAAGGTGCAACTGATATCTCTGTTGAAAGAAAGAAACATCGATTGCCGTCCTTTTTTCTTCCCGCTGAGTTCGTTGCCTGCGTACGAAAACTCGAAAGAGGCCTTGGCCGCCCGCGCGAGAAATTTGGTCAGTTATGGAGTGAGTGAGAGGAGCGTCAACCTTCCCTCGGCTTTGAATTTGTCGAGAGACGATGTGCGCTATGTGTGTGAGGCGGTCAGAGAACTATTCGCTTCGAGGCGACGGGATGCTTGATTTTCGAAATGAATTTCCCAACGCGCGTCGTTGTTCTCAAATGGCGAGTATTCCAAATCAAGTATTTTATCGATGAGCATGGTAGGCTCCACTATGGAAAACAGCCCTCTCGTGAGTATTGGTATGCCAGTCTATAATGGCGAAAAGCATCTTCCTCGTGCTTTGGCCTCGCTTCTCAATCAGAGTTATATAAATTTTGAAATTCTTATTTCTGATAACGCATCGGCCGACGGCACCGAAGAGATTTGCAAAAAATTTGCCCGTCAAGATAAACGAATTCACTATTTCCGCAATCAAGAGAACATTGGCGCTTGGGCCAATTTTCAGCGCGTCCTCGAACTGGCGAGAGGAGAGTACTTCATGTGGGCCGCTTGCGATGACTGCTGGATGCCAGACTTTTTATCCGCTCTGATTACCGAATTAGAAACGAATCGAGAAGCGGTCGTAGCAATGTCGGCGGTTCAAAGGGTCTGGGACGACGGAGAGACGATCGACACAGTCCGTTTTCACGGATCGGCAGACCCAAGGACGATGAGCGCCTTTAAACTCGCCATGGCGCTGGCCTCAGGGCGTCCTTATCATCTGTATATCTATGGTGTGTATCGCACTTCCTTTATAAAACATGCGAGTCGTTACTTGTTGAAAGATGTGGTTGGAGCAGACCGACTGTTTATATGCCTCATTTCTTTGGTCAAGCCTTTTGGCTATGTGGATCAGGTCTTACATGTACGTCAGGTGAACCGGACGCCTATCCAGGAACGTTATAAATATGAAAGTCTGGGGCATGTTTGGAGAGACCGTTTTGGAAAAGAAAAAATGGTGTGGGTTGCCGGTTCTTACTTGTGGAAGTCTCCTCTCATCCCTCGGGAACGGAAGATTTACATTCCTTTTGTGCTTGCAAGATTGGCTCTCCACGTAGGCGTGTCGAGATTACGAAGAACATTGTATGGAGTACAGGGCCTTTTGAAGGTGAATTAACATGATTTTCCGAAATACGGTGGCCAATTTTCTGGGTCAAATTATCCATCCCATTATTTCGATTTTGTTGGTCCCTTTTTATATTCACTATCTGGGCCTTGAAGGGTACGGTTTGGTCGGCTTCTTCTCGGCCTTGACCGTGTTGTTGGGAATATTCACCAAGGGATTGGGTTCTGCGCTTCAGCGCGAATTTGCTCGCCGAGATGGGGATCCCTCATTGCGCGTTACGATGCCCAATCTACTCAAGACTTTTGAGATTGTGTACTGGGCGATTGGAGGGGTGCTGGGAGCCGGATTGGTCCTTTTCTCTGGTTTCATTAGCGTTGCTTGGTTGAGAGTGGAGATGATTTCTCCAGAAACCGTGCGGACCTGCCTGCTTTTGATTTCGCTGACGATCGCGGCTTCATTTCCCAACAGCGTGTACCAGGCAATTTTCGTGGGGACGCAAAAACAGGTGTTGGGGAACATTTTGAACTCGACATCTGCTCTGCTACAGGCGGTTCTCTCGGTCGTTGTCATCTGGATATGGAAGTCTATCATCGGTTATTACGTCGTAGGATTGTGCACAGCGATTTTGCTCATGCTGACGATGCGCCTGTTCGCTTATCGCACTGCCCGATCAACTATGGTCGAGCGGGCAATTGCATTCGATTGGGATGAACTTAAATCGCTCTGGAAGATTTCTTTCGAATTGATTTTGACCAATGGTGCCGGGCTGATTTTGGCGCAAACCGACCGCCTGGTCATCAGTTATTTATTACCCGTTTCTTCTCTGGGCACCTATAATGTAGGCGTGGCCGGTGGTCGCTTGCTGGATTCGTTCTATGCGCCATTCCTGACAGCCGTTTATCCCAGGACGTGTCAGATGACTCAGTCGGGAGATTCCAAGTCTGTAGGCGACTTGATTGCACGAAACATCAAGGTGATGCTGTTGATTTGTTTGACAATTGGGCTTCCTCTCTCTTTTTTTGCTCCTGAGGTTTTGTCGGTGTGGACAAACAACAGCGAGGTCGTCACCAAAGGAGCACCAGTATTATCTGTGTATGTATTTGGATATATCTTTCTCTCTTTATCCAGCGTTTTGTATCAAGTGCTGATCGCCCGCGGGCAAGTGAATTATGGAGTATGGTTTAATAGTCTGGCGTTGGTATGGTATCCCTGCTTGATGTGGATTTTGGTCGGCGCGCAAGGAATTGTGGGCGCGGCCTGGACCTGGCTGTTGTATTGCGCCGGCGGCCTGGTATATCAGTCCTTCATCCTTTCGATCAAGGAAAGGATTCTCGTCGGTTCTCTTTTAAGGACGCTATCCTTTGCAACGGTTTTGTCTTTTGTCGAAAATATCGGGATTTCCTTTGCATTTCGTTGGAGCGCAAATTACTTTTTCCCCAACTTATTGTGGGGGCGAGTTCTTTGGGCGCTTTTGAATGCTCTCGTAGTCGCCCTGATGTGCTATATACAACATTTCCGTGGAATTCGACCCAGGGATATATTTGATCTCGGACGTGTCACGGGGAATATTCGGTGAGGCTGGTTTAATGAAGAAAATATTTTTTGTCATCACCCATTTCAATTTCTGGGCACCGATTGAACCGGTGGCCCGTGAATATATTGAGAAGGGTCATGAAGTTCGCTTATTAATAGACAGGCAAAAGAACCGAAAATTTGAGGGCCGATATTCATTTGGCATCTGTCCTCCGTATCAGATTGGCAATGCCAAGTCGCGTAGCGATGGACTTCAACTCATTCTCCATCCGCTTAGAGAATTGATCAGTTTCATCGCTTACCTGAAGTTTCGACAACCAACCTCGCCGGTCCTGGTGAAAAGGTGGATGAGTTACATTCCTTTTATCTTTCGCTGGATTGCGAGGACCGAAAGAGGAGCAAGGTGGCTCGCGAGCGACGGCGTATGGCGCTTCTTGCGTAAGTGGGAAGCCGCCATACCTACAGATTGGGGCATCAGAAAGCAGTTGAGAAAATGGCAGCCTGATGTATTGGTCGCTGCATCTGCTATTTTGCCATATTCGAAAGAGACCGATTATTTGAAGGCCGCAGGGCAATTGAAGATACCAACAGTCTTGATTGTTCCCAGTTGGGACAATTTAACGACCAAAGGGACTTTGCATGTCATTCCAGATTGGGTTTTTGTTTGGAATCGAGGACAGGTGAAAGAGGCTGTCGATTTACATTTTGTTCCTGAAGAACGAACGTTTTGTACTGGCGCCCCGAAATTTGACCCATGGTTTGAGATACAACCTACAGTCGATCGAGATACATTTTGCTCGCGGGCGAGGCTTGCCCCAAATAAACCCTATGTTTTATATGTTTGTTCATCAGAATTCATTGCGGGTGATGAAACGGACCTTGTCAATCAAATAGCACGTGCCATGAAAGAACACCCCATATTGAAAGACTTGAGCCTTCTTGTACGTCCGCATCCGCAAAACATGGCCCCCTGGACGCGTTCCAACCTTATGGAAGATAATATCGTTGTGTGGTCGGGCGATTTAGAAAAAATGAATGCAAAAGATACAATGATGGACTTCTACCATTCGCTTTTTTATAGTATAGCTGTCATTGGTGTTAATACCAGCGCGTTTATAGAAGCCGCGATTGTAGACAAACCTTGTATTGCTATTTCTGCGGATCGGTATACTTACACTCAAATGGGAATCCCTCATTTCCATCATCTGGTGGACGCAGATTTTCTGGAAATACCCCAAAACTTGGACGAATTGATGCCTATCTTGTCAGGCATTCTGAGAGGAGAAGACCGTAAGAAAGAAAACCGTTACCGTTTTGTCAAGAACTTTGTACGCCCACAAGGAATCGATGTTTCGGCCACGGAAATTCTGGCGCGTGCCATTGAAAATGTGGCGAATGGGAAACGTCCCGATTTCTCAAGCGAGGAGGATAGACGGTGAGTTTTTCGACAAGATTTCACAAAGTCAAGAAAGGTATGCGGCAAGACCCTCGAGGAACTCTCGCGAAGATGATTCGCTATGGTTTTAAATTCGCGGTGATTTTCTTGGAAAACATCTTGATTGCACTGTTCTCTGCCTTGATATTTTGGCTGCCGGCGCGCGTGAAGGCCAATTTGAAAAACAAATTGAATCCGAAAGTGAAATTGGATTATCGCCGGCATACGATATTTCTTTGCGCAGATTCTGAATGGAGCCTTCGCAGAGCCAGAGCCTGTGAAAAAGAGCCAGAAACGGTTGCCTGGATCGAAAAGTTTATGCAGCCAGCCGAGGTCTTCTATGACATCGGCGCTAATGTTGGCGCATACTCGTTAGTGGCCAGCAAGTATTTCCAAGGCAATATCAAGGTTTTCTCATTTGAGCCGAGTTTTTCCACGTATGCGCAATTGTGTCGCAATATCGTTCTGAACAATTGTCAGGGAAGTGTTTTCCCTTATCCCTTTCTGTTGGCAGACAAATTGGAAATCGTGCATTTCAAGTATCAATCTCTTGAGGGGGGGAGCGCAGAGCATTCGTTGTCCAAAAATCAAGGGGATGACAATGTTGGTAAAATGGCGACTGCAGCGGAATACCAGCAGCAACTATTGAGTTTTCCCGTTGATTATTTGGTTACTACTTTGAGATTTCCCCCTCCTAACCATATGAAAGTGGACGTCGATGGTGCTGAATTGCTCGTATTGCAAGGGGCTTTGCAAACTCTCGCAATGGAACAGTTGAAATCTGTTCTTGTGGAAGTCCGTCAGTACAATGGGCAAGCGGAGGTTGTCCTCGCGCTTCTGGGTGATTCCGGTTTCAAATTACATTCCAGGTATGATCGCGGAGATGGAATCATTTGGAACTACATTTTTGTCAAATAACATTTCGAAAGGACACATTATGACTCGTTCTCTCACCATTGAATCGAAGACCATCGTAGACGACGGCGATTGCTACATCATCGCCGAAATTGGCCACAACCATCAGGGCGATTTGGAAAAGGCCAAGGACCTTTTCAAAGCAGCCGCGGAATGCGGTGTAGATGCGGTCAAGTTGCAGAAACGCGATAATAGAACCCTTTTCACTCGCGAGTTGTATAACAAACCTTATGATAATGAAAACAGTTTTGGCCCCACTTATGGCGCTCATCGAGAAGCCCTGGAATTCGGCCGGGAGGAGTACCTAGAATTACAACGATATGCTCGTGAATTGAATGTGACCATGTTTGCTACGGCTTTCGACCATCGAAGTGTTGACTTCCTGGCCGAACTGGATATGCCAGCGTATAAAATTGCTTCCGGCGACCTCAAGAACATTCCACTTCTTAAGTATGTGGCCCGTGTGGGAAAGCCCATCATTCTCAGCACGGGAGGAGGAACGTTGGAGGATGTGCAGCGGGCTTATGATGCTATCATGCCCATCAACTCGCAACTGGCCATTTTGCAGTGTACATCCTCTTACCCCGCCGAGCATAAAGATTTGAATTTGCGAGTGATCGAAACCTATCGTCGGCAATTCCCGGAAAACATCATCGGTTTCTCTGACCATGAAAATGGGATTGCCATGGCAACTGCAGCCTATGTGCTCGGAGCGCGAATTATCGAACAACACTTCACGCTCAACCATACCTGGAAAGGGACGGACCATCCGTTTTCCCTCGAGCCAATTGGGATGAGAAAATTGGTGCGCGATCTGCGTCGTGTGCGTTTGGCGCTGGGTGACGGCATCAAACAGGTGCTCCCCTGCGAAATCGGTCCAATCACCAAGATGGGCAAAAAACTGGTCGCGGCGCGCGATTTGCCGGCTGGACACGTGCTTACCGAAGCAGATATCGCCATCAAATCTCCCGGGGATGGTTTGCCTCCCTATCACTACGATACCGTTCTCGGTAAAATGCTCAAACGACCGTTGTCTGAAGATGAAAATATCTTGCTCGAGGATCTAGTATGAGTGCATTCCCCGAACGAATTCCCAACTGGGTTAATGGCCGTGAATGTCCGGCTGTGGCGGACGAATGGTTTGAAAAGAAAAATCCACACACAGGCAGTGTGCAAAGCCTGTCGGCGCGCTCGCGACGCGCGGACGTAGAGACTGCTGTCCAGGCGGCTAAAGCCGCTCAACCGGGATGGGCAGCTACCCCTGCCGTCCAACGCGGCCTGCTGCTTCACAAGTTGGTGGTAGAGATGCAAAATCGCCAGGAGGAGATTGCCCGTATCGTATCTGCTGAAACTGGCAAATCCTACAAAGATGCCTATGCGGAAACGGGCGGAGCCATCCAATGCGGGTTGTTCTATGCCAGCGAAGGCCAGCGTCTATATGGACGCACGACCACCAGCGGTGTTCCCAACAAATATGCGATGACTGTCCGCCAGCCGATTGGGGTAGCCGGCCTCATCACCGCTGCCAATACCCCCATTGCCAATGTGGCCTGGAAAATCTTCCCGGCGTTGGTGTGTGGTAACACGGCTGTACTGAAGGCCGCGGAGGACACGCCTGCTACGGCTTGGATTGTTGGAAAAATTGCCCATGAGGTCGGTTTTCCCGGTGGAGTGTTGAACATTATCCAGGGGTACGGCGAAGAGGCCGGCGCGCCGCTTGTCGAGCATCACGATGTCGGCGTCATCTCCTTTACCGGTTCGACCGAAGTCGGGCGTTACATCCAGCGCGTCGCCGGTGAACGTTTTGCCCGCCTCTCACTCGAACTGGGAGGCAAAAATCCACTGGTCGTCTGTGATGACGCCGACCTTGAGAATGCGGCCAAATGGGTTCTGCTTTCGGCTTTCAGCAATGCCGGGCAGCGTTGTGCCTCTACCAGCCGCGTCCTCATCTTCGATGCTGTGTATGAGCAATTCCGACAGATGTTGGTCGAGAGAACGGCGAGGCTGAAAGTGGGTCCCGCAGACGACGATGACTTCGGCCCCGTCATCAATGAAAATCAATTAGCGAACATGCTCGCCGCCGTGGACAAAGCGCGTCAACGAGGTGCCACTGTCTTGATTGGCGGGGAACGCTTGACCGATAATGCCCATCGTAGTGGGTATTATATGGCTCCCACCCTCATCGAAGGCGTTGATCCTCACGACGAAATCGCCGAATGCGAGTTGTTCGGTCCTATCGCTATTTTGTTCCGCGTAAAGGACTATAAAGAGGCGCTGGCCTTGGCAAACGACTCGCCCTATGGCCTGACCGCTTCCATCCACACCCGTTCCATGCACCGTGCCATGCACTTTTGCGAACACGTACACAGCGGCGTGGTAGTTGTCAATGCCGGGACGTATGGGTCTGAGCCTCACATGCCTTTTGGCGGACGCAAGCAGTCAGGCAACGGCTCACGCGAACCCGGCACCGAGGCGTTGGACGTGTATTCCGAATTGAAAGATATCTACATCAATATTGATCCTGCCCAACTATGAATCACAAGATGCCAAGTGCTGTTGCGCTCATCCCGGCGCGCTCGGGTTCCAAACGGGTGGCTGGTAAGAACATTCGCCCATTGGCTGGTCATCCGGTCATCGCGTACACGATTGTGTCCGCATTACAAAGTGGTATATTTTCGGCGGTCATCGTTTCCACAGACTCAGAGAAGTATGCCGAAATCGCCCGCCAATATGGGGCCGAAGTTCCCTTTTTACGTCCAGTCGAATTGGCTGGCGACCTGTCCCCGGATATCGAATGGGTCGAACATGCTCTCCTGGAATTGAAGCGCATGGGACGTACTTATGATTGTTTCAGCATTCTGCGCCCTACCAACCCGTTCCGTCAGCCGGAGACCATTCGCCGCGCCTGGCAAGAATTCCTGGCAGAAGAGGGTGTGGATTCGTTGCGCGCCGTAGAAAAATGCCATCAACACCCTGGAAAGATGTGGGTGGTGCGTGGCAAACGTATGTTCCCTTTGTTGCCCATTGGGCCGGCCGAATTGCCCTGGCATAGTACTCCCTATCAGGCCTTGCCAGAAATCTATGTTCAGAATGCCTGCCTGGAAATCGCCTGGACGCGCGTCGTTTTTGAGGGGCGGACGATTGCCGGAGAAGTGGTCATGCCTTTCTTTACCGAGGGGTACGAGGGCTTCGATGTCAACCAACCCTACGACTGGCAATTAGCCGAAGAATTGGTACGAACCGGGCAGGCCAAACTGCCGCAGATAATAAGATAGAGGTCATTGAAGATCATGGCTGCAATCACACTCATTCCCCAAGAAGAATTCCAGCGCGTGCGTGAAGCCAACCTGGACAAATACCAAAAACTTGCCATCCTGGCCGACATGAACCGCGCCAACACGCTGGCGGCGGTCAAGCGTGCCGGTTCGGGACATCTTGGCTCATCCTTCAGCGCCATGGAAATCGTCACCTGGCTCTATCACGAAGAAATGAATGTACTTGAGGTGGGTTTCGATAACCCCAACCGCGACATCTACTTTTCGTCCAAAGGCCACGACGTTCCTGGCCTATATTCCACGCTGTATTCGTTGGGCGTTTTGCCTGAGGAAAAACTGCTCAAATTGCGCCGCTTTGGTGGCCTGGATGGACACCCCGATATCGGCATCCCTGGCATCGAGGCCAACTCCGGCTCATTGGGGATGGGTATCTCGAAGGGACGGGGGATGGCTTGGGCTAAGAAGCGCTCTGGAAACGGTGGCAGAGTCTTCGTCCTGACCGGAGACGGGGAATGGGGCGAGGGCCAGAACTTCGAGGCCCTCCAATCCACTGTCCAGCAGAAAATTGACAACCTGACGGTCATCATGGACCACAACAAGGTGCAATCGGACAAACTGGTCTCCGAAATCCTGGACTTGGGCGACATAGAGCAGAAATTTTGCGCCTTTGGCTGGCATGTGCAGCGCATTGATGGGCATGATTTCCGTCAAATCGAAAGGGCAATCGCCAACGCCAAGAAAGTGCGCGGGCAGCCGCAAATCATCATTGCCGACACTATCAAAGGGCGCGGCGTATCGTTCATGGAACATCCCTTTGCACTTCGCGAGGGCAAGGGACTGTACCCCTGGCATTCCGGCGCGCCAGACGATGCCTCTTACGAAAAAGGATATGCTGAACTAATCGACCGCATCAACCGCCTCTTGTCGGACCTTGGGCTTGCTCCCGTCAAATTGAAGGAAATCTCGCCCGAGGCCAAACGCCCCCCGGCTGCTATGCTGGCTGGCGAGCCCCTCAGCCAGGCGGCGCAGGAAAAACTATCGGCCAAACCTACCGATGAGTACGTTTCGCGCGTCTACGGGGATACACTGGTGGAAATTGCCGCTCATCGGCAAGACTTAGTTGTATTGGATGCTGACCTGGCTTTTGATTGTAAGGTGCGCGCTTTCGAAAATACTTATCCGGAGCGTTTCATCGAGGTCGGCATCGCCGAGCAGGACATGGTTTCTATGGCTGGCGGGCTGGCACGGATGGGTTACCTGCCGGTGGTCAACTCGTTTGCCAGTTTCCTGGCCAGTCGAGCCAACGAGCAAATTTACAATAATGCCAGTGAGCAAACCAAGATTATTTATGCCCTTCACTATGCAGGGCTGATACCGGCCGGGCCGGGCAAGTCGCACCAATCTTTGCGCGATATTTCGCTCTTCGCGGCTCTTCCCAATTGCATCATCCTCCAGCCTTGTAATGCCGAGGAGACGCGCATGGTCGTGAATTACAGCGTGAATGAAGCCAGGGAAAATTGCGCATTGCGTATTATCATCGGCCCTTCACCGCGAAAGATTCAATTACCTGATGGTTATCGGTTGACGTATGGCAAAGGGGTTGCACTTACAGAAGGCAAGGATGCGCTTATGTTTGCCTATGGGCCGGTCATGCTGCACGAGGCGCTATTGGCGCATGAACTCTTGGCTGAACGCGGCGTAGGCCTTAAGGTGGTCAATATGCCTTGGCTCAACCGCATGGATGTTCACTGGCTGTTAGAAACGATTCATCCGTATGGCCTGGTATTCGTTTTGGAGGATCATCATCCTGCTGGCGGCTTAGGGGATCATCTACTGGCAATCCTGGCAGAGCAGCGCTCCAACCCCCTTACCAGGTGCCGTATAGTCAAGTTTGCCGTGGAAGGCTGGCCGGCTTGTGGCACGCCTGCCGAAGTCTTGCAATTCCACCGCCTGGATGGCGCCTCGTTAGCAGAACGTGTGTTAGAAGCCTGTGACTGAGTCAATAGAATGCAGACGGTAGACATTGTCTATTTCTACGAACATGCAGCGCGAGAACTGGATGTGGCTTGTGCGGTGACTGCTGGCTTGCGCCAGCGTGGTCTGCGCGTAGAAATCCTCCATTGGCCTACCGGCTTCCCAGGCGCGGTAACGCGCCTTCGGCCTCGGCTGATAGCGCTTCCATTTTGCTATAGCGAGCAAAGTTACGAGGCGTTGCTTGCATATTGGAGAGAGGCCATGTTCTTCAATTTGACATGGGAGCAATTGTTTTATGCGGGCAATCGCAGTGCAAAAACACCGCGCGGTGAATTCGCCCTCCGGCACGTCATTCATCATGCCTGGAGCAAAGAATATGCGATGTTCCTGCAAACAGAAGGAATACCGACGCAATCCATCTTTCTCAATGGTCAGCCTGCCTATGCCCTGTATGACGAGCCGTATCGGCATTACTTTGCTTCGCGCGCAGATCTGGCCGCGCGTTATGACCTTGATCTAACGCGCCGCTGGGTGTTTTTCCCGGAGAACTACAATTGGGCCTTCTACTCACAGGCCACCTTGGAACAATTCATTGCCAAAGGACAATCACCTGAGGATGTGCGCTCGATGCGGGAATTTTGTATTTCCTCTTTGAAGGTAGTGTTGAAATGGTGCGCTCGAGCAGCGCGAGAAGAAAACATCGAACTTATCCTCCGCCCGCGTCCTTCTACCCCGCGAGCAGAGTTCGAGGCTTTTGCGCGCCAGGTTTTAAGAGATATTCCATCGCATTTTCACATCCTCCAGGCTGAAAGTGTCCGCGAGTGGATTTTGGCAAGTGATGTAGTCATCTCTTCGCATAGTACCAGCCTGATTGAAGCGGCCCTGGCCGGCAAGAAAGTCTACATCCTTGAACCTTTGCCTATTCCAGCCGCGCTTCATGTAGAGTGGCATGACCTGGTCACGCGAATCAGGACAGACAAAGACTTCCTGAAAATATGTGAGGGGGCGGATTTGGGGGATGAACAGTCGTTGGCGGAATGGGCGCGTAAAACGTTCATGTCGCAAGGCGACGCAATCCACCGCCTGGTGGATTACCTGGCAGACCTGGCACTTGGCAAGATCGAAGCGCCGCCTCCCGCCTCACGTCAGGCGGCGGTTCCTTCTTTGCGCTGGATCCCGCCAGCCTGGCTTTGGTCGCTGTATCGCCGGGGGAAGCAATTCTTTCGTTTTCCTGGCACGCATGGGATAGAACCGGAGTTTGTCAAGGATTTTTTCCCTCGTCATGATGTGGAAACAAGAATTTCGCAGTGGGCGAACGTTATAAAAATGAGTGAGAGATGAAACATGCTCTGGTGGTTGGGATTTCCGGATTTGTAGGCCGCCACCTGGCTGGGTATCTCTTGGGTCAGGAATGGCGTGTTGTCGGTTTCGACCAGCAGCCTTTGGCCGGCTTCGGTGTAAGACTGGGCGACTTGTTGGACCAGGCAAAAGTCGAGCGTTTGCTTCACGAGACGCGACCTGATTTCATTTTCCATCTGGCGGGGGTGCTAAAATCGGATTCGCCGGAGCACTTCTATACCGTCCATGTTTTGGGCACGCTCGCTTTGCTCGAGGCGGTGATGGAAGCCGGCTTGCGGCCTGTTATCGTCGTTGCCGGTTCCAGCGCTGTCTATGGCGCAGGGACGGCACAGAGACCCATCACCGAGAAGCACAACCCCCAGCCGCTGACCCATTACGCCGTCAGCAAACTGGCCCAAGAGGCGCTCGCCCTGCGCTATTGGCGGGCGTTTGGTTTGCCGGTCATCTGCGTGCGGATGTTCAACCTGCTCGGGCCGGGGCTTTCCCCGGCGATGGCTTGCTCCGATTTTGCCAGACAAATCGCGCAGGCAGAGCAAGCCGGCAAACCGGCCACGATTTCGACCGGCAACCTCGACTCTCGGCGAGATTTCGTGGATGTACGCGACGCGGCGCGCGCCTATGCCTTGCTCGCCGAGAAAGGGCAGCCCGGCCAGATTTATAATGTGGCCTCAGGCCGGGCGGTTTCCATCCGAAAATGCCTGGATTTCTTGTGCGCCCAGGCGCGGGTGCCGGTCGAAGCGGCGCTCGACCCGGCGCGGGTGCAGCCGAATGACGTCCCCGTGCAAGTGGGGAGCGCGGACCGTTTGAGGCGGCGAACAGGCTGGAAGGCCGAAGTCCCGCTCGAACAATCGCTGGCCGATTTGTTGGACGATTGGCGTCAAAAAATCAACAGGGAGCAGGCATGATGTTTCGAGGAACGAAAGTCCTGGTGACGGGGGCGGGCGGTTTCATCGCCAGCCATCTGGTCGAACGCCTGGTGGGCGAGGGGGCGCATGTCCGCGCCTTCATCCGTTACAACTCGCGCGGCGATGTCGGACGCCTGCGTCTCCTGCCGGCGGACGTCTTCTCGCGCCTGGAGGTCGTCGCCGGTGACCTGCGCGATAGCGAGGCGGTCGCCGCGGCTGTGGAAGGCATGGATTTGGTATTCCACCTGGGCGCCTTGATTGCAATTCCCTACTCCTATCTTCACCCGCGCGAGGTGATTGAGACCAATGTGATGGGCACATTGAACGTCTTGATGGCCGCCCGTCGCCACCGGACACCGCGCCTGGTGCACACCTCCACCAGCGAAGTCTACGGAACCGGCCAGTATCTGCCTATCGACGAACGCCATCCTCTCCAGGGGCAATCTCCTTACTCGGCCAGCAAAATCGGCGCCGATAAGATTGCGGAGAGTTTCTACCGCGCCTTCGATGTGCCGGTCGTAACCATCCGGCCGTTCAACACCTACGGGCCGCGACAATCGGCGCGGGCGGTCATTCCCACCATCATTAGCCAGGCGCTGACCCGCTCCGAAGTGCGGCTGGGCAGCCTCGAGCCGGCGCGCGACCTGACTTTTGTCTCCGATACGGTGGAGGGCTTCCTGCTCGGCGCACGGGCAGAAGGAATCCTCGGCCAGGAAATCAATCTGGGCAGCGAGGCGGCCATCACCGTCGGCGAGTTGTGCCAGAAAATCTTTGCCATTCTGGGAAAATCGCCGAAAATCGTCGTGGAAGAAAAACGCAAACGGCCAGACAAGAGCGAGGTCATGATCCTGCGCGCCTCCAATCAGAAAGCCAGGCAACTCCTGGGCTGGCAGCCCCAAGTCAGCCTGGAGGATGGTCTGCGGATGACCATCGAATGGATTGCCGGGCATCTCGACCTGTATCGGCCCGACGAATACATGATTTGAGGCGCCTATGAAAGCAGTCATCCTCGCCGGCGGAAAAGGGACGCGCCTGGCCCCCTATACCACCGTCCTTCCCAAACCTCTGATGCCGATTGGCGACATGCCCATCCTCGAAATCGTCTTGCGGCAATTGGCGCATTACCGTTTCGATGAGGTGGTGCTGGCGGTCGGTTATTTGGCAGAACTCTTGATGGCCTACTGCGGCGATGGGAGCAAGTTCGGCCTCAAAATCCAGTATTCGCGCGAGGAACAGCCGCTGGGGACGGCCGGGCCGCTGGGCCTGATTTCGGGGCTGACGGAAACCTTCCTGGTGATGAACGGCGACCTGCTGACCACGCTGGATTACCAGGCCCTGTATCGCTACCACCGTCAACGCCGGGCCGTCGCTACCCTGGCTGCCCGCCAGCGGGAGGTCAAGATTGATTTGGGAGTCATTGAGGTGGATGACCAGCATTGGTTGCAGAATTACATCGAAAAACCGTCCCTGCGCTACCTGGTCAGTACAGGGATCTACATTTTCGAACCGCAGGTGCTGGATTTCATCCCCCCCAATCAGAGACTGGATTTGCCCGAACTCGTTTTGCGGCTCAGGGAAAACGGCCAGCGGGTCAACGTCTATCCGTTCGACGGCTATTGGCTGGACATCGGCCGGCATGAGGATTATGAAGTCGCCATTGACGAATTCGCCCGTCACCGCGCCGATTTTCTGCCAGCCCCTGATGCGGGAGAACAAGCGTGATTCTCCTTGTGTTTCCCCTCTCTTACCCTTATGACGGCCAGCGGGAACAGACCTTCCTCGAGCCGGAACTGGCCATTTTGCATTCCTATTTTGACAAAATTATCATTGTCCCGAAGCAATTGCGGGGGAATCTTTTGCCGCTTCTCCCCGGCCTCGAGGTGGATGAAAGCCTGGCGGCGTCTTTGTCTCTCTGGCGAAAGGTGCTCCGCTTGCCCGGCGTCCTTTCTCACGGCTGTTTCTATCAGGATGTGTTTTCGCGCCCGGCTCTCTTGACTCGCTGGTCGGGGCTGGGGAGGCTGCTCGTTCACCTTTCAGAGGCGCTCCTGACAAAGCAGTGGGTTGAGCGCTGGGTCCGGCGGACGGGATACTCTCTCCAAGATTGCCTGTTCTATACGTATTGGTTCGAATCGCTGGCGACGGGGCTGGGCCTGGCGCGTCGCGTCTACCCCGCTATGCGCATCGTTTCCCGCGCCCATGGCTACGACATCTACGAGGAACGCTATCCGCTCCCCTATCTCCCCTGCCGGCCCGCGGCCTTTAGCCGGCTGGACGGCGTCTATCCCGATTCGCTGGCCGGGACGGATTACCTGCAGAAACGGTATCCGGCCTATCGGTCGAAGATCGAAACCGCTTTCTTGGGGATTCCAGACCCCGGTTTCGTCGCCCCGGCCTCGCAGGATGGCGCGTTTCGGATCGTCTCTTGCGCCGTCATCCGGCCTCTCAAGCGGGTGGATTTGCTCCTGGCAGGAATCGCAGAAGCCGCCCGCCGCCGTCCCTGGCAGCGTTTCGAATGGCACCATTTTGGAAACAGCGAGGTGGAAGGCGTTCGAGAAGAATTGCAGGTCCGGGCCGACGCCGAACTGCCTCCGAACGCGCGCGCCCACTTCCCCGGCTATACCTCGCAGGCGGCGTTGTTTTCCTTCTACCGCGACCATCCGGTGGATGTCTTCGTCAACACCAGCACCTCCGAAGGGACGCCGGTCTCGATTATGGAAGCCATCAGTTGCGGGATTCCCGTGATGGCCACGGCGGTGGGCGGCAACCCCGAAATCGTCTCCGAGCGGAACGGCCTTTTGCTGCCTGCCAACCCGACTCCGGCGGAGATTGCCGAGGGCTTGTTTGCCTTGCTGGATGACCCTCAGGCCGCCGCCCGCAAACGCCAGGCGAGCAGACAGGTCTGGCGTGAGAGGTATAATGCGGAGACGAATTTCCATGCCTTTGGCAGAATGCTCCAGGAAATCAGGAGGCGCTGAATGGTTACTATCGTTGACTACGGCGTCGGCAACCTGGGTTCGATTCTCAACATGCTCAAGAAGGTGGGCGCGAAGGCCGAGGCTTCCTCCGACCCCGACGTGCTGCGCCGGGCCGAGAAGTTGATTCTGCCGGGCGTGGGCGCCTTCGACGCCGGCATGCATAAACTGAACGAGAGCGGCCTGACCCCGCTCCTGAACGAACTGGTTTTAGAGAAGAAGATACCCGTCCTGGGTCTCTGCCTGGGGATGCAGTTGATGACGCGGCGCAGCGAAGAGGGCGCCGAAGCCGGCCTGGGATGGCTGGCAGCCGAGACGGTCCGCTTCCGCTTCGGGCCGGAACAGGCCCATCTCAAGATTCCGCACATGGGCTGGAACACGCTCGAGGTCCGCCGCCCGCATCCGCTCGTCGCCGACCTGGGACCTGAGCCCCGCTTCTATTTCGTCCACTCCTATCACGTTGTCTGCGCCGACGAGGCCGACGTGGTGGCGTACACCGATTACGGCCATCCGGTGACGGCCATCGTCGCGCGGGACAACCTCCTCGGCGCTCAGTTCCATCCCGAAAAGAGTCACAAATTCGGGATGCAGTTGCTCAGAAATTTTGTGGAGCGCATTCCATGATACGGCCGCGCGTCATTCCGGCGCTCCTGCTCAAAGGGCAGGGGCTGGTCAAGACGGTCAGGTTCAAGGAGCCGCGCTACCTGGGCGACCCCATCAACATCGTGCGGATTTTCAACGACAAGGAAGTGGACGAGTTGATTTTCCTGGACATCACGGCCACGAACGAGAAGCGCCGCCCGCCCTTCGAGATGTTGGGCAAAATCACCGGCGAGTGCTTCATGCCGCTCGGTTACGGCGGCGGGATTCGCTCGCTGGAGGACGTGAGGACGCTGCTCGGCCTGGGCATCGAGAAGGTGATTTTGAACACCGCGGCCGTGGAAATGCCCGACCTTGTCGGCCAGGTGGCTGACTATGCCGGCAGCCAGGCGGTGGTGATTTCAATGGACGTGAAGCGCAACCTGCTGGGAAAATACGAGGTCTTTATCCACAGCGGGCGGCAAGGCACCGGCCTCGACCCGGTCCGGCACGCGCAGGAGATGGAGCGGCGCGGGGCGGGTGAGTTGTTCGTCAACTCGATCGACCGCGACGGCACGATGCAGGGCTACGACCTCGACCTGATTCGCCGCGTGGCGGAGGCAGTCAGCATCCCCGTCATCGCCTGCGGCGGAGCCGGGAATCTCCAACATCTGGCCGAGGCGATTCAGGCAGGCGCTTCGGCGGCAGCAGCCGGCAGCCTGTTCGTCTTCCAGGGGCCGCTGCGCGGCGTTTTAATCAGTTATCCCTCACGAGAAGAACTGGGCCGGCTGAGGCTGGCCGACTAGGAGCAACCATGTCTCGCGAATACCGCATTTGTACCCGCTGCATCATGGATACCAGCGACCCGCAGATTGTCTTCGACGAAAACGGCGTTTGCAATCACTGCCACGATTACGACCGCATGATGACGCAGAAAGTCATCCCCGGCGAGACCGGGCGTATCTACCTGGAGCGGCTGGTCGAGCAGATGAAGCGCGACGGGCGCGGCAAGCCTTACGACTGCCTCATCGGCGTCAGCGGCGGCGTGGACAGCACCTACGTGGCCTACCTGGTCAAGAAGATGGGCTTGCGCCCCCTCGCCGTCCACGTGGATAACGGCTGGGATTCTGAACTGGCCGTCAAAAACATCGAAGAGGCGCTCAAGCGCCTGGGCATCGACCTGTACACCGAAGTGCTGGATTGGGAAGAGTTCAGGGATGTACAAGTGGCCTTCCTCAAGGCCTCTACGCCCGATTCCGAAATCCCCAGCGACCACGTCATTTGGGCCGTGTTGGGAAACATGGCCGATAAACTCAAGGTCAAATACATCGTCTCCGGCTTCAACGTCCGCACCGAATCGCACCTGCCGCGCGCCTGGTCGTACGGTCACTTCGACTGGAAGTATATCCGCAGCGTGCATAAAACGTTCGGCAGCCGGCCTCTCAAGACTTTTCCCCACATCGGCTTCTTTACCTACTATCGCCGTCTCTTGACTCAGCGACGGGTGGATGTCCTGAATTACATTGACTACAACAAGGCCGAGGCCATGCGGCTCCTGGAGCAGGAACTCGGCTGGCGTTACTACGGCGGCAAGCACCACGAATCCATCTACACCCGCTTCTATCAGGGCTACCTCTTGCCGGTCAAGTTTGGTTTCGACAAACGCCGCTGCCACCTCTCCAGTTTAATTTGCTCAGGGGAAATCACCCGTGAAGCCGCCCTGCAGGAAATCCAGAAGCCGACCTACGCGCCTTCCCTCCAGGAGGAAGACCGCGAATATGTGATTAAGAAACTCGGCCTGACGCAAGAAGAGTTCGAGGCCATCTTGCAAGCGCCTCCCAAGACCTTCTGGGATTACCCCTCCTACGGCAGAATCGTCGAGGGGCCTGCATTGCAGGGCCTCTATCGCCTGGCGCGGGATTGGTATCGGATGCGCCAAAAGCGTCAGCACCGCCTGGAGGCGGATTGATGCGCATCGCTTACGTCAGCCTGCACTGGCCGCGCACGCGCCACAGCGGGGTCGGCAAGAAACTCAGCCGCCAGATCAGCCTGTGGCAGGCCGGCGGACACGAAGCCCGCCTCTTCATGCACACCTCCCGCTACGAACCGGCTGCGGACCTCGTGCCTGCGGAGGTCATCCCCTACGATTCGGCCGGTCGACTCGGCGCCGAACTCGCCCGCAGCCGCGCCGCCCGCCGGTTGATTGCGGCGCTCCGCGCCTGGCATCCCGACGTCATCTACCTGCGCCTGGCGATGTACGTCTATCCCGTCCACCGCCTGGCGGAAATCGCCCCCCTGGTGGGCGAGGCCAACACCAACGACCTGACCCAGCACGAGGGCCTGGGCAAAATCTACGCCATCTACAACCGCCTGACGCGCGGCCTCCTGCTGCGCCGCCTGGACGGCCTGGTGGCCGTCTCGCGCGAATTGGCCGAGTCGCCGGCGTTTGCCTCTTTCCACAAGCCGACCCGCGTCATCGCCAACGGCATCGACCTCGAAACATTCGCTCCCTTGCCTCCGCCGGCGAACACTGTCCCGCATGTGGTGTTCATCGGCCATCCGGGCTACGTTTGGCATGGCGTTGATAAACTGCTCGCCCTGGCCCGCCGGTTGCCCGACATCCATTTCGACGTGATTGGCTATGAGACCGTCGCCGACGGCGGGGCCTGTCCGGCGAACGTGTGCTTGCACGGCTATCTCACCGAAGAGGCCTACCTTCCCATCCTCGGCCGGGCCGATGCGGCCATCAGTTCCCTGGCCCTGCATCGCATTGGCCTGGAAGAGGCCTCTCCTCTCAAGAGCCGCGAATGCCTGGCCTATGGCCTTCCGCTCGTCATGGCCTATCGCGACACCGACCTGCAAGACGCCGGTTGCGATTGCCTCTTGCAGATTCCCAACACCGCGGACAATGTGCAGACTCATGCGGAGGCCATCCGCGACTTTGCCTACCGAATGCGCGGCCGGCGCGTCGACCGCGCCTGCGTCGCCGTCATCGATCAGCCGCGCAAAGAGGCCGAACGCCTGGCGTTTTTCGAGGACCTGATTTCTCGCCGCAAAGGGACGGGACGATGAAACGATTGGCGCAGTCGCTTGCGAAATTCTTGACGGACGCCCCCGCCTGGTTGTATTCGGCCGCGCTTGTCCTCGGCCTGGCCTTCGGCCTGTTCGTCTATGCTCACTGGTTGAGCGCCTCCCTGCCCCCCACCAGCCGGCGTCTGACCATCTATACCCTGCTGGCCTGTCTGCTGGGCGCGGCAGGGCATTTTGTCCTGCTGAAGGCGATTCTCCTGCCCTCTTGGCGGCGTTTCCAGCCGGCCTCGCGCCGCTTCTTCCTGGTCTGGGGCCTGGCGGGAGGTTTCCTCGGCCTGTTTTTCGGCTCGAACGTCTGGGAGTCACAGACGGACTATCTCACCTTTCTGTTGCCCCGCCAAAGCCTGGAACTCTCGGCCCGTCCCGCTGCCGGCGCCGAAGCGCAATTGGTGTGGATGAACACCTCGCTGGGCGAGGTGTCCTTCGATGCGGCTGAACTGAACGGCTGGGAAAAAGTCGAGGGGACGCTTCTCTGGCGTCAAACGGCGGATAACTTCGTCCGCTGGCGCGGCCGGACCGGGGGACAGGCGCTCCTGGTCTGGGCGACCTCGCCCGCTGCCAGCCAGGTGACGGTCACCTGGAACGGCGTCAGCGAGACCATTGACCTGTTTTCGGACACCCCCGGCCAGTTGACCCGCACTTATCCCTTCGAGGTGCCGTTCTACGCCTCGCCGGGCGCAGTGATTTTCCTCGGCCTGCTCAACGCCTCGCTCCTCTTTGCCGCCTTGAGCGCACTGGCCTGGTTTTCTCTGCAAGAGCCTCTTGCAGAACTGCGCAGCCGCTTCTCGGAGGACGGCAAATCGGAAAACAGGCGCCGCCGTCTCCTCCTGGATGGAGCCGCCCTGCTTGGCCTGCTGGCCCTGGCGTTTCTGCTGCGCGTCTTCCGTCTGGAGGCCCTTTCGCCCTACACCGACGAGTACATGCACCTGCTGGCGGCGCGCAGCCTCGTCCAGGGCGTGCCCGTGGCCCAGGTCGGCTATGAGCGCAGCCTGTTCATCGTCACCCTGCCGGTGGCTCTGTTCTTTCGCCTTTTCGGCGTCAGTCTCTGGTCGGCCCGCCTGGCAGGCGTCGTCTTCAATGCTCTGGCCGTTTTGCCTTTGTACTTCGTCGCCCGGCGGCTGAATCGGCCGCTGGCCGTTCTGGCTGGCCTGTTGTATGCCGCCAGTCCGTGGGTCATCGGGATGGCGCGGACGGTGCGCGAGTACGCCTATTATCCCTTGTATTTTTATCTCATCATCCTGGGCATGCTGGCGCTCATCGAACGCTTCCCGCCCCGCTTTGTCCTTCGCCGGGATGGGAAGGCGCTGTTGAAACCCGATTTCATTGCCCTTGCCCTGGCGCTGTTGATTCCTGTGATTTACAGCCGCTTTCTCGATGAGAACTCCACCTTTTCGGTCGTCCTCTCCGCTTATCTGGTGCTGGTGTTCTTCCTGCTTGCCCGCCTCGATTGGAGCCACCGCGAGAATCTCATCGTTTTGGCGTTGCTCCTGGCGGGAGGCCTGATCGGCTACGGCTGGTTCGTGGGCAGCAACGGCCTCTCGGCCAATGTTTTCTCCACCGCCGGCCGCGTGAGAGACTTGTTTTTCTCGGACGCCCCCCAGCAGGCGTTCTATGGGCGGACCACCGTCGTGCCGCTGCTGGCGCTGGGCAGCGCCCTGCTGGTGAGCGTCTATTTGCGCCAAAAGCCGGCCTTGCCCTTCATCGTTGTCCTGTTTTTCGGCAGCGCCCTGGCGTTCAGTCTGCTGTTTGCCGGTTTTGCTTCCCCCCGCTATTATTTTCACCTCCAGATATGGTACCTCCCGCTGCTGGCGGTCGGCCTCTACGCTTTGTGGTTCTTCCTTTGGCTGCTGCTGAAGCGGCTGAAATGGTCCCCGGTCGCGGCCGGCCTGGCGGCACTGCTCCCCCTGGCGCTCAGCCTCAACGTTCGACAGATTCTGTTGCCCACGCTCTGGGACCAGCCCGGTCTGATGCCCGTGACAGGTCAGTATCACGAGAATGTGGCCGACGTGCATGCCTATCTGCTGGCTCAGGCCTCGGACCAGGATGTGCTCATCGCGACAGTTTATGCCAACTACAGTCAATGGGTCGAAGCGCCGCCCTTCCGGGCGATTTATTCCTTCGATTACAGGCGGCCCGATGGCCGCGACTACCTCCTCTCGCTGGTCGCCCAGAACCCGTCCGGCTGGATCGTCCTGGACCAGATTCGTTACGAGCAATCCCAGCCCATCCCGCTGGAAACCTTTTCGAGCGCTGGACGGCTGGTTGAATATCGCGGCCAGTTCGCCGACGAGTACGTTTGGCACTGGCAGGCGCAAACTGCGCCAGGAACCTCCTCCCCCTGAGCATTCCGCTCGATTTCGATGTTCGGAGAGGCCATGAACAGTTACCTTGCTTTGCTCATCACTCTTATTGTTGCCCTGGTCGAAATCCGCTCGCTGGATTTCGCCGCCCACCGCGGCTGGATTGGTTCGCGCCTGAGCCGCAAACTCATCCACATCCTGACCGGGCCGCTGTTCGTGCTGTGCTGGCTGCTCTTCCGCCCCGATGCCGCCGAGGCGCGCTGGCTGGCGGCGCTGGTGCCGCTGCTGTTCACCGTCCAGTTCGCCCTCATCGGGCTGGGGGTGGTCAAGGATGAGGCCTCGGTCAAGGCCATGTCGCGCTCCGGCGACCGGCGCGAAATCCTCAAAGGGCCGCTCTTCTACGGCATCATCTTCGTCGTCCTGACGCTGGTTTACTGGCGCACGACGCCGATTGGCATGGTGGCTCTGATGCTGATGTGCGGCGGCGACGGCCTGGCCGATATCGCCGGCCGCGGCCTGCGCTCGCCGGCTTTGCCCTGGAATCGGGGAAAATCTTGGGCCGGGACGGCCGGCATGTTCCTCGGCGGCTGGGCGCTGGCGGCGTTTATCGTCTGGATTTATGTCTTGACGGGCGCCTTCCCCGCGCCCTTCGCCGCTTATCTGCTCCCCATCACTCTCATCGCCCTGGGCGGGACGCTGGTCGAATCGCTGCCCCTGCGCGATGTGGACAATCTCACCGTCACCCTGGCGGCGGCGCTGCTGGGGCATTTGCTGTTTTAGTCAAAGGTCTTTGGCTTTTAGACTCCGTGCCAGCGGCGTAATTCATCCAGCCTGACATCGATTTCCGGCTCCGGGTAGGGGCTGGAATCGGCAGGCGTGAACGGGCTGTCGGTCAGCGCGGCGAGGACGGCCTCCACCCCGGCGGCCAGGTTCTTGGGCTCGTAGCCACCCTCCAGGACGAAGACAATTTTCCCGCCGCAGAGTTCTTCGGCCAGGGCGGTCAATTGGCGGGCCAGGGCAAAGTAGCCGCCCGAAGACAGATTCAGACGGGCCAGCGGGTCGCTCCAGTGGCCGTCGAAGCCGGCCGAGACGAAAATCATCTGGGGGGTGAAGCGGCGCGCCAGCGGGGCGAGAATCTCGCTGGCGAGGCGGGCGAAGGCGGCGTCGCCGCTGCGGGGCGGCAGCGGCAGGTTGACGATCCGGCCGCGGGCGTGGGGGGCGTCGTCGAGGCGGCCGGTGCGGAAGGGGTAGATGTTCTCCTGATGGGTGGAGAAGAAGGCCACCCGCGGCTCGTTCCAGAAAATCGCCTGAGTGCCGTTGCCGTGATGGACGTCGAAGTCGAAGATGAGCAGCCGTTCGAGGCCGCTGTCCAGGGCGTGGCGGGCGGCGATGGCCAGGTTGTTGAGCAGGCAGAATCCCATTGCCCGTTCGGCTTCGGCGTGGTGCCCCGGCGGGCGAACGATGGCAAAGGCGTTGCGCACCCGGCCCTCCAGCACAGCCTGGGTGCAGGCCAGCGCCCCGCCGGCGGCCAGCAGGGCGTCGGCGTAGGTCGAGGGCGTGACGTAGGTCGGGGCGGACTCCACGATGGCCGGCCCCGCTCGGCAGGCGGCCTCGAGGGCGCTCAACATGTGTTCGGAATGCACGGCGGCCACTGTTTCGAGGGGGGCCGGCTGCGGGTCGAGGCAGAGCAACCGTTCGGCGTAGGGCCGCTTGCCCCAGTCGCCGACCAATTTCAGGCGGGCGGGATTTTCCGGATGGCCGGGATAGGTGTGATTGGGCGAACGCACGAGAGCGCAGGCGGTTTTCATAGTCGTGATTATAGTAGGCCTCTTGCAGAAGTCAACGGCCGCGCCTGTATCGGCCGTTAAACTCGATCACCAGGCCGAAGCCTGGTGATCCTGAGGGGAGGGGACACCACCGATCCCGGCCAGCATGGGGGGGACATGCTGACCTGCGATGGCTCATACCTGCAATACCGGTAAAAAGGAGGCAGGTATGTTGATTTGAGTATATATGAATTGCGGCGCGGCTACATTAAATTTGGATTAGAATTATCTAAATTGTGCAAATTACTTTCCCCGCCGTTCTCGAAAGAGCGTCAGCCATTCTTCCAGTTCCTCGGCGCTGAGGCTGGCCTCGGCGGCCGGGGCCGGTTGTTCTTTGAAGGATGCGGCCCGGACCTGGGCGGCGAATTCACCCGCCGAAAGCGTCTGGGCGTGGACGGCCTGCGCGGCGCGGCGGACGCGCCCGTCTGAACTGACCACCGTCCAGTTGCGGGCGGCGCGCCCCAGACTCTCCAGCCGCCGTTCGATGGCCGCGTCGGCGCTCGATTCCTGGCGGACGAAGTGGGCGGTCACCAGGCCGAAGCCGCGCTTGCCGGCCTGCCCCGGCGGCGCGCCGTCGAAGTAGACCTCGGCCCGGGTGCGCTGCAGCCGGCAGAATTGTTGCAGGCGTTCGATCAGGGCCAGTTCGTCGTCGGGCGAATCCAGCCGCAGGCCGAGATTCGGAATCAGGTTGTGACCGTCAATCAGATAGGGCATGGGGTAATTTTACCCCTCTTTGTGCAATCGGCTTCGGCAGGGACCCACCCCCTGCGGGGGTGCTTCGCGAAGTCCCGCCTCAGTGCCTGAAAGTCGGCTAGAAGCCGACTTCGAGTCCGCTTGGCGCAGCACCCTTCAGGGTTAGCCCCCGCGAACCAGGTTATGGGCAATTTCAATGTCTCTTGTTGTTGTTTTGACAACTGTTTTGGGATATACTTATTCAAATCGTTCATTACCATCTCTTCTTTCAGAGGAACGCACCATGTCCGACTCGAATTTACCTTACTCTCTGCCGCCGTCTGAACCCCGTCTCGAACCGTCGTCCCAAAAACACTCGGTGTTGGGAATCGCCTCGTTTGTGCTGGTCATTCTGGCGATGCTGGTTATCTGCTTGGATATGGTTCTCATCTTTTCGTTGAGCGGCGGACTTCAGGTGGATCCAGCCTACAATTGGATAGATGTCGCCTTTTCTTGCCTCGGCGGAATCATGGCGCTGGTAGCGCTTGGATTGGGCATCGGCGCTGTGGCCCAGAAAGATACCAAGAAGATTTTTGGCATTTTGGGCATTATCTTCAGCGCCCTGTTCTTGCTCGGTTATTGTGTTATTATTACCTTCAATCTGATTAGGACGATGGGGAGTATGTAGGCCGCTGAGGTGGCCAGCGGAATGCTTGGCCAGTCTTCAGATTCCAAAAGAACCGATTGAAAGGAGTTTGTATGAACGACATGCCCATTCCCCCCGTTTCCGACACCGCTTTGCCTGTTCCAGGAGCAAAGCCATCCAAACTGGGCCTGGCGGCTTTCATCGTCAGCCTGGTGGGCTTGTTGATTTTTTGCCTTGCCGTCGCGGTCTCGTTCATCTACGGCGCTTCGCTTGGAGTGAGCAACCCCGCTGCGGCGCGGAATCCGGTGCAGGCGATTGACCTGTCTTCGCCGTTCATGGTAATTTCAGCTGTCCTTTCCTGGTGCGGCCCCATCGTGAATTTCATCGGTCTGGTGATGGGCGTGGTGGCGCTGTTCCAGAAGGATACGAAAAAGACGTTCGCCATCCTGGCCGTCGTCATCAGCGCGTTGGTTGTGATTGTTTTTTGTGGTCTGACCATCTTTGGCACCCTCGCTCAACTGGCCAGTTTCTAGAAGACCGCCTCTCTAAAGACGATGAGCCGATTGCTCGGCCGCTGCCTGTAGCGGCGGCCGAGATTCTATGCGATGTGGGGTGACATGCCATTTCGCCCCGCTTTTGCGACCGTCCCTCCGTTCAGAGAAACTCCTGCTCGATTTCCTGCCAGGTCTCCTCCGGCAGGCGCAGATATTGCTCCAGCAGGGGGTGAACGCGGCGGATTTCCTCGCCGACGCGCTGGGCCAGGCGGCGCATCGAGAAGTGGGCGTTGGCGGCGGCGCGCAGCCGGCAGAAGGCAAACGCTTCCCGCAGGTTCATCGTAAACAGCACCCGCCGGTGGAAGCCGTTGGGGACCAGGTACGCGGCGGCGTGCGGATTCCACCCGGCCAGTTTCTCGTAGGCTTCGGCAGCGGCCTCCATCGCCGCCCGGTAGCGGACCTCGAAGCCTGCCTCCGCGACCCGGCGCGGGACGGCGTAGCCCAGACGCGCTGTCAGCGCCTGGGGGGTCTGGCTCATCATGCGGTGGCGTTTAAACTCGGCGTAAGCGCCCTGGTCGAGGAGAATCTCGAAGGTGTAGGCGGTGTGTTCCAGTTCGCGCAGTGGGGTGTCGTGTTCGCCCAGCCGAGCGAGCAGCGCAGCGGCCAGACTTTCCCGCTCGGCGGGCGCGGCGGCACGGACGGCCTCCAGCGCCTCGGCATAGGTCATGCCGCCGAAGCGGAAGAGCGCCGCCGCCAGGATTTTGTCCTCGCCTTCGGGGTCGTAATCATGCAAAATGCACCAGTCGGAGGAGGGACGATTGACGGCTGGCGCCTGGCGCCTGGCGATTTCTTCCAGGTCGGCGCTGGTGTGGGTCAGGTAGGGCAGGCTCTCGGCGTACTTGACCAGGGTCGGGACCTCGGCGCGGGCAACGCGTTTCACCTCCTCGCCAATCTGGCGCACCTCCGCCAGCGGGTGCGAGAGCATCTTGCCGATGGCATGTTCCAGCAGGCGGGCATTGGCGGTCATGCCCAGGTTGGCCAGCGAGGCGGCCGGCAGCAGGAAGCGGCACGAGTCCACATATTGCGAGCGGATGCGCCGGTCGTAGGCCTCCTCGCTCTCGTTTTCCCGGCGCGGGAACTGCTTTTCGACCAGCGCCTTGACCGGGGCCAGCGACTGCGCGTAGGTCTCGAAGAGCAGGCGGCAGGTCTGCGTGTAGAGGCCGAGCAGCGGGTGGCCGTCCAGTTCGGGAGGGGTAAAGAAGGCGTCCGGGTCCCATTTCTGGTAGCGGGTGGATTTTTCGGTGTAGGAGGCCAGGCGGTTCGATTCGATGCATTCTACCGCCAGCCGCGAGACGTTCTCGATGGCGATGTGCAGGACGGCGTGTTCGGCCACCGAGGCGTGCCCGTAGCCGACCACCCATTTCTCGTGGAATTGGGCCGATTTTTCGTCGCTCAGTTCGGCGGCAATCTGGCGGAAGGATTCGGGCGAGCGGGAGGTCTTGGCGAAGGCGACGGCGATGGTTTCGGGGGAAAGTTCTTTGGGGGAGAGGAGGTAAATTTGGCGCTCGGGCATGGGCGAACTATAGACGAAAATGCCCCGAAAGTCAACCGGGGCAGAGGTCAGGAGGGTGGCTTTCTCAAAATTTTGCCACAGATTGTCACAGAGTAGCCTTGAAACTCTGTGCCTATTCGTGCAATCTGTGCAGAAAGTCTATTTGAAAAGGGAAGCCTCGATTGAGAAAATCATAGGCTCAGGTCAAGAGGGCGCGCACGCGGGCGATATCCTCCCAGATTTGCTCCAGCAGCGCCTCCACCGAGGGGAATTTCATCTCGTCCCGCAGGCGGGCGACGAATTCGAGCCGCACTTCCTGGCCGTACAGGTTGCCCTGAAAGTCGAGCAGGTGCGCCTCCACGCTGGCGGTTTGGCGGCTGGGCGTGAAGGTGGGATTGACGCCGATGTTGGTGGCGGCGGGGAAACGTTCCCCGCCCACGTGCGCCCAGGCGGCGTAGATGCCCCGGGCCGGGAGGAGTTTTTCGGGCGCGGTCTGGATGTTGGCGGTCGGGATGTTGATGTGCCGGCCGCGGCCGTCGCCGTGGACGACCGGGCCGGAGAGCGCATACCAGCGCCCCAGCGCTTTGGCAGCCTCTTCCACCGCGCCCGCCCGGACCTGTTGCCGGATGGCGCTGGAGGAGAGGACGCGGCCCTCCTGCTGCACTGCCCCCACCACTTCGACGCTGTAGCCGAGCGTTTGGCCGATTTCCGTCAGACGGGCGGCGTTTCCCTCCCGGCCGCGGCCCAGGGCGGTGTCGTAGCCGAGGACGAAGTGGCGCAGGCCGAGGTGTTTCACCAGGCGGCGCATGAAGTCTTCGGCGGTTTCGGCGGCAAATGCGCGGCTGAAGGGCAGGGTGATGACCGTCTCCACGCCCAGGGCGGTCAACAGGGCGGCGCGTTCATCGGGCGGGGTCAGGTAGGCGAAGTCGGTCTGCCCGCCGAGGACAACCGCCGGGTGCGGGTGGAGGGTCAGCACGACCGAGGGGCTGCCGGCGGCGCGCGCCCCCTCCACCAGGCGCGAGAGCAGGGCGCGGTGACCGAGGTGGACGCCGTCGAAGATGCCAACGGTGGCCCAGGCATTGCGCAGAGCGGCTTCGTCGAGGGAATGAAGGTGGGTCATGGGTTCTTAACACAAAGAGCACAAAGGAAGGCTGTTCCTTCGTGCGCTTCGTGTATTTGTGTGAAGGGAGGCGGTTTTTATGAGAAGAACACTTTCTTGGGCTGCCACTCGAGGCTGACGCCGTCCTCGCCGGTGGCCAGGTCCATGATGGCAATCAATTCACCGGCCATAGAAACGCCGCGCACCAGGCCGGGTTTGGCATCCGGGGCGGCCTTGACGCGGTGACCGTGCTTGACTTCCTCGACCTCGTCGGGGTTGAGTTCCACCGCCGGCCAGTCGGCCAGGGCTTCGGCAGCCGGAATCAGGTACTGATACCAGTTGCCGGTTACGAAGGCTTCCTGGAGTTTGCGCAGCGGGACGGCGTCGCGCAGGCTGAAGCGGCCGCTCTTGGTGCGCCGCAGGCCGACCAGGTAGGCGCCGCAGCCCAGCGCCGCGCCCAGGTCATTGGCCAGCGAGCGGACGTACGTGCCGGACGAGCAGTGTACGTCAATGACCACCTCCGGCGGCGCCCATTCCAGGACTTCGAGGTGATAGACGGTGATCTTGCGCGGCTCGAGGTCGACTTCTTCTCCCTGGCGGGCCATTTCGTAGGCCTTGCGGCCCTGCACTTTGACGGCCGAGTAGGGCGGTGGTACCTGTTCGATTTCACCGATGAACCCTTTGAGCACTTGCTCGAATTGGGCCTCGGTCACGTTGACCGGCGCGCTGGCCTGGCGGGTGAAACGTCCGTCGGCATCGTAGGTGTCGGTGGTGCTGCCCAGCCGCAGGATGGCCTGGTAGCGCTTGTCGGAGGCGGAGACGAACTCGCTCAGGCGCACGGCCGGCCCGATGAG
Organism: Anaerolineales bacterium; assembly: GCA_041287425.1. Lineage (GTDB taxonomy): Bacteria > Chloroflexota > Anaerolineae > Anaerolineales > Villigracilaceae > JAFGSI01. The sequence continues at coordinate 4,084 of JBEULG010000002.1, read as the reverse complement.
AATCACCAGCACGCCCGAAGCGCGCGGGTCGAGTGTGCCGGTGTGCCCGGCGCGGCGGATGCCGGTCCCCTTGCGGATGACTTCCACCACGTCGTGGGAGGTCATCCCGACTGGTTTATCCACGACCAGGATGCCGGAGATGGCGTTCTTGATGTCTTGACTTTCCATGTTCAAATTCCTCCTGATGAAACTGACCGCGGCGCGCCGGAAGAGGCGGGCGCGGATTGATTAACCGTGATTGAGCGCCCGGCGGGTGAGACGCAGGACGCGTTCCTGGACCTCGGCCAGGCTGCCGCGCACTTCGGCCCCGGCCGCGGCGCGGTGGCCGCCGCCGCCGAATTGTTTGGCGATTTGAGCCACGTCGAGATGCGGCTTCAGTCCGCGCCAGGAGACTTTGACGCGCTCGCTGTCCTGCTCGACGAAGATGATGGCGATGTCGCTCTCGTCAATCGAGGAGACGACACTGATGAGGTCGGCATCGTCGCGGCCGCTGTAGCCGCTGGCCTGGCGGTCTGCCAGGGTCAGGGAGGTATAAACGATGCCGTCGCTGTGCTGCAGGCGCGAGAGGCCGGCCCCCCAGTAGCGGGCCGCCGCGAAGGTGCGGCGCACCAGGCTGCGGAAGTAGAGGCTGCTCATGTCCACGCCCAGTTCGAGCAGGTCAGCAGCCTGACGCAAGACCTCCGGGGTAGTGTTCGATGTGCGGAAGCCGAGCGTGTCGGTGACCAGGCCGGTCAGCAGGTTGGCGGCGATGGGGGTGGTGATGGTTAGGCCCCAATCGGGCAGGTGACGGGTCAGAACAGAAGCGGTGGCGGCCGCGTTCGGGTCAATCAGATTGAGTTCGCCGAAGGCCTCGGTGGTCAGGTGATGGTCAATGACGATGTCGGGGCGGCGGTGGGGAGGCAGCGCCGGCCCGGCGCGGCTCGCGTCGGAACAGTCCACCGTGACAATCAGGTCGAACTCGCCTTCCGCCTGGGTGCGGATTTGTTCTGTTCCCGGCAGGTGTTTGAAAGTGGCCGGCAGGCCGTCGCTGAGCACCATTTGCACCTGTTTGCCGGCGTCTTGCAAGGCCAGGCCGAGCGCCAGCAGCGAGCCAATCGCATCGCCGTCGGGGCGGACGTGCGAAAGAATCAAAATGCGCTGGGCGCTTTGGAGTTTTTGGCGGATGGCGGTGTGCAGATCAGTCATTCTTCCGCAAGGAGGCGAGCAGACGCTCGATGTGGTCGGCGTTTTCGGGCGTGGGATCCCAGTGGAAGCGCAGGCGGGGGAAGACGCGCAGTTCGACCCGTCCCGCCAAGGCGCGGCGCAGATAGCCGCTGGCGTGTGCGAGTCCCTCGAGGATTTCGGCGCTGCGGGCCGACCCTTCGACCGCCGAGACGTAGATATCGGCATACGCCAGTTCGCGGTCGACGCGCACGTCGGTGATGAAAATTTGGTGCAGGCGCGGGTCGTGAATCTCTTGCAGCAGGAGTTCCGAGAGTTCCTGGCGCAGACGGTCGGCAATACGCTGGAGTCTAATCTTGCTGGGCATAATCGGCTAGAGTACCCTGGGGGGAGGCGCGCTGAGCGGCGCTATTCCGCCTTTGTCTTTTCCAGGAGGTAGCATTCGATCACGTCGCCTACCTGGATGTCGTTGAAATTCTTCAGGCCGATGCCGCACTCGAAGCCGGCGCGCATTTCGCGCACGTCTTCCTTTTCGTGACGCAACGAGGCCACCTCGCCTTCGTAGATGACATCCTTGCCGCGCAGCAGGCGTACCTTGCTGTTGCGGCGCACCTCGCCCTCGGTCACTTTGCAGCCGGCGATGCGCGCCCCGCGCGACAGCGTGAATACCTGCAAAACAGCCGCCTTGCCGATGACTTTCTCGGTGAATTCGGGAGTCAGCATGCCTTTGAGCGCTTTTTCGATGTCCTCGGTCAGGCGGTAGATGATGTCGTACAACCGAATCGAGACGCCCTCCGCCTCGGCCAGCCGCCGGGCGGCGACCTCGGCCTGGACGTTGAAACCGACGATGATGGCCTGCGAGGCCGAAGCCAGCATGACGTCGTTCTCACTGACGTTGCCGGTTTCGGCATACAGGATGTTGATGTTGATTTCGCCCTTGCTCAGGTTGTTCACTTCGCTGATGATGGGTTCGAGCGAGCCTTGCACATCGGCCTTGATGATGAGGTTGAGTTCTTTGGCCTGCCCGGCCTGGAAGCGGGCGAACAGTTCTTCCAGCGAGGCCTTCTTCTGGGCGACGACCTCTTTTTTGGCGTTTTCCTGCCGTTCGAGGATGATCTGGCGCGCCTCGCGTTCGCTTTCGACCACCTGGAACAGGTCGCCCGCCGACGGCAGGTCGTTCAGCCCCATCACCGAGACCGGCACGGACGGCCCGGCTTTCTGGACCTTGCGGCCGCGAAAGTCGAACATGGCGCGCAGCCGCCCGAAGGTCGTCCCGGCGACGACGATGTCGCCCGTCTCAAGCGTCCCGTTCTGGACCAGCAGGGTGGCCACCGGCCCTTTGGATCGGTCGAGTTGGGCTTCGATGACCGTGCCGATGACCGCCCCGCGCGGGTTGGCGCGGATGTCGCTGTTGTCGGCCACCAGCAGGATGGCCTCCAGCAAGTCCTCGATGCCCTGTTTCTGTTTGGCCGAGACCGGGATGACCATCGTGTTGCCGCCCCATTCGTCGGGCACCAGCCCGTTCTCGCCAAGTTGTTTCTTGACGTTGTCGGGGTTGGCGTTGGGCTTGTCAATCTTGTTGAGAGCCACGATGATCGGGACGCGGGCGGCTTTGGCGTGGGCGATGGCCTCTTTGGTCTGGGGCATGACGCCGTCATCGGCGGCGACGACCAGCACGACGATATCGGCGCCCTGGGCGCCGCGGGCGCGCATGGCCGTGAAGGCAGCGTGGCCGGGCGTGTCCAGGAAGGTGATTTGGCGGCCTTTGTGTTCCACTTGATAGGCGCCGATGTGTTGGGTGATGCCGCCCGCCTCGCCGGCTGCCACGTTGGCGTTGCGGATGGCGTCTAGCAGGCTGGTCTTGCCGTGGTCCACGTGGCCGAGGATGGTCACGACCGGCGGGCGCGGCGTCAGCGATTTCTCATCCTCGCCGGCAATCACCTGCCGCCAGACCGGCACTTCGCCGGTTTCCTTCTCTTCGACCTCTGCGCGCTCAGGGACAGCCTCGAAGCCGAATTCGGCGGCGATGATGGCCGCGGTGTCGTAGTCGATGGTTTGGTTGATGCTCGCCATCACGCCGTTGTTCATTAACTTCTTAATGATCTGGATGGGACTGGCCTGGATGCTTTGGGCCAGGTCGCGTACGCTGATGATTGCGGGAAGTTCGATTTGCTTGTGCCCATTGTCGCTCATCATGCACCTCGTAAGTTCAGGAATACCGTTGCCCGTCAGGGGACGGTTTGGGTCTGGAAAATTGAGCGTGCCTGCTGAGCGAATGGGAGTGTGTCAGCCCATAGGAATTTACCGGTTGGCGCGCTCCGCCTCGTCGTCCTCCGGCAAGGTGAGCATGAATTGCTGGAGGCGTTCGAGATCGGCGGGCGTCAGGTCAATTTTCAGTGCGTGGGCGAGCGATCCTCTCAGACCTCTCTCCCAGCAAGCACGCCGGTCATGCAAATAAGCCCCCCGCCCGGCCAGTTTGCCGGTTGGGTCGATTTGTACGCCCTCCGGCCGCCGCACCAGGCGGATCAGCGACCGCTTGGGCAGCACGCTTCGGCAGCCCACGCAGGTGCGCTGGGGAATGTGTTTGGGTCGTTTCGCAGATTTGCCAGACACCTTAGTTTCTTGTGACGAATCTCTCGGTCATGCGGCCCGCCGCGCCAGCCAGGACTACCAGTCTTCGTCCCAGCCGTCTTCGCCGCGTTTGTGCTTCTTGCGGGCCACGACCTCGCCGCGCTCCTCGTCGAATTCCAGGGCGCGGTCTTTCTTGGCTTTCTTCTTGCCTTTCTTCTCCTCGGCGGAGGTTTCGACGACCGCCGGTTGAATGGCGATGTTCTCCAGCGAGAACATCTTCTCGAACTCTTCCTCGCCGGGCGCCTCGCTGGCGGCTTCGACCTCGGCAACGGGCGCCGGGGCGGCTTCAAGT
>JBEULG010000019.1:0-65067 GCA_041287425.1 Anaerolineales bacterium | reverse complement strand
GTACCGCGCCCGCGCCCTGGCCGCCCTGGCCGAACGCGACCCTACGCTCCTCCCCGAAGCCCTGGCCGCCGCAAGGGAAATCCAGAATGAGTGGTACCGCGCCCGCGCCCTGGCCGCCCTGGCTGAACGCCAGCCCGACCTACTCCCCGAAGCCCTGGCCGCCGCAAGGGAAATCCGGGATGCCAATGCCCGCGCCCGCGCCCTGGCTGCCCTGGCCGAACGCGACCCTACGCTCCTACCCGAAGCCCTGGCCGCCGCAAGGGAAATCCAGGAAGACATCTTGGGTAGCCGCGCCCTCGCCCTGGCCGCCCTGGCGCCGCGTCTTCCGCCTGACCTACTCCCTGAAGCCCTGGCCGCCGCAAGGGAAATCCAGGCAGACATCTTGGGTAGCCGCGCCCGCGCCCTGGCCGCCCTGGCGCCGCACCTGCCGCCTGAACTCCTCCCCGAAGCCCTGGCCGCCGCAAGGGAAATCCAGGAAGACGTCTTGGGTAGCCGCGCCCGTGCCCTGGCCGCCCTGGCGCCGCACCTGCCACCCGAACTCCTCCCCGATGCTCTGGCCGCCGCAAGGGAAATCCAGGAAGACATCTTGGGTAGCCGCGCCCGCGCCCTGGCCGCCCTGGCTGAACGCCAGCCCGACCTGCTCCCCAAAGCCCTGGCCGCCGCAAGGGAAATCCAGGATGACTGGCAACGCGCCGAAGCCCTGGCCGCCCTGGCTGAACGCCAGCCCGACCTGCTCCCTAAAGCCCTGGCCGCCGCAAGGGAAATCCGGGATGCCAATGCCCGCGCCCGCGCCCTGGCTGCCCTGGCCGAACGCCAGCCCGACCTACTCCCCGAAGCCCTGGCCGCCGCGAGGGAAATCCAGAATGAAAATTACCGCGCCGACGCTCTGGCCGCCCTGGCGCCGCGCCTGCCGTCCGAACTCCTGCCCGAAGCCCTGGCCGCCGCAAGGGAAATCCGGGATGCCAATGCCCGCGCCCGCGCCCTGGCTGCCCTGGCCGAACGCGACCCTACGCTCCTCCCCGAAGCCCTGGCCGCCGCAAGGGAAACCGAAGATGGCGATTACCACACCCGCTCCCGCGCCTTGACCACTTTGGCGTCTCACCTGGCAGCCCTGCCTCTTGCCCAAGCCTACCCCCTCTGGGCCGAAACCCTGCCCGTCCTCGCCCGCCGCAGGCGCAAAGACTTGCTCTCCGACCTGCGCGCCCTCGCCCCGCTCATCCACCCCCTCGGCGGTGAAGCGGCCATCGGCGAAACCTTCCGCGCCATCCAGCAAGTCGCCCGCTGGTGGCCGTGAAGCCCTCCCCAAAGATTTCCGAAGTCTCGAAGACTTCAGAAGTCTGGGATAAGACTCTCCTCTCATGGACTCCCTCCTCCTCAACCTCCTCGCCTCCGCCCTGTGGGACTTGCTCAAGGCCCTCGGCAAACCGTTCGCCCGCCGTGAAGATGCCCTCGCCGCCCTGCAGACCGAATTGCAGCAAACCCGCGATGCCCTCCAGGCGCTACAATCGGCGCTGCTGCAATGGGGCGGGGTGCGCCTGCTCCAGGTTCAGGGGAGTATCTCCGGCAGCATCGTCATCCTGGGGGATGGCAACACGGTCACCCTGGACGATGGCGGACGGCTGGCGCAGCACTGGGTGACCGCTACGGGAGATTCCGAGGCAGCCCGCCGCCTGTACCTGGAGTTCCTGGCAGGGCATTACGCCGGTCATCTCTTCCCGCTCAGCAAACTTTCCTTCAATGCCCCCCTGGGCGAAATCTATCAACCTCCCACCGTGATCGCCTATCGCGGCGAGTGGCAGCCCTCCCTGCGCACCGCCCCGCGACCCCGTCCGCTGGAAAACCTGCTGACTACGCCCTCCCCCGTCGCCCTGACCGGCCTGTTGGGCGGCGGATGCCCCGCCCGATAAAGCCTTCCCTTCGGGGCGCAGTCTGCTGGCTCAGGTGGCACTGCAGGCGTTGAGCAACCTGCGCACGTTGACTTCCTCCCAGCAGGAACTGCTCTGGGAAAAGGCCTACGCGACGCCAGAACTGCTCACCCGCGCCCTGGCGCTGCTCGTGCTGGGACGACAACGCCCATTGAGCGAACGCACCAAACGAAAGTCTCTGACTTGCGCGAGCCGGCCAAAGGCTTGCCCCGCCTCCCTCCATCGGCTAAAATAGAGCCATGAGCAATCAAATCTACGTCATCGGACACGTCAACCCCGACACCGACACGGTGGCCGCGGCGGTGGGCTACGCCTGGCTGTTGCACGAGCGCGACCTGGCCGAAACCGTGCCGGCCCGCGCCGGCGCCCTCAACCCGCAGACGGCCTGGGTGCTGAAGAAACTCGGCCTGGAAGCGCCCATCCTGCTCAACGACGCCTCGCCGCGCTTCGAGGCTGTCTCCATCCGGCTGGATAGCGCCCTGCCCGATTCGCCGCTGCGCGAGGCCTGGGCCATCGCCTCGCGGACCTGGGGCGTGGCCCCGGTGGTGGACGAGGACGGCGCGCCCTTCGGCCTGGTGACCGGCACCAGCCTCTTCGGTCTGGTCAGCGAACTGGTCGGTCCGGCCCCGCAGCGGCGCGACCTGCGCCTGACCGAAATCCTCGACCTGCCCTGCCGCGAAGCCTGTCAGCGCGACGTCCCCCGCTTCCCCGCCAACGGCCGTATCCGCGACTCGCTCAACCGCATCCTGCGCGCCGAAGGCGACGACTTTTTTGTCGTGGACGAGAAGGGCGGCTACGTCGGCGTCTGCCGTCAGCGCGACCTGCTCAATCCGCCGCGCCTGAAAGTGATTCTGGTGGACCACAACGAGCCGCGTCAGGCCATCGCCAACCTGGAGGAGGCCGAACTGCTCGAAATCCTCGACCATCACCGCCTGGGCAACCCCTCCACCCACGTCCCCATCAAGTTCACCGTGGACATCGTCGGCAGCACCAGCACGCTCGTCTCGGAAAAAATCGAAGAGGCCGGGCTGTCCGCCCCACCGCAGATTGCCGGTCTGCTGCTGGCGGGTCTGCTCTCGGATACGCTCATCCTGACCTCGCCCACCACCACGGAGCGCGACAAAAAGGCTGCCGAACGGCTGGCGCGCTGGGCTTTCGTCCGCTCCGGGCCGCTGGCCGGCGAGACGATTGCCTCCTACGGGCAGCAGGTGCTGGCCGCCTCGGCCGGTCTCTCGGCGCGCGACCCGCAGGAAATCGTCAGCACCGACCTGAAACAGTACGAGGCGGGCGGCTACCGCTTCGCCATCGCCCAGGCCGAAGTCACCGACCTGGTGCAGTTGACCGAAGCGCGCGAAAAACTCCAGGCCGCGCTCACCACCCTGCGCGACAAGCGCGCCCTCGACTTCGCCATGCTGATGGTCACCGACGTGGTGCGCGGCTCCAGCCGCCTGATTCTGACCAACGAACCGCCCGAACTGAGCGACCTGCCCTACCCGCCCCAGCCGGATGGCACCCGCCTGGCCGAGGGCGTCGTCTCGCGCAAGAAGCAGTTGCTGCCGGTGGTATTGGGTCTGCTGGAGAGATAATATGCCCACCATCTACCAGGCCCTCGCCCAACTCGAAAAGACCCATCAGCCCGCTGCCCTCTGCACGGTGGTCAAGACCAGCGGCTCGACGCCGCGCCACGCTACCAGCAAGATGCTCGTCTATGCCGATGGGCGCATCCTCGGCACGGTCGGCGGCGGGGAACTGGAAAACCGCGTCCGCCAGGAGGCGCTGGCCTCGCTTCAGGACGGGCGGCCGCGCCTGCTCTCGTACAACATGACCGACCCCTCCCGCGGCGACGTGGGCGTGTGCGGCGGTCAGGTGGAGGTGTTTGTGGAACCGATTTTGCCGCCCCCTCTGCTGGTCGTCATCGGCGGCGGACACGTGGGCAAAGCCGTGGCGCACCTGGCCAAATGGCTTGGTTTCCGCGTCGCCGTCTCGGACGACCGGCCTGAATTCTGCACCCCCGAAGCCAACCCCGACGCCGACGAATTCTACGCCTGCCCAATGGCCGAACTGCCGCTGCATTTGACCATCACCCCGCAGACCTATCTCGTCCTGACGACGCGCGGCTCGCAGGTGGACGCTGCCGGCCTGCCGGCCCTGCTGGAGACGCCCGCCGCCTACATCGGCGTCATCGGCTCCCGCCGCCGCTGGGCCGAGACCTGTAAACAACTCAACCAGCAGGGCGTCAGCGATGAGGCCCTCCAGCGCGTCCGCTCGCCGATGGGCCTGGGCATCGGCGCCGAAACGCCGGAGGAAATCGCCGTCAGCATCCTGGCCGAGATTCTCATGCTGCGCGGCGGCGGGTCGGGAAGACCGATGAAAGAACCACGCTAAAGAGGGTTTCTTATGGAAAACACCTTGCAAGAACTCAGTCAATTGGCCACCCTCGCCGGTCTGCTGGGCGGCTTTGGCTTCACGGCTATCATTCAATTGCTTTCGATGGAGCGCAAGGGGAAACTCGTCACCGCCACCATCCTGATCTTCTCCCTCGCTACCCTGATGTTCTTGCTGGCCCTGCTGATGTTTATCCTGACCTTTTCGGCGATCGTGGAATTGAATGCCCTGCCAGAATCGCTGATGAGCCTGGGCACATACGGCCTGCTGATTGCGCTGATTGCCGTCTTCGTGTTGGAAGCCGGCATCGGGCTGGCCGGCTGGATTCGCTCGAAAGCGGCCGGCCTGGTGACGACCATCCTGGCCGCCGTCAGCATCTGCCTGACCGGCGTCGTCGTGGCCTCGGTCATCAGCCATTTTGCCTGAGCGGACGGGAAAACTTTTCGCCAGACAGAGCGTATGTTAATCTGAATTGAACATGCCTTGTGACAAACTTGCGCTTGGACTATAATCACTTCAATCGTCAGGCGTTATCAAAAAAGGAGAAAATTATGGCTCGTATTTTCGATGTTATCGAATATCCGAATGAGATGGAAAATGAACTCGTCCATCGCTTTCCAGACGATACGACAGACGGAGAATACCGCCTGGGGTCCAACATCATCGTGCGCAGCAAGCAGGCCGCCGTCTTCTTCCGTGACGGCCTGGCGCTGGACACCTTCGGGCCTGGACGCCACGTCATCGCCACCGCCAACATCCCCCTGCTGACCGAAAAAATCCAGGATTTACTGACCGCCGGCAAAACCATCTTCCCGGCCGAAGTGTACTTCGTCTCGATGAAGGAGTTTGCCGACCGCAAATGGGGAACACCCAACCCAATTCTGGTGCGCAATCCGGGCATGGGGCTGGGCGTCGCTCTGTTGGTGGGATACGGCACTTACGCCTTCGAGGTCAAGGACCCGCAGCAACTGGTCCTGCAAATCGTCGGCAAGAAGGCCTCGTTCAAAGTCGAAGCCATCGAAGACCGTTTGCGCAGCGCCCTGCTCTCGAAACTCCAGGACACGCTGAACGAATGGGCCGGCAAGATGGCCATCCCCGAACTGCTGGCCAAGACCATCGAACTGGGCAGTTATGTCCAATCGCTGGCCGAGGAGGAATTCAACGCCATTGGCCTGACCCTCAAACGTTTCATCATCGCCAACCTGCGCCCGTCGGAGAAATCTGCCGAGGAATTGCGGGCGATGGGCATGCTCGACATGGCCACCTACACCCAACTGCAGGCCGCCGACGCCATGCGCGACGCTGCCCAGAACCCCAGCGGCGGCGCGGGACTGACAGCCGGTATCGGCGCGGGAATGGGCATCGGCAACCTGATGGGGCAGGCGCTTCAGGGCGGCGCGCAGGCCGGTCAGCCGCAGCCTCAGCCTTCCGGCGGCGGCGCCCCGACGGGCGGGGCTATGCCCGATGTGATGACTCCCGCCGAGGCGGCCTCCTTCCTCAAGGTCTCAGAAGAGGACGTTATAGCCGCCATCAACGATGGCAGTTTGAAGGCCAAAAAACTCGGCAACGCCTGGCGTATCAGCAAGGCCGCGCTGGAGGAATTCCTGAAAGGGTAATAACAAGCGACAAAAAACAGGCCGGTCCACGCCGCCGGCCTGTTTTCGTTTAACTGTCCTGCAGTCAGGTAATCTCGTTGAGAGCCTCGGGGATGGCCTCTAACAAATCTCCCGCCAATACCGAGGCCGGGTTGCCGAGCAGATCGAGGGCCAACAAACCGGCGCGGGCGTGAATCCAGGCGCCGGCCAGGGCTGCCTCGTAGGCTCCCATCCCCTGCGCCCGAAGGCCGACGATGAGACCAGCCAGCACGTCGCCGCTGCCGGCCCGCGCCAGGGCGGGCGTTGCCACCGGGATGGTGGTTGTGCGTCCATCCGGCGCGGCAACGACGGTGAACGCCCCCTTCAGGACGACCACGTGTCCCCACTCGGCGGCAAAACGCCGCGCCACCTCCAGGCGGTCTTTTTGGATTTTCTCCACCGGCAGGCCGGTCAGGACGGACATTTCTCCCGGATGAGGGGTCAGGATGGCCGGCGCGGGCAGTTGCGCGGCCCAGTTTTCGAGTTTGGCCAGCAGTTTCAGCCCGTCGGCGTCAAAGACCAGCGGCGGCAGGGACTTTTCCGGAGGCGCCTCGCCGGGTTCGCCCGCCTGTTGGACGAAGCCAATCCGCCGGGCAGCCGGCTTGGGCGCGGCGCCCTGCGCCAACAGGCGTTCGATAAAGGCGCGGGTGGTCTCTTCCAGCCCGAAGCCGGGGCCGAGCAGGAGCGCCGTGACCCGCTCCAGATTGCGGGCCAGCACAGCAGCCGCCTCCGAGGCGATCGCTCCGTCTTCGTGCGGCAGGAGCAGCCAGGTGGCCTCCGGGAACTGTCCGGCCAGAACGGCGTGCAGCGGCGCCGGAACAGCCAGCCTGACCAGCCCCGCCCCGCAGCGATAGGCTGCCTGACCCGCCAGCAACGCCGCGCCGGTGTAATTCAGCGATCCGGCCACAATCAGCGCCGTGCCGAACGTCCCCTTGTGAGCATCGCTCGGACGGGCCGGCAGCAGGGCAGACACCAATCCGGCCTCGGCCACCTCGTCGCGCAGCGCCTGCCAGGCGGGCAGGTCATCGAGCGGGCCGATGTCTACCAGCCGCAATTCGCCGCTCAGGTCACAGGCCGGCAATTTGAGCAGGCCCTGTTTGACGGCCGCCATCGTGACAGTCACATCGGCGGGAATCGTCTCGGCAGCCGCCTGGCCCGTCTCACAATCCACGCCAGAGGGGCAGTCCACCGCCACCACCAGCGGCGGCCACTCCGTCTCGCGCAAAATCTTCTTGGCAGTCGCCAGCAGGCGGCCAACCTCCTCTTTGAGAGGCAGTTTGAAGCCCGTTCCCAAAACGCCATCGAGAAGGACGTCGGCGGTTTCGATGAACGACTGCAGTTGTTGAAAATGGCCGTCTTTCTCGGCCGGGTACACCTCGCCGCCAGCCTTCTCCAGCGCCTCAACGAGGGTGTCCTTCTCAGCCCTGCGTTTGATCAGATAGGCGCGCGCCTTCCAGCCCTTTTCAGCCAGGCGGGTCAGCGCCACGAGCGTATCGCCGCCGTTGTTGCCGGGGCCGACCAGCCCCAGCGCCTGCAATTCATCCTCGGATTCGGCTGCCGACATCAAATCCAGGACGGCGTCAGCCAGGTTGCGTCCGGCATTTTGCATCATCAAATCATAAGTCAGGCCGCTGGCGTCGGCCTCCTGTTCGATAGCGCGCATTTGAGCAACAGTCACAAGTTTCATGGCCAACCTCCTATTTTTTGTCAATGGCTTGGAGCAATTCCCAAGTAAAGGAGGCCGCACACTCCAGCGTGGCCGGTTCGATGTTCTCCATCGTATCGCTCAGGCGGTGCCAGTTAGGAAGATAACCTTGTTCGTTGTAGCCCATCAGACAAATTGCATTGTAGCCGTGGTTTCGCAAAGTAGAAACTTCCTCCAAAATCAACATGGGGCGTCCCGTCACATGCAAAGAGGGATTGGATTGAGCCACCTCCTGAGCCAGTTGCAAAATTTCCTCGCCCGGTTTGTATTCGGTTAGATAACTGACGCCGTGCTTGGTCGCAAAGCACAAGCGGCCGGCGCCCACCAATTCGAGGTCAATCCAGTAGGTATTGTCTTTGGGCGGGCGATTTTGTTTGAGATAGGCTTGCAGACCATGATGCCCGACCTCTTCGCAGCCGGTAAAGAGAAGGGTAACCTCCGAATGGGTCAGAGGTTCCTTCCGCAGCCTGTCCGCCAGGGCCAAAGCGACTCCAATCGCCGAAGCGTTGTCATTGGCGCCTTCGACGGTTGGCTGAAATTCGTCAGCCCACAAGCCGAGCAATACGACAAGCAGCACGGCCAATGCGGCCGCCTGAAACCCAAACAAACTCCAGGGCAACAGCGCCTGCAGCCAGAAAGAAAGGCCGGCCATCAGCAGCAGCAAGACTGAACCGGTCTCCATCGGCTTCATCAGGGCAGGAACAGATGGCGGAAAGGTAAAACGTTGTTTATTGGCGTCTAGATGCGCTAAAATGAAAATCTGTCTACGTGCCGGCTGCCGGGCAGGCAGGTTGGCCACCACGTTGTAGCCCGTACGGCGCGCAATCAACGCTTGAAAGAACGGCGGCACGGTGCGCAACAAATTGCGAATGGTATAAGCGGAGAGGAACAAGAGGGCGCCGCCCAGCCACAGACCAACCGTTCCGGCCCACCATCCCACCAAAAAGCCCAAGACGCCGATGAGAGCCGCGATCGTAGCGGGAAGACCGAGACTGGAAATCCCCCGATAGGGCTGCAAGGTCACCTCTGTCAGCCCCAAGCGGCGCAACGCATCGGCAACGTATTCGGCTGCCCGATGCTCTCCCAAACTGGCGGGGAGGCGAGGCGGGAGTTCCTTGCACAAAACGCGCATATGGTCCAGCATAAAAGCGGCCTGAAAACCGGTGTCCATTGTTTCTCCTACATTCGTAATGTGGTGTATTTCGCGCGCGGCCGCCCATCGAGAGCGGCTGGAAGATGCGGTCATCCAATTCTGCAATCCAGTGTATAATTTTACCATTCAAGGTTGCGTTCCCCCGTCCGTTAATCGCCGCGCGCGGCAGCCAGATCGTGAACCGAAACAGATTCGTCTACTCTTGCTCTGAAAGTCCAAACCAGACAATTCCGGCCGCTTAGAAACGGCGACCTTCAAACCACCTAAGGAGAGAGAAGATGAAGAAACTGTTCTTACTGGTCAGCCTTTTGATTGTGGCCAGCCTGGGGCTGGCCGCCTGCGGGCAGCAGCAAACCACCGCGCAGTGCGGCGGCGGCCACCTGGAGGGGTTGCCCGACCTGGGCGGCCGCACCATCACAGTGGCCGTCGAAAACGCTTACCCCCCCTTCAACAACATTGACGAGGCCACCGGCGAGGGTGTGGGCTGGGACTATGACACCGTCTGCGAAATCTGCAACCGCATCAACTGCGTGCCCGATTTCCGCCAGGCGGCTTGGGACGGCCTCTTCCCCGCCATGCAGGCCGGTGAATACGATATGGCCGCCGACGGCATCACTTACACCGCCGAGCGCGACGAAATCGTGGATTTCTCCATCCCCTACGTGACCATCGGCCAGGTGCTGTTGGTGCGGGCCGATGAGACGGCCAGCCTGCAAGACTTCATCAACAACCCTGATCTAATCGTCGGCACCCAAATCGGCACGACCAACGAAATCGTTGCCCGCGATACTTTCCCGGACAAGGACATCCAGTCCTTCGAGGACTTCGGAGCCGCCATCCTGGCCCTGATCGCCGGCGATATTGACGGCGTGGTGGTGGACAACGTCACCGCCTCCGGCTTCATGGGAGAAAACCCCGGCGAGATGAAGATCGGCGCTCAGATTACCTCCGACGAACAACTGGCCTTCGTCTTCCCGCCCGGCAGCGACCTGGTGGCGCCGGTCAACGCCGCCCTCCAATCCATGATTGACGACGGCACCCTGGACGCCCTCAACACCGAGTGGGGCCTGAAATAACCCTTTCCATTCGCCGTTTCTAACGACCAGGCGGGATGGAGGCCGCGCCTCCATCCCGCCACTCCAACGCTTCATGAGGAGACAGAAATGCAGGCATCCGGGACCCTTCCTCCCCGCCAGCCGGGCATCTTCGGCAACTGGCAGGTCAAACGCTGGCCCTGGTGGGCCTTCTTCCTGATTCTGACCGGCATTACCCTGGTCATCATCATCTTCACTTCCGACAACTACCGGGAGACATTCATCTACCTGACGGGCGGCGTCTATACCACCCTCCGAATCACGCTCTTCTCCTACATCCTGGCAACCGTCCTGGGGCTGGTCGCCGGACTGGCGCGGGTGTCTAAGAACGTCTTCCTGTATAACATCTCGACCCTGTACGTAGAAACCGTGCGCGGCATCCCCTTGGTCGTCATCCTGTTATACATCGCCTTCGCTCTCGTGCCGGTGCTGGTCGAACTGACCAACCGGCTGGGGGCATGGGGCGTGACCGTCCTGCCGGGGGCGTTCTTCCAGTCGCTGGCCGATTTCAGCATCCGCTCCATCCCCATGGAAGGGCGCGCCATCATCGCCCTGGGCATCGGCTACGGCGCCTACGAAGCCGAAGTGTTCCGGGCCGGCATCCAATCCATCAGCAAAGGGCAGACCGAGGCCGCCCGCTCGCTGGGCATGACCTACTTCCAGGCCATGCGCTTCATCATCCTGCCGCAGGCCATCCGCCGCATCCTGCCGCCGCTCGGCAACGACTTCATCGCCTGCCTGAAAGACTCTTCGCTGGCCACCGTCCTGGCCGTAGATGAACTCACCCAGTTGGGCCGCCTGCGCCGGGCCAGCACCTTTCGCGTCCTGGAGACCTTCAACGTGGTGGCTTTCCTGTACCTTTCGATGACGCTGCTGCTGTCGGCCGGCGTCCGCTGGCTGGAAAGGAAAATGAAAATCGAGGAATAAGCCGCCACCCGATTGCCTCTCGAAAGCGAACGCCCCCGCCATCGAAACGATAGCGGGGGCGAGTGCGCTGGGGGGGACTTGAACCCCCACGCCTTGCGGCACATGGCCCTCAACCATGCCTGTCTGCCAATTCCAGCACCAGCGCGGGCAGGACGTATTATAATCAGGTTCATTAACCTGTCAAGCAATCGTGCGCCGCTGTTTCGGCGCGACGAGTCTCAACCAACCATTGCAGGAGCATTCCATGACCAAAATAGTCGTAGACGCGATGGGGAGCGACAACTTTCCCGTCCCCGATGTCGTCGGCGCGGTGATGGCCGCCCGCGAGTACAATGTCGGCGTCGTCCTGGTCGGCGACGAAGCCCGCATCCGCCCCGTGCTGGAAACGCAGCAGACCGGCGGCCTGTCCATCGAAGTCGTCCACGCCCCCGAAATGCTGACGATGGAAGACAAGGGCATGGCGCTGGTGCTCAAGGCCCGCCGCCCCAACTCGAAGAACTCAATGGCCGTCGGGATTGACCTGGTCAAGAACGGCCAGGCTGAGGCCTTCGTCACGGCGGGCAACACCGGCGCGGCAGCGGTGACGGCCTACTTCCGGCTGGGCACCATCCCCGGCGTTGACCGGCCCGGCCTGGCGCCCGTCTTCCCAACCGCCACCGGCTCATGCGTTGTCCTCGACATCGGCGCCAACCCTGACTGCAAGCCCGAAAACCTGCTCCAGTTCGGCATCATGGGCGCCATCTATGCCGAAAAGGTGCGCGGCGTTCACAATCCCAAGGTGGGACTGATTTCGAACGGCGAGGAGCCCGGCAAGGGCAACGAACTGGTCAAACACGCCTATCCGCTGCTCGAAAAATCGGGGCTGAATTTCTACGGCAACGTGGAAGGCAAAGAAGTCATCGGCGGAGCAGTGGACGTGGCCGTTTGCGATGGATTCACCGGCAACGTCCTGCTGAAGTCCTCCGAGGCGGTCGCCAAACTGCTGGTGGAAAAAATCAAGGAGGCCATCAAGCACGGCGGCCCGCTGGCCCTGCTGGGCGGCCTGCTCATCAAACCGGCGATGGGTTCGGTCAAGAAATTGATGGACCCTTCGGAGGAGGGAGCCGCACCGCTGCTGGGGGTCAACGGTCTGGTCTTCATCGGCCACGGCCGCTCCGATGCCATCGCCATCAAGAACGCCGTCCGGGTGGCAAAGAATGCCGTCGAGGCAAGGGTGCTGGAGGCTATCCGCAGCGCCATCGAAGAATCGCTCAAGTAGGTACGCCATGCAAATCGTCACCAATCACCGTCTGATCAAGCGCAACGCCCGCCTCGGCAATATCTTCAACCTGGTGGGTCTGGCGCTGATGGGCGTCAGCATCTACCTTTCCTTTCGCGGCATCTCCGGCGCCATCACCGTCGCCCAATTCAATCTGTTCCTGCTGGCCGTGCTGGTAGGATTCATCATCCTGCAAATCGGCACTTACTACGGCAACCGCTGGGGGCGCAGCCCGCGGCCAGACGAGTTGATCGACCGGGCGCTGAAAGGACTGGGGCGCGAATACACCATCTATCACTACACCACCCCGGCCTACCATTTGCTGCTCGGGCCGGCCGGACTGTGGGTGCTGCTGCCTTACCACCAGGCCGGGCGCGTCACCTACGAGAAGAAACGCTGGATTCTGCGCGGCGGCGGTTTCTTGCAAACCTATCTGCGCATCTTCGGCCAGGAGGGCCTGGGACGCCCCGACCTGGAAGCCCGGGCCGAGACCACCTCGGTGCGGCGTTTCCTCGCCCGCAACCTGAGCGAAGAAACCTCTCTCCCCGATGTCCACGCCCTGATGGTCTTTCTGAACCCCAAAGTCGAACTGCGGCTGGACGAGGCCCCGCTGCCCGCCGTCCAGGCCAGCCGACTGAAAGATTTCCTGCGCGAACGGGCCAAGGGGAAGCCCATCGCGCCGGAGGCCCTGGAGGCAATTCGCAACATTCTGCCTCAGCCCGAGGCAGAGCGGCGATGACCCGATTGGCCGCCAGACTGTTCCTGCGACCCGCATGGGGTAAACGACCCGCATGACCTCGATTGTCGCCCTGGATATCGAAACGACCGGCCTGGACCCGCAGGCGGACGCCATCATCGAAATCGGCGCGGTACGCTTCAGCGGCAACCGCATTGAAGACGAGTGGACCAGCCTCATCAACCCCGGCCGCCACATCCCCGAGTTCATCACCGCCCTGACCGGCATCCGCGACGAGATGGTGCGCGCCGCGCCGCGCCTGGGAGACGTGCTCGCAGACCTGGCCGCTTTCATCGGCGAGGCGCCCATCCTGGGGCACAACATCCCCTTCGATTTGTCCTTCTTCCGCAAATACCAACTGTTCGGGCGCAACGAGCGCATCGATACCTACGAAATGGCCGCCGTCCTGCTGCCCTCTGCCAGCCGCTACAACCTGGGGGCGCTCGGGCAGCAACTGGGCATTCCGCTGCCGGCCACCCACCGCGCCCTCGACGACGCCCGCCTGACCCGGGCCGTCTTCCAGCGGCTGGCGCGCATGGCCGGCGAACTGCCCCTCGACCTGCTGGCAGAAATCGTCCGCCACAGCGAGCCAATCGAGTGGGACGGCGCCTGGGCGTTTCGGCAGGCGCTGCGGGCGCGCTCGCGCGAAGGGGTGACGACCAGGCGAGTCGGCGGCAGGCAGGCCGCCGGTCCGCTGTTCGAGTCGGCCGCCGAGACGCGGCACGGCCCGGCGCTGAAAATCCCCGAACAGCCGCAGCCTATCGATCCCGATGAGGCCGCCGCCCTGCTCGAATACGGCGGGCCGTTCTCCCACTATTTCGAGAACTACGAGTACCGTCCCGAACAGGTGGACATGCTGCGCGCCGTCGCCGCCGCCCTCTCGACCGGCCAGCATTTGCTGGTCGAGGCCGGCACCGGCGTGGGCAAATCGTTCGCCTACCTCGTGCCGGCGGCGCTGTTTGCCCTGCAAAACAACACGCGGGTGGTCGTCTCGACCAACACCATCAATCTGCAAGACCAACTCATCAAAAAAGACATCCCCGACCTGTGCGCCGCCCTCGGCCTCGACCTGCGGGCCGCCGTGCTGAAAGGGCGGGCCAATTATTTCTGTCCGCGCCGCTTCGACCTGTTGCGCCGACGCGGCCCCTCGACCGCCGACGAGATGCGCGTCCTGGCCAAACTGCTGGTCTGGCTGCGGCAAAACGCCAGCGGCGACCGCACCGAAATCAACCTGACCGGCCCGGCCGAGCGGGATGTCTGGCTGCACGTCTCGGCGGAGGACGACGCCTGTACCACCGAGACATGCCTGGAGCGGACGGGCGGGGCATGTCCTTTCTTCCGCGCCCGTCAGGCGGCTCAAAATGCCCACATCCTGGTCGTCAACCATGCCCTGCTGCTGACCGATGTGGCTTTCGGCCAACGGATTTTGCCGGAATATCAGTACCTCATCGTTGACGAGGGTCATCACCTGGAAGCCGCCGCCACCGACGCCCTCTCCTTCCGCCTGACCCAGGCCGACCTGGAACGCCTGGTCAAAGAAATCGGCGGCTCGGCCTCCGGCATCCTGGGCCGTTTGCTGAGCGCCGCCCACAATCAGGTGCGCCCTTCGGATTACGCCCTGCTCGAACAGAAAATTGCACGCGCCACCGACCTGGCCTGGCGGCTGGAGAATCAGGTGCGCAGTTTCTACGACGCCCTGGCCGAGTTCGTCGCTTTCATCCGAGAGGGCCAGGCCAACGGCCCCTATGCCTGGCAAGAACGCATCCTGCCCGCCACCCGCACCCTGCCCGGCTGGGACAGCGTCGAAATCACCTGGGACGCCGCCAACGAGACCCTGCACCTGCTGGTCAGTCTGCTGGGCGAGGTTCATAAGGCGGCCGCCGAACTGTACGCCGATGGCCTGGAAGAGATGGAGGAAATCATCTCCAACCTGGGCAATGCCCTGCGGCGGCTGATGGAAGCGGAGAGCATGGTCTATGCCATGATTTTCGAACCGAACAACCAATATGTGTACTGGGTAGAAGTCCATCCAAACAACGGCAAACTAGCGCTCAACGCCGCGCCGGTGCGCGTCGGCCCGCTCATCGAAAAGTATTTGTGGCACGAGAAAACCAGCATCATCCTGACCTCCGCCACGCTGACCACGCACGGCGAGTTCGATTACCTGCGCAACGTCCTGGCCGCCGATGAGGCAGACGAACTGGCACTCGGTTCACCCTTCGATTACGAGAACGCTGCCCTGCTCTACATCGCCAACGACATCGCCGAGCCGCACACCGCCGAGTATCAGCGCCAGGTCGAACAGACGCTGGTCTCGCTGTGCAAGGCCAGCGGCGGACGCGCTCTGATTCTGTTCACTTCTTACGCCCAGTTGAAACGCACCGCCCGGGCCATCGGCGGCCCGCTGGCACAGGCGCAAATCACCGTCTACGAGCAGGGCGAAGGCGCCTCCCCCAACGCCCTGTTGGAATCCTTCAAGAGTGCCGAGCGCGCCGTCCTGCTCGGAACGCGTTCCTTCTGGGAGGGCGTGGACGTCCCCGGCGAGGCGCTCTCGGTGCTGGTCATCGTCAAACTGCCCTTCGACGTCCCCAGCGACCCGCTGGTCGCGGCCCGCGCCGAAACGTTCGAGGACCCGTTCAACGAATATCACCTCCCCGAAGCCATTCTGCGCTTTCGGCAGGGATTCGGGCGGCTGATTCGCACCCAGTCCGACCGCGGCGTAGTGGTCATCCTCGACCGGCGCGTCCTGACCAAGTCCTACGGCCGGGCTTTCATCGAATCGCTGCCGCCCTGCACCGTGCGAGTCGGGCCGCTGGCCGATTTGCCGCGCAACGCGGCCAAATGGCTGGAAACATGAAAAAAACTCTCGCCTCCCTGTTCGTCCGCCAGATTGCCATTCCCCAAGATCACGGCTCGTGGGTGTTCCTGCTCAGCCCGCTGCTCATCGGCCTGTTCGCCGGCCGGACCTTTGGCTGGCCCTCAGCCCTGACGACGCTGGCGGCGCTGCTGGCCTTCCTGCTTCGCCAGCCGGTGACGGTAGCCGTCAAAGCCCTCAGCGGCCGCCGGCCGCCCAGCGACCTGCCGGCGGCCTGGTTTTGGATTGCCGTCTATGGCAGCGGCCTGGCCGCCCTGGTCACCGCTCTGAGCCTGGCTGGCGGCTGGTATCTCTTGCTGCTGGCCGTCCCGGCAGTGCCGGTCTTTGCCTGGCACCTCCTCCTGGTCAGCCGCCGCAAAGAACGCAAACAGGCCGGGGTGGAAATCCTGGCGACAGGCGTGCTGGCCCTGGCGGCGCCCGCCGCCCTGTGGGCCGGACGGGGCGACTACGACCCTCTCGGTTGGACGCTCTGGCTGCTGACCTGGCTGCAATCGGCAGCCTCCATCGTCCACGCCTATCTGCGCCTGGAACAGCGCAGTCTGGCTGCCATCGCGCCCCGCGCCGAGCGCTGGAAGATGGGCCGCCGGGCGCTCCTGTACACCAGTTTCAACCTGGGCGCCGCATTGCTGGCTGCCTGTCGCGGCTGGCTGCCGCCGCTTATTTTCCTACCCTACTTGCTCCAATGGCTGGAAACGCTGTGGGGCATCGAACATCCCGCCCTCGGTTGGAAGCCAACCCGCATCGGCCTGCGGCAACTGCTGGTCAGCACCGCATTTACCCTCCTGTTTATCCTGGTATGGAGATGACGATGGACGAACTGCAATGGGAACGATTGACTGAAATCCACGGCCGGGCGGAAGCCGAGTTGCTCGAAAGTTATCTCGAGGCGCACGGCATCGACGTCGAACTCATCCAAGAAGCCGTCGGCCGGACAATCTATCCGGTCACGGTAAACGGGCTGGGGCTGGTGCAGGTGTTCGTCCCCAAATCCAGGCTCGCCGAGGCGCGGGAATTGCTCAGGGATTTTCAGTAAAAACGAGACGCCCCCTCACTTCTTCGACCAAAAGCGGCGGTAAATGAAAAAGACCGCCGCGCACAATCCCCCGCTCAGAAGAAACACCGGCCATCCAAAAGACAGGGCCAGCCACAATCTCTGCAGCGGCGAATCGGCCAGCGGCCAGACGAGCAGCCAGAACAAAGCCATCGTCACCGAAAACACCGTGGCAAAGACCGTGACCGTCCAGACCGCCATGCGTTGAATGCGCTTCTTCGAGTCGTCCATATTTTTTCCTCCTGACGCGAATAGAAGAGCCTATTGTTTCTCGATCACCACCCAAGCCGAGGCAGCCTCGCGTTCGATGGCTACACGAATGTTTGAGCCGACGAAGAGGGCAGCGATTTGTTCGGCGCTCAGAAAGCGGCTGCGCATCAGTAACAATTTTTCGAACAATGCCACCACTTTAACGGCCAGGCGGCGAATATCCGGCTCGACAATCACAATCCGCCCGCCGGGGGCGAGCAGGCGCAGCAACTCCGCTGCGGTTTGACGCTGATCGAAAACATGATGGAAAGCATCCATCATAATGACGCGTTCGAACGCGGCATCGGGAAATGGCTGCCGTTCGACCGGCGCACAGATCGCCTCCAGGCCTTTGCGGCGGGCGTGACGCAGCATGCCCAGCGACAGGTCGGCAACGACCACCTGGCCTGCCTGTCCGGCCAGGGCGCGCGCCACCCGCCCCGTCCCCCCGCCAGCATCGAGCAGGCGGCC
Organism: Anaerolineales bacterium; assembly: GCA_041287425.1. Classification (GTDB taxonomy): domain Bacteria; phylum Chloroflexota; class Anaerolineae; order Anaerolineales; family Villigracilaceae; genus JAFGSI01. Next base: position 47,604 of record JBEULG010000019.1, on the reverse strand, counting down.
CGTCACCGGCAGCGCCACCAGGCGCATCATCAGCGGGCCGGGCAGGTAATCTTCCAGGCGGTTATAGATTCCGGCGATGAAATCGAAATGATCGAATGGCATACTCACGGCCCAACGGTGACGTAATCTTTGATGCGGTCGAAAGTCGCCGGGCCGATGCCGGGCACATTCTGCAAATCCCAAATCGTTTGGAACGGCCCGTTGGCCAGCCGGTAGTCCACGATGCTTTGGGCGGCCGTCGGGCCAATGCCGGGCAAATCGTCCAGTTCATCAACGGTGGCGGTATTGATGTTGACCCGCTGGGTGAGGACGCGACTCGTCGCCGCCACTCCGGGGACATCAATTTGCTCCCCATCCTGAAGCAAGGCGGCCAGGTTGATGCGCTCCTGCTCGGCGCCCTCGGCAAACCCGCCGGCCGCCTCGACTGCATCGGCCACCCGGCTGCCCGGCGGCAAGATATACACGCCAGGGGTCGCCACCGCGCCGGTCACATACACGACCAGCGAACGAGGCGTTTGAGTCGGCAACAGCGTCACGGGCTGACCCTCCGGGGCGCGCACCGTCAAGTACAGCAAACCGGCAGCCAGGAAGCCGATCAAAATTCCGGCAACGATGTACAAAAGAGGTTTCCAATTCATTTCCTGAACTTCTCCAGAACAGCGCAGTCCGCCAGCACCCAGGCGCAAGAACGCCAAGCCCAATGCGCCGGTATTGATTATAGCATTCCTGCACCTCCATGCGCGCCGGGCAAAGGGATTCGATTTGTGCCCGGCACGAACTGCCAGACGACATGCTATAATCCTATCACGCGCTTTTCTGATAGGAATTGAGAATCCGAATCCAATAAGATGGAGCCTGGATTGTCCCGCCCAAACTCTCCATTGCCTGCAGGCAAACATGCAAAATGACCCCCCGCCCGTCTCCTCATCGGATGAGACGCCGACCCCCCAATTGAAACGCCCCCAAACCGTAACTCTACTGACCCTGTTCGTGTTATTCTTCTCAGCATGGAACGGCATCCGCCTGGGGCAGGCCATCATCCTGAGAGACCTGCTACAAACCTATCGTGCTCGCGGCGGATTCCTCTACCCGGCGCTCAGCGGGGGTTTTTGGCTCGTTATCAGTCTCATGATCGCCTGGGGTTTGTGGCGCGGAGCAGCCCGCATTCAGAAGATCGCTGCTGTGGCCGCGGCTCTTTATGCGCTGTGGTATTGGTTCGACCGGCTGGTCATACAAATTCCTCATCCAGGCTGGCCGTTTGCAATGGGCATCACCCTCGTGCTGTTGGCGGCTTTCTACATTGACCTTTTCGACCCACAAGTTTCGAAATTCATCCAAAGCAAGTCTCAGAGGTGAGCATGAGTCAAACAAAAATCGAACAACTGCGCGCCCGCAAAGCCCAAACCCGCCTCGGCGGCGGCCCAGAGCGCATCGAAGCGCAACACAAAAAAGGGAAATTAACCGCCCGCGAGCGCCTCGACTTGCTGCTGGACAAAAATTCCTTCCACGAGACAGACGCTTTCGTCGTTCACCGCACCACCGACTTCGGCCTGGACAAGCAAAAATATCCCTGCGACAGCGTGGTCACCGGTTGGGGAACCATCGAAGGGCGGCTGGTGTACGTCTTCTCGCAGGATTTCACCGTCCTGGGCGGCAGCCTGGGCGAAGTCCACGCCGAAAAAGTCTGCAAAATCATGGACATGGCGCTCAAGAACGGCGCGCCGCTCATCGGCCTGAACGACTCGGGTGGAGCGCGCATCCAGGAGGGGGTCGTCTCCCTGGGCGGCTACGCCAACATCTTCCTGCGCAACACGCTCGCTTCGGGCGTCATCCCGCAAATTTCGGCCATCCTGGGACCCTGCGCCGGCGGCGCGGTGTACTCCCCTGCCCTGACCGATTTCGTCTTCATGGTCGGCGGGACGTCCTACATGTTCGTCACCGGCCCTGACGTGGTCAAGGCCGTGACGCGCGAAGATGTCTCGTTTGAAACCCTCGGCGGGGCGGGCATCCACGCCGAGAAATCGGGCGTCTGCCACGTGGCCGCCGAAAGCGAAGAGGACGCCTTCTTCCTGATTCGCAAACTGCTCGGCTACCTGCCGCAGAACAACATGGAAGACCCGCCCTATGTACCGACCAGCGACGACCCCCTGCGGGCCAGCGAAATGCTGGATGAGATCATCCCCGACGACCCCGGAAAGCCTTACGATGTCAAGGAGGTCATCCAGGCCATCGTGGATGACGGTCAATTCTTCGAAATTCAAGAGGGTTTCGCCCAGAACATCGTCGTCGGCTTTGCGCGCCTGGGCGGGCACTCGATTGGAATCGTGGCCAATCAGCCGGCCGTTCTGGCCGGCGTGCTGGACATCAACGCCAGCGAGAAGGCCGCCCGCTTCGTGCGCTTCTGTGATGCTTTCAATATCCCGCTGGTCACCCTGGTGGATGTGCCCGGCTTCATGCCCGGCACCGACCAGGAACATAACGGCGTCATCCGCTCAGGCGCCAAACTGCTCTACGCTTACTGCGAGGCTACCGTCCCCAAACTGACCGTCATTCTGCGGAAGGCCTATGGCGGCGCCTATATCGTGATGTCGAGCAAGCACATTCGCGGCGATGTCAACCTGGCCTGGCCCAGCGCCGAAATTGCCGTCATGGGGCCGGAGGGAGCAGTCAGTATCGTTATGCGCCGAGAGGTAGAACAGGCCAGCGACCCGGCGCAGCGCAAAGCAGAACTGGTCGCCGAGTACCGCGAAAAATTCGCCAACCCCTACGTGGCGGCCGAACGCGGCTACCTCGATGATGTCATCGAACCACGCGAGACCCGCGCCCGCCTGTTCAACGCCCTCGAAATGCTGAGCAACAAGCGCGACAGCAACCCGCCGCGCAAGCACGGCAACATTCCTCTCTAGGCAGCAGAAGCATGTTTACGAAAATTCTGATCGCCAACCGCGGCGAAATCGCCGTCCGCATCCTGCGGGCCTGCCGAGAACTGGGGCTGGAGACGGTCGCAGTCTACTCGGAAGCCGACCGGCAGTCCCTGCACGTCCGCTACGCCGACGAGGCCTATCTGCTCGGCCCGGCTCCGGCGCGCGATTCCTACCTGCGCGGTGACAAAATCATCGACATCGCCCGCAAATGCGGCGCGACCGCCATCCATCCGGGGTACGGCTTCCTGGCCGAGCGCGCCGATTTCGCCGCCGCCTGCGCCGAGGCCGGCCTGGCGTTCGTCGGCCCGCGGCCGGAATCGATCGCCGCCATGGGCGATAAAGTCCGGGCGCGCCAGACGGTCGCCCGCGCCGGTGTGCCGGTCGTGCCGGGCACTGAGGGCGCTTCCGGCCTGCGCGACGAGGAACTGCTCGCCCTGGCCCCGCAAATCGGCTTTCCGCTGCTCATCAAGGCTGCCGCCGGCGGCGGAGGCAAGGGGATGCGCGAGGTCAACAGCCTGGAGGAAATGCCCTCCCTGCTCCAGGCGGCCCGCCGCGAGGCAGAAGCCTCCTTTGGCGACGGCAACGTTTACCTGGAGAAACTGGTCGAGGGGGCGCGCCACATCGAATTTCAAATCCTGGCCGACCATCACGGCAACATCATCCACCTGGGCGAACGCGAATGCTCGCTGCAACGCCGTCACCAGAAACTGCTCGAGGAGGCGCCCTCCCCTTTCCTCGGCGACAACGAGGACCTGCGCGCCCGCATGGGCAAAATGGCTGTCGAGGCGGCCCGCGCCGTCGCTTACTGCAACGCCGGTACGGTCGAATTCCTGGTGGACAAAGACGGCAACTTCTTCTTTCTCGAAATGAACACCCGTCTGCAAGTGGAACATCCCGTCACCGAGATGATCACCGGCATCGACATCGTCGCCGAGCAAGTGCGCATCGCTCGCGGCCGCCAGCTCTCCTACCGGCAGGAAGAAGTCCGGCGCATCGGAGCGGCCATCGAGTGCCGCATCAACGCCGAAAATCCCTACGAGGATTTTATGCCCTCCACCGGCGTGATTACGCACATCCTGGCGCCTACCGGCCCCGGTGTGCGCATCGACACCGGCGTCTATCCGGGCTTCGAAATCACCCCTTACTACGACCCGATGATTGCGAAACTCATCGTCTGGGGCGAGACGCGCGGTCAGGCCATTCTGCGAACACGGCGCGCCCTGGAGGAATACAAGATCGTCGGCGTGCACACCAACATCCCCTTCCACCAAACCATGATGGACTCGCACCGTTTCATGGGCGGGCAGTACGATACCCGTTTCGTCGAGGAGCGTTACTCGATCCACGAAGCCGAGGAAAACCGCGAAACCTATCCGCACATCGCGGCCATCATGGCCACCCTGGTCGCCCATCAGCAAATGGAAAAACGCGCCCAGGTCGTCCGGCGCAACGAACGCGATACCAGCAACTGGAAATGGTTCGGGCGCTGGGAACGGATGCGGGGCTGAGGAGGCCGGCATGAAGTATATCGCTACGGTCAATGGAAACGAGTATCCGGTCGAGGTCATCGACGAGCGCCACATCCGCTTGAACGGCGCGGTGCAGGAGGTGGACTTCGTCGCCATCGGCAATCAACCAGTCTATTCGCTGATTATCGACGGCAAATCCTACGAGGCCTACATCTACCCTGAGGGAGATGCCTGGCAAGTGCTGCTGATTGGCCAGCAATACGAGGTCAGGGTCGAGGAGGAACGCGAAAAGCGCCTGAGCAGAGCAGCCGGCGCGCCCATCGCCGAAACGGGCGAATTCCACCTGAAAGCGCCTATGCCGGGGCTGATCGTCTCGATAGCCGTCCAGGAGGGCGAGGAAGTCAAAAAAGGCCAGGTGCTGGCGATTCTCGAGTCGATGAAGATGCAGAACGAACTGCGCTCGCCGCGCCCCGGCAAGGTGACGCGGATTCGCGTTCGGGTGGGCGAGAGCGTCGAGCAAAAACAAACCCTGCTCAGTGTGATATGAGATGACGTTCGAGGAAATCGAGGTCAAATTCTACGTGCGCTCCCTGCCGCCGATTGCCGAGCGCCTGGAGGGGCTGGGCGCCGTCCTGAGGCGGGAACGTGCCCACGAGGTCAACCTGCGCTTCGACCTGGCCGACGGCAGCCTGAGCCGGGCAGACCGTGTCCTGCGCCTGCGGACGACGACGGGCGAGCCGCCCCGCCTGACCTACAAAGGCCCCGGCGCAACGCGCCGCGGCGTGCGCGCCCGCCAAGAAATCGAGCTCAGCCTGAGCGAGGCAAGCGCCGCCCGCGCCCTGCTGGAGGCGCTGGGATTCCAGGTCGTCGTCCTGTACGAAAAATATCGAGCCATCTATGCCCTGAACGGTCGGGAAATCATGCTCGACGAGTTGCCCTTTGGCGCCTTTGTCGAAATCGAAGGCGAGGATGCCGCTTCGATACGGCGGGCGGCCGAAGACCTGGGCCTGGCATGGGACAGGCGCATCCCGGCCAGTTACCTGCATCTGTTCGAAAAGGTGCGCCGAAAACGCCGCCTGACATGCCGCGACCTGACCTTCGCCAACTTCGAGGGCCTGAGCATCATAGCGACCGACCTGGGGGTTCTGCCGGCCGATTGACCCTGGCGCGGTCACGCCTCGGCCGGTTCGATTTCCCCGGCCGCATTCCAAACTGCGCGGCGAACCTCGCCCGTCTCACCCAGAAGACGCGGCAACAGGGCGGCCAGCGCCTCGGTTTCCCCGCTGGTGTAGAAAAGCATCTTCCCCGCCCCGCGGCGGTCGGCCTGCTGACCCGCCGCCTGAAGCAGGCGCGCCGTCTGACGCGCCACCGCCGGAGCCGGGTCAATGACCCGCACCCCCTGGCCGACGATTTGTTCGATGAGCGGGATGACGAATGGATAGTGGGTACAGCCCAGCACGACCGTATCAATGCCGCGTTTCAGCATCGGCAAAAGCGCATCTTCCAGAATGGCGCGCGTTTCCGGAGAATCCAGTTCGCCGCGCTCGATTTGCCCCACCAGGCCGGGGCAAGTGTGTGGCAGCAGAGTCACCCCGTTGGCAAAACGCTCGACAACCGAGGCGTAGAGCGCGCCCTGGAAAGTCGCCGGGGTGGCCAGGACGCCGACCACGCCGGTGTGAGTCGTTTCAGCGGCCGGTTTGACGGCCGGCTCCATGCCGACGAAGGGGATATCGGGAAAAGTCTGGCGCAATCCGTGCAACGCCGCGGCCGAGGCCGTATTGCAGGCCACCACAATCAATTTTGCGCCTTGAGAGAGGAGGAAACGGGTAATGGCTTCCGAAAAGCGGCGCACTTCTTCCAGGGGACGCGGCCCATAAGGGACATGGCCCTGGTCGGCGAAATACACAACCGCCTCAGCCGGCAACCGGGCGCGCAGGGCGCGCAGCACCGACAGGCCGCCGACGCCCGAGTCGAACACGCCGATGGGGGCATTCGAACTCATTTCATTGCTTCTCCCCGCGCCCAGCCAGGACGAAGGCCCGAAACAGCCGCCGGGCGGCCGGCTGGTCGGTCAGCCATTCGGGATGCCACTGGACGGCCACGCCGAAAGGATAGTTCTCCAATTCCAGGGCCTCCACCAATCCATCCGGGGCAAAAGCGACCGGGCGCAGCGGCGGAGGGACATCCCTGGCGCCCTGGTGATGTAAACTGTTGACTTGCAACCGTCTCTCTCCGAGAAGGGCGCCCAGGCGCGAGGTCGGCTCGATGCGAACCTCATGGGCCAGGAGGGTGCGCTCTGTCGCCGAGTCGTAGGCATGTTTGATCGCCCCCGCCATCTGGTCGGCAATGTCTTCGTAGAGACTGCCACCAAAAGCGACATTGATGAGTTGAAAGCCGCGGCAAATGCCGAGGAACGGTTTGCCGGCTTCGGTGACCGACTTTGCCAGCTCGAGTTCGAGGGCATCGCGGGCGGGGTCGAGGTCGGTCAGGCGGGGATGCACCCGTCCGCCATACAGGCTCACCTGAATGTCGCCCCCACCGGTAAACAGAAAACCGTCCAGGCGGGCTGTCAGGCTCTGGATACTGCGCCGGTCAAGTCCCGAAGGAATCAGAACCGGCACGCCGCCAGCCTCGCCAATGGCCCGAATGTATTGATGCATCAGCGCAGCAATCGGGTAACCATGCCGGTTTTCCTGGTTATAGGTGGTCAGACCAATCAGCGGGAGGGGCATCGGCTTCGCCTCAAAAGAGAAAAGGGCGCAGAACTCTGCACCCTTTTATTGTACTGCCAAAAAGAAGGCTCAATCGAACTTCTGCTTGAGAGTAGCCCGTTTACCGGTCCGCCCGCGCAGGAAGTACAACTGCGCCCGGCGGACGCGGGCATGGCGCTCGACCACCACCTTGTCGATGCGCGGCGAGTGAAGCAGGAAGGTGCGCTCCACGCCAATGCCGTTGCTGGCGGTGCGGCGCACGGTGAAATTGGCGTTGTTGCCGCCCTTGCGCAGGCGGATAACAATGCCCTTGAATTCCTGAATGCGCTCACGCCCGCCTTCTTTGATGCGCACATGAACGCTGACCGTATCCCCGGGCTGCAATTCGGGGATATTCGGATTGCTTTCCAAGCCAAAGTTTTTGTTCAGGTCAATCATTTCTCATCATCCTTACATGAAAACTGCCGCCGACCGGCGCGGAGCGGGATTATAACATGCGTTCCAGAATGAAGCAAGGCCGGTTTCGCCATTTTCGGGTATAATTCCGCCGCCAGCCCCCGTAGCTCAGTCGGATAGAGTAATGGACTTCGAATCCAGTGGCCGCGAGTTCGAGCCTCGCCGGGGGCGCTGACCAACGCTTTTTCATTTTCTCACCTTCACCGCCAAAACGCCAGGGCTTGGCTGGGCAAATTCAGGGCGCCCTGGACGTTCTCGGCGTCCTGGCGGTTATTCCCGGTAAGGCCGTTAATCGAATTACCCCTGGGCGGCAAGCGGCAGATAGACCGTGAAGCGGGCGCCGCGCCCTCCCTCTCCCGCGCTGACCTCGATGCGGCCGCGATGCATTTCAACCACCTGCTTGACAATCGCCAGGCCCAAGCCCGTGCCGGGGGCGCCGGACTCGTGGCCGGCTTTGCCGCGGTAAAAGCGCTCGAATAGATGCGGCAAATCTTCCTCGCTGATTCCCAGGCCGGTATCTTCGACGCAAAAGGACGCCCACATCTCGTTTTCTGCCTGTTCGACCGCCGTGCGAACGGAGACCCGCCCGCCTTTCAAAGTGTAATTGAGCGCATTCGTCAGGAGGTTGGAAACTGCCTGCACCATCATGGATTCGTCTAACCAGACCAGGGGCAAATCGGGCCGCAGACTCATCTCCAGGGTCAGGCCGCGTTCTTCGGCCAGGGAACGGCGGTCGTCCACCAGGGTGCGAATCAGGGCGTTCAAGTCCTGCGGCTTGAAAGCCGGCGTCACCTGGCCGAGGTCCATGCGCGACAGATTGAGCAAGTCTTCAATCAAGATGCGCAGGCGGCTCAATTCGCGCCCGATGACATCCAGACGCTCCTCGGTTTTCACATTCGGCTGGGCGCGCAGCATCTGATAATAGAGCAGCAAATTGGTCAAGGGCGTCCGCAATTCATGATTGACGTTGGCAATGAATTCGGACTTGAGGCGGTCGGCCTCTTGGGCTTTGCGCAGGGCGGCGATCAAATCGGTGGTCCGCTCGGCTACCCGTTCTTCCAACTCGATGGCGTGACGCTGGGTCTGCTCGTAAAGACGCATGCGTTGAATGGTGTTGCCGGCGATTTCTGCCAGCGTCACCAGCAAGCGAGCGTCCTGCGATTCGAACTCCCGCCCCGGCGTCGACACCAGAAAAGCGCCAATCGTCTCTTGTTCAGCCCGAATGGGGACACACACAGCGTGCCAGCGCGCCGGCAGGCTGCCGCGCAAAGGAGAGGGCGTAAGCGCGTCGGCAGCCACATCGGCGGAGAAATAAATATCGCCCGTCTCGAAGACCGAGCCGGGGATGCTTTCTCCCCGCCGCAGTTCAAGATGGGAAATTTGCGTACACCAGCCGCGGCCGATCACCTGTTTGAGGACCTCGGAGCGGGAATCATAAAGCCAAATGCCGCCCGCTTCGGCCTCCAGCGCCTTCAAGGTCTCGTCCAGCAATTCGGGCATCATCTCATCGAGCGACTTGGCCAGACGAAAAGCCGTAGAGATGCGGTTGATGGATTCTAATTCGGCTAGACGGGCACGGGTTTCCTCGAACAGGCGGGAACGCTCAGTACTGGCACAGATTTCCTGAGCGACTGCCTGAGCGAAGGTCACATCATCGGTCGTCCAGGCGCGCGAGGTCGCCGAATTGACCATCAACCCGCCCAGGCAAGTGCTGCCCGTCTGGAGAGGGAGAAAAATCGAAGCCCGCACGCCGATGGAGACAAAAAAGCGAGCCGGCGGGCTGTGTTCCTTGCTCCAGTCAGCGACGACGAGCGGGTGTTCCAGGTCTAAATGTCCATCGGCGGCGGCATTCCCCAGCGTCAGGTGGATATCCAGCGGGACGCCGCGCGTTACCACCCGTTGGACGGTAAACGGCGACCAGCCCAACCACATCGCGCCGCTATCCAGGCCCAGTGCCTGCAGCAATTGGTCGAGGGCCATCTCCAGCAATGACTCCAGCCCGGTCTCGGGACGCGCCGCGGCGGTGATGATGGTGTTCAGGGCTGCCTGTCGAATCGCCCGCCGGCGGGTCTCCCCAAACAGCCGGGCGTTCTCGATCGCCACAGCAGCCTGATTGGCAATTGTAATCAACAGGCGCTCATCATGTTCGCTGAAGGCGTTCGGTTCGGGACTTTCGACATTGATACATCCGATGATCTTGCCGCCAACCTTGAGCGGCACGCACAATTCGGAACGCGTTTCGGGAGTCGCCTCGGTGTAATAGGGAACGGCGCGGACATCGCCTGTGCGGATGGCATGTCCATTTTTGCACACCCAGCCAATGATGCCGTCTTCGTAGGAGGTGATTAAATTGCTGACACGGACGAATTCGTTCTGCCAGGCTTCGCCCGTCAGGCCGAGGTTGCAATAGGCCAGCATCAGGGGGCGTTGATGCTCCTGGTCGTTGACCCAAATCGAACCCGTCCAACGCAGCAACTGTCCCAGGGCGTCCACAATCCGCTGAGCGACGGCCTTGACGCTGTGAATCTGCGCCGCCGCCAGACTGGCCTGGTAGAGGACCTCCAGTTCGATCAGCCGTTGACGGGTCTCATCGAACAAACGGGCATTATGGACTGCCCCGGCTGCCGCGCCGGCAAAGAAATTCAGCAAATCGAGCTCTGCCTGCCCATAGAGGCGGTTGGTGCTACCATCCGGGCGCTCAACCTCATAGACCAGGATGGCCCCAATCAACTCGTTGCTATAGAGCATGGGGGCGGCCATGGCAGCCGTGATGGGGATTTCTGCAGTCCTTTCGCCGCCGTATGCGCTGAGGCGTAGGTCGTCCACAATGACCGGCTTGCAGGTCTGCGCCACCTGGCCGATCAGTCCCTCGCCGGCCGGGAAACGCTGGCTCACCCGGCCCTGATAGCCATGCGCCACCATCAATTCCATTCGGTTGTTTTCGTGGTCATAAAGATAAATGCAGCAGCCGGCAACTCCCAGAAGGGAGGCGGTGCGCTCCACGATGGTGTGCATCAAAGCCTCGATATCGCGCTGGGCGGTGGTAATCTCGCGGGTGGTCTCGTAGAGGGCCGTCAGTTCGTCAGCGCGGCGGCGGATACGGGCTTCGTTTTCCCGCAGGGCATCTTCGGCACGCTTGCGCTGAATCGCCATGGCCACCTGGAAAGAGACGAATTCGAGAATACGCTGCTCGCGTTCGCCGAAAGCGCCGGGGTCATGATAATCCTGCACCACCATCGCGCCGATGACCTGGTTGCCGATGACAAGCGGCACTCCCAGCCAGATGGGCGAAGGCGTGCCGACCAGTTCGATTTCGCCGCTGGCCTCCAGCGCCTGATGAACCGCAGGGTCGCACAGCAGCGATTTGCCTGTCCGCAGCAGGTACTCCGTCAGGCCCTTGCCGGCTTTGGCACACGGAGCGGGCTGATCGTACTCATCTACATAATACGGAAAGGACAGTATATCCTCGCTGGCATCATACAAGGCGATGTAGAAATTCTTTGCCGGCATCACCTCGGCGATGATTTGATGCAGGGCGGCGTACAAATCGTTCAGGTTATGGGTCTGGTCGGCGGCCTGAGCAATCCGATAGACGGCGTCCTGCAACAGTTCGGCGCGCTTCTGCTCGGTGACGTCGAGCGCCGTCCCATAACCAACCTGTTCGCCCTCCAGCATCATGCGCCCCATGGACATATCCAGCCAGCGTTCTTCCCCCTGGCGGGTATGAATCTTGATCACGCCGCGGGTCGGCACCTCCTCGCCGCGCTGCAAGTCCAGCGCCCAGTTACGGATGGATTTCTTGTTCCCTGCCGGCGCCAGATCATAAAAATTCATTTTCAACAATTCGGAGCGCGAATAACCGCTGACCTTCTCGGCGGCAGGATTGACATAAATCAAGCGCGTCCCCCGAAATACAAACACCGCCGCGCTCGTCATCTCCACCAGGGCGCGGAACGTTTCGTCTTTCAAAACAGTCCCAGGGACGGTCGATGTTTTTGCGGGCATGAATCCCGTCCAGCATTGAAGATTCCGACACAAGTATAACAGGGAGATGGGATTTTGTTCATTGCCTCCCTATGACAACTCCGCGCCGCTCGAAGCCAGAACGAGACCTGAGCAGCGCGCCCGCCCAGGCAGCGGATCTGCGCTCACGAATCGCTTCGCCGGACAGCCGCCAATGGAAGGGTAAAAGTGAAACGGCTCCCCCGCCCCTCCCCTTCGCTTTCGGCCCAGATTCGCCCCCCGTGCGCCTCCACCAGATGACGGGCAATCGTCAGGCCGATGCCCGCCCCGCCACCGGCACGCCGCGAACGAGATTTGTCTACCCGATAGAAACGGTCGAAAATGTGGGGTAGATGTTCGGGAGGAATGCCGATGCCGGTATCCGTCACCGAGAGGCGCGCCTGGGCGGACTCCGCCTCCAGCCGGACGGTCACCTGCCCGCCGGCAGGTGTGTATTGCAACGCGTTGCCAAGCAGATTCGTCAACACCTGACCGATGCGGTCGGCATCGGCCTGCACTACAGCCTCTGCCGCCGGGACCTCGACTTTCAACGCCACACCCTTCGCCTCGAACGAGCGCGCCAGGCGGCGGCGGGCCATCTCGACCACCGCCTGCATCGAGACCGGCGCCAGGTCCAGGCGATAGGCGCCCGCCTCGACCCGCGACAGTTCCTGCAAATCGTCCACCAGCCGGCTCAGGCGGTCGGCCTCCTCGCCCAGTTGAGCAAACGTCTCGGCGTTGGCAGGCAGGACGCCATCTGCCAGCCCTTCCAGCGAACCCTTGATGGCCGTCAGCGGGGTGCGCAACTCATGGGCCACATCGCCGATCAACTGGCGGCGCAGCGCCTCGGTCTGAGCCAGTTTGCCCGCCATGCGGTTGAAACTCTCCGCCAGCGTGCCGATTTCGTCCAGGCCGCCTGGCGGAACACGCTCGGCGTAGTTCCCTTCGCTGATGCGCTGGCTGGCAGCGGTCATCGCCTGGATGGGCGCCGACAGCCGCCGGCTGATGAGCCAACTGACGAGCAGAGCAACCCCCAGAGCGACCAGGCCGGCCCAGGTCAGCGCTTCGGCAAAACTGGCGCGGAAACTCTCATACAGCATCGCGCCGCCCGCGCCGCGCCCTATCCCCATGCCGGGCGCGCCGCCCTGCATCACCCCCATGTGGCGGCCATAGACCCCCGGCAAAGAAACCTGCACGACCAGCGCCAGCACCAACAAAGTGACGGCGATCACCGCCAGATAGGACAGGAACAGGCGCAAACTCAGACGCCGGATTTTCATAGCGGTTCATCCTCGAAACGGTAGCCGACGCCGCGCACCGTGGCAATCAGATCGCCCCTTCCCAACTTCTGGCGGATGTGGCCCAAATGCACGTCCACGACGCGCGTGTCGCCGTAATAATCGTAGCCCCAGACCTTTTCGAGCAATTGTTCGCGGCTCAGCACCCGGCCGCGGTTCTCGGCCAGCGCCAGGAGCAAATCGAATTCGATGGCCGTCAGCGTCACCGGCTGCTCGTCCACGCTGACCAGGCGGGCGCCGCTGTCGATGCGCAGGTGGCGGAAAGACAAAATCGCCGGCGCGTCTCCGCCCGCCGCTCCGCCCCGCAGACGGCGCAAGGCGGCCTTGATGCGCGCCACCAGTTCGCGCGGGCTGAACGGCTTAGTAACATAATCGTCCGCCCCGACCGACAGACCGACGATTTTGTCCGTCTCCTCGGTGCGGGCCGTCAACAGGATGACGTACACATCCGACTCGCGCCGCAAACGCGACAGCACTTCCAGCCCGTCCAGGCCCGGCAACATCACGTCCAGGACGATGAGGTCCGGCTTGTAGGCGCGCGCCGCTTTGAGCGCCGCCTCGCCGTCGGCAGCCGTGTATACCTGGTAGCCTTCCGCCTTCAGGTACGAAACGACCAGGTTGAGAATGGCCGGCTCGTCGTCCACGACCAGAATCTTTGCATTCGGCATTTTTCCTCTTCCGCACTTATTGTAACAAACCGGCGCTCGATTCTGTGAAGATTTTGTAAAGGAGAGGACCTGCCCCCTGAGAGAGAACGCGTTCTTTAAGTTGAGATATAATGTAAACATGCCTGAAGAACTTACCAACCTCCCCCGACGCAAAATCGCCATCCTGATTGACGGCGACAATGCCACCGCCAGCCTCCTGCCGCAAATGCTGGTCGAGGCCGGCAAATACGGGCTGGTCACCGTCCGGCGCATTTACGGAGACTGGACGACCACCAGCATGAATTCCTGGAAAGACATCCTCAACTATCATGCCTTCCAGCCGGTCCAACAATTCCGCTACACGGTCGGCAAGAACGCCACCGACAGCGCCATGATTATCGACGCCATGGACATCCTCCATTCGGGCGTGGTGGACGGCTTTTGCCTGGTCTCCAGCGACAGCGATTACACCCGCCTGGCCACCCGCATCCGCGAGAGCGGTGTCTTCGTGATGGGCATCGGCGAGAAGAAGACGCCCAAGTCGTTCGTCAACGCCTGCGACGTGTTCGTTTACACCTCCAACCTGGTGGCCGAGGAAAAGGCCGTCCGCAGTCCCGGCCGGCGCGGCCCGTCGCGCCGGAAGAGCGCCGCGCTGCCCGCCGCGCCGGCGCCCGCCGAGGCGGAAACCGAAAGCGACCCGATTCCCATCTTGCGCCAAGCCTACGCCATCGCCGAGCAGGAAGACGGCTGGGCGCGGCTCGACCACATGGGCAACGCCCTGGCCCAACTCGACCCCGGTTTCGACCCGCGCACCTACGGTCACCGTCAACTCTCGCGCCTGATTGCCAATTACAAAGACCTGTTCCAGATGCGCACCCAGGAAATTGACGGCTCGACCCTCTTCTACGTGAAGATGAAAGAATAAGAGGCGCCAGAAACACAATCTTCGAAGGTTCGCCGTTGACGAGGCTGAATGAGCGGGGACAAACGCCGGCCTCTCACCCCCCGGCCGCCAGTTGCCGGTACACATCCACGATGCGGGCGGCAATCTGGCCCCAATCGTAGGCGCGGGCGTATTCCGCCGCCTGGAACCCCAAGCGCCGGCGCAGAGATTCGTCGCCCAGCAGGGTCGTCAGGCGGTCGCACAACGCAACCGCATCCTCGGCCGGCACGGTGTAGCCGGTGACCCCATCCTGAACCAGAAAAGCCAGCCCACCCACCTGCGAGGCGATGACCGGCGTCCCACAGGCCATCGCCTCCAGCGCCACCATGCCAAACGACTCGTAGTGCGAGGGCATCACCACTACGTCTGCCGCCGAATAGTAATAGGGCAGCGTATCCTGGCTGCGCTTGCCCAGGAAGACCACCAACTTCCCCATCGCCAAATCGTCGCACATCTTTTGCAGGCGCGCCATCTCGACCGTCATCTCATCGGGTTCAGCCTCCGGTTCGCCGCCGATGATCATCAGCGAGACCTGTTCGCCCACCCGTCTGCAGCGCAGGCAAGCCACCGCTCGGATAAGTGTATCGAGACCTTTGAGCGGCTCGATGCGCCCGACGAACAAGACCGTCCGCCGCTCGAGCGGCAGGCCGACGAACTGACGGGCCTCATCCACCGGAATAGGATAGAAATGACTGGTGTCCACGCCGGGCGGGATGACCACGATGCGGCCGGTATCTGCCCGATAGAGCCACTGCAACTGGGCCTGCTCGGCCACGGTCGCGGCGACGATGCGGTCGGCGCGGCGCAGGACGCGGCGCTCCCCCTCCAGTCGGTAAGCGCCCTCGCGCTCGGCCTCCGAGCGGGCGACGCGGTTCTTCATCTCCCCCAGGGTGTGGAACACGTGCAGGATGGGCGTCCCGCCCCAGGCGTCCGACAACGCTTCGGCCGCCAGGCCCGACATCCAGTAATGGCTGTGGAGGATGTCGTAATGGATGCCTTTTTCAGCAGCGAACGCCTTGATTCCCTCGACGAATTGAGGAAGGTAGGCCGCCAGTTCCGGTTTGGGAAGCGGCACCTCCGGCCCGGCCGGCACATGGACGACGCGGTTGCCGTAACCGAGATCGTGCAACACATGCGGCACGTGCTCATCCTGCGAGCGGGTGAACACATCCACATGCAGGCCCATGCGGCCCAGGGCGATGGTCAGGTCGCGGACATAGACGTTCATGCCACCGGTGTCCTTGCCGCCCAGCGTTGCCAGCGGGCAGGTGTGGTAAGAGAGCATGGCGATATTCATGGGGAAAGTATATCAAAGGTTGTCAAGTGGCAGAAAATGCTGGTATAATCCCGCCGCTGTGGGACGAAATAAATTTCGCCCGCCCACGCCACCGTAGCTCAGCCGGCAGAGCAGACGTTTCGTAAACGCCTGGTCAAGGGTTCGAGTCCCTTCGGTGGCTCAGATAAAGACCTCCTGGCAGGAGTAGCCGCCAGGAGGTCTCTTTTCAGGGCTACTCTTTGCCGCCCGGCAGGTTGATGACCATCAGACGCGGCTCGGTCATCTCCTCGATGGCGTAACGTGGCCCCTCGCGGCCCTCGCCCGAGGCCTTGACTCCGCCATAGGGCATCTGGTCAATGCGAAAGGTCGAGACGTCGTTGACCTGCAAGCCGCCGACGCGAATCTCCTCGAAAGCCCGCAGGATGCGGTTCACGTTTTGGGTGAAAATGCCCGATTGCAAGCCGTAATCGGTGTCATTGGCCATGTGAATGGCCTCGTCCCAGGTATCGTAGGGGCTGACGGTGATGACCGGGGCGAAAATCTCGGTGCGGTTGACGCGCATCTGCGGGGTCGTGTCCGTCAGGAGGGTGGGATACAGCAGGGCGCCGTCCAGCCGCCCGCCGCAGGCGATTCTGGCCCCCTGAGCGACCGCCTCCTGAATCTTCTCGTAGGCCTCGGCGGCCGCCCGTTTATCAATCATCGGCCCGACGACCGTCTCGGGCAGGCGCGGGTCGCCGACGCTGAAAGCGGCGAACTTATCCAGGAGCATTTCCAGCGCCTGATTGTAGATGGGGCGGTGCAGAAAGACGCGCTGCACCGAGATGCAGTTCTGCCCGGCGTTGGCCACCCCGCCGTTGGCAATCCGTCCGATAGCATATTCCAGATTGGCGTCCTCGTGGACGACGGCGGCCGCGTTGCCGCCCAGTTCCATGCACACCCGCTTGCGCCCGGCCAGGCTCTTGAGATGCCAGCCGACCTCCGAACTGCCGGTAAAAGTCAGGAAGGCGATGCGCGGGTCGGCGGCCAGTTTCTCGGCCCTCGCCCCGCGGCAGGTCACCACGCTGACCGCTTCGGGCGGATAGCCTGCCTCCAAAATCATCTCGCCCAGAATCAGCGCCGAAAGCGGAGTGGCGGAGGCCGGTTTCAGGATGAAGGAATTGCCGGCCGCCATCGCCGGCGCCACCTTGTGACAGGCCAGGTTGAGCGGATAGTTGAACGGGGCAATGCAGGCGATGACGCCGAGCGGAAAGCGCCGGACGATTCCCAGCCGGCTTTCGCCCAGTTCGGTCCAGTCAATGGGGACGATTTCCCCGCCGATGCGTTTGGCCTCCTCAGCCGAAATTCGCACCGTCTCTTTGGCGCGCGCCACTTCGGCGGCGGCCACGCTGCGGGTCTTGCCGCCCTCCAGAATCAGGGTCTCGATGAGTTCCTCGCTGCGCCGTTCCATCTGGGCCAGCAGGGCAAGCAAAATCTTCGAGCGGAGGTGGGAGGGCAGTTTGCGGGTCACCTCGAAGCCGCGCTGGGCGGCGAGGATGGCCTCCTCCAGGTCGTCGGCCGAGGCCTGGCAGACCTCCGCCACCAGTTCATCGTTGTAAGGGAAACGCACCTCGGCCGTTTCGGCACTCGTCCGCCATTGGCCGCCCACCAGGAAAGCGTGCTTTTTCATCCGAGCATCTCCATACTCATGAATTTTCGAGGCCGATCAAATCCAGCGGCCCGGTTTGGGAAAGCGAGTCCCCGAAGAGCGTTTTTGCAATTTTGAAGGCCTCTTCGGCGGTCGTCGGTCGGCGGGCATGGACCATCAGGTGCATGGGGGTCGGCGGAACATGACTGCCCACCGATTGCATATAGTGGATGCCGGTCAACAACGCCGCGCCGTTACGCTGATAGAAGACGATGCGGCGCTCGGCGTTGCGGCGTCTTTCGGCCTCCTCGCAATGGGCGGGAATTTCCACCTCAAAGAGCAAGAGGTCGGCCGAGCGAAACACATCTTCCAGGATGAAGTGATAGTAGGCGCTCCCCAGGCCATGGCCGCGCCCGCCTGGAGCAATCGCAAGGTACCACAGGAAACCGGCCGCCAGCGAGGGCAGCATTTGATAGGCCGCCATGCCACTCAAGTTCCCCTGCGAGTCTACCAGCGCCGAAAGAACAACGTCTGGCGGTGCGCCGGTTTCTGTCTTCTCGAGCACACGCCAAAATGTGGAAATCAGCACCCTCTCTTCATAAGGAAAAGCAGTCTCATACAGATCCAACCACGCCGGCAGAAGAGGGTCCAGCCGGCCGGATAACAAACGGACACGATAACCAGAAGGCAACATGAATTTCGACTCCTGCAATCTCAAATCTGCTGCGGCAACAGCCCCTGCTGGACACATCTCTCTCGCAGTTGATAAAACGCGCTTTCCACCCTCTCTTGGAACTCTGGCGTCAGATTCAGACTCAAATCTTCGCCAATCTGGTATTCCGGCAGGCGAGGCAGGGGCAAGGCATGTTCGACAACATGTCCCAGAGCATCGGTTTGCCACAGACCCTCCAGAGTTCCTGGAAAGGTCCGCCCAACAGAGGACGGGAGAAGCGCAAGCCGTTCTTCTCCCCAAAAAGCCAGCCAGGCCGACCACCATGCCGTCAAAGCATCAGGAGCGCGGTTTTGTAATTCGAGCAAGCGCCCATACACATGCTCGAGGCATTCCCGCAAGTATTCGAGCGTGTACGTATCGCCGCCGACTCCATATTCATCAATCAAAAAACCGAGCGCAAACAAAGCATAGCATTGATACTCCTGCAAAGCC
This sequence comes from Anaerolineales bacterium, assembly GCA_041287425.1. Taxonomy (GTDB): domain Bacteria; phylum Chloroflexota; class Anaerolineae; order Anaerolineales; family Villigracilaceae; genus JAFGSI01. Next base: position 29,089 of record JBEULG010000019.1, on the reverse strand, counting down.
TGCTCCCAGCGCCCCGCTGAAAAATGAACATCTCCGCGGGCGGCATGAATCCGACCCAGCGCCTCGATATCTTTGGGGTCGGCTTTCAGGATGGTGCGTTCGGCCAGATCGGCCGCCTTGAGCGCCTTTTCGGCCTCGCCGCGGCCGGCATAGAACCCGGCCAGCCAGGTACACATCCAACCGCCATACCAGGCTTCGCTATCGGCCTCGTCCCGATAGCGGCGGCTGGCCTTGCGGTCGCCGGTCTGGGAGGCCTGGCGCGCCATCTCGGCGTAGATATCGCGCGCCTTGAAAAAGGCAGCCGCGCTGCTGCGGTAGGCGGTTTCGACCAGCGCATCGTGCGGGTCGGCGGCCAGCCGCGCCTCGGCGACATAATTCTCCACCAAGCCGCGCAAATGCCAGCGCAGGGCGTCATCTTCGGGTGGGTTCAACAAACCGGCCCGCTCGCTCAAGTGCCTGAGCAGCGCCAGCGTTTTCTCCGCCCACTCCGCCTTGCCCTGTTGGCGGCGCTGAGGCACAAATGCATGATGAAATTCATCCAAAATCTCGACCACTTTCCAGCTGCGGGGCGAAAGGGAACAGCCTTTCAAATCTTCGAGCAGCCGCTCGCAGAAAGGAAAATCAATGTACTCTCCCCACCAGAAGAAAGCGTCAAAATAGCGGCGCGCAATTTCCAGGCCGGCGTCGGAACAGGCCGCCAGATGACGCAGCCAGCCCTGGCTGAGCGACTGCCACTTTCCCAACTCGTAACGGTGAAGCCGCTCCCACACACTTTCGTCCGAGTCTTCCTCCTGTTTTTGCATCACGGAGCCATACCAGCCCGCCGCTGCGCGGTGGATTTGTTCCACATACGCTTCATTTTGAGTTCGCAGCCAGGATTCGCGCCAGCGGGCCACGTCGGGGTGGACGACCAGCCTGCGTCCCCCCTCGGCCGTCTCCACAAAACTGAGATGGTTCAATTCGCTCCAAATCATGCCCCAATCGGGAACATCGAGGGCCGCTTGCACTTCCCTCGCTACTTCCTGGAGCAAATTCCTGTCGAATTCCTGGAGCACACAAGCGACATCCACCACCGCCCCCGCCTCTGGATGACGCTGGAGGAGCAAGTCCATCTGAATTTTTGCCAGCGTTTCGATTTGACTCTGAGCGGACCCCGCAGCCGTCTGGCGGAGGAAATCCATTACGGCCGCCCTCGCCAGCCCCATCGTCTGAATGCTGTCCACCGCCCACTCGATCCGCTGGGGATTGCCGTCGAAGCGGGCATGCAGGCGGGCGTCCAGCCCCAGCGCCAGCGCCTCCGGCCCAAGGCGCCCCTCCACATACTTGCGCGTCTCGGCCAGCGAAAACCGCTCGAGAGGCACAGGATAGACCTGGGGCGGCAAAAAGGCGCCATCCACCTCCGTGTGACTGAGAACAACCTTGCACATCTGAAGGTGAGGCAGCAACTCGCCGACAATCCACCTCTCCAGCCAGGAACCCCGAATCTGACAAAAATCATCCAGGACAATCAGGATGATGCCCTGCAAACTCAAACCCACCAGCCGCCGCGCCAGGGCTTCGGTCATCTGACGCCGAATCTGAGACAACTCCTGGAAACTCCTGCGGCGCTCGAAGGGGGCCTCCAATTCGACGCCTCCCAATCCCAGCCGCATCCCGGCGACGTTCAACTCCGGCTTCAAATTGACCTTGCGGACAAAGCGCCCAATCTGCGAAACGAATTTGTCCGCGCTGAGCAAATGATCCGGCATGATGGTGCGAATCTCGGCGAGGAAATCCTGATACTCCGGCGTCCCCACCCCCCACAAATCCGCCCCGATATCGAGCAGCAACGCCCGATACCCCTCTTGCGCCTCAGCCATGGCCGTCAGAGCGGCAGGCGATTCTGCCTCCTGAAACAAGGGGGTTTTGAACTTTCTGGCCCGCAAATCTACCCAGGCATGTTTGATATTCCCGCGGCTGCGGTAATAGTGCAGCAAGACCGTCGTCTTGCCAATTCCATGGTCGGCGCTCAAGTCGGCCACCCAGATGTGCTCGTCGCCCCGCAGAAACTCATCGAAAGCCTGGATGGTCTTCTCGCGCTTGACAAAGTAACGAATCTTCTTTTCGGGTGCCGGCATGATGCTCTCCAGGAGAGGGAGGAAGAGGACATTTGTCATTATATACGCGATTAGCCGGGACGAAAACCCGCAGCCGCATACGGAAAGGAAAAGGTATAATTCAAGCATGGCCAAACGCGGCTCCCCCCTCGTCATCGGCATCGCCGGCGGCTCCGGCTCCGGCAAGACGACCGTCGCCCAGACCATCCTGCAGCGGGTCGGGCCGCCGCGCATCGCTTTTCTGCAGCACGATTCCTACTACCGCGACTTGAGCGGCCTGCCGCCCGCCCGCCGCGCCGAGGTCAACTTCGACCACCCCGACTCGCTCGAAACCGACCTGCTCATCCGGCACATCCTCGACCTGAAAGAGGGGCAGCCGGTCGAAGTGCCGGTTTACGATTTCGCCACCCACAGCCGCACCAGCCAGACCTTCACCGTCCAGCCGCGGCCGGTCATCCTCGTGGAAGGCATCCTCATCTTCGCCGAAAAAGCCCTGCGCGACCTGTTCGACGTCAAAATCTTCGTGGACACCGATTCCGACATCCGCTTCATCCGCCGCTTGCAGCGCGACATCGCCGAGCGCGGCCGGACGGTCGAATCGGTCATCAAGCAATACCTGGCCACCGTCCGCCCGATGCATCTGGAATTCGTCGAGCCGTCCAAGCGCTACGCCGACGTCATCATCCCCGAAGGCGGCTTCAACACCGCCGCCCTGGATATGGTCGTCGCCCGCATCGAAGCCCTCCTGTAGGACAGGCCTTCCGGCCTGTCCGCAGCCCTCCGGCCTGTCCACATTTTTGCAGCCGCCTGCTCAAACCACCAGAAAGGATACCCTTCCCATGAAGCAATGGACCACCCCTCCCGCCATGCAAATTGACCCAGCCAGGAAATACACCGCCACAATAAAAACCGAAAAAGGCGATATCCTCCTGGAACTCTTCGCCGACAAAACCCCGCGCACCGTCAACAACTTCGTCTTCCTGGCGCGGGAAGGCTTCTACGACGGCGTCATTTTCCACCGCGTCATCGCCAACTTCATGGCCCAGAGCGGCGACCCGACCGGGCGCGGGTCGGGCGGGCCGGGCTATCGCTTCGAGGACGAATTTCACCCCTCCCTGCGGCACGACAAGCCCGGCGTCCTCTCGATGGCCAACGCCGGCCCCAACACCAACGGCTCGCAATTCTTCATCACCCACGTCCCCACCCCCTGGCTGGACGGCAAGCACAGCGTCTTCGGTCAGGTCATCGGCGGCATGGACGTGCTGATGTCCATCCCGCCGCGCGACCCCGCTCGACCGGAATCGCCGGGAGTCAAGATTCTCGCCATCGACATCCACGAAGCCTGAGATGGACGAAAGCCGTCCTTCCGCCGCCCAGAAAGCGAACTGGCCGGTGACCCTCGCCCGCCTCCTGGCGCTGCTGGTCGTCATCGGCATCACCGTCGGCGTCTATCTCCTGCGGGACAAAATCGAACACTTCGCGGTGTACGGCTACCCCGGCATCTTTCTCATCACCGTCCTTGCCTACGCCACCGTTCTGATTCCTGTGCCAGGGCTGGCCATCGTCTTCGCGATGAGCGGCGTGCTGCATCCGGCCGGCGTGGCTGTGGCGGCGGCAGCCGGCGCGGCGATCGGCGAACTTTCCGGTTACCTGGCCGGGTACAGCGGCCGGGCCGTGATCGAAAACTGGAAACGCTACGAAAGAATCACCGCCTGGGTGCGCAAACACGGCGGACCGGCAATCGCCGTCCTGGCCGCCATTCCCAACCCGGCTTTCGACCTGGTCGGCGTGGCCGCCGGTGTGCTCAAGATGCCGGTTCACAAATTTCTCTCGTGGGCCTTCGCCGGCCAGTTGATCAAGATGCTGGTCATCGCCTACGGCGGGTCGGTCTCGCTGGGCTGGATACTCAAATAGTTGCTCTTTCTTCTAGAGGCCTCATGCCCGACGCTCAGAAAATTGACGCCTTTCTAGACTCGCACCTCGACGATTCGATTGCCGAACTCTGCCGCTTCGTCGCCCAGCCCTCGGTCGGGGCGCAGAATTGGGGCATCCAGGAATGCGCCGCCCTGACCGCCGAAATGCTTCGGGCGCGCGGCTTCCGCGCCGAAATCATACCCACCGCCGGCGCGCCGGTCGTCTTCGGCGAGCGCAAGGGACGCAGTGACAAAACCATCCTATTCTACAACCACTACGACGTCCAGCCGCCCGAACCGCTCGAATTGTGGGAAACTCCGCCCTTCGAACCCAGTTTGCGCGACGGCAAACTCTACGGGCGCGGCGTCAGCGACGATAAAGGTCATCTCACCGCCCGTCTGTTCGCCATTGACGCCCTGCTCGCCGAATTAGGCGACCTGCCCTGCAGCGTCAAATTCGTCATCGAGGGCGAGGAGGAAACCTCCAGCGCCAACCTGCCCGCTTTCGTCCGGCAGCACCTCGATTTGCTCAAGGCCGACGCCTGCATTTGGGAATTCGGCGGCGTGGACCACGAAGACACCCCCGTGCAATACCTCGGCCTGCGCGGCATCTGCTACGTGGAACTCTCGGTCGAAACCGCAGCCATCGACGTCCACTCCGGCCTGGGCGGCTCGATTTTCCCCAACGCCGCCTGGCGGCTGGTCTGGGCGCTGAACACGCTCAAAGGTCCCGATGAGCGCATCCGCCTGCCCGGATTCTACGACCGCGTCCGCCCGCCTTCGCAGCGCGACCTGGAACTGATGGCCGCCCTGCCGGAAACCTCCGCAGTTTACAAGCAGCAGTACGGCGTCCAATCGTTCATCAAGGGCCTGAGCGACGGCCTTGCCCTGCGCGTCGAGGAGGTCTTCAGCCCGACCTGTACGATCTGCGGCCTGACCTCCGGCTACCAGGGCCCCGGCTCAAAAACCGTCCAGCCGGCGCGCGCCTCGGCCAAGGTGGACTTCCGCCTCGTCCCCGACCAGCAGCCCGACGAGGTGCTCGACCAGTTGCGCCGTCACCTGGACGCGGCAGGCTTCCCAGACGTGCAAATTGCCTATCTGGGCGGCCAGGCTCCGGCCCGCACCGACCCTGATCATCCCTTCGTCGCCCTGGTCAGCCAGACCGGCGAGGCGATTTACGCCAAACCGCACCGCCTGGTGCCGCTCTCCGGCGGCTCAGGGCCGAACGCCCCCTTCGTCCACGACCTCGGCCTGCCGGTCGCAACCGCCGGCCTGGGCCACCCCGACAGCCGCGCCCACGCCCCCAACGAGAACATCCGCCTGGACTTGTACCTGAAACATGCCAGACACATGGCGCGCCTGATGTTCGCTTTTGCCGGATGAAACCAGGCCCCATTCTCTTGAGGCGCGCCCAAATCCCAGGATATAATCGAAGCATCCATCCGTTTCGATTTCAAAAAAGGAGGTTATCATGCTCGTCGGTGAACGCATGTCCCACCCTGTAATTACCGTTCCCCCCGAAATGCCCATCCAGGAGGCCCTTAACCTGTTTCGGTCGGAGCATATCCGCCGCGCCCCGGTGGTCAAAAACGGCAAGATGGTCGGCATCGTCTCGGAGAGCGATATTCTCAACGCCTCACCCTCGGCGGCCACCACGCTGAGCATGTGGGAACTCAACTACCTGCTCAGCAAAATCACCGTGGAAAAAGTGATGCGCAAAGATGTGCTGACCGTGGACAGCGATTGCCCCATCGAAGAGGCGGCGCGCATCATGGCCGATAACAAAGTCGGCGGCCTGCCGGTCATGGAAGGCAAGAAAGTGGTCGGCATCATCACCGAGACCGACCTGTTCAAAATTTTCCTCGAACTGATGGGCGCGCGCGAAAAGGGCGTGCGTATTACCGTCTCCATCCCCGACAAGCCCGGTCAATTCGCCCGCATCGGCAAAGCCCTGGGCGACCTGAACGCCAACATCATCGCCATGACCACCTTCCTGGGCCGCGATACCGCCAGCCGCACGGTCACCATCAAAGTAGTAGGACTGTCGAAGAAACAAGTCAAAGACGTGGTTGCCCCGCTGGTCGAAGAGGTGCTCGACGTGCGCGAAATGTAAGGCGCGAACACAAAGAACCCGTTCCCTTTTGTGGGACGGGTTCTTCAATATTTCTTCAAAGAGGCCACCTCCCGCTCGGTCAGGTAGCGCCACTGGCCGGGTTTGAGTCGCCCCAGTTCGAGCGTCCCCATCCGCACCCGGATAAGTCTGACCACCGGCAGACCGGTCACCCGCCCCATTTCGCGAATCTGGCGCTTGTGGCCCTCCCTCAAAATGACCCGCAGCCAGGTCCCTTTGCCCTGCCGCGCCTCGACGAACACCTCCGCCGGTTGGGTACGGTAGCCATCGGGCAGCACCACGCCGCGCCGCCACAGGTTCAACTGCTCGGCGTCGGGGTGACGGGCCACCAGGACGCGGTACTCCTTTTCGTGCTCATAGCGCGGATGGGTCAGCAAGTTGGTCAGTTCGCCGTCATTGGTCATCAGCAGCAGGCCTTCTGAATCGAGGTCCAGCCGGCCCACCGGGTAGAGCGTTCCGGGCAAATCAATGAGGTCGCGCGCCGTCTGGCGGCCGCCCGGCTCACGCACCGTCGAAAGGACGCCGCGCGGCTTGTAAAGCATCACATAAAGATTTGGCTCCGTCTGCAGCGGATGCCCGTCAACGAGGATACGGTCCCGCGCCGCATTGGCCTTATCCCCCAGGCGGGCCGCCCGCCCATTGACCTGGACGCGGCCTGCCGCGATAATCGCCTCGCACGCCCGCCGCGAACCGTAGCCCGCCCGCGCCAGAATCTTCTGCAAGCGTTCTTCCATGCCCTATCCCTTCAGCGTCTCGTCGTGACCGTTGCTCTGTTCGGACGCGGCAAGATCGAGGGGCGGCAAATCGGTCAACGCCGACAGGCCAAAGTGCTGCAGAAAATCGGGGGTCGTCCCGTACAAAATGGGCCGCCCCGGCCCCTCCGCCCGGCCCACCTCCTGAACCAGCCCCTTACTCAACAGACTCTTCAGCACCGCTTCGCTGCTGACGCCGCGCACCGACTCGAGGTAGGGGCGCGTGACGGGCTGCTGATATGCGACAATGGCCAACGTTTCCAGGGCCGCCCGGCTCAGGCGGCTGGTCGCCTCCAGGCCAAGGAAACGTTCGACCAGGCCAGCCATCTCCGGCGCCGTGGTCAACTGCACCCGCCCGCCATGACGCTGCAGCCTCAGGCCGCGGCTCTGCAATTCGCCCTCCAGCGCCTTTAGCCCCTCTTCGACCGCCGCCACCGAAACCTCCAACGCCTCGGCCAATTGGGCAGCCGAGACCGGCTCGGCCGAGACGAACAACAGCGCCTCCAGGCGGGCGGGCAAATCGAGTTCGGGCTTTCCAGACTCGCTCATGCTATAATAACTCCCATTCGAATACGAGGTGGTTTATGAAGCCCAATCAAGCCTTCCTGCTCCTGGCCGCTGCGACTCTCGCAGCCGCCATTCTGGCCTGTACCATCGACGTCGGCGGCCCGGCTTACCCCTCCGAGACCATCCCCGTCTCCACCCAGGCAGTTGGCGAAATGCGCACCGCCATCCAGACCGCCGTAGCCGCCGCGACCGAAAGCGGTCAGTTGACGATAATCATCAGCGAAACACAATTGACTTCCTACCTGACCTACAAATTCGAGTCGCAGGCCAACCCGATTTTCCGCAACCCGCAAGTCTACTTGCGCAACAATCAGATTCAAATCTACGGGACGGCGCGCAGCGGTTACCTGCAGGCTACAGCGCGGGTCGTCATGGCCCCGGCCATTGACGAAAACGGCAAACTCTACCTGGAACTGGTCAGCGCCGATTTCGGGCCGTTGCCCATCCCGGAGGGACTACGCGAGGCGGTCACGGCGGTCATCAGCGAGGCCTACACCGGCGCCCTCGGGCCGGTCGCAACCGGCTTCCGCCTGCAGACCATCATCGTCGCCGAAGGCTACATGCTCTTGATTGGCACTATTCGATAGACGTCAGCGATTATACCAGCATCCCATGAGACGCCCTCTTTTCTCCAAACTCCTTCTTGCCCTCTCGCTCGCCGTTCTCGCCCTGAGCGGCTGCGGCGCGCCGCAAATCCGTCAGGAAGGACTGCTTGTCGAAATCTACGTGGACGGCGTCAGCCAGCAGATCGCCCTGCCGGCCGGCAGCACCGTCCAGGCCGCCCTGGAAGCGTCCGGAATCCAACTCGGACAACTGGACCGGGTCGAACCGCCCGCTTACACCGTCCTCTCCGAAGGGACGCGCATCGTCGTCACGCGCGTGCGGGAGGAATATGAAACCCAGCAGGTCCTCATCCCCTTCGACCATCAAGAATTGCGCAACGAATCCATGCCCACCGGCGAAACGCGCCTCATTCAGGCGGGCATCAACGGCCTGAAAGAAATCACCATCCGCCGCGTCTACGAAGACGGCGTCGAGGTGCGCAGCACCATCGTCTCGGAAGTCACGCTTCAGGAACCGACCGCCGAAATCGTCATGGTCGGCATGCAGTCCCCCTTCGCCCCCCTGCCCATTCCGGGCCGGCTGGCCTACCTGGCAGCCGGCAACGCCTGGGTAATGGAGGGGACGACCGCCGCCCGTCGCCCCCTGGTCACCACCGGCGACCTGGACGGGCGCATCTTCAGCCTCTCCCCCGACGGCGAATACCTGCTCTTCACCCGCCGCTCGACGCGCCCGGCCGGAGAGGAAATCAACACCCTGTGGGCCGTCAGCCTGACCAGCCAGACACCAACCCTCATCAACCTGCGCGTCTCCAACATCATCCATTCCGCCGAGTGGGTTCCCGGCCAGACGTACCAGATCGCCTATTCGACCGTCGAACCGAGCGCCACCGCCCCTGGCTGGCAGGCCAACAACGACCTGTACCTGATGACATTCTACCCCTGGGGCCAGCGCGGCAACGCCACCCGCATCATCGACACCAACTACGGCGGCGTCTATGGCTGGTGGGGTACCCTCTACCGCTTCTCCCCCGACGGCCGCCGCATCGCCTACGCCCGCCCCGATGGCATTGGTCAGGTAGATGCCCGCGACAATCTGCTCCTGCCGATTCTGGACATCACGCCTTTCAACACCCACAGCGACTGGGCCTGGGTCCCCGGCCTGGCCTGGGGCAGCGATAGCCAGACCCTCTTCGTGGTGACTCACGCCCCGCCCACCGGCCTGGTCAGCCCAGAAGAATCGCCCTTCTTCGACCTGAATGCCATTTCACTCGTCAACGGCGCCAACGTCCGCATCGCCGAGCAGACCGGTATGTTCGCCTATCCGGCCGCCTCTCCGCTGCGCCCGACAGAGAGCGAACGTTCCTATCGCCTCGCTTTCCTGGAAGCCATCTTCCCCGACCAAAGCGAGTCCAGCCGCTACCGGCTGGTCGTCATGGACCGCGACGGCTCAGACCGGCAAACGCTCTTCCCCGGCGAGGGTCTGCCCGGCATCGAACCCCAAACGCCGGTCTGGGCGCCGCAGGAAAACGAAAACGGCGACTTCATCGCCATCCTCTACCAGGGCAACTTGTGGTTGATTGACAGCCGCAGCGGGCAGGCCCAGCAAGTCACAGGCGACGGCCTCATCAGCCGCATCGACTGGAAATAACTCAACCCTCCGAGGCAATATGCATGTCCTTGTCACGGGCGCGGCCGGTTTTCTCGGCTCCCACCTCTGCGAACGCCTCCTGGCCGAAGGTCATCGCGTCGTCGGCCTGGACAACCTCATCACCGGCGACCTCGAAAATATCGCCCATCTGCGCCGCGACCCCAACTTCACCTTCCTGCGCCATGATGTCACCGAACCTCTCCCCGACCTCGGACCGGTCGAAGCCGTCCTGCATTTCGCCTCCCCCGCCAGCCCCAACCTCAACTCACCCTTCGGCTATCCCAATCTGCCCATCGAGACTCTGCGCGCCGGTTCGGTCGGCACCCTGAACTGCCTGGAACTCTGTCTGGCCCACTCGGCCCGCTTCCTGCTGGCCTCCACCAGCGAAGTCTACGGCGACCCTCTGGTTCACCCCCAGCACGAAGACTATTGGGGACACGTCAACCCCATTGGGCCACGCTCGATGTACGACGAGGCCAAACGCTTCGCCGAGGCTGCCACCATGGCCTACCACCGCAAGTACGGCCTCTCGACCCGCATTGTGCGCATCTTCAACACCTACGGACCGCGCATGCGCCTCGATGACGGCCGCGTCGTCCCAAACTTCATCCGCCAGGCGCTGGAGGGCCACCCCCTCACTATCTACGGCGACGGCTCTCACACCCGTTCGTTCTGCTACGTGGACGACCTCATCGAGGGCATCTACCGCCTGCTGCTGTCGGATGTTTGCGATCCCATCAACCTGGGCAGCCCTCAGGAGACCAGCATCCTGGAATTTGCCCACCTCATCAATCGCCTGACCGGCAACCAGGCCGGCCTCATCTTCCAGCCCGAAAACCGCCTGGGCGATGACCCCCACCGCCGCCAGCCAGATATCCAGCGCGCCCGCCAGCACCTCGGTTGGGAGCCGCGCATCGACCTGGCCGAGGGCCTGCGCCGCACCATCCCCTATGTCAAACAAAAACTGGGCCTGTCATGAACCTGTTATACAATCGCCAGGAACGCCTCCGCTTTCTGAAATTCATGGTCGTCGGAGCCATCGGCGCGGTGGTGGACTTCGGCGTGATGAACCTGCTCACCCACTGGCTGGACGCCCCGCTCGTCTTGGCCGGCACCATCTCCTTTGTCTGTGCCGTCATCAGCAATTTCATTTGGAACCGCTATTGGACGTATCCCGATTCGCGTTCCCGCCCCATCCATCGCCAGTTGTTGATGTTCTTTCTCGTCAACACAGCTGGCGTGGCCATCCGCATTCCGATTCTCTGGCTGCTCGAACCGCCGTTCCTGGTTCTCTTCGCGCGCTTGGCATTGCCCATCCCCTTGAGCGCCGAATTCCTGGCCAAGAATCTGACGGTGGCCGTGGCCGTCGCAATTGTCATGCTATGGAACTTCTTCGTCAATCGGTATTGGACGTATAATGATATAGACAGACAAAAAGCGCCTCTATGAACAACACCACCCCCCTCATTCCCCTCTACACCTCGCGCGGCGACGCCGAGGCATTTCTCCGATACCCCTATCTCTTCAACCGCCTGGGCGAATGGATTGGCTGGGTCACCGCCGAGCGTGAAGTCTATTCCGTCCTGGGATTGTACGTTGGCTACCTCAGCGATGACCGGCGCATCCTGCGCAAACGCATCATCGAGTCCCCGCCGCCCGGTCGCACGCCACCAGCGCCGCCGCCCAAAATCTACCCGCCTGCCACCGTCCCGCTGGCCCCTTTGATGAAAGAATTGGAATTCGGCCTGGTGGACGTGCTGCTGGAAGAACCGGAACGCCTGCACACCATCGACATCGGCGAACTCAAACAGGACATGGATTGAACTGTATGAGCGACCTACCCCCCAAAACGATGCGCGCCTCGCGCATCCAACTGGCGCAATTGATGATGCCCGAACATGCCAACAACCACGGCAACGTTCACGGCGGCTGGATTATGAAACTGGCCGACGAGGCCGGCGCCCTGGCCTCGACCCGTCATGCCGGCCACCGCACTGTGACGGTCGCCATCGACCAGATGGTCTTCCGCCACCCCATCCGCATCGGCGACCTGGTGATTCTGGACGCCGAGGTCACCTATGCCGGCCGCACCTCGATGGAAGTCGAAGTCAACGTCACAGCCGAAAACCCCATCACCGGCGAACGCACCCACACGAACACCGCCTATTTCGTCTATGTGGCCCTCGGCGAAGACCGCAAACCGACCGTCGTCCCGCCGCTGATTGCCGAAACGCCGGAGGAAGAGGCGCGCCTGGCCGCCGCCCGCGAACGCCAGCAGCGCCGTCTGGCCCAGAAACCGCGCTGAACAAAGGCCCAAACTCATGAATCCGGACGATTTCCTTCCGCCCGACCTGCCCGAAGCCGAGCCCAAAGAACGAGTCGCGCATACCTTCCGCAGCCTGCGCGAACTCATCGACCACGTCTCCGGCAAAACCCTGCCGCCCGCCGAAATGGGCGACTCCGGCCTGGCCGAACCGCTGCCGTTTCCCTTCCTGGCCATCGTCGGGCAAAAGGAAATGAAACTGGCCCTCCTGCTCGGCCTCATCAACCCGGCCGTGGGCGGCATCCTGCTCATCGGGCCGCGCGGCACCGCCAAGACCACCGCCGTCCGCTCGCTGCTCGACTTGCTCCCCCCCGTCGAGCGCAGCCTGTGCCGCTACGGCTGCCTGCCCGAAGACGTGCTCTCCGGCGGCATGGACGCCGTCTGCCCCGATTGCGCCCGCAAATTCGCCGAGGGCCAGCCGCTGACCGCCGCCGACCGCGTCCGCCTGGTCGAACTGCCGCTCAACGCCCGCCTGGAGGACGTCGTCGGCGGCATCGACGAGCGCGCCGCCGTGACCCACAGCCGACTGCGCATCCGGCGCGGCATCCTGGCCCAGGCCGACCGCAACCTGCTCTACATTGACGAAATCAACCTCCTGGACGACGACATCGTCGACGCCATCCTGGACGCGGCTGCCCAGGGCAGTTACACCGTCCGGCGCGGCCCGCTCTCGGCCACCTACCGGGCGCGCTTCGTCCTCATCGGCTCGATGAACCCCGAAGAGGGCAAACTGCGCCCCCAAATCCTCGACCGCTTCGGCCTGCGCGTCATCGTCCGCGGCCTCGTCGCGCCCGAAGAACGGCTGGAAGCCTATCGGCGGGTGCGCGCTTACCTGACCAACCCCTTTGGCATGGCCGTCGCCTATCGGGACGAAATGAACGCCGCCGCCGAGGAAATCCGCCAGGCGCGTGCCCGTCTGCCCCAAGTGACCCTGCCCAACAAAGTCGCCCGCCCCGCCATTGCCCTCGTCCAGAAGATGGGCATTGACAGCCTGCGGGCCGAAATCACCTGGTTCGAGGCCGCCCGCGCCTACACCGCCGCCGACAACCGCACCGAAGTGACCCTCGCCGACCTGAAAGCCGTCGCTCCCATGGCCCTGCGCCTGCGCCGCTCGCAGTTTATGACCGAGTATTTCTCCAACCAGCAGGGCGAAGAAGAAGAAATGCAAACCCTGCTGGCAACATGGGGAAAACGACAGCCCGCCAAAAGGAAAAAATAGATGACACTTTCCCCGCGCGAACGGATGCGCGCCTGTCTGACCGACGACCCAGCCCTCGACCGCCCGCCGGTCGCCCTGTGGCGGCACTTCCCCGTGGACGACCAGTCGCCCGAAACCCTCGCCGCCGCCACCCTCGACTTCCAACGCCGCTACGACTTCGACCTGGTCAAGGTGACGCCCGCCTCCTCCTTCTGCCTCAAAGATTGGGGCGTGGAGGACGTCTGGGAAGGCCACAGCGAGGGGACTCGTCGCTACACGAAACGCGTCATCTCTCGCCCTCAAGACTGGGAAAGCCTGCCTCGCCTCGACCCGTCTGCGCCGCACCTGGCTGCCCAACTGGAATGTCTGCGCCTGCTGCGGCGCGAACTAGGACCAGAGACCCCTATCCTCCAAACCATCTTCAGCCCGCTGGCGCAGGCCCGCAACCTGGCCGGCGGCGAAACCCTGCTCGCCCACCTGCGCCTGTATCCCGAAGCCGTGCACGCCGGCCTGCAGACCATCGCCGCCGTCACGCGCGGCTTCATCGAGGCCGCCATCGAAACCGGCATCGACGGCGTCTTCTACGCCATCCAACACGCCCAGGCCAATCTGCTTTCCCTTCAGGAATATACCACCTTCGGCCTGCCCGCCGACCGGCACGCCATCGAACCCGCCGCCGCCCTGTGGTGCAACCTGCTCCACCTGCACGGCCAAAACATCTATTTCGACCTGGCCCAGGATTTCCCCTTCCCCATCGTCAACTGGCACGACCGCGAGACACCTCCTTCCCTGGCCGAAGCCCAGGCCCGCTTCGGCGGCGTCGTCTGCGGAGGCGTCAGCCAGAACACCCTCGTCTATCGCAGCGCCGACGAGGTCCGCCGAGAGGCCGCCGACGCCCTCGCCCAGACCGGCGGCCGGCGCTTCCTGCTCGGCACCGGCTGCGTCGTCCCCGTCATCGCCAGTCATGGGAACCTTCTGGCCGTTCGCCGGAGTGTGACATGAGTCTGCGGGTCATCTCCGGCACGGCCAAAGGCCGCCGCCTGAAAAGCGTCCCCGGCGACATCACCCGGCCTGTGACCGACAAAGTCCGCCAGGCGCTGTTCAACATCCTGGGCGGCGACGTGGCCGATTCGGCCTGGTGGGACTTGTTCGGTGGCACCGGCGCCATCGGCATCGAAGCCCTCAGCCGGGGAGCGGCCTTCGTCCGTTTCAGCGACTTGAACCGCCAGCCCATCGAGGTCATCAAGGCCAACCTGCAACTGTGTGGGCTGGGCGGGCGGGCCGAGGTGCGCCGTGGCGACGCTTTCGCTATGCTGGCTGCGCCCGCCGACCGCCAATTCGATTACGTCTACATCGCCCCGCCCCAGTACAAGGAGATGTGGTCGAGGGCGCTGCTGGCCCTGGACGCCAACCCCGCCTGGCTGAACGCCGACGCCTGGGTCATCGTACAAATTCACCCGCGCGAATATCGCCCCCTGACGCTGGCCCGCCTGCGCGAATTCGAACAGCGCAAATACGGCAGCACCTTGCTGGTCTTCTACGAACAGCAATGATTGGGGTTTGCGAAATGCCATTCATTGTTGTATGATATAGACAGGTTTATCTCGATTGATGGAGAAAACAACCATGGAAATTCTGAGCGTCAGGATCGAAAAACCCGAACCCGTCAACTTCATCCTCGGCCAATCCCACTTCATCAAGACCGTCGAAGACCTGCATGAGGCGCTGGTCAACGCCGTGCCGGGCATCCGCTTTGGCCTGGCCTTCTGCGAAGCCTCCGGAGAATGCCTGGTGCGCCATTCCGGCACCGACGAAGCCATGATTGCCCTCGCCCAGAAGAATGCCCTCGCCATCGGAGCGGGCCATTCGTTCATCATCTTCCTGGCAGAGGGATACTATCCGATTAATGTGCTGAATGCCGTCAAAAGCGTTCCCGAGGTCTGCCGCATCTTCTGCGCCACCGCCAACCCGACCGAGGTGCTGGTCGCCGTCAGCGGGCAGGGGCGCGGCATCCTGGGCGTGGTGGACGGCGCTTCCCCGCGCGGCGTCGAGGGCGAGGATGGCATCGCCTGGCGCAAAGGTTTCCTGCGTAAAATCGGCTACAAACTCTAATCGAGCGGCAAACGGCTTGCACTCGCCCCCAAAAAGTGCAAGGAGACAGGCCATGACCACCCAACGCGCCCCCTCTAAAATTATCCCGCGCGCCTTTCCGGGCATCACACCCGGTGAAGTCGCCGAGTTGATCAGCAACAGCCAACTCAAGAACTACCCGGCCGGCACTGTGCTATGCCGCGAAAACGCCATCGAGGACACGTTTTACCTGATTTTGGAGGGCGAGGTTGAGGTCACCAAAATCATCAACAACCACGAGACGCGTTTGCTGAAGACGCTCGGCGCCGGCGATTTCTTCGGCGAAATGGCGCTGATTCACAACGCGCCGCGCGCGGCAACCGTCAAAAGCCTCACCCCCCTCATCGTCCTGGAAATCAATCGCCAGGCCTTCGACCGCGTCCTGAAACGCAGCAGTTCGATTGCCCTGGCAATGGTGCGCGAAATCAGCCGCCGTCTGCGCGAGAATGACAAGATGGCCATTGACGATCTGCGCATGCGGGCCGGCGAACTGGCCGAAGCCTACCAAAAACTGGCCGAACTGGACCTCGCCCGCCGTGAATTTCTGACCAACATTGCCCATCAACTGCGCACCCCCCTGACAGTTGCCAGCGGCTACCTCGACCTGATTCAGAAAGGCGGTCTTCCGGCCGAGCGGCTGCCTGAGGCCCTCGATACCGTAGCGCGCAACGTTCACACCATCATGGCTCTCGTCAACGACATCCTCTTCGTCCAGGAAATGGACCTTATCATGGCCAAATTCAAGCCGGTGGACATCGAAGACGTCGTCCAAAAAGTGACCGCCGCCTACAGCCAAAAAGCCGCCCAGAACCATGTCCGTCTGCTCGTCGAGGCGGCTGCCGACCTGCCGCCCGTCGCCGGCGACGCCGGTCACCTGGAACGGGCGCTGGCCGCCCTGGTAGACAACGCTATCAAGTTCAGCCCGCAGGGCGGCGACGTGCACATTCGTCTTTCCGAGCAGGGCGAACAGGTCATGATTGCCATCCAGGATCAGGGCATCGGCATTCCCCCCGACAAACTTCCCAAAATCTTCAACCGCTTCTACCACCTCGATCGCAGCGGCGATCAACTCTTCGAAGGCATCGGCCTGGGACTGGCCATCACCAAGCAAGTCATTGACCAGCACAAAGGCCGCTTGGAAGTGGAAAGTCAGCCCGGCCAAGGCAGCACATTCACATTGTGGCTCAATTACTGGAAAGAAGATGCCTCCGAAGAAGAGATCGATTTCAAGACAAGTGCGACCGTATAACCAAAACGTATTCGCCGGCAGCCCCAAGCAGTAAGATGAGCCTTTTGCTTTAAGTCGCTTCGACCCTGTCGCTATCCGGGCATTGCGAAAACGATCTGCAGCCGCCCATCGGCGTCATAAAACGAACGGGCGGAGAACGGCGGATCGCCTGGTCGCTGGCGGCAGACTGCCTCCAGCAGAGCGGGCACATCCTCCACGGACGGCAGAGAGGGGACGGCGGAGACCTCCACCCATTCCAGCCGCCCCTCGGCTGAGGGACGCGGCTCTCCCCTCAGCCATTCTCCTGCAAACACGAACAGCCCCACTCCCGGCGTCTGACCGGTATCCACCAGCACGGTCCCGCACAAGCGCAGGTCGGCCTCCAGGCCGGCCTCTTCCGCCAACTCGCGCCGCGCCGCTGATAACAGGTCCTCGCCAGCCTCGACGTGCCCGCCCAGGCCGTTATACCTCCCCGCCCACAAGCGTTTGTCCGGCGCGCCCTTCAAAAGCAGCACGCTCGTCCCGCGCCGGACGAAAATCAAAACGCGCGGGACGAGCGTGTAACGAGCGTCAGCAACCCCTTGGTCTGAAACAGGCATACCGATTCTCGCTCGACTTTGCCTACTTCAACAACTTGCGCACCTCTTCGAGCCGGCCTGCGCTGCCCAGTTTCTCATTCTTGTGAGCGATGAACTTGGCGTATTCGGCCATGAAAATCTTGCCCGGATCGCGCAGGTCGAATTTCTCCGGGTGATCGCGGAAGAACTCGCGGTGGACGCGCGTCCAGACCAGGCGGCCGTCGGTGTCGATGTTGACCTTGGTTACGCCCAGCGTGGCGGCGCGCTTGAACTCATCCTCGTTGACGCCTTTGGCGCCCTTCAGATTGCCTCCGGCTGCATTGATGCGTTCGACCTCCTCCTGCGGCACAGACGAAGAACCGTGCATCACCAACGGGAAGCCGGGCAGGCGCTTCTGGATTTCCTCCAGCACATCGAAATGCAGCCCCTGGCTGCCGGTGAACTTGAAAGCCCCATGACTGGTGCCGATGGCGCAGGCCAGCGAATCGCAGCCGGTGCGCTCGACGAACTCCTTGGCCTGGTCGGGGTTGGTGAGTTTGGCATTGGCCTCGTCCACCCTGACGTGTTCTTCCACCCCGCCCAATTGCCCCAACTCCGCCTCGACGACGATGCCGCGGGCGTGGGCCGCCTCCACCACCCGCCGGGTAATCTCGATGTTCTTCTCGAACGGCTCATGACTGGCGTCGATCATCACCGACGAATAGAAACCGCTCTCGATGCAATCGTAGCAGGTTTGTTCGTCGCCGTGGTCCAGGTGGACGGCAAAAATGGCCTCCGGAAAAATCTGGTCGGCAGCGCGGATGAGGGCCTCGAGCATGGCCTTATGAGTATAGGAGCGCGCCCCCTTGCTAATCTGAATGATGAACGGCGCCTGACTGTCCATGTTGCCGCGGAACAGCCCCATCGTCTGTTCCAGATTGTTGATGTTGTACGCCCCAATGGCGTACTTTCCGTAGGCCGCCTCGAACAGTTGTTTGGTTGTGACAATCATAGGAAACTCCTCCAAAATGAGTTCTGACTCAAAACGTAATTCGCCCCATTATACAACTTTCCCGGAAAAATGTCGTAAACCAATTTGGAACATTCCGCCGGCAATGCAGTATAATCACCCAAAGGCCTGCTCCCACCCCTTCAGGAGGAACCATGAGCGATCTTTTCGAATTCGTCAAAGGAGGACAGGATGTCTTCAAGAAACTGCTCTCCTACATTCCAGGGTTTAGCGGCTACGTCGAGCGCAGCAACCGCCGCGCCGCCGACCAAATCCTGCGCGACCAGGTGGCGCTGAAGTACGCCGACCTCGCCAGCCGGGCCGGCCGCCTGCAAAAAGACCTCGTCGACGCCGGTCAGATGGATCTGATGGAGGAGATCGATTCGGTCGCCCTTAAACTGCGCACCTTCAGCGACCGCATCAAAACCGCTTCCTACGGCTACTCCGGCTTCTTCGACGCCGTCAAAATCAACGAGGCCGAACTGGAAAAACTCTACACCCTGGATGCCGCCTTCTTCGTCCTGGCCGATCAAATCAGCAACGGCCTCGACAACATCGAAGCCAGCATCGGCGGCGAGGGACTGAAAGCCGCCATCCGAGCCGTCGACGCCCTGGCGCGGCAGGCCAACGAAACCTTCGACCGCCGCTACGAGGCCATCACCGGCAGCGCTGCCGCCACCGGCGGTTAATTCCCCCCTCAGCCGGCCCAAAGACACGAAGCGATTTGCATCCTTCGTGTCTTTATGGTTTAATAACCCTATGTGGACGAACTACATTAACGTTACCTCCCTCGACCAGGCCATCCGTCTGCTGGCCGAACACGGGCAAACAGCCCGCCTCATCGCCGGCGGCACCGACCTGATTCTGGAACTCGAGCGCGGCGTTCGCCGCGGCATCGAAACGCTCATCGACATCAGCCGCATCCCCCGCCAGGACGAAATCCGCCTCGATGAGCAAAACATCATCCACCTCGGCCCGCTGGTAACCCACAACCATTGTGTCGCCTCCAGCCTGCTGCGCCAGCACGCCTTCCCCCTGGTGCAGGCCGCCTGGCAGGTCGGCTCGCCGCAAATCCGCAACCGCGGCACGATTGCCGGCAACCTCATCACCGCCAGCCCGGCCAACGACACCATCCCGCCGTTGATGGCTCTCGGCGCGTGGGTGACACTGCGTTCCGCAAAAGGCAGCCGCCGCGTCCCGCTGGCCGAATTCTACACCGGCGTCCGCCAGACGGTCATGCAGCCGGACGAACTGCTGGCCGAAATTGCCTTCCCGGCCATGAAGACAACCCAACGCGGACTCTTTGTCAAGATGGGACTGCGCCGCGCCCAGGCCATCTCCGTCGTCAACGCCGCCATCCTGCTGGACCTGGAGGCCGAAACCGTCCAGTCGGCGGTCATCACCCTGGGGGCCGTCGCACCGACCATCATCCACGCCGAGGCGGCCCAGGCTTTCCTGGCCGGCAAAACGCTGACGGATGAAACCATCGAGCAGGCTGCCCGCCTGGCTGCCGACGCCGCCCGCCCCATTGACGATTTGCGCGGCTCGGCCGATTACCGCCGCTACCTGGTCTCCAGCCTCGTGCGGCGCGGCTTGCGCCTGCTGCGCGAAAAACGCGAGCAGGAAGGCGTCCCCGCCGAGCCCGTGCTTCTGTGGGGACAAGCGCCCAACGCAGGGCATCTCCCCTTCGCTGCCGAGGAAAGCCCGCCTCTCACTGCCGCTCCCATCCAAACGACCATCAACGGCCGGCCATACACATTCACCTCCGGCCACGAGAAGACTCTCCTGCGCCTGCTGCGCGAGGAGGCCGGATTGACCGGCACCAAAGAGGGCTGCGCCGAGGGTGAATGCGGCGCCTGCACCGTCTTCCTGGACGGCAAGGCGGTGATGGCCTGCCTGGTGCCTGCCCCGCGCGCCCACGGCGCCGAAATCGTGACCATCGAAGGGTTGGCACAGGGCGAAAGCCTGCACCCCCTCCAGGAAACCTTCATCCGCGATGGCGCCGTCCAGTGCGGCTACTGTACGCCCGGCTTCATCATGTCCGGCGTTAAGTTGCTGGAAGAAAAACCTCGCCCCACCCAGGCCGAGATTGTCCAGGCCATCGCCGGCAACCTGTGCCGCTGTACGGGATATTACAAAATCGTCCAGGCCATCGAAGACGCATCCAGTCTCTGAACAGGAGGCAGATATGGCGAAGTACGCCAAGTACCAGCGGCCGGTTCCGCCCCGCCCGCCCGACAACGTCCATCCCATCTGGCGCGGCATCGGCTGCCTGATGATGATTCTCGTCCCCATTCTCTCCTACGCGCTGACCATCGTGCTGGTGGAAACGGGCATCCAGAACGGCTGGCCAATTCCGCCTCAACTGTTGGGGCGGATATCATTTCCCGGCTGGGTCTGGAACGTGCCGGTTCTCGAAGATATCGCCCGCTTCATTCACGGCATCAACAACCTGCTCGCCATCCTGGTCTTCTTTGTCGTCATCCTGGGGTTGTTGTCGGTCATTTTTTCTTTCATATACTCCCTGATTTACAGTGCCTTCGCGCCGCCGCTCTACACGCCGGTGGACGCTCCGCCGCCGCGGCGCAAGGCGAAACCATACAAACGTTGAGACTTGAGAGAAAAAGGCTATGGAAGAAAAAGGCGTCATCGGAAAAGCCGTTCCCCGCGTCGATGCCCGTGACAAGGTCACCGGCGCGGCCAAATACCCCGGCGATCTCTCCCGCCCCGGCATGCTGCACATGAAAATCCTGTTCGCCGGTCGGCCGCACGCCCGCGTGAAACACATCGACACCTCCGCCGCCGAAAGCCTGCCGGGGGTCGTGGCCGTCTACACGGCCAGGGATGTGCCGGTCAACGAATACGGCCTGCAAAAGAAGGACCAGCCCGTCCTGTGCGGGCCGGGTTCGGCCCCGGCGCCCAACGGCGTCGCCGGGGATGTTGTCCGCTTTGAGGGCGATCAGGTGGCGGCAGTCGTCGCCGAGACGGAGGCCATCGCCGCGCGGGGGCGCGACCTGATTCGGGTCGAGTACGAAGACCTGCCGGCCGTCTTCGACCCGGTCGCAGCCATGCAGCCCGGCGCCCCGCTCGTCCACCCCGAACTCGGCGATTCCAACGTCTGCGTGCGCTACAAAGTCCGCAAGGGCGATGTCGAAGCAGCCCTGGCTCAGGCCGATGTGGTGGTCGAAAGCACCTACCGGACCCCCGCTCAGGAACACGCTTATCTCCAGCCCGAAGCCGGCCTCGCTTACCTCGATGAGGAGGGCCGCGTCACAGTCGAATGCGCCGGTCAATGGACCCACGCCGACCGGGCCGGAATCGCCCACGCCCTGGGCCTGCCCGAAGAACAGGTGCGCGTCATCTACCCGGCCATCGGCGGCGCCTTCGGCGGCCGCGAAGACCTTTCGGTGCAAATCGTCCTGGCCCTGGCAGCCATGAAACTCAAGCGCCCCGTCAAAATCATCTGGACGCGCCAGGAATCGATCATCGGCCACGGCAAACGCCACCCGATGATTTTCAAGACCAAGTGGGGCGCAACCAAAGAAGGCAAACTTGTGGCCGCCGAAGTAGAAATCATCGCCGACGGCGGCGCGTACATGTACACCACCAACAAGGTAATCGGCAATTCCACCATTACCTGCACAGGCCCCTACTTCATCCCCAACGTCAAGGTAGATACCTACGGCGTCTACACCAACAACGTCCCCAGCGCGGCCTTTCGCGGCTTCGGCGCGCCGCAGGCGCTATGGGTGGCCGAGATGCAGATGAGCAAACTGGCCGAAAAACTCGGCCTGGACCCGGTCGAATTCCGCCACCGCAACGCCCTGCGGCCGGGCGATACGCTCGGAGTCGGCACCCCGCCTCCAGGACGGGTCAGCATCGTGGAATGCATCGAGGCGGCGCGCGACCGATTCGGCTGGTCATCAGACCGTAAACCGAAGACGGTGGACCGTCCACCGTTCATCCTCCACGGTCGAGGTTTTGCGTGCGGTTTCAAGAACGTCGGCTTCTCCTTCGGCTACCAGGAAAACTCGTGGGCGCGCGTCGAAGTGCACGGAGGCACCAAAATCGAGCGGGTCGTCGTCTGGCACGCCGGGGCGGAGGTCGGTCAGGGGGCACATACCGTGATGGCCCAAATCGCCGCCGAGGCGGCTGGCGTCCCGTTCGAGCGCGTCACCATGGTCACCTCCGATTCGGCGACGATGGGCAACCCCGGCTCGGCTTCGGCCTCGCGCCTGACCTTCATGGCCGGCAACGCCATCAAAGGGGCGGTCGCCGCGGCCCTGGAAAAATGGAAAAACGAAGAGCGCCCCGCCATCGCCGAATACACCTACCTTGCTCCCAAGACCCAGCCCTTCGACCCCGAGACGGGCAAGTCCGTCCCCAATTTTTCCTACGCCTACGTCGCCCAGGCAGTCGAGGTCGAAGTAGATACCGAAACCGGCGAGGTGCGGCTGGTGCGGGTCGTCTCGGCCAATGACGTCGGCCGCGCCATCAACCCGGCGCTGGTGGAGGGGCAAATCGAGGGCGGGGTCGTCCAGGCGCAAGGCTACGCCCTGATGGAAGACCTGAAAATCCAAAACGGCCACATCGGGGCCGATCAGTTGAGCACCTACCTCATCCCGACCGCCCTCGACGTGCCGGACAAAGTCGAGGGGGTCATCCTGGAAGTGAGCGAGGAGGAAGGCCCCTTCGGGGCGCGCGGGCTGGGCGAACTGCCCTTCTTGCCGCTGGCGCCGGCGATTGCCGCCGCCGTCCACGACGCGACCGGCGTCTGGTTCGACGAGTTCCCGCTCACGCCCGAGCGCGTCCTGCGCGGCCTGGGGAAAATCTAGATGCCGGCCATCCTGCTCGTCCGCGGCGGAGGAGAACAGGCAACCGGCGCGGCAGTCCGTTTGCTGCGCGCCGGCCTGCGGGTGGTCGTCACCGAACTGCCCGAACCGTTGTGTGTGCGGCGGGCGGTCTGTTTCGCCGAAGCCGTCTACGCCGGCGAAGTCACGGTCGAGGGACATACGGCCCGCCGCGTCGACGACCCGGCCGACACCCTGCGCATCCTGACCATTCTGGGCAAGCAACAGGTGCCCGTCCTCATTGACCCCGACTGCACGGCAGCCAAAGCCCTGCACCCGCTGGTCATCGTAGACGGACGCATGACGAAGGCGCCGCCTGAGCCGATTGGCTACGTCCCGGCCCTGTACATCGGCCTGGGGCCGGGCTTCGAAGCGGGCGTCAACTGCCAGGCCGCGGTCGAGACGCAGCGCGGCCACACCCTGGGACGCGTCTATTGGCAGGGCGGCCCAAACCCCGACAGCGGCCTGCCGGAGGGCGACCCGCGCCGCGTCTTGCGCGCTCCCGCCGATGGCATCTTGATCGCCCACAAGGACATCGGCGACCTGTGTGAAGAGGGGGAATTGATTGCGGAAGTTCGAGAGGAACAGGAATCGGGAAGCCCGGAGCCGCGGCCGGTGTTCAGCCCCTTCAAAGGCGTGCTGCGCGGGCTGATTCGCCCCGGCCTGCGCGTCCGGCGCGGTCTCAAAATCGGCGACGTGGACCCGCGCGGCGAGCGGCGTTACTGTTTCCTCGTCTCCGACAAAGCCCTGGCGGTCGGCGGCGGCGTGCTGGAAGCGATTCTGACCAGGCCCGAAGTGCGGGGAAAATTGTGGGCCTGAGTCAGCCCAGCATCCGGCGAATGGATTCGGCCGCCTCGGCGCGGCGCACCCGCACCTGACTGCCATCCCCCAGGTTCTTGAGCGTCACCTGAGCGGCGGCGGCCTCGTCCGGGCCGCAAACGACCACGACCCGCATGCCCATCCGGTCGGCAAATTTGAACTGGCGCGGCAGTTTGGCCGGCTCCGGGTAGCAGGTCACGTTCAGCCCCGCTTGGCGCAACTCGGCCGCCAGGCGCAGCGAATCCAGCCACAGAGAGGCATCAAAGACGGTCACCAGCACCGGCGCGGGGGTCGGCGGGAAAGGCGGCAGCAGGCCGCGCTCCTCCAGGACGATGCCAATCACCACGTCGCCCATCGCAAAGCCGACCCCGGCCAGCGGTTCGCCGCCCACCTCGGCCAACAGATTGTCGTACCGGCCGCCGCCCAGGATGGCGCGCCGCACGCCGCCGCTCAAATCGAAAGCCTCGAAGACCGTGCCGGTGTAATAGAGCAGGCCGCGCACGATGTTGGGGTCGAATTCGACATACTCGCGCACACCCAGCGCTTCCAGGGCATCGAACAGGCGCACCAGTTCTTCCCAGGTCTGCCACAAATCCTTATCGGCCAGCAGCGCCTTCAGCCCGTCCAACTGCGCCGGGCGCAGACCCACTTCGGCCGCGTAGGCCTCCCAGGCCTCCGGCCTCATCTTGCTGCGCCGGTCCACCAGATTCGAAACGGCCAGCCGATTCTCCGGCGGGATGTCCAGGGCATCGAAACGGGCGTCCATCAGGCGGCGGTTGTTGACGAACAGACGCGCCTCCTGCGGCTTGAGTCCCACCGACTTGAGGAAGGTCACCGCCACGGCAATCAGTTCGGCATCTGCCTCCGGCGACTCGACGCCCAGCATGTCCACATTCCATTGGAAAAACTCGCGCGAGCGTCCCTTCTGCGGCCGCTCATAGCGCCAGAAGGGGCCAAACGACCACCAGCGCAGCGGATAGACGAGTTCGTTCTGGCGGGCGGCGATCATGCGCGCCAGGCTGGGCGTCAGTTCGGGGCGCAGCGTCACCAATTCGCCGCCGCGATCCTGAAAGACGAACGACTGCTCCTTGACCAGTTCCTCGCCCGATTTGGCCGCATACAAATCGATTTTTTCCAGGAAAGGGCCGTCCCATTCCTGATACCCAAACGCCTCCGCCGCCTGGCGGGCCTTCTGCGCCAGATAGTTGCGCAGCGCCATCTGCTCAGGATAAAACTCGCGCGTGCCTTTGACGGCCGGGATGATTGTCTTCATCGTCTAACTCCTCACAAAGGGGGCTCACGCGCCCGATTTTAGCATACTTGCAGCATTTGCGGCATTGACGTTAAATCATCCTCGCCCGGCAACAAAAGCCGCTATAATCACTCCGGCTCGATCAACATGAATCTGGCTCAGGCTTTGCGCCTCCTTCCGCCTCCCTCCTTCCCGTCTGCCCTCGCCTGGGAGAGACGTCCCCTCACCCTGGCCCTGAGCGGCGCCGGCGGGAAGACGAGCGCCCTCTTTCAACTCGCCCGTCAACTGAGCGGCAGTCTGTTCCCTGCCGTGCTCGTAACGACCACAACCCACCTCGGGGTGTGGCAAACCGCCGGCGCGGACCGCCATTTGACCGTTGCAAGTCGCGCCGACCTGGACAGCCTGGAAGACACCCTTCCCCCCGGCGTGACGCTGGTCAGCGGCCCGCCGGTTGATGACCGCCTGACCGGCCTGGCTGCCGATGATTTAATGTGGCTACACGAAATGTGCCGGAGGCGGGCCATCCCGCTCCTGATCGAAGCCGACGGGGCGCGCCGCCGAGCGCTCAAAGCCCCGGCAGACTACGAGCCGCTCATCCCGGCCTGCGCCGAGAGCGTGGTCGTGCTGGCCGGATTACTCGGCCTGGGTCAGCCGCCGACGGAGGCGACCGTCCATCGCCCGGAACACTTCGCCCGCCTGAGCCGCCTGAAGCCGGAAGAAGCAATCACTGCCGAGGCTGTCACCCGCGTCCTGCTCCACCCAGAAGGCGGTCTGAAAGGCATCCCGGCCGGGGCGCGGCGGGTGGCGCTGCTCAACCAGGCCGATACCCCCGCCCTGCAAGCCGTCGGCGGCAAAATCGCCTCCGCCTTGCTGGGAACTTACCAGGCGGTTGTCGTCGCCGCTTTGCAAACCGAAGAAGTCTTTTCCGTGTACGAACAGGCGGCAGGCATCGTCTTGGCCGCCGGTGGATCGAGCCGCTTTGGTCAGCCCAAACAGTTGCTCCTCTGGCGCGGCAAGCCTTTCGTGCGCCAGGCGGCCGAGAACGCCCTGGCAGCCGGCCTGGCGCCGGTAGTCGTGGTCAGCGGCGCGGAGGCAGAGCGGATCGAAGCGGCCGTCCAGGATTTGCCGGTCAAAATCGTCCGCAACGCCGCCTGGCAAAGCGGCCAGAGTTCGTCGCTGCGGGCCGGCCTGGCCGCCCTGCCTGAGACGGCGGGGGCGGCCATCTTCCTGCTGGCCGACCAGCCGCAGGTCCCGCCGACCCTGCTGCGGGCGCTGGTGGAGGCGCATCGCCGCGGCCTGCCCCCCATTCTGGCGCCTCAGGTGGGCGGTCAGCGCGCCAATCCGGTCTTGTTCGACCGCCTGACCTTCCCCGCCCTGCAGGAACTGCGCGGCGACGTCGGCGGGCGCGCCCTCTTCTCCCGCTTCCCCCTCGCCTACCTGCCCTGGCATGACGAGAGCCTGCTGGTGGACGTGGACAGCCCGTCCGACCTGGGACGCTTGCCGTAAACGCAGCAACCCCCTTGTCATTTCTCTCATCTTGTGCTATTTTTGCGCTATCTCACAGAAACTGGATCGGTATGTCAGCGGCAGAGAAAACCATCATCGTCATCGAGGACGAACAAGAGGCGGCAGAAATGTTCGCCGAAATGATGCGCGTCAGCGGCTTTCGCGTCCTGAAAGCCACCAGCAGCGCGCCGGGGATGCAATTGATTTCCAGCGAAATTCCGGACGCGGTGGTGCTGGACATTATGATGCCCGATATTTCCGGCCTGGAAGTGCTGCGCTTCATGCGCAACGACCCGCGGCTGGCCAAAATACCGGTCATCGTGGTCTCTGCCAAGAGCATGCCTGCCGACATCAAGACCGGCCTGGAAGCCGGAGCGGCCGTCTATTTGACCAAACCCGTCGGCTACCTGGACCTCAAAGAAGCGGTGGAAAAAGTCCTGGGGGTCGCAAACGCCTGACCGTAATGATGCTGCGTTCTTTCATAGCAATCGAACTCCCGGCGGAAATTCAACAAGCCATAACCAGGGCGACTGCCGATTTGCAGGCCGCCTTGCCGCGCCCGCTGATTCGCTGGGTGGCGCCCCAAAACATTCACCTGACGCTCAAATTTCTGGGAGACGTCTCGCCCGGCAACCTGGAACGGCTGGCCGACGTCTTGCGCCTCGAAGCGAAGACTCATGCCGCATTCCGGGCCGCCGTCGGCGGGCTGGGCGTCTTCCCGAACCCGCGCCGGCCGCGCGTCATCTGGGTTGGATTCGAGGCCCCGGCCGACTTGGCCCGCCTGCAGCACAGCGTGGAGGCCGTCTGCGCCCGGCTGGGCTACCCGCCCGAGGGGCGCGCCTTCAGCCCCCACCTCACCCTCGGCCGCGTGGCGCAGACGGCCTCGGCGGCCGACCTGGAACGCATCCGCCAGAGTCTGCAGACCGCCGCCGTCGCCCCGCTGGGCAATTTTCTCGTGGAGGCGCTTCACATTTTCAAGAGCGACCTTCAGCCCGGCGGCTCCGTCTATACCCGGCTGTATTCTCTGCCGCTACAAGCCATCCCTCCCACTCCCATCCCTTGAGGTGAATCCTGAACACACTCGACCTGACCCGCACCATCATCGCCGCTTTGGAAGATAAAAAGGGGGAGGACATCCTCTTGCTCGACGTCCAGGAAGTCACGACCTTCACCGACTATTTCATCCTGTGCACCGGCACCAGCAACCGCATGCTGGACGCGCTGGCCGACGGTGTTCTTGAGAAGATGCAACAGCACCGCAAAAAGGGCCGCCGCGAGGGCGCGGCCGAGGCCGGTTGGATCGTCCTCGATTATGGCGACATCGTCGTGCACCTGTTCGACCCACACATGCGCGCTTACTACCGGCTGGAAGAACTCTGGAAAGAGGGGAAAATTCTTCTCAGGCTGCAATAAAATATCCTGCCCAGACAAAGAGCCGGGCGAGGTCTGTGACCTCGCCCGGTTTCTACGCCTGTTCGAAAATCCAGCGGTCGGTATCCCGCCGCCAGGCGACCAATTCTTCAGGCTGAAACCACAAGGCGACCTCTTTCTCGCCGTTTTCGGGCGTGTCGGAAGCATGGGTCAGGTTGCGGCCGACTTCGAGGGCAAAGTCATGACGAATCGACCCGGGCGCAGCCTCGGTCGGGCGGGTGGCACCCATCGTCTGGCGAATGGCGGCGACTGCGTTCGGGCCCTCCCACACCATAGCCATGACCGGCGCAGAGGTGATATAGGCAATCAGGCCATCATAAAAAGGCTTGCCTTTATGGATGGCATAATGAGTCTCTGCCAGTGAACGCGAAACGGCGATGAATTTGGCAGCCACCAGACGCAAACCGCGCCGTTCGAGACGGCTGATGACCTCGCCGATCAGGCCGCGCTGAACGCCATCGGGTTTGACGAGCACAAGGGAACGTTCCATGATGCAAATCTCCAGTGAAAAGAATAGCCGCGGGACGCTCTCTCCCGCGGCCTGATTTTACCACGTCCGGCCTGGAACGTTCCGGCTAACGCAGCAGTTCCTCCGCTTTGGTATAGGCGTCCAGCGCCTCCTGCAAGCGGTTGGCGCGCATATACGCATCGCCCAGCGTCTGCCAGACGATGATGTCCACCGGGAAGCGGTAGATGGCCTCGCGCAAATCGTGGATGACTTCATCCAAGAGGCGCGCCTTCTTAATGAGTTTGGAATACTCCTGCATTGACTCGTCGAGGAGGCCGCGTTCGAGCGCCCGCTGGGCCGCCGCCAGAGTTTCGGCATCCTTATCCTGGGGCGGGACGCGCGCCAGCATCCCCGTCACGCGCGACTGGGTCGGAACGGGGGTCGAGGCCGGCAAAGGCGGCGGCTGCACGGCCGCGGCGACCGGCGGCGGCTGGACCGCCTCCGTAACCGGCGGCGCAGCCGGAACCCATTCGTCTGGGGCTACCGGGCCGGCATCGGCAGCGACCGGCGCGGCGGCGTCGGCCAGCCAATCGGGCAGAGGCGCCTCGGCCGGCGCGCCCGGTTCAGGGGCAGGCTGGGCTTCGACCGGCGCGGCCGCCGTCGCTTCG